>NZ_JBVHRI010000020.1:0-169274 GCF_055566975.1 Streptomyces sp. NPDC027189
AACACATCGCCTTCCCCCTCGAACTGACCGCAGCAGCTTGACGACTTGGCATCGTGAGATGTCTACCTCGATCAGCGTTGGCAGGAAGGCTGCACGAATGCTTGGAAACTGTGGGAGGAGATCAAGGAACAGGGCTATCCCCGGGGCTACGCCAGCGTCCGTGACTACGTCAGCAGGACTCTTCGCGGCAAGCCCCAACCGGTCGGCCCCCGGCCGCCATCAGCCCGAGCCGTCACACGCTGGATCCTCACCCACCCCGACGCCCTACCCGAAGGCGATTGGGTCCAGCTCAAAACCGCCTTGGCCAACTGCCCCGAATTGACGACGCTCGCCGAGCACGTGCGCTCCTTCGCCCACATGCTCACCAACCTGCAAGGCGACCGACTCCCCGAATGGATCGAAGCGGCCAGCGCCACCACCGAACTGCCCAGCCTCCGCCACTTCGCTCAGCACCTCCTTCGCGACCTCGACGCCGTCACCGCCGGTCTCACCCTCCCCTGGAACTCCGGCGTCGTGGAGGGCCATGTCAACAGGATCAAGATGCTCAAGCGCCAGATGTTCGGCCACGCAGGATTCGAACTCCTCCGCAAGCGGGTTCTATTGGCGTGACCGTGCGTTACAGGACCACACGAAGTGAACCAGAGCCGGGACTCACTGATAAAGCCACCCATCGGGCCCAGCCACGGCGGCTACTGACTGACGACGTCGACATCCGGCTCCCGATCACGCTGGCTGTGCGGCGGGAAGCGGTTACCCACCCCGCCGTACGGACCGTGCGCGACGCCCTGCACCAGGAAGTCGCCGACCGCATCACCGAACTGATCCCTCAGTAGCTCCCGGTGCGATTCCCCGGACCCGACTGGTCCAGTCGGGGACCGGACTGGCAGAGCTCCAGCGCAAGTTGATCGCGGTTCCGGCGATGTCGCTGCCGATGCAACGGGCAGCAGCAGCGACATCAGCTCGGCGTGGTATCCGTGGCGGGTCGTCCGCTCGAGCGGGTTGATGGCGATCCACTCGACGCCGACCCTGCTATGGCCCGGTCCCACTTCGGCTCAGTATGCCGGTCAGGACCAGGCCCTTGGGCGCCCGGCGACGTTCAGGGCGTAGGCGCGCAGGCTCGTGTTCCTTTCTGCCGAGCGTCGTTCAGAGCACCGGCACCGTGCCGGTGAGGGACGGGTAGTCGGTGTAGCCCTGGTGGTCGCCGCCGTAGGCCTTGCTCAGGTCGGGCTCGGCGAGCTCGGCGTCAGCCGCGAGCCGGGCGACCAGGTCCGGGTTGGAGATGTAGAGGCGGGCGAAGGAGACGGCGTCGGTCTTCCCGTTGTCGACGAGGCCGAGCCGGCGCGTCTGTCCGGCGGTGTCGGCGTCGGCGGGGTTGAGGATGAATGTGCCGGACCAAGCAGCGCGGAGTACCGGCGTCAGGGAGGGGTCGCCTGCCTCGACGAGGTGGAGGTAGGCGAGTCCGAGCTTGTCGAGCTCGGCGACCAGTAGGGGGTACAGCGTGGTGTGGTCGTCCTCTGCGGTGTCGCCCAGGCCATTGGCCGGGGAGAGCCGGATGCCGGTGCGGTCGGCGCCGATGGCCGCTGCGACGGCCTTGGCGACTTCCAGCGTGAAGCGGATCCGGTTTTCGGGTGAGCCGCCCCAGCGGTCGGTGCGCTGGTTGGCGTTGGTGGTCAGGAACTGGTGGAGGAGGTAGCCGTTGGCGCCGTGGATCTCGACGCCGTCAAATCCGGCGGCGATGGCGTTGCGGGCCGCGCTAGCAAAGTCGGCGATGGTTGCGGCGATCTGCTCCTCGGTCAGCTCGTCGGGAACGACGTGCTCATGCAGCCCGGTCGGCGTGAAGATCTGGCCGGCCGCCTTGACGGGGGACGGGCCGACTGGGGTGAGAGCGCCGTGGCCGACGGCCTCCGTGGTGCTCGGGTGGCCGATGCGTCCGGTGTGCATGAGCTGCGCGACGAGCGTTCCGCCGGCCGTGTGCACGCTGTCGGTCACCTTCCGCCACGCGGCGACCTGCTCGTCGGAGTGCAGGCCGGGCGTGAACGGGTAGCCCTGGCCGATCGCGGACGGCTGGATGCCTTCGGTGATGACCAGCCCGGCGGTCGCGCGCTGGGCGTAGTAGGTGGCCGTGTCCGCCGTGGGCAGTGTTCCGTTGGCGCGGCTGCGGGTCATCGGTGCCATCACGATCCGGTTGCGCAGCTTCAGGCTGCCGGCGGTCATGGGCTCGAACGCGGTGGTCATGGGGTCTCCAAGATTCAGAATGGTCAGACTCTTAGCCGAACAACTAACTCTGGGAAGCCTATTCCTTGGCCGGTCAACTTTTTTCCCGAGAGTACGATCGTGGCATGCGAGAACAGGCAACGGAGCAGGTCACGCCCCTGATGGTGGGGGCGGTCAGCCACGCGATCTTCCGGGTAGCCCGACTTCACAAGGCGCTCGCGGGCAAGCTGCTGCGGGAGAGCGGGCTGCACCCGGGGCAGGAGCTAGTGCTGATGGTCCTGTGGGACCACGGCCCGCAGCGTCAGGTCGACCTGGTCGAGGCGATCGAGTCGGACGCTCCGACGATGGCCCGCAGTATTTCCCGGATGGAAAAGGCGGGGCTCGTACGCCGCAGCCCGTCGCCCACGGACGGCCGTGCGGTGATCGTCGAGGCAACGGAGGCCAGCCTGACGCTGCGCGCGAAGGTGGACGGTGCATGGGCGGAACTGGAGCGGCTGACCACTACAGGTCTCAGTGCAGCCCAGCAGGCTGAGATCCTGGCGAACCTCGGCCTGCTGGAGTCCGTGCTGGCGGATGTAAGTCACTGAGCTTCGAGCAGGGCCCGCGCGGCCGGGGCGATCTCCTCACCGTATCGGCGGATTAGATCGGGGTCGTCGCTCATCAGGATGAAGGTGTCGATGCCGCGCACCAGGCCTAGCTCGGCCAGGGCCTCGGGACGCGCAAGGTCCGGTCCGATGTTCAGCATCCGGCGGATCGCCGCCGGGTCGCGGTCGGCAGCGACTGCGGCATCGTCGATGCGCTTGTTCGCCTCGGTGACAGCGTCCAGGGAATCGAGGTAGCTCAGCGTGGGCAGCCAGCCGTCCGCGCGTGTGCCGACGAGGCGGAGGCTGCGCGGCTTGTAGGCACCGAGCCAGACCGGGATCCGGTGGGCTGGAGCCGGGCCGCGCTTGGCGCCGGCGAGGCGATAGAAGTCGCCCTCGAAGCGCGCTCCAACTCGCTGCTCGGTGTCCCACAGTTGCCTGACGACAGTGACCGCCTCGTCGAGTGCTGTGACGGCCTGCGCGGGACTTCGGCGGGGGCCGCCCATGCCGACGATCCCCTCCCAGAATGCTCCTGAGCCAAGAGCCAGCGCGAACCGCCCCCCGGAGAGCAGGTCCAGGGACGCGCCTGCCCGCGCGAGCATGGCGGGCAGGCGGAGCGGGAGGTTCGTGACGTTGAGGACAGGGTCACCCGGCTGGTGCGCGCAGCGACGAATGACAGCAATGTCCAGGAGTCGAGGAACGCTGGCTGGTATGGATGGTCCTGGAAGGTCACCAGGTCCAGCTCCGACTGTTCGGCGAGGACCGCCAGCTCGACGGGCGAGCGGGGATGTGCGGCGGCCGGGGTGATAAAGGCTCCGAACTCGGCGGGGCGACGAAGGGCACTCACCGGCCCCACCCCCTTCCTGCAGTTGCGGCCGCTGCGGGCCGGCGGCAGGGCTGTGATGGCGAGGGCGGGGCGGCGGCCTGCTGTGGCTAGGGCCGCCACCGCGCAGCGGAGGGGTCAGCCACAGGGCCTCCCGTTCCGGTCCGCCGCGACATGGCATGCATGAAACTCTCCTTGCATAGGAGCGCTGAGTCCGGTCAGACCATATCCATGCCACGGTCGACAGTGTCTGGCCGCTGATGATGTCGGCGGCGAGAGGGCGAGGGAAGACCACCAGGCCCACCGAGCGGGGTTTTTTACTCCAGTTGGGGGTATTCAGGGTGGGTCGACGCCCGGACAGGCGGTCCGAACGCGGTCAGACCAGGCATCGACCGTCAGCTCGGGCTGACTGGAGCCTAACCACGGGGGTGCGAGACGCGCTACGGAGGCTCATGTTTCGCTCTGTCGGCCAAGACGGCGTTGAGGGCCGGTCGTTCTGGCCCGCACAGGCCTTGCCACGTTGGGGTGGACGGGGCCGTCCGGGATGTGCGTGGGGCGGCGGGCGTCGAATTCTCGCCGGAGCACAGGCAGGATTTCGCCGAACAGGTCGAGTTGCTCCAGCACCTTCTTCTCCGGCACTCCGCCGGCATCAAGGTTGAACAGCTGGCGCTGGTAGTCGCCGAAGGTGTCTCGGAAGGACAGTGTCTTGTCGATGACCTGCTGCGGGCTGCCGACCGTCAGGGGCGTCTGCTCGATGGCGTTCTCCAGAGACGTGCCGCTGTACACGGGTATGCTGCGGAAATACGGGAGGTAGTCCCGCATGGCCTCCTGAGAGTTGCGATGCATGAACACATGGCCGCCGAGGCCTACTATCGCCTGATCAGCGCTACCGTGCCCGTGGTGCTCGAAGCGCTGCCTGTACAGATTCACCAGGCCGACGAAGTGCTGCCGGGGGAAGAAGATGTGGTTGGCGAAGAATCCGTCGCCGTAGTACGCGGCTTGTTCGGCGATCTCCGGACTGCGGACGGAACCGTGCCAGACGAAGGGCGGCACTCCCCCGAGTGGGCGCGGCGTGGAAGTGAAGCCCTGCAACGGAGTGCGGAACTTGCCCTCCCAGTTGACGACGTCATCTCGCCACAACCGGTGCAACAAGGCGTAGTTCTCGATGGCGAGGGGTATTCCCTCGCGCACGTCCTTGCCGAACCACGGATAGACCGGGCCGGTGTTGCCGCGGCCCATCATGAGGTCCACCCGCCCGTCCGCGAGGTGCTGCAGGACCGCGTAGTCCTCAGCGATTTTCACCGGGTCGTTGGTCGTGATCAGCGTCGTGGACGTGGACAGGATGATCCGCTCGGTCCGCGCGGTGATGAAGCCGAGCAGAGTCGTCGGCGACGATGCCACGAACGGCGGGTTGTGATGCTCGCCAGTGGCGAAGACGTCGAAGCCGACCTCCTCCGCCTTGATCGCGATGCGGGTCATCATCCGCAGCCGATCCCGCTCGGCCATGGGTTGACCCGAAGCGGGGTCAGCTCGGACATCGCCGATGGTGAAAACACCGAACTGCATCTCGCCTTTCCTCCTTCACTGCGTTGAACGTGTCGAGCGGCAGGATAACCGTCGATAGATGTCCGAACAACTAAATCTCGCTGGACGTTCCCGGGCCGGGAAAACCATGGCGCCAATCCCCATATGCCCTGATGAGCGGCGGACGCCGGGCCCAAGATGGCAGTGATTGTCCGGTCAAGTACCGTGGGGTGCTGGCAAGATGTTCCCGCTCTCCGCAACAGGCGACAGGGACTGGAGTGATCTGCAGCCTGCCCGGAATGGGCACTCAGCTCGGTGCCGAGTTCATCGCCGCCACCGGCGGCCACATGACCGCCTTCGCGAGCGCCGACCGTCTTGCCGGCTACGGAGGCGTGGCCCCCGCTGCCCGCGACTCCGGCCGCATCAGCGGCAACCACCACCGCCCGCGGCGCTACCACCGCGGCCTGCTGCGGGTGTTCTACCTGTCGGCGATGGCGAGCCTCAAATCCTGTCCAGCGTCGCGGACCTACTACGACCGCAAGCGCGCCGAAGGCAAGGGGCACAAGCAGGCCCTGATCGCGCTCGCACGGCGGAGAGTGAACGTCCTCTGGGCGATGATCCGTGACGGAGCGTGCTACCAATCCGAACCGAGTGTTGCACCCGCGGTTTGACAACAACGGCTTCATTGGGATGTTCTCTACGCTCAGTGATCACGAAGGACAGCCGTGCCCGCACTGCCATCTTGCCTGCTCGAACCCCTCTGGAACCAGTTTGTGGCGCTCCTGCCTGCTCGGGAGGAGTTCGCCGCGGGCCACCCGCTTGGCTGCCACCGCCGCCGTGTCTCCGACCGGACTGTGTTCGAGCACGTGGTGCTCGCTTTGGTCCATGGCTCGGGCTACGAACGGGTCTCCAGCCCCGGATGCTCTGACCGGACCATCCGTCGACGTGTCAAAGAGTGGGCTGAGCAGGGGATATCCGAAGTGGTGCACGTTCTCGCCCTGGAAGCGTACGACCGGATGATCGGCCTGGAACTGTCCGAGATATCCGTGGACGGTTGCATCACCAAGGCCCCGTGCGGCGGCCAGAGTGCGGGCCGGTCTCCGGTGGACCGCGGGAAACAGGGCCTGAAACGCTCGGTCGCCACTGATGCCCGCGGCGTCCCGCTCGGCCTGGTCGCGGCGGGAGCCAACCGCCATGACTCGCCCCTGCTCGGACCGACTCTCCACGCAGCAATGGGCCAGGTCGGGCCCCTGCCGGACGAGGTGAACGTCAACCTCGACCGGGGCTATGACAGCAACACATCCCGCGTTCTGCTCCGGGAGCTGGGCTTCACCGGTGAGATCGCCCGTAAGGGCGTGCTCGCCCCGATCCAGGCCGGCAAGCGGTGGGTCGTGGAACGAACGCACTCGTGGATGAACAGCTAAGGCAAGCTACGACGCTGCACCGAGAAGAGCAGCACCGTCGTCGAGTTCTACCTCCACCTGGCCGCAGCACTCGTCACGCTCCGCATGCTGATCCGCCACGCCACCATTCGCTACCGCTGGGATCAGCGTCGCACCACACGCCGCCTCAAGTGATCCATTTGCCGGTCGGTCTAAATTCCACTTCGACGCCCACGCGGACACGGCAGACATCCAGTTCGGCTCGCTCGTCGCCCACGGCACGCCGATGCGTCGGCTGGTCGAGTCCGGGGCTCTTCGGGGCGATCGCTTCCTGCAGGTCGGGCTCCGCGGATATTGGCCCGACGAGCCGGTTCTGGCATGGATGGCGCAGCACAAACTGCGTTCCTTCGAGATGACCGAGATCGTCGAGCGAGGGCTCGACGACTGTCTCACCGAGGCGTCGGGTATCGCGCTGGACGACTGCGAAGGAGTGTTCCTCTCGATCGACGTCGACGTCGTCGACCCTGGTTCCGCTCCTGGCACCGGCACGCCGGAACCGGGTGGCCTCTCCTCGCGTCAACTTCTCGACGCTGTGCGTCGCCTGTGCTACGAACTCCCCGTGGTGGGGCTCGACCTCGTAGAGGTCTCTCCGCCCTTCGACCACGCCGACGTCACCGCCCTGCTGGGCAACCGCGTCATTCTCGAGGCGCTCTCAGCGATCGCCCGGCGCCGCAAGGATCAACGCGAGGGCACCGCCTGGGACCGACGCGAACCCCTGCTCCACGGCCGGGAGGCTGAAGAGCAGCTCGCCCGCATCGCGAATGGCCGGCTCCGCGGACACCACCACGGACACTGATCCCGGTCGTCACAGGGAGAGTTCCTCGACTGCCACGAGTCCTGGTAGTCCTCCCGGTGCCCGCGACACCTCGGTCCAGATCGTCTTGCCGGACGGTGTGTAACGGGTACCCCATCGTTCAGTGAGCTGCGCAACGAGGAAAAGCCCTCGTCCCCCTTCGTCCTCCATGGCCGCCCGTCGAAGGTAGGGGGACGTGTGGCCGCTGTCTGAAACCTCGACGATCAGGCCATGTTCTCGGATGAGACGGAGACGGACTGGTGCGCCGCCGTACCGGATGGCGTTGGTGACCAGTTCACTGACGACGAGTTCGACGACGAAGGTCGTCTCGTCCTCCATGTTCCATTCAGCGAGTTTGTCGCAAGCCAGGGACCGGGTGCGGGCCACTTCGCCGGCCTCGGCGGGGATGTCCCACGTCGCCACCAGATGCTCGTCGAGGGAGTGCACTCGCACCAGGAGGAGAGCTGCGTCGTCGTCAGGTGGAACGGGGAGCAGGGTGCTGATGACCTCCTCGCAAGTCTGCTCCAGGAGTTGGGCGCGCGAACGCGAGAGCGTGTCGCACAGGGCCTGTACGCCTGCGTCGACGTCCTGGTCGCGGCGTTCGACGAGCCCGTCGGTAAAGAGGGCCAGCAAGCTGTCTTCGGGCAGTTCGATGTCAGTGCTCTCGAACGGCAGGCCGCCGAGGCCCAGGGGCGGACCGGCCGGCAGGTCCACAAGCTTGGCGTGTCCGTCATGCGTGACCAGGACTGGTGGTGGATGCCCGGCCCGTGCCAAGACGCAGTGCCGGGAGACTGGGTCGTAGACGGCGTAGAGGCAGGTCACACCCAGTGCCTGGTCCTCGTCGTCCAACGGCTGGGGCGCCCCGGTGCGGGCCACGAGATCGTCGAGACGGGAGAGCAGTTCGTCCGGTGCGAGGTCGAGCGCCGCGAGAGCTGCCACGGTGGTACGCAGACGTCCCATGGTGGCGGCGGCCCGCATGCCGTGCCCTGCGACGTCGCCGACGATCAGCCCCACTCTCGCGCCGGAGAGCGGGATCACGTCGTACCAGTCGCCGCCGACACCGACTGGCCCCGCCGCGGGCAGGTAGCGATGCGAGATCTCTACTCCGGTCGGTTGAGGCAACGTGCGTGGCAGAAGATCCTTCTGCAACATCAGCGCAGTCGCGTGTTCGAGGGTGTACCGGCGTGCGTTGTCCAGGCACACCGCGGTACGGGAGACCAGTTCCCACGCGAGAGCGATTTCCTCTTCGTCGAAGGCATCGCGTGGTGGGACCCGGGCGAAGGTCGCCAATCCGAGGACGGCGCCCCGGGCCGTCAGCGGTGCAGTGAGCGAGCCGGTCACGGGGTCGCTCACAGGTAGTCCCTCGGCCAGGCAGCGCCGAACCTCACCTCCGGCACCGCTGCTCGGGCGCCGGGCGTCGCATCGCACGATCGTAGGGCTACCCGGCGCAGGCTCGGCTCCGCGGTGCCGTCGTAGGGCGGAGGCTCCAGGCCGCTCAGCACCGGTTCGAGCACGTCCACCGTGACCGTGTCCGCGAATTCGGGCACCACCAGCTGCGCCAGATCCTCGGCCGTCTGTCGGATGTCCAGCGTGCCGCCGATGCTGCCAGTCGCCCGGCTCAGCAGAGCCAGACGCCGGCGCGCCACATAGCGGTCGGTGACATCGAACCCGACCTCGCAGACGCCGGTCGGCCGGCCTGCGTCGTCCTGCAAACGGAAGTAGGAGAACGACCAGACGTGCTCATGACGGGGGTCCGACTGGGGCGTGCTCCGGTAGCGGATGTCGATCACGGGCTCGCCGGTGTGCAGGGCCCTCCGTATGGGCTCCTCGACGTCCAGGACTGTCTCACCCTCCTCGCTGAGGAGCACTCCGTCCGGTATGACCTCCGGCAGGCGCCGCCCAGCGACCTCGTCCGAGGTGACGCCGAACTGCTTTTCGACCGCAGTGTTGATCCAGGCGACCCGGGCGTCGGTGTCGTAGACGCTCAGAGTCACGGGTGTCTGGTGGAACAGCCCGGCAAGTATGGCCTGGTCCATCGCGCACTGACGCAGCGATTCCACGTTCATCGCCACCATGAGCCAGACGGTTTGTGCCGGATCGAGTGGGCGCACGCTCAGTGCCACGGGCACCGTTCGTCCATCGCGCTGGCGCACCCGCCGGATTCCGCGGATTCCCGCCGGGGCCGGTTCCCCGAGCGGACGGTCGTCAGCAGGGGCACCATCATCCGCCACGACCTCGCCCAGCACCTCGGCGGCGGGGCGGCCCTGCACCTCGTCCGACGTGTAGCCGAACATGGTCTCGGCTTCACGGCTCCAGGCCACAAACCGCATCCGACTGTCCAGTACCGCGGTCGCGCGCCCGGCCATCAGGCAGCCAGGGCCTGGATCGTAGTCCGTGCCCGGCATGGTGTTGTGAGAGCCGATGAGAGTCATCTGCCCGTCCCAGTGCTGCGCGTGATCCGGGAGTCACCCAGACAGAATCACTGTACTGCTGACGACCCCGGCTGGGTCTTGAGCCGTTTGGTATCTGCCGCCCGAACTTGTCTGGGCTGCTCGGCAGGGAGGTCTGCCCCCCAACAGGTTCCCGTGGGCTGCTTAGGCGTGATCAAGCGTCGCGACGAGTAGCGGGTGGTGTTGCCGCCGGTGCCCTCACCAAACCTTGGTGGGTCGTGAACCGTGACAGCACAGTGCTTTCTAGACTGCGCCGTTCGCGGCGGGCGCACGGGCGTCTGTCACCCCGCGCGGCAGCGCCGATCTGACACAGAAGATGTGTGCCCCCCAACTGCCCAGCCAAGAGCAGGACTTGGATGAGCGCCACTCAAGGGGCCTCGCGGACCCGTGAACTCGTCGAGGTACCAAGATTTTCCCGTTCGGCGTTGGTGACGGCGAGCCGACCGAGGCTGTGCTGATGTCGGCGCCGAGGAATGGCAGTTCCGGTGGTGTACCGGATGTTGCGAGAGCGCCGGCTGCCGCGCGAGGCAGCGGGGCCTCTGCCACATGGCCCGACCACCGCGCGGCTCCCGGACGGCCCCTAAAACGCTCGGCAGGACGGTTTCGGCCAGGAACCATCAATCCCGAGCCGTCACGCATCAGCCGTCCCGCCTGAAGACATTTCCGCAGGACATGATCACGAAGGGCGACCGCCACCAGCAGCGAAGAATCCGCTGGTCAGCCCCCGCCCCTGGCAGCCGACCACCGCCACTCAGTGCTTCTTCAGCGGCTCATCGGCCCGACTGCTTGCCGCGCCACCCCCATCCGCAAGGCGAACCAGCACGCGACCTCATACCACCCTGACCAGCGGCAACACGCTCAACAGTCTGAAAGGGTGCGGATTCGACCCGGATTCGCCCCGAGGGGCCCCAGACTCCCAAACGAACAGTAGTTGACCTGCAGTGATGCTGATTCTTGCCGCTGTACCGAGCATCCGCCGACAGAGGAGTCTCACAATTGAAACTAAGTGGACATTGTTGGGCGATTAACGCCACGCTGCGAGTAGTCGCGCTCGCCGTCGCCGCCTCCGGCTCCCCCGAGCTCGAACCGAATGGCCGCACCACGCGGCACTCCACTCTGGCGATCAGAGGTTGACAGTACAAGGCTCTGACCAGCCTCTTTACAGAAGTTCTTCCGCCTGACAGAAGCCGCCTTGCCGAGCCGGTGCAAGCCTCACGACCCTGATTCCAACCACGGGACGCGGGGCGAGGACGCCCCGCCGACAGGGACGGGAACTGCCATGCCGCACATCACCGCTTTTGCCAGAAACCAGTGGTACGTCGCCGCCTACTCACGCGAGGTCGGGCGTGAGCTGCTTGGCCGGACGATTCTCGGCGAACCGCTCGTCTTCTATCGCACCGAGGACGACGGGACGGCCGTCGCCCTGTCCGACCGCTGCGTGCACCGCCGCTTCCCGCTCTCGGAGAGCCGGCTCGACGGCGACAGGATCGTGTGTGGGTACCACGGGTTCACGTACGACACGACGGGCGCCTGCGTGTATGTGCCCGGCCAGAAGCGGATACCGCGCACGGCGCGTGTGGCCTCGTACCCGGTCGTCGAGCTGGACTCGTTCGTCTGGGTCTGGGTCGGCGACCCGGCCCTCGCCGACCCGGGGGCCATCCCGCGGGCCCGGCACATGGACTCGCCGGACTGGACCACGGTGTCCGGCATGGAGCCCATCGACGCCGACTACGGCCTCCTCGTCGACAACCTGCTGGACCTCTCCCACGAGACCTATCTGCACGGCGGTTACATCGGCACGCCCGAGGTCGCCGAGACGCCGATCAGCACCGAGGTCGACGAGGGCGCGGGCATCGTGCGGGTCAGCCGGCACATGGACGACGCCGAGTGTCCGCCGTTCTACGCCCGTTCGACGGGCATCGAGGGCCGCATCACGCGCTGGCAGGACATCGAGTACTTCGCCCCGTGCCTGTATCTGCTGCACAGCCGCATCGCACCGGTCGGTGTGCTGCCCGAGGCGGACGGCACCGACCCGAACGCCTTCCACACCGAGATCACGTACGCGATCACGCCGTCCGGCGACGGCACGGTGTACGACTTCTGGGCGGTCTCCCGGGACTTCGCCCGCGACGACGAGGAAGTCACCACGTTCCTGCGGGACTTCAACCACACCGTCGTGATGCAGGACGTCGACGCGCTCAACCTGCTGCAGAAGACGCTGGGCACCGAGCGCACCGGCTACCAGGAGCTGAGCATCAACATCGACACCGGAGGTCTCGCCGCCCGACGCATCCTCGCGCGTCTGGTCGAGGAGGGCGACAAGCCGATGGAGAAGGTCCAGTGACGAGCCCGACCGGCGAGGTCTACCGCGTCGACTGGCTCCCGGGCACCGACATCCTGCACGGCACCTGCCACTGCGGCGCCGAGCACACCGCCCAGGACCCGATCGAGATGTGGGAGTGGATGCTCGCCCACCCCGAAGGCCACACACCCGAAGGACACGCACCGCAAGGACGCAGTTCATGACCTCCTACGAAGCCGAACTCGTCGTCGGGCGGCGGGAGTCCGCGGCCGACGGCGTGCTCGCCCTGACCCTGCGCCACCCGCTCGGCGAGGAACTCCCCTCCTGGGAGCCGGGCGCCCACATCGACGTCGTGCTCGGGCCGGGCCTGGAGCGGCAGTACTCGCTGTGCGGTGACCCGTCGGAACGTCGTGCGTGGCGGATCGCGGTGCTGCGGGAGCCGGACGGGCGCGGTGGATCCTCGTACGTGCACGAGCAGTTGGGCCAGGGCGACAAGGTCCGGGTACGCGGTCCGCGCAACCACTTCGGCCTCCGGCCCGCGCCCGGCTACCGCTTCATCGCGGGCGGCATCGGCATCACACCGATCCTGCCGATGCTGGCCGCGGCGCAGGCGGCGGGCGCGGAGTGGACGCTGCTGTACGGCGGTCGGACGCGCCAATCCATGGCATTCGCCGAGGAGTTGAGCCGCCGCTACGGGGACCGGGTGCGGATCGCTCCCCAGGACGAGACGGGGCTGCTGGACCTGGCGTCCGTGCTCGCGGAGGTCCCCGGGGGCACGCTCGTCTACTGCTGCGGTCCCGGCCCCCTGCTGGACGCGGTGGAGGAGATGTGCCCGAGCGGGCTGCTGCACGTCGAGCGGTTTCAGCCGAAGGTCCAGGAGAGCGGCCAGGACGGCGAGTTCGAGGTCGTGCTGGAGCGCACCGGCCGCACGGTGACCGTCCCCGCCGGCGTCTCCGTCCTCGACACCGTGCGGGCCGCCGGTGTCGAGGTGCTCTACTCCTGCACCGAGGGCACCTGCGGGACCTGCGAGACGGACGTCCTCGAAGGGACCCCGGACCACCGGGACTCGGTGCTCACGGACGAGGAGCGGGAGGCGGGCGAGACGATGCTCATCTGCGTGTCCCGCTGTCTCGGGAAGCGGCTCGTGCTGGACCTGTGAGCCGGAGGTCCCGGAGGTCCGCCTCGATGCGGGCCACGGTCGCCAGCAGGTGGGGCAGCAGATCGCGGCGTACGGACGCCACGGAGTTGCGGCTCGCGTGCACCGGGATGTTCACCGCCGCCACCACCTCGCCGTCCCGGTCCCGCACCGGGGCGGCGACCGAGCGCAGCCCCTCCTCCAGCTCCTGGTCGACGATGGCGTACCCCTGACGGCGTACGCGGCTCAGTTCCGCTTTGAGCAGCTCGGCCGAGACAATGGTGCGCGCCGTCAGGGGCCGCAGTTCGGCGCGGGCGAGCCGGGCGTCCACCTCCTCGTCCGGCAGATGGGCGAGGATCACCCGGCCCACGGAGGTGACATGGGCCGGGAAGCGCGTGCCGACGGTGATGCTCGCGGTCATGATGCGGCAGGTGGGCACGCGCGCCACGTACACGATGTCGTCGCCATCGAGGAGGCAGAGCGAGGACGACTCCCCCACCAGGACAGCGAGTTGCTCCAGATGCGGTTGGGCGAGTTCCGGCAGTGTGCTGCCGGAGAGGTAGGCGTAGCCGAGCTCCAGCACGCGCGGGGTGAGCCGGAACATCCGGCCGTCCGTGTGGACGTATCCGAGGTCGACGAGGGTCAGCAGGAAGCGACGGGCCGCCGCGCGGGTCAGGTCGCAGGCGCGCGCGACCTCACTGAGCGTCAGTTCCGGGTGGTCAGCGCCGAAGACGCGGATGACGGCGAGGCCGCGTTCGAAGGACCGGACGAAGTGGGGCGCGCGGGCTGCCGCAGGCATCGTCGCCTCCAGGTGGACGTACGGAGCGCGTTCTCCGGTCAGGCCGGGAGTGCGCTTCGATAACTGTCAACAATATTGTTAGCCAAAGGCATTGACCCCGCCAGACGCGGGCCCTACCTTCGCGCTGAGCACCATTGTGCGGTGTGCGCACACCTGTCGGAACACTGTCGTCTGCACAGGAGGAGCCATGCGTCGTCTGCTCGCCGTTCTCGCGGCCGGAGCCTTTCTGGTCGCCGTGTCGGCCTGTGGCTCGTCCGACGGCGGTGGCGCCTCGGACAAGAACGCGTCGTCCGGCGGTACCACCACGGTCAAGGTGGGGATCATCCCCATCGTCGATGTCGCCCCCCTCTATCTGGGCCAGGCGAAGGGCTTCTACAGCAAGCGTGGCCTGAAGCTGTCCATGACGACCGCGCAGGGCGGCGCGGCGATCGTGCCGGGCGTGGTCAGCGGCCAGTTCCAGTTCGGCTTCTCCAACATGACCTCGCTGATGATCGCCCAGTCCAACAACGTGCCCGTGAGGGCCATCGCCAACGGCGTCGCCTCAACGGGCGTGGCAGGCAAGGACTTCGGCGCCATCACGGTGAAGAAGGGCAGCTCCATCAAGTCGGCGAAGGACCTCGAGGGGAAGAAGGTCGCCGTCAACACCCTGAAGAACATCAATGAGACCGCGGTCCGCGAGTCGGTGCGCAAGGCGGGCGGCGACCCGTCGAAGGTGAAGTTCGTCGAGCTCGCCTTCGACCAGATGCCCGCCGCCCTCGGCAACGGACAGATCGACGCCGCCATGGTGGTCGAGCCCGCGCTCGCCACCGTCAAGAGCCAGGGCGGCACGGAGATCGCCTCGTCCCTGGTCGACGTCGCCAAGGACCTCACCGTCGCGATGTACTTCACCTCGACGCAGTACGCGCAGAAGAACCCGGACGTGGTGAAGAAGTTCCAGGAGGCCACCGCGGAGTCCCTCGCCTACGCCGACGCCCACCCGGACGAGGTCCGGCAGATCGTCACCACGTACACGAAGATCCCGGCGGCGGTGCTGGCGAAGGTGACCCTGCCGAAATGGCCGGCCGAAGCGAACCGCGCGTCCATCGAGGCGCTGGAGAAACTGGGCCGGCAGGACGGGCTCTTCAAGTCGACGCCCGATCTGGACAAGCTGCTCCCGTGAGGGGTGCGAACGCCGCACTGGGTGCGGCCGGGCTCGCGGCCTTCCTCGCGCTGGGCGAGACGGTGCCGCGGCTCGGCCTGGTCAAGGAGGACTACTTCCCGCCGACCAGCCGTATCGCCGACGCGTTGGGACAGGAAGTCACCGACCACGCCTTCTGGACCGCCCTCGGCGACACCCTCACCGGCTGGGCGCTCGGCCTGGCGATCGCGGTGAGCGCCGGAATCCTGGTCGGCGTCGTGATCTCGGTCGTGCCCCACCTGCGCGAGGCGACCGCCTCGACGATCGAGTTCCTCCGCCCGATCCCCTCGGTCGCTCTGATCCCTCTCGCCGTCCTCCTCTACGGCACCGAACTGCGCTCCGTGCTCCTCCTCGTCGTCTACGCGTCCTTCTGGCAGGTCCTCATCCAGGTCATGTACGGCGTCCAGGACGTCGACCCGGTCGCCGACGAGACGGCCCGCTCATACGGCCTCGGCACCTGGGCGCGCGTCCGTCACGTGCTCTGGCCCACGGCTCTGCCGTACGTCATGACGGGCGTCCGGCTGGCCGCCGCGGTCGCCCTCATCCTCACCATCACCGCCGAACTCGTCATCGGCGCACCGGGGTTGGGCGCGCGCATCGCGGTCGCCCAGACCTCGCAGGCCGTGCCCGAGATGTACGCGCTGATCGTGGTCACCGGCCTGCTCGGGCTGCTGATCAACGTGGGCGCCCGCACGGTGGAGCGGCGGGCGCTGGCCTGGCACCAGTCGGTGCGCGGGGAGGTGACGGTGTGAAGCGCGAAGAACCGGGCAACCCGCGGCGTGGCGCCGTGCGGCGCGCCCTGCTGCGGCTGCTCTTCGTCGTCGGCCTGCCCGCCCTGCTCCTCCTGGGCTGGTGGCTCGCCTCCGACGGCAGTACGAACGTGTACTGGCCGCCCCTGCGCACGATCCTGAAGACGTTCCCGGACGTCTGGACGGGCGAGCGGCTGCGCGCCGACCTGCTGCCCAGCATGGAGCGGCTGCTCGGCGGGTACGCGGCGGCGGCCGTCGTAGGCGTGGCACTGGGCACGGTCATCGGCTCGTACCGCAAGGTGCGGGCCGTGTGCGAACCGGTCCTGGAATTCCTGCGCGCGGTCCCGCCACCGGTCCTCGTCCCCGTCATCATGCTGTTCGCGGGCATCGGCGACACCATGAAGATCGCCGTGATCGCGAGCGGCTGCGTCTGGCCGATCCTGCTCAACACGGTCGAGGGCGTGCGCGCGGTCGACTCCGTGATGTCCGAGACGGCACGCTCGTACGGCATCACCGGAGTCGCCCGGCTGCGCAGCCTGGTCCTGCGCTCGGCGAGCCCGCAGATCTTCGCGGGCCTGCGCCAGGCACTGTCCATCGGCATCATCCTGATGGTCATCAGCGAGATGTTCGCGGCCAGCAACGGCCTCGGCTTCACCATCGTCCAGTTCCAGCGCGGCTTCGCGATCCCCGACATGTGGACCGGGATCCTCGTCCTGGGCCTGCTCGGCTTCCTTCTCTCGGTCGTCTTCCAGCTGATCGAGCGCCGGGTGCTCGGCTGGTACCACGGCTTGCGCGCGTCCTCCAGGCGGTCCCCGTGAAGCTCGCGAAAGGACGGTCCATGCTCGACGTACGTGGCCTGAAGAAGGTCTACGAAGGTTCCGGGCGCCGGGTGGAGGCGGTACGAGACCTCACCTTCACCGTGGAGGCGGGCGAACTCGTCTGTCTCGTCGGCCCGTCGGGCTGCGGCAAGACCACGCTGCTGAAGTGCGTGGGCGGGCTGCTGACACCGACCGCGGGAGAGGTGTCGCTGGCAGGCCGCCGGGTCAGCGGGCCGCCGCCGGGCATGGCCTTCGTGTTCCAGGAGTACGGGCGGAGCCTGTTCCCCTGGATGCGGGTCCGGGAGAACGTCGAACTGCCTTTGAAACAGAAGCCATTGAGCAAGGCCCGGCGCCGTGAGCTGGTCGCGGACGCGTTGGAGTCGGTCGGGCTCACGGATGCCGCGGGGGCCCATCCCTGGCAGCTGTCCGGCGGGATGCAGCAGCGTGTCGCCATCGCCCGCGCGCTGGCGTACGAGCCCGATGTGCTGCTGATGGACGAGCCGTTCGCGGCGGTCGACGCGCAGACGCGCGCCGATCTGGAGGACCTGGTGCGCGGGCTGTGGCGGCAGCGCGGGATCACGATCCTGTTCGTGACCCACGACATCGACGAGGCCGTCTACCTGGGCGAGCGGGTGCTGATCCTCTCCGCCTCCCCCACCGTCGTACAGGAGCAGTTGAAGGTCGATCTGCCCGACGAGCGCGACCAGTTGCACACTCGGGTCACCCCGCGCTTCGCCGAGCTGCGGACCCATGTGTACGAGCAGATCCAGGCGGCGAAGCGCGGGACGACCTCGGGCATCAGGACAGATACGCCTCCACCTCACTGAACTGGGCCGCCGGCCAGCCGGTGTTGGCGGTCACGTTCAGCCGCAGGTAGCGCAGGTTCGTTCCGCCGGGCAGGGTCACCGCGACCGTGTTCCCGGTGGCCGGGTCGAAGCGGTAGTCCTTGGAGGCCACGACCGTCGAGTACGCCGAACCGTCCGTGCTGCCCAGGACCGAGAGGGTCTGTGTGCGCGCCCCCCAGGCGGCGGCGGGCGGTAGCTTGAGCACGAGGCGGCGGGCAGCCAGGGCCGAGCCCAGATCGACCGTCCAGGCCTGTGGGAAGGCGTTGTTGGTGGACTCCCAGTAGGTGTTCGCGTCGCCGTCGACGGCCTTGCCCGGGGTGTAGATGTCCTGCGAGCCGGTGGCGGTGGCCGGGCGGCCCTTGGCGAGGTTGCGGGCCGGATCGGGGTCGGGGTTCCCGGAGCCGGGCTGCGGCCAGGTGGAGCAGTCGGCCCAGGTCGTGTCCCAGCCGGAGTTGCCGCCGCCGTTCGTCAGCGTGAAGGTGCCGGAGCCGGTCGGGTACGGGCAGTTGTACATGCCCGCCGCGCCCACGCCGGTCGCCTGGACATTGCTGAACTTCGCCGCGCCCTGCGACTCGGCCTGGACGACGACCGTGCCGACCTTGTTGACCGTGGCGCCGTCGACGGTGATGTTCTTCGTCGCGTAGCCGTGACCGCCGCCCGACACGAACTCGAAGGCGCTGTACGGGCTGTCGCTGACCGTCGTCCCCGTGATGTTGACGGTCGCCTCGATGGCGCTGTCGTACGAGTCGACGCGCAGCGCGCCCATCGGGTGATTCCAGTTGGGGTTCATCGCGCCCGCACGGACGAGGGTGTTCCCGGAGACGGTGATGGTCCCGGCGAGCGGGGAGAAGGGGTCGAGGAACTTCTGGTTGGAGATCGCGATGCCGCTGCCGAGGGCGTTGGTGTCGGAGACCAGGTTGTTGTTCACGGCGATGTCGGTGCCGCCGTAGATCGCTATGCCGTTGGCGAGGTTCGGCTGGGTGATGGTGTTGTTCTCGAAGCTGCTGTTGGTGTCCGGCGCATACAGCGACCACATGGCGAGCGCGTCGTCGCCGTTGTTGCGCAGGAAGTTGTTCCGGACGCGGACACCACGCGCGTTGCCGTTGAGGTTGAGGCCGTCGGCGGTGGTGTCGAGGATGCGGTTGTTCTCGACCACGAGGTTGTCGTTGTTGCCGGTCAGCCAGAGGCCCACCTTGAGGTGCTGGAGCCACATCCCGGAGACGCTGGAGTTCGGTCCCAGTGAGCCGTTGACGAAGTTGTCCGGGTTGGAATCGACGCGTTCGGTGACCTCACCGATGACGGCGAAGTCCTTGAGGTGCACGCCGCCCGACGAGCCGGTCTGGTCGATGAAGCGCGAGGTGTGGACGACGGAGTACCAGCTTCCGGCACCTTGCAGCGTGACGTTCTGGACACCGCTGAGCGAAGACGTCACCTTGTAATCGCCCGGCGGGATCCACACGACTCCCCCTTGCGCGGCGGAGATCGCGTCCCGGAAGGCCTGCGTGGAGTCGCCCTGGCCGCTGGGATCGGCGCCCTTGTCGGTGACGGACACCGACCCCGCGGGCCGGGTCGCGGCGGTGGCCACCTGCTCGAAGTCGGCGACGTCGACGGTGACTTGGGCGCTGGCCGCCTGGAAGGCGACCTTGTCGCCCGCCTGCACGTTCTGGCCGAGCAACAGCCGGGCGTCGTCGAAGAAGTGGTGGGTCTTGGCGCCGGCGATCCAGGAGGTGTCGACGTAGGAGTACTTGGAGGTGACGGTGAGCGTCTTGGCGAGCTTGACGCCGTTGACGTAGACGTCCAGCGTGCCCGACTGGCCGTCGGGGACGCTGTAGGAGACGTTCACCGCGTTGGAGGCGCGTGGCACGGTGAACTCGACGCGCTGGCCCGCGCTCAGCCGTACGGCCTGTCGCCCGGAGGCCTCCGAGGCGAGGGTGCCCTGGGTGTAGTCGGGGCCGATCTTCGTGCCCGTGAAGGTGGCGGACTCGGCCTCCACCGAGGTGAAGGGCAGGTCGGCGCCGGCAGCCGTCACCGCGGCGTGGGCGGTGGTGGCGCTGAGCATGCCCGCGGCGAGGGAGGCGGCCACCGCGGCCGCTGCTGCTGGCATGCGCCTGACAGATCTGGACATGTGCTGATCCCTTTCGTGTGGGGGTTGGGAACTGCTGCCACTTGGCCGATCAGGAGTGCGGTTTCGCGAGCATGAGTGAGCGCTGGTGCCGCGGTGGAGGACGTTTGTTCGTCGAATGTGTGACCTTTGCGGGTGGGGTTCGTTGGTCGGGGTGACACGATGGTGCGGCACCGGACGGGGGTGACGGGGTGGGTGGTCTGCGGGAGGTGGCGGCGATCGAAGACCTCGACTTCACCGACGGACGGTGCCGGGAGAAGCACGGCCGCAACAAACGCTTCCGCCGCCTCATCTCCCGCTTCCCCACCGCGAAACTCAAGGCCCGGCTGGTGGCGATGGCCGCCGAGCAGAACGTAGCGGTCGTCGCGGTCGACCCCGCTTACACCTCCCGCTGGGGCGCCCAGCACTGGCAGCAGCCTCTCACCAGCAGCACCCGCAAAGTTTCCCGGCACGATGCGGCGAGCATCGCGATCGGGCGACGCGCCCTCGGACACCCGATCCGGCGACGGACGGCACCGCCCCCACACGACCAGAGAGATCGTGCGGGGCATCGGACCGCCCAGGCCGCAGAGGAGACCCGCAGGCGCGAGGAACCCCGCCCCCGCATCCCCGGACCACGCACCAGATGCGTGCCGTCCGGCAGCGGAGCGAATGCGGGGAACCAGAACGCCCAACACCGTTCGGGGCGTCCGGCTGAGCATGGGTTCTGGCAACAGGACTCACTCCCACTCAGTCTGTAGGAACGGTGCCGGGATAGCGGGTTGGTGCGGCGGCCGGGCCGCGGTGTCAGGCGCGCAGCCAGGCCGCCGTGTCCTGGGGAAGCCGCCCCTCGGCGTCCAAAGGGCCGCTGGCGAGCAGGAGTCGGGAGTGCTCGGGAAGTTCGGCCGGAGTGTCGGAGAGGTTCACCGCGCAGCGCAGTCCGTCCGTGCGGGCGAAGACGAGGACGCCGTCGGGGGCGGGCAGCCAGCTGAGCGGACCGTCGCCGAAGCCCGGCTCGGTGCGGCGGATGCGGAGCGCCTCGCGGTAGAGCCTGAGCATCGAGTCGGGGTCGCCGGCCTGGCCGTCGGCGGCGTACGCGGGCCAGTCGGCGGGCTGCGGAAGCCAGGGCTCGCCCCCGAATCCGGCGTGGGGTGCCGCGGCCGCCCACGGCAGCGGAACCCGGCAGCCGTCGCGGCCCGGGTCCGTCCCCCCGGAACGGAAGTGCATCGGGTCCTGGATGCTGCCGGGCGGCAACTCCACTTCGGGCAGGCCGAGTTCCTCGCCCTGGTAGACGTAGACGGAACCGGGCAGCGCGAGCGAGAGCAGAGCGGCGGCCCGCGCCCGACGGGTGCCGAGAGCGAGGTCGGTCGGTGTGCCGAAGGCCTTCGTGGTGAAGTCGAAGCCGGTGTCCGTCCGGCCGTAGCGGGTGACCGTGCGGGTCACGTCGTGGTTGCACAGCACCCAGGTGGCGGGCGCGCCCACCGGTGCGTGCTCGGCGAGGGTCTCGTCGATCGACGTACGCAGCCGCCCGGCGTCCCAAGGGCAGGACAGAAAAGAGAAGTTGAAGGCGGTGTGCAGTTCGTCGGAGCGCAGATAGCGGGCGAAGCGCTCGCTGTCAGGGAGCCAGACCTCGCCGACGAAGATGCCGTCGTAGGCGTCGGCGACCGCGCGCCAGGAGCGGTAGATGTCGTGGAGCTCGTCACGGTCCACGTACGGGTGCGGATCGCGGCCCTCGACGAAGTCGGGCAGGGCGGGGTCCTTGGCGAGCAGCGCGGCCGAGTCGATGCGGACGCCCGCGACACCCCGCTCGAACCAGAAGCGCAGGACGTCCTCGTGCTCCTGGCGGACGGCCGGATGTGCCCAGTTGAGGTCGGGCTGCTCGGGTGTGAACAGGTGGAGGTACCAGTCGCCGTCGGGCAGCCGGGTCCAGACGGGTTCGGCGGAGCCGGCGAACTGGGACGGCCAGTCGTTGGGCGGGAGTTCACCGTGCGCGCCGCGTCCGGGACGGAAGTGGAAGAGTTCGCGCTCGGGACCTCCGGCCAAGGCAGCCTGGAACCACGGGTGTTGGTCGGAGACGTGGTTCGGCACGATGTCGACGAGGGTGCGGATGCCCAGTTCCCGCGCCTCGGCGATGAGTTTCTCCGCCTCGGCGAGCGTCCCGAAAGCCGGGTCGATCGCGCGGTAGTCGGCGACGTCGTAGCCGCCGTCGGCCATGGGCGAGAGATACCAGGGGTTGAACCACAGGGCGTCCACGCCGAGTTCGGCGAGGTACGGGAGTTTGGCGCGGACGCCCGCGAGGTCGCCGGTGCCGTCTCCGTCGCCGTCCGCGAAGCTGCGGACGTACACCTGGTAGATGACGGCGGAGCGCCACCATTCGCCCTGAGTGCGGGCAGGGGAAGGCTGTCCCACGGTGTCTGCCTTTCACGTAGAGGGAGTGCCGTCAGCCGGAGGGGGTGCCGTAGGCCCTTCGCGCTGTCAGCCCTTGGTGCTGCCCGCGCTGATCCCGGCGATGATGTGCCGCTGGAACACCAGGAACATCACGACCATGGGGATGCTCGCGATCACCATCGCGGCGATGAGCACGGTCAGCTGGATGTTCTGGGACAGCTGGACGAGTGCCACGCTGATGGGCTGCTTGTCGGTGTCGGAGAAGACCATCAACGGCCACAGGAAGTCCTGCCAGACGGCGACCAGGGCGAAGATCGACACGACGCCGAGCACGGGCCGGGACATGGGCAGCACGATCGACCACAGCGTGCGCAGCCGTCCGGCGCCGTCGATCTCGGCGGCCTCCAGGACGTCGCGCGGGATCTGGTCGAAGAAGCGTTTGAGGAGATAGAGGTTGAAGGCGTTGGCCACGGCGGGCAGCCAGATGCCGAGCGGGTCGTTGAGCAGACTGGTGTGGATCAGCGGGAGATCGGCGACAGTCAGGTACTTCGGGACCACCAAAGCCTGCGCGGGGACCATCAGCGTGGCGAGGATGCCGCCGAGGATCAGCTTCCCGAAGGCCGGCTTCAGCTTGGAGAGGGCGTACGCGGCGGCCGTGCAGAGGACGAGCTGGAGTATCCAGGCCCCGGTGGCCTGCACGACCGTGTTCCACAGATGGGTGGGCAGGTCCATCAGGTCCCAGGCGTCGGTGTAGCCGCTGAGGCTCCAGTGCTGGGGCACCAGGGTCGGGGGTGTGCGGGTGACCTCGTCCGGCGACTTCATGGCGCCGGTCACCATCCAGTAGACGGGGAAGAGGAAAGCGAGCGCGAAGAGCAGGACGACGCCCGTGAAGACGGTCCAGTAGACGGCCTTGCCGCGGGGGCGGGCGAGCGCGAGCGGTGAGACGAGTGTGCGCGTACTCACGAGTCCTCTCCTGTGGATCGGGTCAGCCGCAGATAGAGCGCGGAGAAGGCGCTGAGCAGGACGAGCAGCATCACGCTGAGGGCGCAGGCGCCGCCGAAGTCGTTGTAGAGGAAGGCGTACTTGTAGATCAGGTACAGGACCGTCACGGTCGCGTTCTCGGGGCCGCCGCCGGTGATCACGAACGGTTCGGTGAAGACCTGCATGGTGGCGATGATCTGCAGCAGCATCAGCATGAGGATGATGAAGCGGGTCTGCGGAATCGTCACATGGCGGATGCGCTGCCAGAGGTTCGCGCCGTCCAGCTCGGCCGCCTCGTACAGCTCTCCGGGGATGCTCTGCAGCGCTGCGAGGTAGATGAGGACCGTGCCGCCGAGGTTGGCCCAGGTCGCGACGATGACCAGGGAGACGAGGGCGGTGTCGGCGCCGTTGGACCAGTTCGAGGTGGGCAGGTGCAGGAAGCGCAGCGCCTCGTTGGCGAGGCCCGCTCCGGGATCGTAGAACCACTTCCACAGCAGGGCGCTGACCACCGGAGGGATCATCACCGGCAGATAGACCACGACTCTGAAGAAGGCCTTCGCGTGCCTCAGTTCATTGAGCACCAGCGCCGTCACGAAGGGGACGGCGAAGCCGATGAGCAGGGCGAGGAGCGTGAAGGTGAGCGTGTTGCGCCAGGCGGCGGTGAACTCCGGGTCGTGGAAGACGCGGGTGAAGTTGGCGGTGCCGACCCACTCGCCGCCCGAGCCCGGCGTGTACTTCTGGAAGGCGATCACGACCGCGCGGATCGCCGGATACCAGGAGAACAGGGCGAAGCAGAGCAGGCCGCCGATGAGGAATGCGTACGCGCGGGATTGGTCGGCCAGGCGCCGGCGCCATGGGCCCCCGGTCCGGCGCCCGGCCGACCGCGGCACCTCCGGCGCGCCCAGGGCGGCCGGAGGGAGTGCTGCGGGCTTCGATGCGGTCTTCATGAACGGTGTCAGCCTCGGGCCAGGATGGAGTCGATCTTCCCGGACGCGTCCTTCAGGAGCTGGTCGATGTCGGCGTCCTTCTTGGTGAGCACCGCGGAGACGGCACCGTCGAGGACCGAGTAGATCTGCTGGGCCTGCGGCGGCTCGATCTTCATCTGCAGGCTCTGGTTGCCGTCGAGGAATGCCTGGTAGTTCTCCACGGGAACGTTGGCGTTGGCCTTCTTGACCTGCTGATCCTTGGCGTCGGCGGCGCCGGTGAACAGGCGCGGCTCGGGCGGGCCCACGGGTGCGTTGTTCTGCTTGGCACGGGCGTAGTCACCGAGGAAGCCGTCGCCGGGCGTCAGGAACATGCTGTCGAGCCACTTGAGGCCGGCCTTGATCTGCTCCGGGCTGTCCTTCTTGTTGAACATGTAGCCGTCGCCGCCGATGAGCGTGCCCTTGCCGCCGGGCATGGGCGCGAGCGCGAGGTCCTTGTAGTTGCCGCCCTTCTCCTTCACCAGGATCGGGATGTTGTCCGGCGCGGAGAGGTACATCCCGAGCTTGCCCGAGCCCATCATCTGCTGGACGTCGTTGATGACCAGGAGCTGCTTGCTGCCCATGGAGTTGTCGGTCCAGCGCATGTCCTTGAGGTTCTGCAGAACGGCCTTGCCCTCGGGGGTGTCGACGGTGGCCTTCTTGCCGTCGGCGCTGACCACGTCGCCGCCCTGCGCGTACATCTCCGCGGTGAAGTGCCAGCCGCCCTGGTTCTGCGCGCTGTAGTCGGCGTAGCCGACGGTGCCGCCGCCGAGCGCGGCTATCTTCTTGGCGTCCGCGCGCAGCTCCTCCCAGGTCGCCGGGGGCTTGTTCGGGTCGAGGCCGGCCTTCTCGAAGAGCTTCTTGTTGTAGATCAGGCCCATGGAATAGCCGGTGCGCGGGACTCCGTAGATCTTGCCGTCGACGGTGTAGATGTCACGCAGCTGCTGCTGGATGGTGCTGTAGCTCTTGAGGTCCTTGACGTAACTGGTGATGTCGGCGGCCTGGTTGATGTCGACGACGTGCTTGGCGTCGGTGAAGTACGTGTAGAAGACGTCCTCCATCTGACCGCCGGCGAGCTTGGCGTCGAACGTCTTGGGGTCCTGACACGGGAACGCGTCGTGCGCGACGACGTCGATGTCCGGGTTGGCCTTCTCGAACGCCTTGATGTCGGCCTCGAAGAACGAACGGTCGACCTTGGCGCTCTTCGGCGGCATGCAGTTGACCGTGATGCGGGTCTTGCCACCCGCGGAGCCGTCGTCGCTCGAACCGCAGGCCGTGATCGCGGTCAGCGCGAGGGCGGAGGCCATGAGCGTGGTGCTGGTGCGGCGGAACCCGGGACTTCTCATCGGTGGACCCCTCTTGGGCAGGCGCAGGGAAGGCCCACGGCGGCGCACCGGGCGGTGCGGCGTCCGTGTCTGGCGCCGCACACTCAAGCACCGGCGACAAGGGTCCGCAATATGTCGCGCAGAATCTGTAATTATTTGACAGCCATGTGGATCTGACGGGGCTCTAGTGGCGAGGCGCTTGCGCGGTCGACCCACGGACCACCAACTCCGGCTCGAACAGCAGCTCCTCGGCGGTGACGCTGCTCCCGCCGATCTGAGCGTTCAGCAGCTCGACGGCCGCCCGCCCCATCGCCTCGATGGGCTGGCGGACCGTGGTCAGCGGGGGTTCGGTGCAGTTCATGAACGCCGAGTCGTCGTAGCCGACGACGGAGACCTCGCCCGGGACGGCAAGTCCCTTGCGGCGGGCGGCTCGTACGGCACCGAGCGCGAGCGGGTCACTGGCGCAGATGATGCCGGTGACCCCCCGGTCGAGCAGCCGGGTCGCGGCGGCCTGGCCGCCCTCCAACGAGAACATCGCCCGTGCGACGTGCTCGTCCGGCAGGTCGGGGGCGAGCGCGCGCGCCGCGGTGAGCTTGCGCTGCGAGGGCATGTGGTCGGCGGGCCCGAGGACGAGTCCGATGCGCTCGTGGCCGAGCGAGGCCAGATGGCGCCAGGCCTGTTCGACGGCGACGGCGTCGTCGCAGGAGACGCAGGGGAAGCCGAGGTGCTCGATGGCCGCGTTGACCAGCACCACCGGGATGTTGCGGTCCGCGAGCTGCCGGTAGTGGTCGTGCGGCGCGTCGGCCTGCGCGTACAGACCGCCCGCGAACACCACGCCGGAGACCTGCTGCTGGAGCAGCAGGTCCACATAGTCTGCCTCGGAGACGCCGCCCTTGGTCTGCGTGCACAGCACCGGGGTGAGGCCCAGCTGCGCGAGCGCCCCGCCGATCACTTCGGCGAACGCCGGGAAGATCGGGTTCTGCAGCTCGGGCAGTACGAGGCCGACGAGCCGCGCGCGTTCACCGCGCAGCTGCGTGGGCCTCTCGTAGCCGAGGACGTCGAGGGCGGAGAGCACCGCCTGCCGGGTGGAGTCGGAGACTCCGGGCTTGCCGTTGAGCACCCGGCTGACCGTGGCCTCGCTGACCCCGACCTTCTTCGCCACCTGAGCAAGTCGTCGCGTCATGTGCGCAAGAATAGCGCAAGAAATGAAAGCGGCTTGCGTAATGCGGAGGGGATTACCGGGCCGCCCACAGACCGCGGACATGACCCAGGTGGCGGGTCATCACTTCCCGGACGGCCGCCTCGTCGCGGGCCGTGAGCGCGTCGAGGAGTTCCAGGTGCTCCTCCGCGGAGGCCTCCAGGCGGCCCGCCTCGACGAGGGCGTGGAGACCGTAGAGGCGCGAGCGCTTCCGCAGGTCTCCGACGACCTCGACCAGATGGGCGTTGCCCGCGAGGGCGAGCAGACCGAGGTGGAAGCGGATGTCCGCCTCGACGTACGCGATGAGGTCACCGGCCGCCGCCGCGGTCACGATCTCCCGGGCGGCCGGACGCAGCGCCTCCAGCGAGACCAGGTCCGCGGTGGTGGCCAGCCCCACCACGGTGGGGATCTCGATGAGCGAACGGATGTGGGTGTACTCGTCGAGCTGCTTCTCGGAGACCGCGGTGACCCGGAAGCCCTTGTTGGGCACCGTGTCGACCAGGCCCTCCTTGGCGAGGTCGAGCATGGCCTCGCGCACCGGCGTCGCCGAGACGCCGAAGCGGGCGGCGAGGGTCGGCGCGGAGTAGACCTCGCCGGCGCGCAGTTCGCCGGCGATCAGCGCGGCCCGCAACGCGTCCGCGACGCGCTCACGGTAGCTGCTCTTCTTCCCGCCCAGCGTGGGCAGGTCGGGAGCGGCGGAGGGTGCGCTGCTGCGCTGGGCGGCCATGGGGTGTCTCCTCGTACGGGCATGTGCAATGTCACGCGCTACCAGTATCTCAGGGCCTCAGAGGACGAATCCGGCCGGGAACGGGTCGGAGGGATCCAGCAGGTACTGGGCGGTGCCCGTCACCCAGGCGCGGCCGGTGAAACTGGGCAGCACGGCCGGGATTCCGGCGACCTCGGTGGTGCCGAGCAGCCGCCCCGTGAACCGCGTCCCGATGAAGGACTCGTTCACGAACTCGGTGTGCAGCGGGAGTTCGCCGCGGGCGTGCAGCTGGGCCATGCGCGCGCTGGTGCCCGTACCGCAGGGTGAGCGGTCGAACCAGCCGGGGTGGATCGCCATCGCGTGCCGCGAGTGGCGGGCGGTGGCGCCGGGCGCGTACAGGTGGACGTGGTGGCAGCCGCGGATCGACGGGTCCTCGGGGTGGACGGGCTCGTCCTCGGCGTTGATGGCGTCCATCAGCGACAGACCGGCCTTGAGGATGTCGTCCTTGCGGGCACGGTCGAAGGGCAGCCCGAACTGTTCCAGCGGCAGGATCGCGTAGAAGTTGCCGCCGTAGGCGAGGTCGTAGGTCACCGTCCGCCCGTCGGCGAGCGTGATCTTGCGGTCGAGGCCGACGGCGAAGGACGGCACGTTCTTCAGGGTCACCGCTTTGGCCGCGCCGTCCTCGACCGCGACCTCGGCGACGACGAGGCCCGCGGGGGTGTCCAGCCGGATGGTGGTGACCGGCTCGACGACCTCAACCATGCCGGTCTCCACGAGCACGGTCGCGACACCGATGGTGCCGTGGCCGCACATCGGGAGATAGCCCGAGACCTCGATGTAGACGACGCCGTAGTCGCAGTCAGGACGGGTGGGCGGCTGCAGGATGGCGCCGCTCATGGCCGAGTGGCCGCGCGGCTCGTTCATCAGGAACTGCTTGATGTCGTCGCGGTGCTCACGGAAGTAAAGTCGCCGGTCATTCATGGTCGATCCGGGGATCGTGCCGATGCCTCCGGTGATGACCCGGGTGGGCATGCCCTCGGTGTGCGAGTCGACGGCGTGCAGGACGAGTTTGCTGCGCATGACGCTCCTGACTGATCGAGAGGGGTGTGAAGGGCTCAGGCGAGACCGGCGGCGACAGCCCGCTCCGTGGCCTCGCGAACGGCCGCCTCCTGCTCGGGCAGCAGCGGAACGCGCGGCGGCCGGACCAGGCCGCCGTGCCGGCCGACGATGTCCATGGACAGCTTGATCGCCTGCACGAACTCGACCTTCGAGTCCCAGCGCAGCAGCGGGTGCAGCTGACGGTAGAGCTTGCCCGCCGTGTCGAGGTCGCCGTCGACGGCGGCGCGGTACAGCTCGACGCTCGCGCCGGGCAGCGCGTTCGGGTAGCCGGCCACCCAGCCCTTGGCGCCCGCGACGGCGAGCTCCAGCAACACGTCGTCCGCGCCGATCAACAGGTCGAGCGTCGGGGCGAGTTCTGCGAGCCGGTAGGCGCGACGCACATCGCCGGAGAACTCCTTGACCGCGTGGACGTACCCCTCGCCGTGCAGCTTCGCCAGCAGCTCCGGGACCAGGTCGACCTTGGTGTCGATCGGGTTGTTGTACGCGACGATCGGGACGCCCGCTTTGGCAACCTCCTCGTAGTGGGCGAGAACGGAACGCTCGTCGGCGCGGTAGGCGTTCGGCGGCAGGAGCATCACGGACGCGCAGCCCGCGTCGCGTGCCTGCTCGGCCCAGCGGCGGGCCTCGGCGGATCCGTAGGCGGCGACGCCGGGCATCACGCGCGCCCCGCCGATGGCGGCGACGGCCGTCTCGACGACCTTCGCGCGCTCCTCGGGGGTGAGGACCTGGTACTCACCGAGCGAGCCGTTCGGTACGACGCCGTCGCAGCCGTTCTCGACCAGCCAGGCGCAGTGGTCGGCGAACTTCTCGTAGTTGACGGAGAGGTCGTCGTTCAGCGGGAGTGCGGTGGCGACGAGGACGCCGCGCCAGGGGCGGTGGTCAGGGGTGATGGCCATGAGGGTTCCCTCTCAATGGGGTGTGACATTTTACTGGCGGATGAGGATCGACGAGAGGCCGTGCCCCTCGGTTCAGTCGCCTTCCGGAGCGTCGGGACCTGCGGGCTCGCCGGGGTCCTCTCCGGCTGCGGCGAGTACCCCCAGCGGCACCGGTCGGGCCAGCAGCCGCCGCGCCGACGTCTGCGCGCACCCGGCGAGCCCCGCGACCGCGGGTTCGCACATACGGCCCTGGCACCAGCCCATCCCGGCGCGGGTGAGGAGCTTCACGGTCCGTACATCACCCGCGCCGAGTTCGCCGACGGCCCGGCGGATCTCACCGCCGGTCACCTCCTCGCACCGGCACACGACGGTGTCGTCGGTGACCTGCTCGGTCCAGTGCGCGGGAGGCGCGTACACGGTGTCGAGCGCGGCGAAGAACTCCCGCAATCTCGTACGGGACTTGGCGGCCGCGGCCCACTCGCGCGGGTCGGGTTCCGCGCCGGTGAGCCGGGCGGCGACGGAGCGGCCCGCGATGTGCCCCTCGGCGAGGGACAGCGCAGAGCCGCCGATACCGGTGGTCTCGCCCGCGGCCCAGACGCCGGGCACGTCGGTCCGCTGCTCCGCGTCGACGTACACGTCGGGCCCGTCGACGCGGCAGCCGAGCGACTCGGCGAGGTCGGTGTGCGCCAGCATGCCGTGTCCGACGGCGAGCGTGTCGCAGGGGATGCGCCGCTCGGTGCCCGGCCTTACCCGCCCGTCGTTGTCGAGCGCGGCGACGGTCACGGCGTCGAGCCGCTCCTCGCCGTGCGCCTCGACGACGGTGTGGCGTGCCATCACCTTGACGCGGTGACGGATGAGTTGAGCCGCGTACTGGGCACCCTCGGCAACCTTGCCGGGCTGGGCGGCCAGTGCCCGCGCCCTCCCCAGGAACGCCTTCGCACCGCGTGTCCATTGCGGGAACGCCTTCGCATCGTCCGTCCCTCGCAGGAACGCCCTCTGATCTGCGGACTCGACGAGCGCGGCGACGTCGACCCCGGCCGCGGCGAGCCCGGTCGCCACAGGGAGCAGCAACGGTCCGGTGCCGGCCACGACGGCGGTCCGCCCCGGCACGACCAGGCTCCCCTTGAGCATGGCCTGGGCTCCACCCGCGGTCACGACACCGGGGAGGGTCCAGCCGGGGAACGGCAGCACCCTCTCATACCCACCGGTGGCAAGGAGCACGGCGTCGGCGCGGACGGTGGCCGGGCGCTCCTGCTCCGGACCGAGCAGCGCGTGTACGGCAAACCCGTCGGGCTGTCGTTCCACGCACCACACATGGTGGTCCGCCAGGTGCAGGATCGTGCCCGCTTTCACGTGCCCGGCCAGTCCCCGCGCCAGCCGGTCCCACGTGCGCCACTGGTGATGGAGCGCCTGCGGCCGGCGCGCGCCGAGCCCGGGCGCGGGCCCACGGTAGAACTGCCCGCCCGCCGCGGCGCCGGAGTCGATCAGTGTGACGCGGATGCCCCGCGCGGCCGCCGCCAGGGACGCGGCGAGTCCCGCCGGGCCCGCGCCGATCACCGCGAGGTGCGGTCGGTCAGTCATCGTGGCCCGTGCCTTCCTGCGTCCGGATCGTGTCGCCCGGCCGCACCGGCACCAGGCAAGCCCGTTGGTTGGGACGATCGTTGACGGTCACGAGGCAGTCGAAGCAGACGCCGATGCCGCAGAAGACGCCGCGCGGACGGCCCGCGCCGCGGGTGCTGCGCCAGGAGGTGACGCCGGCGGTCCACAGCGCGGCGGCGACGGTCTGGCCGGGCAGCGCCTCGATCTCGCGGCCGTCGAGGGTGACGGTGAAGGCGGGTCCCGGCTGCGCCCGGACCAGTTCCAGGGGATTCACGCGGCCTCCTGCGGGAACCGGTCGGGCCGGAACGGCGCGACATCGAGGTCGGGTGTCTTGTCGGTCAGGATCTGCGCGAGGAGATGCCCGGTACCGGTGGCGAGCCCGATGCCCGCGCCCTCGTGCCCGCAGGCGTGGAAGAGGCCGGGCACCCGGGGGTCGGGGCCGATGGCGGGCAGGTGGTCGGGCATGTACGGCCGGAAGCCCAGGTACGTACGCAGGGCACGCACCCCTGACAGGAACGGGAAGAGTCGCGTCGCGCCCGCGGCCAGCGCCCGCAGGACCGGCAGCGAGAAGGACCGGTCGAAGCCGACCCGCTCCCGGCTCGCGCCGATCAGGATCGGCCCCGCGGCCGTTCCCTCGACGACGGGCGACGTCTGGAGCGCCGCCGAGTCACTGGCGACGTCGGCGACATAGTCCGCCGCGTACACCTTGTGGCGCACCAGTCGCGGCAGCGGCTCGGTGACAAGGACGAATCCGCGGCGGGGCAGCACGGGGAGGGAGACACCGGCCAGCGCGGCCACCGCCGAGCCCCACGTACCGGCCGCGTTCACCACGGCCGGGGCATGGATGTCGCCCCGGTCGGTCCGCACGCCCCGGACCGATCCGTCCGCCGTGCGCAGCACCTCGGTCACGGTCCGCCCGGTCAGCAGCCGTGCCCCCGAGGCCCGCACCAGATGCGCGGCGGCCAGGGCGGGCATCACCTGGGTGTCCTGCGGATAGTGCACGGCACCCGCGAGCCCGGGTGCCAACTGGGGTTCCAGGTCGTGGAGTTGGTCGGCCGCGACCGGCACGGCCGAGACCCCGGCCGCCCGCTGCCCCGCCGCGAAGGTCTCCAGCGTGGCCAGCCCCTCGGGCGTGGCGGCCACGACGACACCGCCCTTGGCCTCGTACTCGATCGCCGCTGCGAGCCCCGTCTCCCCCGCGAGGTCGGCCCACAGGCGCCCCGACAGCAGGGCGAGGTCGAGCTCGGGTCCGGGCTCCTTGTCGGAGACGAGCAGGTTCCCCTCGCCAGCGCCGGTCGTCCCGCCGGCCACCGGACCGCGGTCCACCAGGGCGACGTCAAGGCCCGCCCGAGCCGCGTACAGGGCGCAGGCCGCGCCCACCATTCCGGCCCCGACGACCACGACATCGCAGGTAAATGGCTTGCTCACATCAGTACTATGTCACATGCTTCTGTTGCTGGGAATGACCGCGAACAGTCGATGACTCACACAAGAGGTGCCTGACGTGGCCAAAGGCCGAAAGAACGGGCTGTACCGAGGAATCTCCGACGAGCTGTCCGCCCTGATGCGCACGGGCTGGGCCGACACCGAGCAACGCGATCTGCAACCGACCGAGCAGGCGCCCCACGCGGCCCGGCGCCGCGCGGCGCTCTCCGCCCTCTTCCCGGGCGAGCGGCTCGTCATCCCCTCCGGGAGCCTCAAGACCCGCTCGAACGACACGCACTACCCGTTCCGTCCGTACTCCGGTTACGTCCATCTGACGGGAGATCAAGCCCGGGACGGCGCCCTGGTGCTGGAGCCCCGCACGGACGGCGGGCACGACGCGCACTGCTATCAGCTCCCCCGCGACAGCCGGGACAGCGACGAGTTCTGGACGGGCATGACGGCCGAGCTGTGGATGGGCCGCCGCCGCTCCCTGGCCGAGTCGGAGCAGGTGCTGGGACTGCCCTGCCGTGACATCCGCACGATCGCCGAGGACCTGAAGGACACCGGCGTGCAGACCCGAGTCGTGCGCGGCCACGACCCGGTCATCGAAGCGGCGCTCGGCACGGACGAGGGGCGGGACGCCGAGTTCGAGGAGGCCGTCTCGGGGCTGCGGCTGGTGAAGGACGCGTGGGAGATCGGCGAGATGCGCCGGGCGGTGGATGCCACGGTCCGCGGATTCACCGATGTCGTGCGGGAGTTGTCGCAGGCGGTCGCCACCTCGGAGCGCTGGATCGAGGGCACCTTCTTCCGCCGCGCCCGCGTCGAGGGCAACGACGTCGGCTACGGCTCCATCTGCGCGGCCGGCGAGCACGCCACGATCATGCACTGGATGCAGAACGACGGCCCGGTCCGCCCGGGCGAACTGCTCCTGCTCGACGCGGGCGTCGAAACCCGCACCCTCTACACCGCCGACGTCACCCGCACGCTCCCGGTCAACGGCACTTTTACGCCGCTCCAGCGCAAGGTCTACGACGCGGTGTACGAGGCCCAGGAGGCCGGCATGGCCGCGGTGCGGCCGGGCGCCCGCTACCGCGACTTCCACGAGGCCGCCCAGCGGTCGATGACCGAACGGCTCGTGGAGTGGGGCTTCATCGAGGGCCCGGCCGAGCGGGCGTACGAGTTGGGCCTGCAGCGCCGCTTCACCATGGCGGGCACCGGGCACATGCTCGGGCTCGACGTCCACGACTGCGCCAGGGCCCGCAACGAGGAGTACGTCGACGGGGTGCTGGAGCCGGGCATGGTGCTCACCGTCGAGCCGGGCCTCTACTTCCAGGCGGACGATCTCACGGTGCCCGAGGAATGGCGCGGCATCGGCGTCCGGATCGAGGACGACCTCCTCGTCACGGCGGACGGCCACGAGAACCTGTCGGCCGGGCTGCCCCGCTCGTCCGACGAAGTCGAGGCCTGGATGCGGGAGTTCGCCGGTTAGCGGGGCCCGGCGGATGCGGCCGTTCTCATGGGGCGGGCCCGGCGGATGCGAACGATCCCGGTGGGCGGGGCCCCGCTAGATCCTGCTCTCGGCCGCCGTGTCCGCGGACAGCCGCTGCGCCACGTAGATCGGGATCACCGAGAGCAGGACTAGCACCGCCGCCACGACGTTCACGACCGGTGCCTGCTGGGGCCGTGTCATGTTGTTGAAGATCCAGATCGGCAGCGTCTCGATCCCGGGCCCGGCCGTGAACGTCGTCACCACGATCTCGTCGAAGGAGAGCGCGAACGCGAGCAGTCCGCCCGCCAGCAGCGCCGAGCGCACCAGCGGGAAGGTGATGTCGACGAAGGCCCGGAAGGTGTCCGCGCCCAGGTCCATCGCCGCTTCCTCGTACGAGCCGGACGTACGGCGCAGCCGCGCGACGACGTTGTTGAAGACGACCACGATGCAGAAGGTGGCGTGGCCGACGATCACGGTGAACATGCCGAGGCCGACGCCGAGCGGCTCGAGCACCGTGCCGAACGCCGAGTTGAGCGCGATGCCCGTGACGATGCCGGGCAGCGCGATCGGCAGGACGACCACGAAGGAGATGGCGTCGCGGCCGAAGAAGCTGTGCCGGGCGACCGCGAAGGCGATCAGCGTGCCGAGCACCAGGGCGATGGCGGTGGCGCCGAGCCCCGCCTTGACCGAGACCCACAGGGCCGCCCGGGCGCCCTCGTTCTCCCAGGCGACCGACCACCAGTGGAAGGTGAGCCCCGGCGGCGGCCAGCTCGCGCTGCGGTCCGGGTTGAAGGAGTTGACCAGGACGAGCGCGAGCGGGATGTAGATGATCGCGAAGCCGAGCCCGGCGGCGACGCGCAGCGCGATGCGCGCGGAACGGGAGAGTTGCACAGCGGGCTCCTCAGAGGCTGCTCAGGGCGCCCGTGCGGCGCATCGCGAGCAGGTACAGCACGATGACGACGACGGGGACCGTGCCGAGCGCGGCGGCCATGGGCAGGTTCAGTTCGATGTTGGAGTAGACGAGGTTGCCGATGAGCTGGGTCTTGCCGCCGACGATCTGCACGGTGATGTAGTCGCCGAGGCTGAGCGAGAAGGTGAAGACCGAGCCGGCGGCCACGGACGGCAGGACCATCGGCAGCACCACGGAGCGGAAGGTGCGTCCGGGGCGCCCGCCCAGGTCCGCCGACGCGTCGAGCAGGTTGGCGGGCAACTGCTCCAGTGCCGTGTGGATCGGCAGGATCATGTACGGCAGCCAGAGGTACGTCAGCGCGATGACCGCCGCGAACAGTCCGAAGCCGGGTCCGCTCATCCCGAACGGCTTCAGCATCCAGTCGGCCAGGCCTCCCTGAGAGAGGATCAGCCGCCAGGCGTACACCTTGACGAGGTAACTCGCCCACAGCGGCGTGAGGATGGCGACCACGAGCAGCGGGCGCCACTTGGGCTTGGCGATCCGGGCCGTGTAGAAGGCGACCGGGAAGGCGATCACCGCGCACAGGACGGTGACCGCGAGCGCGACGCCGATGCTGCGCAGGATCACCTGGCGGAAGACGGGCGTGGTGAACAGCGCGCGGAAGTTGTCGGTCGACCAGACCTTCACAACCTCGGAGGTGAAGGAGTTGGTCGTCCAGAACGCCGAGACGAAGAGCACGGCCAGCGAGCCGAGGTAGAGCACGGCCAGCCAGAGCAGCGGCGCGGTGAGCAGCAGGGACAGCCGCAGCCGGGAGTGTCGGTGCAGGGTCCCGGCGAGCCGCCGGACGGGGGACCGTCCGGCGGCCTGCGCGGTGGTGGTCATCGGTCGCTCAGCCCTTGATCTCGGTCCAGGCCTGGACCCACTTGGCGTACGGCACGCACTTGACGTCGGTACGGCCGTCGAGGCACTGCTCGATGGGCGTGTTCCAGAAGGCGATGTTCTTCCAGTAGGCCTCGTCGGCGGCGTGGAAGGTGTCGCAGAAGGACTTGTCACTGGTCTCGTCGCACGCCTTGGCGTTCGCCGGAGCCTCACCGAAGTACTCGGCGACCTGGGCGTTCACCTTCGGCGAGATGATCCAGTCCATCCACTTGTAGGCGCAGTTGGGGTGCTTGGCCTTGGCGGAGATCATCCAGGTGTCCGACCAGCCCGTGGAGCCCTCCTTGGGCACGAAGGCCTTCACCTTGGCGCCCTCGTCCTGCGTGAGGTTGGCAATGACCTGCCAGGTGGTGCCGACCACGGAGTCACCGCTCTTGAAGGCGGAGATCTCCTTGAGGTAGTCGCTCCAGTACTCCCCCACGTTCGCGCTCTGCTTCTTCAGCAGCGCGACGGCGGCGTCGAACTGCTTCTGGTCCAGCGCGTAGGGGTCCTTGATGTTCAACTCCGGCTTGGTCGCCTTGAGATACAGCGCCGCGTCGGCGATGTAGATCGGCGAGTCGTACGCGGTCACGTGGCCCTTGTACTTGGAGGCGTCGTCGAAGACGGCGGACCAGGAGGTGGGGGCGGGCGTGACCTTCTGCGTGTTGTACATCAGCAGGTTGGCGCCGCGGCCGTGCGGGATGCCGTACATCTGGCCGTCGACGGAGTTCCAGGCCCCGTCCTTGAGGCCGCTGAAGACATCCTTGTAGTTGGGTACGAGGTCGGTGTTGACCGGGGCCGCGTCGCCGGAGGCGATGAGGCGCAGGGAGGCGTCGCCGGACGCGGAGACGGCGTCGTACTGGCCGGTCTTCATCAGCTTGACCATCTCGTCGGAGCTGGCCGCGACCTTGGAGTTGACCTGACAGCCGGTCTGCTTCTCGAAGTCCCTGACCCAGTCCACCTTGGGGTCGTTGGAACCGTCCTCGACATAGCCGGCCCAGGCGATGAGGTTGACCTGGCCCTCGGTCTTGCCGAGCTTGGACTGCGCCTTCAGGTCAGGCGGGTTGAGCCCGGTCGACGAGGAGGAGCCGCCCGAGTCGGACGATCCACAGGCGGTGGCCGCGACGAGCACCGCGACTGCGGCGGCGGCCTGAAGGGTTCGGGTGAGGCGCACGACGTACTCCATACGTGATGGGGACTGAGCGTGGGAGTCAGCGGGGGTCGGGGACCTTGAAGGTGTGGCGGCGGTGCCACTGGAGCCGGACCCGGGCGCCGCGGTAGGCGGCGACGTCCTCGGAGGAGGTCTCCAGGTTCTGCTGGAGCGCGGTGAGGCGCCCTCCCGCGTCGAGGTCCACGAGGAAACGGGTGGCGTCTCCCAGATAGACGACCTCGGCGACGGTGCCGGTGGCGGTGGAGTGCTCCGGCTCGTCGGCCTCGGCGGACTCCTTGAGGACCCGGATCTTCTCGGGCCTGATGCTGTAGGTGCCCGGGGCGCCGACGACCTGCCGCGCGGACTGGCCTTCGAGCAGGTTGGAGGTGCCCACGAAGCCGGCGACGAAGGGGGTGGCGGGCCGTTCGTAGATCTCGGCCGGGGTGCCGACCTGTTCGATGCGGCCCTGGTTGAAGACGGCGATGCGGTCGCTCATCGTCAGGGCCTCCTCCTGGTCATGGGTGACGAAGACGAAGGTGATGCCGACCTCGCGCTGGATCGCCTTGAGCTCGACCTGCATCTGCTCGCGCAGTTTGAGGTCGAGAGCGCCGAGCGGTTCGTCGAGGAGCAGCACGCGGGGGCGTCCGACGAGGGCGCGGGCGAGCGCGACGCGCTGGCGCTGACCTCCGGAGAGCTGGCCGGGGCGCCGCTTGCCGAACCCTTCGAGGCGTACGTCGGCGAGCGCCTTGCGGGCTCGCACCAGCCGCTCGGGTTTGGGCACCTTGCGGACCTTGAGGCCGTAGGCGACGTTCTGCTCCACGGTCATGTGCGGGAAGAGCGCGTAGTCCTGGAAGACGGTGTGCACGTCCCTCTCGAAGGGGGCGAGCCCGGTGACCTCCTGGCCGGCCAACTCGATCCGCCCGGAGGTGGGGCTCTCGAAGCCCGCGATCATGCGCAGGACAGTCGTCTTTCCGGAGCCGGACGGGCCGAGCATCGAGAAGAACTCGCCGTCGGATATCGCCAGGTCGATCCCTGCCACCGCGGTCGTCTCGCCGAACGACTTCCGCAGATCCTGCAGCCGGATCGCGCTTCCCTCCATGGACGGGAACCTTTCTGGTGCACTCTTACGTTGACCGGAAAGATATGAAGTCATAGTTCAAAGCTCAAGACCCCCTTAAGGTAAAGGTTGAGTCATCGCACAAGGTGGTAGCCGTGAAGCAGCAGATGGATGGTGGTGCCCGGAGGGCCATCTTCACTCCGGTGGACAACCGGGCGCGCGTGGAGACGGTCGTCCGCAGACTCGGCGATGCCATCGAGCTCGGACTGCTCGCGGACGGGGAGCAACTGCCCGGCGAGATGGAGCTGGCCGGACAGCTCGGCGTGTCCACGGTGACCCTGCGCGAGGCGCTGATGGCACTGCGGCAGCAGGGTCTGGTCACCACCCGCAGGGGGCGCGGCGGCGGCAGCTTCGTGTCCCTCCCCGAGGTTCCCGGCGAGGAGCGGCTCAAGGCCCGACTCGCCGGCTGGAGCACCGAGGAGCTGCGCGATCTCGGCGACCACTGGGCCGCGGTGTCGGGCGCGGCGGCCCGGCTGGCAGCACAGCGCACGGAACCGGCCGACCTTCAGCAGCTGCGACGCACCCTTGAGGAACTGGCGTCCGCCGAGGACGCGGCGGCGCGCAGCCGTGTCTACGGCCGGTTTCATGTCGAGCTCGCCGCGGCGGCGCAGTCCGCCCGGCTGACCCGCGAACAGGTCACGCTCCAGACCGAGGTGGGGGCGCTGCTCTGTCTCGTGCTCGGGGACGACGAATATCGTGAAGAAGTCGCCGACCGTCACCGCTCCGTAATCTCGGCGGTGCAAGATGGGGCCCACGATTCGGCCAGAGCGCTGGCCGAGCGGTGCGTCCAGGATTCGACGGCGCGGCTCATCGCCCTCCGCCTCGCGATGCCGCGCACCGTGTCCGGTTCCCGTCCGCTGGAGGGCATCCATGAGCAGGAGCCCCGGCCCGGTCGGCGCCACGGGGACGCTTGACGCGACACCGGAGGCGGCCGTCGCCACTCAGGTCCGCTGCACGCTGGAGGCCGTGTTCGACGCGGTCGCCGAGACCCGGGCCGATACGGCGGCCCTGCTCACCCGGGTCGCCGCGCAGGGCCGTCGCCCCGCGACCGTGGATCTGGCCGCGCTGCGCCCCGGTCTCCATCTCCGGCTCGTCCGACAGGAGTTGGTGTCGGGCGTCGGGTTCGTCGCGGCGCCGGGGCTGCTCGGTGACGTACCGGCGTGGCTGGAGTGGTGGCAGACGGGCTCCGACGGGGACGTACGACCGCTGCTGCTCGACCTCGATCCGCGGCACTCCGCGTACTCCGACTACACGCACTGGGACTGGTTCGCCCTCCCCCGCGACACGGGGCAGCGCGCGGTCGCCGGACCCTATGTCGACTACCTCTGCTCCGACGAGTACAGCCTGACGCTGTCCGCCCCCGTCCAGCTGGAGGGCCGGTTCGTGGGGGTCGCCGCGGCCGACGTGTATCTTCGGCACTTCGAGGCGGCGGTCGTCCCGCTGCTGCAACGGCTGCCGGGCGCCGCCCACTTGGTGAACGCGCGCGGGCGAGTGGCCGCGTCCGCCGACCCCGCGCATCTGGCCGGATCGCTCACCAAGGGCCCGGACTTCGGGGCCGTACTGGCGGCGGCGCGGAGCGCGCGCTTCGAGGGGATGCGGCTGGTTCCGTGCGACGGCGTTCCGCTGGTGCTCGTGGTGCCGGCCGGCTGATACCTCGTGGGACGGTACGGCCGGGCACTTCGCCTGACGGTACGGCCGGCGGGCTCAGACCGCCCGCAGCTCCGCCGCGCCGTTGCGGGTCTTGCGGGCCTTGCGTGGTCCGGCGGTCGCGTTCCGCGCCTCGCGCAGGACCAGCGTCATCCGCGTATACCCCATGTCCTGAAGGCTCTTGGGGGTGTCGTCGACGATCCGGCAGTCCGTGCTGCCCCAGCGCGGGTCGGGGTGCACCAGCGGGCGTACGGCGCCGTCGTGCTCGACGGCGTCCGGGCCGACCGCGCGGATCCAGTGCGGCAGGCCGTGCCGGTAGGCGGCGTCCATGATGGGGTCCTGGGCGATGTCCCGGCGGATCGACTGGAGTCCACGGTCCTGGCCGTGCCGCTCCACGGCGGCGGCGAAGTGGGCCAGCATCGGCAGGCACCAGCTCGACTCGTGCTCACCGAGGACGGTGCTCGCATCGGGATGGAACAGGACGAACCGGAGGAAGTTGTCGCCGGGCATGGCCGTCGGATGGGGGCCGACGGCGCCGAAAAGTGTCTCGAACGCGGCGTTGGACAGAACGACGTCCCAGCGGTGGTCGAAGACGACGGAGGGGAACGGTACGGCCTCCAAGAGAGCGGCGTAGTCCTGAAGATACGCCTGAGCTTCGAGGCTCTCGGGGACAGGTCGCGGCTGTGACCGCTGCCTTCCTGCCTGGTACGCCATCGGGAGGTCACCCCTCTTGCCTCTGCGGCCTTCACGCGGCGCCCCGATCCTGCTGCCCAGGCAGTAGTCGTGTCAACTATCGTGGCATTTGGCGCCTGTTGACGGCTGAATCTCGCCACAGTTGTGGCGAGACCTGGATGTGAGTTCGAGCGAGGGGCTAGTCTCCGGGTGGTTCCTGACCTTCGTGACCGGTTGGTTCCTGACCTTCGTGACCGGTTGGTTCCTGACCTTCGTGAGAGCGACCTGAGAGAGACGTAGGAGATCTGTCGGTGACGGATGGCTTCGAAGTTCCGGGCGCCACGGCGACGGTTCTGCTGCAGGCCGTCGTGGCCCGGGTCACCGCACTCGCCGACCGGCTCGATGTGGAACACGCCGAGGTCTTCGACGTCAAGCGCCTGTCGTCCGAGTCCGGCGTCCCCGAATCCGTGGTGAAGACTCTGCTCAGCGGCCGCCCCGCCGGGGAGCCCGATCTGCAGGCCCGCTTCCTGCAACGCCTGGACCTGCTGCGCCGCACCCGGCTCAAGCCCAACGGACGCCGGTACACCCAGCAGGAGATCGCCGACGGCGCCGGGATGTCCCGGCAGCAGGCGGGGGCCCTCATCAATGGCGACCGGCGGCCCACCATGGAGCACTGCGACGCCATTCAGCGCTTCTTCCGGGTGCATGCCGGGTTCCTCACGGCCGAGGATTCCGAGGCGCTCGTGGGGGCCCTGCAGCGCTCGGAACAGGAGCTCCTTCAGCGACTCGCCGACCGCGAGCGCGCCGCGGCCTCGGTCGCGGACGACCCGCTGGAGCGGCTGCTCCTCGACCACGGCGTCCGCGGAATCGCCTGGCGGGCCGCGCAGTTGCCCACCGACCAGCACCGGGACAAGGTCGCCGAGTGGTTGGACATGCTCCTGGAGAGCGTCAAGCGGCCCGAGTCGTGAGCCGGGGGAGAACCGTGGGCATCGGAAAGGACATGCGCCGCCTGTGCGGCGAGTTGGTCGCGGAGCTCTCGCTCCCGGCACCGGCGCAACCCGCCGACCTCTACGCGGCGCTGTGCCACGCCATGAGCAGACGCCGCGGCCGTCCCGTCCAGTTCCGTACGGCCGCCTTCCCGCCCGGCACGGCCAGCGGGCTGTGGCTCGACATGGCCGAGCAGGACCTCGTCGTCATCGAGGAACGCACCGCGCCCGACCATCAGTTGGTGATCCTCGGCCACGAGCTGTGGCACATGAAGGCCGGCCACTGCAGTCACCACGTGGAGGGCGCAGCCGTCGCGGCCCGCTTATTGAGCGACAGCGCGGATCTGCAGGCGACCGTACTGAAGGTGGCCGCGCGCACTCGTTTCGACCTCGCCGACGAGAAGGAGGCCGAGAGCTTCGGTCTGCTGCTCGCCAGCAAGTGCCGTACGTGGCTTGCCGGTTCGTCGCTGCGCGGGCCGGTGCAGCGGGAGGGTCTGGCCGGCCGTATCGAGGCGTCCCTGGGCTATCGCGGCCCGCAGGGCTGAAGGTCTCGAGGAGATGGACGGATCGAGCTACTACGTCCCTGCCGTCGCCATGGGCGCCGCCATCGTCTTCAAGGGGCCCGCCCTGATCCGCGGCTGGCGCGACCCGCTGATGCGTTCCGTGGGCGTACTCCTGGCGCTCGCGGGCCTGGTGTTCCTCTTCGCGGCCCCGCCGACCATAGGCGAGGTCAATGAACTCACCGGGGTCCCCAACATCTCGGCGCCACTGGTCTATTGCCTGCTCAGCGCCTTCAGTGCGTCCTGTCTTGTGCTGATCATCAACTGGCGCGGCGGGCCGCCCGAGGTGACTCGCCGGCTCTCGCGCCGCTGGATCGCCGGGTACAGCGTGGTGGGCGTGGCGCTGACCGTGTTCTTCGCCCGGGGAGACGCCCCCGAGGAGCGGCTGCGGGACCTCGACACGTACTACGCCAACACGCCCTTCATCCGCGAGATGATCGTGCTCTATCTCGTGTCGCTCACCGTCGCGGGCGTCGCGATGAACATCATGTGCTGGCGCTGGGCGGTCCAGGTGCACGGCTGGCTGCGGGCCGGGCTGCTGATCATCGCGTTCGGCTCGCTGTGCAACATCCCTTACGCGGCGGCCAAGTTCACCGCCGTGGTGGCCCGCTGGAACGGCGGGAACCTGGACGGCCTGAGCACCAATGTGGCGCCCGCGCTGGCCTCCGTAGGAGCACAGATCACCGCGGTCGGCTTCTGCGTCCCGCTGGCCTGCCAGCGCATCGGGGACAGCTGGAACACCTGGTCGACGTACCGCAGACTCGGACCGCTGTGGCGCGAGCTGAAGCCGGTCTCCGCGCACCAGGACCGGGCGGTGCGGATCTCCTGGTGGTCCCCTGCCGAACTCCAGGTCACCCAGAGGGAGTCCGACATCCACGACAGCATGCTCAGCCTGTACCCCTACTTCGACTCCGCGGTGCGCGCCCACGCCTACGACGCGGCCGTGGCGGCGGGTTCCTCGCCCGCCCAGGCGCAGGCCGAGGCGGACGCGGCGATGGTGACGGCGGCGGTGCGGGCCAGGGCCGCGGATCCGGAGGGCAGGGTCATCAGCTCGACGGAGGCAGCCACGGCCGCGCCGGTGGCGGATGGATCCGTCGCCGCGTACGCGTACACCGAGGGCCCGCGCGACCTCGTGCGGATGTCCCTCGCGCTGAGTCAGTCACCCGTCGTCGCGGCTGCCCGGGGGCAGGCGCCGACCAGGTCGGAGAGCGACTTCCATGAACGAACCAGCTAGCGCCTCCCGGGACTCGGCTTCACCGGGCAGATCCGTTGACCCCGCACACCGTGCGTCGCCGGGTGGGGCCTCCCGTCGTGCCGTCGTCGTCGGCGGCGGGCCGGCCGGTCTGCTGGCCGCGGCCGCCCTGCACGAATACGCCGACGTCACCGTCGTCGAGCGCGACGCGCTGCCCGAAGAGGCCGAGCCGCGCAAGGGGCTCCCCCAGGCCCGTCACGCCCACCTGCTGTGGTCCGGCGGCGCCCGCGCGATGGAGGACCTGCTGCCCGGGGTGACCGACGCCTGGCTCGCCGCGGGCGCCCGGCGCATCCCGCTGCCGACCGGCCTCGTCTCCCTGTCGGCGCAGGGCTGGCTTCGGCGCTTTCCCGAGATGCAGTTCATGATCGCGTGCAGCCGGGATCTGCTCGACTCGGTCCTGCGTGCGCAGCTCGCCAAGAAGGAGCGCGTCACCGTACTGCAGCGCACCGAGCTCCTGGGTCTGGAGGGCGGAGCCTCCCGGGTGACGGGCGTACGGGTGCGGACGTCCGAGGGCGAGCAGCTCGTCCTGGACGCCGATCTGGTGGTGGACGCCTCGGGGCGCGGCTCACGGGCGAGCACCTGGCTCGACGCGCTGGGCGTGCCCGAGGCGCCGATGGACGAGGTGGACTCCGGACTCGCGTGCGCCAGCCGGATCTTTCGCGCTCCCGCGGGCACCGAGGACTTCCCGGTGGTCAACGTGCAGCCCGACGCGGCGCAGCCGGTGCCGGGCCAGTCCGCGACGATCGTGCCCATCGAGGGCGACCGCTGGCTGGTGACGCTCTCCGGCACGAGTGACGGCCAACCGACCGATTCCGCCGATGAGTTCGAGAGGTTCGCGCGCGGCGTCAGGCATCCGGTCGTGGGTGAGCTGATCGCGCACGCGGAGCCGCTCACGGACGTCGTGCTCAGCCGCAGCACGGTCAACCGGCGGCGCTTCTTCGAGACGGTGAAGGACTGGCCGGAGGGGTTCGTCGCACTCGGCGACTCCGTCGCCACGTACAACCCGGTCTATGGGCACGGCATGTCGGTGGCCGCGCAGGGCGCCGTGGCGTTGCGCGGGCTCGTGGCCGAACACGGGCTGAGGGCACCGGGGCTGGCGCGACGGGCGCAGCGTGCGGTGTCCGGTCCGGTGGCCGCTGCCTGGGACCTCGCGACGGGCACGGACATCCGCTACCCGGGCGCCATCGGCAAGCAGCCCGGGGGCGCGCAGAATCTGCTCGGCCGCTATGTGAACCGGCTCATGCTGACGGCGACCGAACGCCCGCTGGTCACCCAGGCCATGCTCACCGTGATGACGCTGTCCGGGCCGCTCCCCGCTCTCTTCAAGCCCGAGGTCGCCTTCGCGGTACTCCGCGGCCCACGGCGCCCGCCGCTGGCCGAACCGCCGTTCACGGACCAGGAAAGGACCATGGTCCGCGCCGAGGAGTCACCCGCCAGAGGCTGACACCGCACCGCGGGAGCGAGCGGACCTCACGGCGCGCCGCTCGCCTCCCGCACCCGGGGTTGCCGCCTGGGCCCACCGGCGCGCGGGAGTCACGTCGCGCTGCGTTCGCTCGCCTCCTGCAGGTCCCGTTCCACCGCGCGGTTCTGGGCGGTGTCCGGCCGGCCGGCCGCGGTGCCGGGGCGGCCTGCGCGCAGCAGCTCCCGCCAGTGCTCGCGGCTCCAGTCGGCCGGGTGCGTGGTGCTCGTGAACTCCTCGACCAGGGCCAGGAAGCGCGCCGGGTCGCTGTGGAAGGGGAAGTGGCCGGCGCCCTCGAAGATCTCCAGGCGGCTGCCCGGCATCGCCTGGTGCGCCCTGTACGCGTGGCGCACCGGCACCACGCTGTCCCGGTCGCCCCAGAGCAGCATCGTGGGCATGCCCTCCGTCAGATAGCAGCGGTCGAGCATGGTGACCGCCTGGCCGCGCCAGTCGACCACGGCGCGCAGGGTGCGGATGACGGCGCTGCGGGAGGTCGCGTCGGGCAGCGCGTCCACGAGGGTCAGCAACTCCGGAGCGTCCTGGCCGAGATCGGTGTCGAGAAGTCTCATCAGGCGGGCGAACAGCCCCACTTGGAAGCGCATTCCGGGCAGCCGCAGCGTGGACAGCATGAGGTGCGCGCCGGGCAGCGAGACGGCCCGCAGGACGGGGTTGACCTCACCCCCGACACCGCCCGCGCTGACCAGGATGAGCCGCTCGGTGCGCTCGGGGAACTGGTAGGCGAACTGCATCGCGACTCCGCCGCCCAGCGAGTGCCCGACCAGCGTGGCGGACTCGATGTCGAGCGTGGCGAGCAGATCGCGCACGCCGTTGGCGTACGCGGCCACCGAGTAGTCGGCCCGCGGTTTGTCGGAGGCCCCGTGACCGAGGAGATCGGGCGCGATCACCGTGTGGGTACGGGCGAGGTCGGGGATCAGCTCCGCCCAGGTCGCCGAGGAGTCGCCGATGCCGTGGACCAGCACGAGCGCCGGGCCCTCGCCCGCCATCCGGTAGGCGCGCCGGTAGCCGTGCACGACGCGGTGATGCAGGCGCAGTTCCCCGTCGCCCACCGAGCGCAGCCGCGGACGCCGAGGCGGTACGTCGACCACGGGCCCACCTCCTGTTCGCAGGCCGCCGCAACGGCGGACCCCCAGCTCTCCTGTCCAGCCTAGGGCCGCTGTCCCCCAAGGGATTTCCGCGAGGTTTCGCCTCCGCTAAGCGGGCGAACCACCGCGCACCGAAACGGGATTGTCAGTGGCAGACGGCAAGCTGGAGTCACGTACCGCCATGCACCACTCCATGTACCGCCATGTACCGCTTCGACAAGCCGACCCGGGGAGAGCCGTCCGATGCCGACCGCCGTACTGACCGACCACGAACGCGCCGCCGTGCAGGCCTACCTCCGTCTCCTGCAGACCGTACGGGCCGCCTTCGACAGCCCGCCGGACGGGCGCCGACCACCCATGGTGCCGCCCGCCGCACTCGCCGAGGCGGAGCGCGCGCTGGAGGCGGCGGGGCTCGCGGGCAACGAGGAGGCGTTCTTCCGGCTGCTGCACACCTGGTGCCCGGAGCCGACTCAGGCGTGAGGCACGGCAATCACGGCCGGACTCAGGCGTGCGGCACAACGATCACCACCAGACTCCGGCGTGCGGCACGACGATGACGACCGGATTCCGGCGTGCGGCACGACGATGACGACCGGATTCCGGCGTGCGGCACGGTGCCCAGGGCCGACTCAGGCGTGAGGCACCGTGACCACCGTCGCGACCAACCCCCGCTGGACGGTCCAGCGACCGTCGAAGGCCTCGACGCGCTCGCCGTCCACCAGCGGCCCCGGGACCAGGAGTTGGGCATGGAAACGCCCGGACAGGACGGGGCCCCCGGACGCGGCCCCGTGGACGATGTCGATGTCCGCCTCGGAGAAGTCCAGCCACTTCCTGGTCAGCGGGAACCACGCCTTGTAGACCGACTCCTTGGCGCTGAACAGCAGCCGGTCCCAGTGGACGTCGGGGATCTCGGCGCCGAGCCGGTCGAGCCGGCCCAGCTCGGTGGGCAGGGCCACGGCGTCGAGGACCCCCGCCGGGAGCTCCAGGTGGGGTTCGGCGTCGATGCCGAGGGAGGCCAGATCGGTGGCGCGGGCGAGCGCGGCGGCGCTGTAGCCGTCGCAGTGCGTCATGCTGCCGATCAGGCCCGACGGCCACTGCGGCGCTCCGCGTTCGCCCGGCAGCACGGGTCCCGGGGGCACGCCGAGCTTCTCCATGGCCCGCCGGGCGCAGGTGCGCACGGAGGCGAACTCGCGGCGCCGCTTCTGCACGGCGCGCGCCAGGAGCGCCTGCTCCTCGGGGTAGAGGGTCGCGCCCTCGTCCCCGTCGTCACCGTAGCTCTCCACGGCCACGACCGACTCCGGGAGCAGCTCCTCCATCACCGGCTCCGACCTCCATCGGCAGAATGCGGCGCAGCGTGCCCGGTGTGCCCGTTCGTGTGCGCCATTCGCGGGGGTAACCCACCGAGACCTCTTCGAAGCGGATGCCCTCGTGCCAGGTGGTCCGCGGAATGTGGAGATGACCGTAGACCATGGCCTCGACACGGAACCTGTGGTGCCAGTCGGCGGTCAGCGTGGTGCCGCACCACATCGCGAACTCGGGGTAGCGCAGGATGTCCGTCGGGTGACGGTCCAGCGCGTAGTGATTGACCGGGATCGTGGGCAGATCGTCCGGCAGTTCGGCGAGCCTGCGCTCGGTCTCGGCGACCCGGGCCCGGCACCAGGCCTCGCGGCTCGGGTAGGGGTCGGGGTGCAGCAGGTGCTCGTCGGCGCAGATCACGCCGGTGCCCTGGGCGTAGGCCAGCCCCTGGTCCTTGGTCACGCAGCCCTGTGGCAGGAACGAGTAGTCGTAGAGGAGGAAGAGCGGCGCGACGACCGCCGGGCCGCCGGGTCCGTCCCAGACCGGGTAGGGATCCTCGGGCGTCGTGACGCCCAGCTCCCGGCACAGTTCCACCAGGTGCTCGTAGCGGGCGACCCCGCGCAGTTCCACGGGGTCCTTCGGGTGTGTCCACAGCTCGTGGTTTCCGGGCGCCCAGATCACCTTGCGGAAGCGGCCGCTGAGCGTCTCCAGGGCCCATCGGATGTCGGCGACGATCTCCCCGACGTCACCGGCGACCAGGAGCCAGTCGTCGTCCGTCTCGGGGCGCATCTTCTCGACGATGGCGCGGTTCTCGGCGTATCCGATGTGCAGATCGCTGATGGCCAGCAGATTCCCGTGACCGCTGCCTGTCGACCGCACCCGTGACACCCCCGAAGAAGACGAATGGAAACACAAGAACACATCCGCCCCCCACGGGACAAGAACGGCCCGCCGCGGACCCTCCTCGCTTCGCTTCCCGGCGTCCATGACCTCTTGTCGAGCACTTCCGAAATCCGTAACACGCCCGTAGCAGCGCAGGGGCCGCACGCCCCTTATGATCGCCCCAACACGGCCGCCAGGAACCTCCTTTGGCGTACGGCGGCTTGGTGTTCCTCCCACTCCCCTGGCCGGGCACGGCCTGCTCCGCCGTGCCCGCGAACCGTGAAAGGTGGCCTGTATGGGCTCTCGCGTACGCGTCTGGCTCAACCGCACGTACGCGGAGAACGTGTTCTTCATGGATCAGCTGCGAAGTAATCCGCAGCACCGCGCGGTCGAGATCCATGCCACCCACGGCGACCCCGACTCTCCCGTGCTCGCCGCCGCCGACGTGGCCTCCCTGGAGCCCGAGGGGCTGTCCCCGCGCGCGTATGTCGAGTACGCCCTCGACCACTGCGCTCGCCACTCCATCGACGTGTTCGTGCCGGTGCTGCACCAGGCCGCCGTCGTGGCGCAGCGCGCCGAGTTCGCCGCGGCCGGTACGGCACTGCTGGCTCCGCCCACCGAGGCCGTGGCCGTCTTCCAGGACAAGGTCACCGCCTATGAGGCGGTCCAGGCGGTGGGCGTGCCGGTGCCGCCGTGGTGGCGGGTGCGCACCGCGGAGGAGCTGGTCACGGCGGTCGAGGCGCTGGAATCCGCAGGCCACAAGGCGTGCTTCAAGCCGGCGGCGGGGGCGGGCGGGGTGGGCTTCCGCGTGATCACGCGCGCCCCCTTCTCGCTCATGCACCTCAACGGATTTCCCAGCCCCTACGTGCCGCTGGATCTGGTCGTGGACGCGTTGCGCGAGGCCGACCACCCCGTCGACTGGCTGGTGATGCCGCGCCTGGAGCAGCCGGAGGTGTCGGTCGACTGCCTCACCGGGCCCGACGGGCGGGTCCGTATGGCGGTGGGCCGCACCAAGAACGGGCGGCGCCGCGGATTCACCCTGCACCCCTCGTGGATCGAGCCCGCGCGGCTGCTCGCGGAGGCCTTCGGACTGCACTATCTGACGAACATCCAGTTCCGCATGTACGGCGACGAGCCGGTCCTCATGGACGTCAACACCCGTCCGGCGGGCGGACTGCACCAGCTCTCGCAGTGCGGCGTCAACGCCCCTTGGGCAGCAGTGCAGTTGGCGCTCGGCGAGGAGACGGGCGAGGTGGTTCCGCCGTTCCTCGGGCAGGACTACACGGTGGTCTCGGGCCCCCGTCCGGTACGCGCGGTGTCGCTGCCGCAGCAGCGGACCGACACGCCCGCCCTGCTGCCCGACACGCCCGCCCTGCTGCCCGACACGTCCGCGGCTACACTGCCCGCCGTCCCCGCCCCGGCCGCGGAACCCGCGCCTTCCCCCGCCACGGAAACCGCACCCGCCACCGCCGCCATCGCATCGGCCTGACCGCACCCTCACCTACCGGTCTGGACCAATTCCCGCTCGGCATCTTGACAGCGAGATTGGTCCATACCAACTTGGTTGCGCACCTCTCAGCACTCCCGAACAACCCCATTTCTTCAGGGAGATCGCGTGCGCATCACACACCTCAGACGTTCCAGACATCGCTTCTTCGCTCTGCTCGGCACCGCCGCCCTGGCCCTGGCCGGGGCGGTCGCCCTGCCCGGTACGGCCCAGGCGGCCAACATCCTGACCAACCCCGGCTTCGAGTCGGGCAGCCTCTCCCCCTGGACCTGCACCGGGAACCTGGGCTCGGTGGTCTCCAGCCCCGTGCACGGCGGCTCCAAGGCCCTTGCGGGGGCGGCGAGTTCGAGTGACAACGCACAGTGCAGCCAGACTGTCTCGGTCCAGCCGAACACGACGTACAGCCTCTCCGGCTGGGTGCGCGGCAGTTATGTGTACCTGGGCGTGGACGGCGGCGCCTCGACCTGGACGACGTCCCCGTCGGCGTACAGCCAGCTGACTGTGTCCTTCACGACCGGCGCCTCGCAGACGAGCGCCAAGATCTATGTCCACGGCTGGTACGCGCAGGGCACCTACTACGCCGATGACATCAGCCTGGACGGGCCGGGCGGCGGCGGCTCCGACACCCAGGCGCCGACGGCGCCGACAAATCTGACCTCCACCGGCAAGACCTCTTCGAGCGTGTCGCTGTCGTGGGGCGCGTCCAGCGACAACGTCGGCGTGAGTGCGTACGACATCTACAGCGGCTCGAACCAGGTGCTCAGCGTGTCGGGCACGAGCGCAACGGTCAGCGGGCTGTCGCCGAGCACCGCCTACACGTTCACCGTCAAGGCGCGGGACGCGGCCGGGAACACCTCGGCGGCCTCCAACTCCGTGAGCGTCACGACGAACGCGGGCGGTGGCGGCACCGGCTTCAAGCAGGCGGCGCCCTACCTCTACCTCGGCTGGGGCGATCCGCCGAGCGCGACCTCGGTGATGAGCTCGACCGGTATCAAGTGGTACACGATGGCGTTCATGCTGGACGGCGGCGGCTGCAACCCGATGTGGGACAGCGCCCGGCCGCTGACCGGCGGCAACGACCAGACCGTGATCAACCAGATCCGCTCCGCGGGCGGTGACATCGTCCCGTCGTTCGGCGGCTGGCAGGGCAGCAAGCTCGGCGCCAACTGCTCGTCGGCGAGCGCGCTCGCCGGTGCGCTGCAGAAGGTGATCGACGCCTACGGCCTCAAGGCGATCGACATGGACATCGAGAACACGGACGAGTTCGAGAACGAGGCCGTCCAGGCGAAGATCCTGACCGCGCTGAAGACCGTCAAGGCCAACAACCCCGGCCTGAAGACGATCGTCACCTTCGGCACCTCGACGACCGGCCCGACCTACTACGGCAACCGGCTCATCGAGCAGGCGCAGTCGCTCAACGCCAACATCGACGTCTTCACGATCATGCCGTTCGACTTCGGCGGCGGCTCCGACATGTACGGCAACACCGTCAACGCCACCGAGGGACTGAAGGCCAAGCTGAAGTCCACCTTCGGGTGGGACGACGCGACGGCCTACTCCCACATCGGCATCTCCGGCATGAACGGTCTGTCCGACCAGCAGGAGAACACCACCCCGGCGATCTGGACCCAGATCCGGGACTGGGCGAACTCCCACCACATCGCCCGGCTCGCCTACTGGGCGGTCAACCGGGACCGGCCCTGCCCCGGCGGCGGCGTGGTGAGCAACTGCTCCGGGATCAGCCAGAGCAACTGGCAGTTCACCTCCATCACGGCCGGCTTCACGGGCTGAGGCACGGCTGACGGCGCGACCGTGCGGTGGGCCGTCCGGGACTTCCGGACGACCCACCGCACCACCCGGTCCGCCCCCAGGCTCGCGGCGGTCATACTCACGAGGTGACGACGACGCCTTCCGATGCGAGCACCGCGCCGCGCGCCCGACTGGGCAGCTGGCCCACCCCGCTCGAACCCGCTCCCCGGCTGGCCCGCGCACTGGGTCTCGGCGCGGGCGACCTGTGGGTCAAGCGCGACGACCTCACCGGACTGGGCGGCGGCGGCAACAAGATCCGCAAGCTGGAGTGGACGTGCGGGGCGGCCCTGGCGGAGGGCGCCACCACCCTGGTGACCACCGGAGCGCCGCAGAGCAACCACGCGCGGCTGACCGCGGCGGCGGGCGCCCGGCTGGGGCTCCGTGTCGTCCTCGTGCTCGCCGGGGCGGCCGGATCGTCGGCCTCCGGCAATCTCGCGCTCGACGGGCTCTTCGGCGCCACCGTCGTCTGGGCGGGCGACGGCGAGCCACTGGAGTCCCGGGCGCGGCAGGTGGTCGAGGAGCTGCGGCGGCGGGGCGAGGTCCCGGCGCTGATCCCCTTCGGAGGGTCCAGCGCGCTCGGCGCCCTCGGCTACGTCGAGTGCGCGCGCGAACTCCTGGGCCAGGCACCCGACGTGGCGAACGTCGTCGTCGCGCTCGGCTCGGGCGGCACCATGGCCGGACTCGTCGCCGAGCTCGGCGGCGCACGCGTGCTCGGCGTGCACTGCGGCGCCGTCGCCGACCCCGCCCGGACCGTGTCCGACCTGATCGCCGAGCTGTCCGGCAGGCCCTGCGCACCACAGGCGCTGCGGATCGGGCTCGACCAGGTCGGAGACGGATACAGCACGCTCACCGAACCGGTGATGAGTGCCCTGACCCTGGCCGCGCGCACCGAGGGCATCGTCCTCGACCCGATCTACACCGGACGCGCGATGGCGGGGCTGGTCGCGGCCGTCGAGGACGGCGACATCACCGCGGGGCAATGCACCGTCTTCCTGCACACCGGTGGTCTGCCCGGACTCTTCGGCCACCCCACGACGCTCGCGCGAGCGGAGGCCGCCCTCCTCGGCGAGTGACCGGTCAGCCCGCCGGATACCCCCAGGCACGCGCCAGCTCCGCCAGCCTGGGCGGCAGTTCGACCGCCGGATCGGCGCCGCGGGCGGGCTGCACGCGGCCCGACCTGATGGTGTCGCTCCAGTCGCCGAGCTGGGGGCGGAAGGTGCCGTGGTCCTGGGTGCCGTAGTCGAGCATGCCGCTCTCCCAGGGGACGCCGAGATGGTCGCAGAGGCCGCGGGTGGTCGTCTCCGGGTCGGCCGTGAGCTGTTCGTACGTGATCACGTGGGCGTCGAGGTTCTGGCGGGCCTCTTCCAGCTTCTCGCTGTAGTCGAGGACCTCGGCGGTGATGGCCTCGTGGTCGGGGTCCGAGCGGCGGTTGGTCAACGAGGTGATGACCGCGCCCGGGTGACGGAGCAGGACGATGTAGCGGGCGTTCGGCCAACATCGGTGCAGGCGGGGCCAGACGAGGGTGTTCGGCGGGGTCTTGTCGACGATGATCCGCTTGCCGCTGCGGGTGAGTTCGAGGTGCAGCAGCCGGTCCCACAGGGCGTGTTCCAGCTCGTCCTTGTCGAGCTCGAGGGCCTTCATGGCATCCACGGTGAAGTCGCGGGACAAGTGGACGTGGACGGTGCGCAGATGCATCTCGTGCGGGGCACGGATCTGGCTGTGGCTGTTGAGCAGGACTCGTAGCAGCGTCGAGCCGGAGCGCACGGAGGAGAGCACGAAGACGGGCGAGTCCACCAGGCGCGGGGCGCGCGGGGCGACGTACGACCGCTCGTCGGGAGTCCCGGGACTCCGGGGCGACGGCACGGCGTCCAGGATTCGCCGCGGCGGGCGCACCGCCTCGGCCATCAGCTTCCCCCTGCGCCTCAGCCCCTTGCCGATCGCGGCCATACGCGGGTCTCGCACGGTGACACCTCTCTTCTCTCGCGTCTCCCCCGCATCACAGGGGGGAAGGGAGAACTCCAGGTGTCGCGCAGGGAACGTGCCGTGGTCACGGCGGGTGGCGCACCCACCGTGACCAGGCCTCTTACCGCTTCCTTAATTCTTCGTGGGAACGGCGGTCACGTTCATGGCAGCGCGGTCACTCCTTCTCCACAGCCAGGCGCAGTGTCTGCACTTCGAAGGGGCGCAGCGCGACCGGGACCGCGTTCCCGTCGGTGTCCGCAGCCGAGAGCGGGCGCTCCAGGAGGTCGGTCACCTGGGCCCCGGCTAGTGGGAAGCCGGTGCGCAGGGTGCCGGTGGCACGGCCGCCGCGGGACTCGTAGAGGCGTACGACGACATCGCCCGAGGCGTCGTCGGCGAGCTTGACCGCCTCGATCGTCACGCCCTCGCCGTCGACGGAGACCACGGGCTCGGCGGGGCCGGCGGAATCGGCCACCCGCAGCGGCAGGTTGAGCGCGTAACCCTCCGCGACCGCGTCCTCGATGCTCGCTCCCGGGAGGAGGGAGTACGTGAAGCGGTGCTTGCCCTGGTCCGCCTCGGGGTCGGGCACGCGCGGGGCGCGCACGAGCGACAGCCGTACGGTCGTCGTCGTACCGCCGTCCTCGCGGACCGTGCGGGAGACGTCGTGGCCGTACGTCGAGTCGTTGATGACCGCGACGCCGTAGCCCGGTTCGCCGATGTGCACCCAGCGGTGGCCGTACACCTCGAAGCGGGCCGCCTCCCAGCTCGTGTTGGTGTGGGTGGGACGCTGGACGTGGCCGAACTGGATCTCCGCGGAGGAGTGCGGGGCCCTGATGTCCACCGGGAAGGCGGCCTTGAGGAACTTCTCGGCCTCGTGCCAGTCGATCTCCGTCTCGACGTCGATACGGGGGCTGCCGGCCCGGACGGTGATCGTCTGAACGATCTTCGAGCCCTTGCCGAACGACCGCTCCACGCGGATCGCGCCGAGCAGCGGGTCCTGGTCGACGACCGCGATCGAGTCGGCGTCCAGGAGGTCCGTGTAGCGGTTCATGTAGTGCTTGTCGACGTCCCAGGCGTCCCAGTAGTTGGGCAGGTCGGTGTGCAGGCGCAGCAGGTTGCCCTTGTCGGCCAGGACTTCGCGGTTTGCCTTGAGGTCACGTACGGAGGCCAGGGTGCCGTCCTCGGCCAACTCGACGCGTACGAGGCCGTTTTCGAGGACGCGACCGGTCACGACCACCGGCTGGGGCGGCTCGGCGGCCCCCAGCGGCGCACTGCCGTTCGCGGGTACCTCGGTGTACATGGGAACACCCACCGAGGTCCGTACCACCTCGGCCCGCTCGAACGGGCTGGTGTTGAAGGCCCGGGACTCGCCACCGCCCAGCGCGGCGACCGCCTCGGCCGTCAGCGCTTCCAGCTCCTCGGCCACCCGCGCGTATTCGGCCTCGGCCTCCCGGTGCACCCACGCAATCGAGGACCCCGGCAGGATGTCGTGGAACTGGTGGAGGAGGACCGTCTTCCAGAGCCGGTCGAGCTTCTCGTAGGGGTAGGCGTAGTCCGGCGCATGCAACGCGGCGGTCGTCGCCCACAACTCGGCCTCGCGGAGCTTGTGTTCGCTGCGCCGGTTGCCCTGCTTCGTGCGGGCCTGGGAGGTGTACGTGGCGCGGTGCAGCTCCAGGTAGAGCTCGCCGACCCAGACGGGGGCGTCCGGGTACTCCTCTCGGGCCTTGGCGAAGAACGCGTCGGGGTGCTCGACCACCACCTTGGGCGAGCCCTCCAGGTCGGCCAGCCTGCGCGCCCGTTCCATGATCTCGCGGGTGGGGCCGCCACCGCCGTCGCCCCAGCCGAAGGGGGCCAGAGATCTCGTGGCGGCGCCCTTCTCCTGGTAGTTGCGCGTCGCGCGGGCCATCTCCTCACCGCTGAAACGGGCGTTGTAGGTGTCGACCGGCGGGAAGTGGGTGAAGATCCGCGTGCCGTCGATGCCCTCCCACCAGAAGGTGTGGTGCGGGAACTTGTTGGTCTGGTTCCAGGAGATCTTCTGGGTCAGGAACCAGTCGTTGCCGGCGAGCTTGGCGAGCTGCGGGTAGGCCGCGTTGTAGCCGAAGGAGTCGGGCAGCCAGACGCCCTTGGTCTCGACTCCGAAGTGCTCGATGAAGAACCGCTTCCCGTGGATGAGCTGGCGGGCGATCGCCTCGCCGCCGGGCAGGTTGCCGTCGGCCTCGACCCACATGCCGCCGACCGGCGCCCACTGGCCCTTCTTCACGGACTCCTGGATGCGGGCCCACACCTGCGGGTAGTTGTCGCGCACCCACGCGTACTGCTGGGCCTGCGAGCAGGCGAAGATGAACTCCTCGTACTCGTCGGCGAGCGACGTGACGTTGGAGAAGGTGCGGGACGTCTTGCGCTTGGTCTCGCGGATCGGCCACAGCCAGGCGGAGTCGATGTGCGCGTGGCCCACGCCGGAGATCCGGTGGGCGCTGGCATGCGCGGGCTTGGCCAGGGCCGGGGCGAGGACCTCGCGGACGGCCGCCGCGCTGCCGGAGATGTCGTCCAGGTCCAGGGCGTCGAGCGCGCGGTCCAGGGTGTGCATGATCTCGTGGCGGCGCGGGTCGTGCTCGCCGAGTTCGAGCATCAGCTCGCGCAGCACCTGGACGTCCAGGTCGAGGTGCCAGACCTCCTCGTCGAGGATCGCGATGTCGGCCCGCTTGAAGACGTACAGCGGCTTGTCGCCGGCGGTCAGGACGTCGCCGAGCGGGGTCGGGCACGCGAAGTCGTTGGCGAGGATGTCGGGGTTCGAAGCCGCCTCGACGAGGTAGTCGACCGATTCCCCTCCCACCACCGGGTTGCCGATCGGCACGTACTGGTTGAGCGGGTTGACCGCCTTCAGCGGCGTCCCGTCCGCGCGGTGGACGAGGGCCTCGGCCTGGTTGCCCGGCCAGTCGCCGACGAAGCCCAGGTCGATGACGGCCTCGACACGCTTCCCGGCCCACTCCTCAGGGACCTGGCCGCGCATCTTGAACCAGGTCGTGCCCCAGGGCGGACCCCACGGGGTGTCCATCGCGAAGGGGTCGTAGGAGGCGGCCGCGGCCTCCTCGAACGGGACGGGCTCGCCGGGGGCCTGCCAGGCCTCGACCTCGAAGGGTACGGACGCGGCGTATATCGCGGCCTTGATGCGCTGGTCGTGGATGCGCTCTACGCGCTCCTCGATCCGGCGGCGTTCGTCGTGCATAAGAAGTCTCCAGGGAAGTGGAAAGCGCTTACTTAAGGTACGCCAGACCTGGGTGGACCAAGGTGTATCCGTCGACGAGTCTGCGTGCCACGTTCACGGAGTCCACGAGCGGATGCAGGGCGAAGGCCTTCACCGCGGTGGTGCGCGAGCCCGACTCGGCCGCGGACAGCACTTCGCGCTCCACCGCCTTGACCGCGCACACCAGCCCGGTCGCATGGTCGGGCAGCGGGTCCACCGCGACGGGATGTGCGCCGTTGGCGTCGACGAGGCACGGCACCTCGATGACGGCCTCCGTGTCGAGGACGGAGAGGGTGCCGCGGTTACGGACGTTGAGGATGAGGGTGGTGCGCTCGTCGCGGGCGATGGCCCGCATCAGGGCGAGGGCGACCTTCTCGTAGCCGCCGGAGAGGTCGTCGGCGTCGCGTTCGCCCGCGCCGGCCGTCTCCCGGTTCTCGGACATGTACGTGGCCTCGCGCTCGGCGCGGGTCCGGTCCCAGGCGGTCAGCGCGCCGGCGTCCGGGCGCTTCATCTCGTCGTAGAACCGGGCCTGCTGGTCGCGCAGGAAGGCGCCGCGGGTCTTCTCCGCCTCCTGGTAGGCGCGGACGGCTTCGCGGTTGAAGTAGTAGTAGTGCAGGTATTCGTTCGGGACGGCGCCCAGGGACTGGAGCCACTCGGGGCCGAAGAGCTTGCCCTCCTCGAAGGAGCCGAGCAGCTCCGGGTCGGCGAGCAGCCGCGGGAGTTCGTCACGGCCCGCGACGCGCAGCCCGCGGACCCAGCCGAGGTGGTTGAGGCCGACGTAGTCGATCCAGGCCTCGCGCGGGTTCGCGCCGAGGACCTTCGCGATCCGGCGGCCGAGGCCGACCGGTGAGTCGCAGATACCGATCACACGGTCGCCGAGGTGGCGGGACATGGCCTCGGTGACCAGCCCCGCGGGGTTGGTGAAGTTGATGACCCAGGCATCGGGGGCGAGACGGGCCACGCGCTGCGCGATGTCGACGGCGACGGGCACCGTGCGCAGTCCGTACGCGATACCGCCCGCGCCGACCGTCTCCTGGCCCAGGACACCCTGGTCCAGGGCGACCCGCTCGTCCGCCGCGCGCCCTTCGAGGCCGCCGACCCGGATCGCGGAGAAGACGAAGTCGGCGCCGCGCAGGGCCTCGTCGAGGTCGGTGGTGACGGTCACCTCGGGCGCGTCCGGCACGCCGGCCGCCTGCTCGGCGAGGACGCGCGCCACGGCGGAGAGCCGTCCGGCGTCCAGGTCGTGCAGCACGACCTGGGTGACGCGGCCCTCGGCGCGGTCCCCGAGGAGCGCCCCGTACACGAGCGGGACGCGGAATCCGCCGCCGCCCAGAATGGTCAGCCTCACGCAATTACCACCTTTGCAGTTCGTGCATTGACGCAGGACACGCGGCGAGGGCTCACGCCACGACCACTTGTACGCCCGCTTCCTCCAAGGAGGACCGCGTCGCCGCGTCCACCGGCGCGTTCGTCACCACCACGTCCAGATCCTCGGGGCCGCAGACCTTCGCCATCCCCGTCCCCGGGAACTTGGCCCGGTCCGCGAGCAGCACCACCCGCTCCCCGGCCTTGATCATGGCGCGTTTGACCGGCACCTCGACGACGGTCGTGTCCATCACCTGCCCGCCCGGCCGGACCCCGCTGGTGCCGAGGAAGAGCCAGTCCGCGTGCAGTTGGCGCAGGTTGTCCTCGGTGAGGAAGCCGACCAGGGAGCGGTACTCGCGGCGGACCATCCCGCCGAGCAGCACCAGCTCTATGTCCTCGTCGTCCACGAGTTCCTCGTAGACCACCAGGTTGCTGGTGATCACGGTGATCCTGCGGCCGTGCAGCTGCCGGGCCAGCCGGTACGCGGTGGTGCCGATGTCGAGGAGCACGGACTGACCGTCCTCGATGAGTGAAGCGGCCTTCGCGGCTATGGCGTCCTTCTCGGGTACGCGCACCTCGGCGACCTCGGCGAAGGGCTGGTCGCCCTCGTCCACGACCGCGCCGCCGTGCACCCGCGTCAGCAGGCCCTCCTCCTCCAGCTTCAAAAGGTCACGGCGGACCGTGGCGGGACTCACGCCCAGTTGTTCGGAGAGATCGGTCACGGCCGCGGGACCGCCGGAGCGCAGGGCCCGCAGGATGAGTTGATGTCGTCGCTCTGCCAGCACGGAATGAACAGTACTCGTCATTCCCCGTCATTTCTATGCTCGTTTCTGCTCGACTCTTGCCAAATGACGGAGAGGCGCGCACGATCCTGTGCACCGCTTGCAGACTTTTGACGAGAGGATGCGCCCGTGGGCGACGAAGGGCCCGATGTCCTGCTGACCGGGCTGCTCTTCTACGACCTCGTCCTCACCGGACTGGGCAAGCCGCCGACGCCGGGTGAGGAGATCTGGACCGCGGGCATGGGCGTGAGCCCCGGCGGTATCGCCAACCTGGCCGTGGCGGCCTCACGCTTCGGCCTGCGCACTTCCCTGGCCACGGTCTTCGGCGACGACCACTACGGCGCGTACTGCCGTGAAGTCCTCGCCGACCAGGAGGGCATCGACCTCTCGCTCTCCCGCACCGCGGACGGCTGGCACACCCCGGTCACCGTCTCGCTCGCGCTCCCCCAGGCTCTCGGCCCCGCTCGAGCAGGGGGGACCCCCATCCACGACCGCGCGCTGGTCACCCACGGCCAGGAACCCCCGTACTCGCAGGACACGCTGATGGGTGACCCGCCCGAGGCGCGCACCGCGCTGGTGCACATCGAGGCCGAGCCGCGCGCCTGGCTCGCCAAGGCGGCCGCGAACGGCACGCAGATCTACGCCGATGTCGGCTGGGACCCCACCCAGCAGTGGTCCACCGACCTCCTCGACCAGCTCTCCCTGTGCCATGCCTTCCTCCCCAACGAGGCCGAGGCGATGGCGTACACACGTACCGACAGTGCGGTGGCCGCACTCGGCACCCTCAGCGAACTGGTGCCGGTGGCCGTGGTCACGCGAGGCGGCGACGGCGCGGTGGCCGTGGACCAGACGACAGGCGAGTACGCCGACGTACCCGCCCTGGACATCGATGTCCTGGACCCGACGGGCGCCGGGGACGTCTTCGGCGCGAGCTTCGTCGCGGCCTCGCTCGGCGGCTGGCCACTCGAGGAACGGCTGCGCTTCGCGGTGCTGGCCGCCGGCCTGTCCGTGCGGCGGCACGGCGGTGCGCTTGCCGCGCCCGGCTGGTACGGCGTGCACCGCTGGTGGCACTCCCTCGACGACCCCGAACTACGGCGCGCGTACGGCTTCCTGGCCGACCGGATCCCGGCCGACCCGGGCCCGCCCGTCCAGTACGCGCCCGTCACCCCCCGCTGAACCCCCCGATCGGTACCTCTCGCTTTCGAAGATCGTCGAAGAACGTCGAAGAACGTCAAAGAACCGAAAGGCGGTGGGAGCTGTGCGGCTCTCACGAAGGGGCCTGCTGCGCGCGGGCCTGGCCGGTACGGCCGCCACGGCACTCGGCGGCCTGGCGACCGGCTGTGCCGTTCCGACCGGGTCCACCGGCCGGAACATGGTCATGTGGTACTGGAGCGGCGGGCTGAGCCCGAAGGTCGTCCAGGACGCCAAGACCCGCTACGACAGCTCGGTGAACCTGCAGGCCATCCAGATCGGCGGCTACTACCGCTCGAAGCTGATGACCACCATGACCGGGCACGCCCACATCCCGGACATCGCCGGGCTCAAGGGCGAGGACATGGCCTCGTACCTGCCAAACTCCGACCAGTTCGTGGACCTGCGCACGCTCGGCGCCGACAAGCTCAAGGACCAGTACCTGCCCTGGAAGTGGGATCAGGGCATCGCCGAGGACGGCTCGATGGTGGGCTTCCCGATCGACTGCGGTCCGGTCGCCCACTACTACCAGCCGGCCGTCTTCAAGAAGGGCGGCCTGCCGTACGAGCCGGCGGACGTCTCCAAGGAGCTGGACACCTGGGAGAAGTTCTTCGCGGCCGGCGAGCAGCTCAAGAAGCGCATCCCCGGCACGTTCATCCTCACCGACGCCCTCAGCGTCTTCGGCATCTCGGTGAACCAGACGACCAGGCGGTTCGTCGACAAGGACCGGCACTTCATCGGCGACCAGGAGCATGTGCGCACCGCCTGGGACCGCGCGGTCGAGGCCACCCGCCGCGGCCTTGTCTCGAAGATCGTCAACGGCACGCCGGACAACATATCGGCAACCGAGCGAGGCCTGCTGCCCAGCCAGCTGAACGCCTCCTGGGCGGCCGGCGACATCAAGCTCAACACACCGAAGACCAAGGGCAAGTGGCGGGTGGCGGCCTGTCCGGGCGGACCGTCGAACATCGGCGGTTCGTTCCTCGCCGTCACCAAGGCGTGCCGGGAGCCGGAAAAGGCCTTCGAGATGATCACCTGGATGCTCGACGCGGACAACCAGGCCCAGGGCTTCGTCGACTCGGTGCTCTTCCCGTCGACCCCCGCGTCGTACGGCATGAAGAAGCTCCGTGAACCCGACGCGTTCTTCGGCAACCAGATCACCATGGACGTCTTCGGCCCGGCCGCGCAGAAGATCCCGGTCGCCTTCAACAGCCCGTACGACATCGCGCTCAGCACCCCCATCAACGACGAGCTGCGGAACTTCTCCGTTCTCGGCAAGGACGAGAAGCAGGCCTGGAGGGACGCCATGAGCAAGTGCCGGCGCATCGCGGACCACCTGGGGGTGAGTTACTGATGGCTACCGCACCCGTGGTCGAGACACCCCCGGCGGTCGTCGCCAGTGCCCCCGTCGTCCACCAGAAGAAAGGCATCCTGAGCTACTGGCGGCTGTACGCCGCGATCTCCCCCTTCTATCTCCTGTTCCTCGCCTTCGGCCTGATCCCGGTCGGCTTCTCGCTCTACCTGTCCTTCCATCGCTGGGACGGGCTCGGCTCGATGGAGTTCGCCGGGCTGTCGCAGTACCGCTATCTGCTGTCGGACAGTCAATTCTGGACCGCGATCGGGAACACGATCATCATCTGGGCGCTGGCCACCTTCCCGATGATCTTCCTCGCCATGGTGACGGCCGTGCTGCTCAACTCGGCGGTCCGCTTCAAGAACGTCTACCGCTTCGCGTTCTTCCTGCCGAACGTCACCTCGATCGTGGCCGTCGCGATCATCTTCGGCTCGGTCTTCTCCACCAACTTCGGCCTGATGAACGCCGTGTTGCAGGCGCTCGGCCTGGACCAGGTGGCGTGGCTGAACAGTCCCTGGGGCATCAAGGTCGCCATCGCGACGCTGATGACCTGGCAGTGGACCGGCTACAACGCGATCATCTTCCTCGCCGGGCTCCAGACGATCCCGGGCGAGCTGTACGAGGCGGCGCGGATGGACGGCGCCGGGCCCGTGCAGACCTTCTTCCGCATCACGCTGCCGCTGCTGCGTCCGGTGCTGCTCTTCGTGCTGGTCATCTCGACCGTCACCGGACTGCAGAGCTTCTCCGAACCGCAGGTGCTGCTGCAGACCACGGACAACAACTCGTCGTTCGCGGGCGGTCCGGGACACGCGGGCCAGACGATGGTCCTCTACTTCTTCCAGCAGACCTTCGACAACAACGACTTCGGATACGGCGCCGCCGTCGCCTGGGGCATCTTCCTGGTCGTCATCCTCTTCTCGATCATCAACTGGCGCCTGGTGCAGCGCCGGGGCGAAGACTAGGAGACCGCCACCATGGCATCCATCAAGGGTTCACGGCAGCGGGGCACAGCCCTCCACCTGGTCCTGATCGTCGGCCTGCTGCTCTCGGTCTTCCCGTTCTACTGGGCCGTGATCATGTCGACGCACTCGTCGACCGAGATCTTCTCCTACCCGCCGAAGCTGCTGCCCGGCTCGCACTTCCTGGAGAACCTCCGCCACCTCTTCGACAACGTCGACTTCTTCGGGTCGATGTTCAACTCCCTGCTCGTGGCCGGCTCGGTCACGGTCCTGGTCCTCTTCTTCGACTCCCTCGCGGCCTTCGTCTTCGCCAAGTTCCAGTTCCCCGGCCGCCGGGTGCTCTTCGCCCTGATGATGGCGATCTTCATGGTGCCGGCGCAGCTCCAGGCCATCCCGCAGTTCGTGATCATGGCGAAGCTGGGCTGGATCGGCTCGATGACCGCGCTGATCGTCCCGGCGGCCGCCAACGCGTTCGGCATCTTCTGGATGCGCCAGTACATGAAGAGCGCCATCCACGACGAACTCCTCGACGCCTCCAAGCTCGACGGCGCCGGATTCCTGCGCCAGTACTGGCACGTGGCGCTCCCGGTCGTCCGGCCCGGACTCGCCTTCCTCGGCATCTTCACCTTCATGGGCCAGTGGAACGACTACGCCTGGCCGCTGATCGCCCTCACCAATCCGGACAACGTGACCCTCCAGGTCGCCCTGTCTCAGCTCAACGGCGTCCACGGCACCACCGACTACGGGATGGTCATGACGGGCGCGCTGCTGGCCCTCCTCCCGCTGCTGATCGTCTTCGCGATCGGCGCCAAGCAGATCATCGGCGACCTCGGCAAGGGGGCCATCCGCTGATGACCGATCCGTCGATCCGCGGACCAGTGCCCGCCGATCCCCTGATCGCCCTGCGCCCCTGGGAGGCACCTGAGGTGACCTCCTGGGGGCGGTTGCCTATGAACGCCGTGGACCGGCGTCCGGGCGCGCTGTCGCTGGACGGTGGCTGGCGGTTCCAGCTGCTGCCGGCCCCCGACGCCGCGCTCGGCGACTGGGCCCGGATCGAGGTCCCCGGCGCCTGGACCATGCAGGGCACCGACGATCTCCCCCAGTACACCAACTTCCGCATGCCGTGGCACGAGTTCCCGCCCGCGTCGCCCGCCGCCAACCCGACGGGCGTGTACGAGCGTGCTGTGGACGTCCCCGACGCGTGGGCCGGTCGCCGCGTCCTGCTCCAGGTCGGTGCCGCCGAGAGCGTGCTGCTGGTCCACGTCGACGGGCGGCCGGTCGGCATCTCCAAGGACTCGCACCTCGCGGCGGAGTTCGATCTCTCGGAGGTCGTCCGTCCCGGGCGGCGCGCCACCGTACGGCTCACCGTCGTGAAGTGGTCGGACGCCTCGCACATCGAGGACCAGGACCAGTGGTGGCACGGCGGGATCACCCGCTCGGTCCTGCTGTACGCCACCGATCCGCTGTATCTGGCCGACGTGACCGTACGGACGCGGCTCGACGGAGAGCTGCGGGTGGACTGTCAGGTCCGGAGCAGTTCCGGCGCACTGCCCGAGGGCTGGTACGTCACCGGAGAGCTGGATGGTCAACTCCTCGCTCAGGACGCGGAGTTCGACCGTTTCAACGCCGAGGACGGGCGGGTCTCCGACTTCCTCGGCGAGGCACGCCTCGGCGCGGTCGTGCGTGACGTCCGCCCGTGGACTGCGGAGACGCCCGAGCTGTACGGCCTGACCGTACGGCTGCACCGCGCCGACGGTTCGGTCGCCGACACCTCGTACCACCGCGTCGGCTTCCGCGAGGTCGAGATCCGCGGCCGTGACCTGCTCCTCAACGGCGAGCGGGTCTACATCCGGGGCGTCAACCGGCACGACTTCCATCCGCTGACGGGGCGGACGGTGTCGCAGCAGGACATGCGCGCGGACCTGGAGCTGCTGAAGCGCTTCGGGTTCAACGCGATCCGCACCGCCCACTACCCGAACGACCCGACCCTCCTCGACCTCGCCGACGAGCTCGGCTTCTACGTCGTGGACGAGGCGGACATCGAGGCGCACGACCACGCGCACGAGATCGCCGACGACCCGCGCTACACCAGTGCCTTCGTGGACCGCGTCGCGCGGATGGTGCTCCGCGACAAGAACCACCCTTCCGTCATCATCTGGTCCCTCGGCAACGAGTCCGACTACGGCGCCAACCACGACGCCGCCGCGGGGTGGCTGCGCCGCCACGACCCGACCAGGCCGCTGCAGTACGAGGGCGCGGCCAAGCTCGACTGGGCCGATACGAGCGTGGCGTCCGACATCGCCTGCCCCATGTACGCGCCCATCGAGGACTGTGTCGCCCACGCCCTCTCCGGGACGCAGACCAAGCCGCTCATCCAGTGCGAGTACTCGCACGCCATGGGCAACAGCAACGGCACGCTCGCCGACCACTGGGCCGCCATCGAGTCAACCCCAGGGCTTCAGGGCGGTTTCATCTGGGAGTTCTGGGACCACGGCATTCTCCAACGCGTGAACGACGGAAGACCGGCCGGGCGCGGTGGCGCCGGGCTGTATGACAACGGTGTCGCGGCGCCGGGCCACCGCTGGGCGTACGGCGGCGACTTCGGCGAGGCGATCCACGACGGCGCGTTCATCGCCGACGGGGTCGTCTTCCCCGACCGGACCCCGAAGCCGGTGATGTACGAGCACCGGGAGATCGCGGCGCCGGTCATGCTGACGAACTTCCACCACGAAGGGCTCGCCATCGCCAACCGCCAGCACTTCCGGGGGCTGGACTGGCTGGCCGCCGAGTGGGAGCTGTCGCTCGCGGACGGCGGCACTCTGACGGCTCCCGCCGAACTGCCCGACGTGGGCCCCGGCGAGTCGGCCACGGTTCCGCTGCCCTTCCCGCTGCCCGAGGACGCCGGCGAGGCGTGGCTGACGCTGCGCGTGACGACGGCGGGCGACGAGCCATGGGCGCCGCGCGGCACGGTGGTGTGCCTGCCGCAGGTGCGGCTGCGGGCGGCGTCCGGCAGGGAGGACGGCATAGGAGACGAGGACGTCGCGCAGGACGTCCCCGTGACGGGCGAGCCCGTCGACATCGACGAGGACGGACTCCTCGTTCACCCGCTGCTCACCGCCGCCCCCGTGCTCTCGTTGTGGCGGACCCCCACCGACAACGACGAACTGGGCGGCGTCGCGGTGCGCTGGCGCTCCTGGGGTCTCGACACGCTCGTACGCAAGGTCGTCGCCGTACAGCGTGAAGACGAGCGAAGCGAGACGGGGGTCCTTCCGGCCGGTGGCCGGGGGAGCGTCACCGTGCTCGCCGAGTACGACACCTGGGCGGGCACCGTGCGCCACGAGCAGGTGTTCACGCGCGTCGAGGGTGGTGTGCTCGTCGAGGAATCGGCAGAGCTGCCGGACGGCCTCGACGACGTGGCGCGGGTGGGCTCGGTCTTCGAGACCGTCGCCGGGCTCGATGTCCTGGAGTGGTACGGGCCGGGTCCCTGGGAGTCGTATCCGGACCGCTGCGCCGGCGCGCCCGTCGGCCACCACTCCCTGCCCGTGGACGAACTGTTCACCCCCTATCTGCGTCCGCAGGAGAGCGGCGGGCGGCACGGCGTACGACAGTTCACGCTGTCGGCGCCCGACGCCACCGGCCTCTCGGTCGCACTGGACGAACCGCGTCAGGTGTCCGTGACCCGGTACCGCGCCGAGGACCTGGCCGCCGCCACCCACCACGACGAGCTGGTGCCGCGGCCCGGCTGCGTCGTGCACATCGACGCCGCGCACCGGGGCCTGGGCACGGCCTCGTGCGGGCCCGACACCTCGCCCGAGTACCTCATCGACACCGGTACGCACCGCTGGTCCTGGACGCTGCGCGTGCTCTGACCTCGCTCGCACCCACCCTTTCGACACCTCCTCGCGCACCCACCCCTTCAACACCTCCCTGCGCACCCACCTCTTCGATGCCTCTTTGATGGAGCAGACGTGTGTACTTCGCATGCCCGGACGCAGGCCGATCAGGCCGCCGCCCAAGCCGACCAGGCCGACGCCGGAAGACGTAACTTCCTGCGGGCCACGGCGCTGATCGGCGCGGCGGCCACGACCGTCGCGCTGCCCGCGACCGCTCAGGCGGCCCCCCGTGAGGCGAGCCGGCGGCCCGACCCCGAGAGCCGCCGCTTCACCCTCGCCGTCATGCCCGACACCCAGTACCTCTTCGACGGCCCGAGCATCAACCCCGCGCCGATCGAGGCCTCGCTCCGCTACCTCCTGGAGCACGGCAAGGACGAGAACATCGTCTTCCTCTCGCATCTGGGCGACCTCACGGAGAACGGCGCACAGGCCGAATTCGACGCGGCGGGCAAGGCGTTCGAGCTCCTCGACCGGCGCGGTGTGGGCTACAGCGTGCTGGCGGGCAACCATGACATCCGGTCGTCCACGGACGACCAGCGGGGCGCGACCCCGTACCTGGACGTCTTCGGGCCGCAGCGCTTCGCGCGCAAGCGCACCTTCGGCGGTGCCTCGCCGGACGGCTACAACACCTTCCACCTCTTCACGGCGGCCGGCCGGCAGTGGCTCGTCCTCGCACTGGACTGGCGGCTGTCGGCGAAGGGCTACGCATGGGCGAAGGACGTCATCGCGGCGCACCCCAAGACGCCCGTCATCCTCACCACGCACGAGCTGGTCGTGGAGGACGACACCCTCTCCTCGTACGGACAGCGCCTGTGGGACGAGCTGGTCAATGATCACGACCAGATCTTCCTGACCCTCAACGGGCACTACTGGCCCGCCGCCCGCGCCACCCACAAGAACGCGGCCGGGAACGACGTACATCTTCACCTGACGAACTATCAGAACCGCTACTACGGCGGCGCGGCGATGATCCGCCTCTACCGCTTCGACCTCGACCGGAACACCATCGACGTCGAGACGATCTCGCCGTGGATCCTGGGCCGGGCCGCCCAGGGCCTCAACGAGCTGGAGCGGCAGGAGATCGAACTCAGCGGCGACGCGGACCGGTTCTCCGTCACCCTCGACTTCGAGGAGCGCTTCTCGGGCTTCGCTCCGGTGCCCGCCCGGCCGTCGCGGCCCGCCTCGCAGATGCTCGTCCGGGGCACGGTCGCGTACTGGCGCTTCGACGGCCACGCCGACGGTACGGCGGTCGAGGGCACGGTCCGCGATCTCTCCGGGCACGGGAACGACCTGACCGTGGTCAAGGTCGCCGACGGCGCACTCAGCTGGTCGTCGGCCCACCACCCGGACCAGCCGGGCCACGGCAGCCTCACCTTCCAGGGCGGCAAGCCTCCGCTGAAGGGCGCGTATCTGCGCACGGTCGACGGCGCCCCTCTCAACTCGGCGACCTTCCCGCGCGGTTACACCGTCGAGGCCTTCTACCAGCTTCCCGCCGACTGGGACGCCTCGCACAACGCCTGGGCCTCGCTGATCAGCCGCACCGGTACCGGCGGCGGCGCGGGCAAGACCGCGGACGACCCGGACGAGCCGCTCGCCACGCTCTCCCTGTCCGACGGGCCCGGCCCGCAGTGGGCGGTCCGGCCGCTCAACCAGCAGGGCATCACCACCAACTGGGGCGACGAGACGGCCCGCGAGCAGTGGTGGCACGTCGCCGTCGTCAACGACGGCTCCCACACCACGATGTACGTCCAGGGCTGCCCGGTCGCCCGCAATCCGCACGCCTCCGCCGTCGGGCTCATCTCACTCGGTCTGCCCTGGCTGCTCGGCGGCTACGAGTACGCGGGGAAGATCGACCAGATTCTGCACGGCCGGCTCGGCGACGTCCGGATCGTCGAGCGCGCCCTTCCCGTCACGTCGTTCATGAACCACTGATCCGAAGACCCGAGGGACTCACACGATCATGACCGAGCAGCAACTGCCCGCCTGGGCCGATCCGTCCGTCTCCCCCGCCGCACTGGACCCGCAGGGCATGTCGCGGCGCGGGCTGCTGCGCCGCGCGGGCCTGTTCGGGGCGGCCTTCGCGGTGGGCTCGCTCGCGACACCCGCGGCTGCCTCCGCCGGACGCTACGGCGGCAACGATCCGCGCCTCGCCTACCTCGTGGGCGACCACCACATCCACTCCGTCTACAGCCACGACGCGAAGTACACGTTCTCCCAACTCGCCCGGGCCGGCGCCCAGTACGGGCTCGACTGGATGGTCTTCAACGAGCACTCCAACTTCGGGCACGCCAACTACGGCGCGAAGCTGGAACACCAGGAGATCCTCAAGGCGCGCGCCCAGAACCCGCGCCAGCTGATCTTCCAGGGCCTGGAGTGGTACATCCCCGCCGCCGAGCACGCGACCGTCTTCGCCGCTCCCGGCCCGCACGAGGTGGACCTGCTCACCCAGTTCGAACTCGCCTACGACGGCAAGCTGTTGGGCTACACGGCGGGCTCTCCCACCCACCCGGACACGGCTCGCAACGAGGCGCACGCGGTCAAGGCCATCCAGTGGCTGGCCGCACAGCGCCGCACCGGATACGTCGACGACGTCCTCGTTCTCGCCAACCACCCGCTGCGCCTGGGCATCGACTCCCCGCACGAGATGCGCAACTGGCGCGACGCGGCCCCGGAGATCGTGATCGGCATGGAGGGCGCGCCCGGCGCCCAGGGCGGCGGCATCCCCGGCTGGGTCGGCTCGGGCCAGCAGCGCGGCGAGTACGTCAACAAGCCGTCCGAGAACTCCTTCGCCGGGTACCCGGAGGACGCGTACGTCCTGTACGGCGGCTTCGACTGGATGACGGCGACCGTCGGCGGCATGTGGGACGCGATGCTCGCCGAGGGGCGGCTGTTCACGATCACCACCAACTCCGATGTGCACCGTGTCGTCTTCGACACCTGGAAGAACGGCGACTGGGCGCCCGGGCAGAACTTCGACAACACCGGGCACATCCCGGACCCGGTGAACACCGACACGCAGCAGCCGGGCGGCGACTTCTGGCCCGGCCAGTTCAGCCGCACGCATGTGGGCGTGACCCGCTACGGCTACCGCGCGGTGATGGCGGGCCTGCGCGCGGGCCGGGTCTGGCTGGACCACGGCCATCTGCTCGACGGGCTGGACGTCCGGCTGAAGCGGGACTGCGACCACGGCCCGGGGGTGACCATGGGCGGCCGGCTGCGCGTCCGCAAGGGCGAGAAGCTCACGCTGAGCGTCACCGTGACGACCGCCTCGCGCCCCAACCCTCATGGAGTCCTGCCCGAGTTGGCGCACGTCGACGTGATCCGCGGCTCGGTGCGCGGCCCGGTGGCCGACCGCGACGACTGGCGGGCGCCCGACACCAGGGTCGTCCACACGCGTGATGTGAGCGGCCGGAAGGGGACCTACACCCTGCGCATCCCGCTGGTCGCCGGTGACGAGTCCTTCTACGTCCGGCTGCGCGGCAGCGACGGCAACCGCAACGGTGCCGGGTATCTCGGCGCCTCGATCGACCCGCACGGCCCGATTCCGCACGTGCCCGGCAACGGTGACCCGTGGGTCGATACGTGGTTCTATGCCAACCCGGTCTTCGTCGATGTGGCAGGTGTGTGATGAAACGTCAGTTCCTCGCTCTGGCCTCCCTGTTAGGCGCTTTCACGGTCGGCATGAGTACATCGTCCGCTGTCGCCGGCGAGCCCCGCTGGACCGAGTCCGGCACGGCGTACGTCGACTCGCTGAGCGGCGGCCAGGGGCTGGCGAGCCGCGCGAACGGCTCACTGCTCTACCGCGGGCTCGCCTCCATCCCCCTGGACATGCGGATCAAGGGCTGGAACCACGTGGGCGACCCGGACATCGCGCAGGGCTATGTGTTCGACGCCTATCAGGGGCCGGACACGGCGACGTCGAAGATGTTCGCCGTCACCACACCCGCCGGGAAGCGCTACGAGTACGTCCATCAGCTCGACCCGGGCGAGAAGCTGAACAACTCCTTCGCTACCGTGTCGCCCGACGGGCAGTGGCTGGTGTCGGGCGAGTGGGGCGACCAGAACCGGCTCCAGGTCTTTCCCGCTCCCCTGCTCAATCCCTCGACCCCGCGCACCGGCGGTGCCCTGCCGGAGGTCTGGCAGATCACCCTCGACAAACCGGTCCGTGACATCCAGGGCTGCGACTTCGTGAACTCCACCCGGCTGCTGTGCGCCTCGGACGACGGCTCGCGCACGCTCTTCCCCGAGGACCGGCCGCTGCTCCAGGTCGACCTGGACCGGAAGCTGGACGGTCAGCCGATCACGGGCCATGTCACCAGCCTCTTCGCCCTGCCGCAGCGCAGCCTGTGCACGAGCGGGACGTACGAGACGGAGGGCGTGGACTACGACGCCGTACGCGGCACGCTCCGGGCCGAGGTGGTCTCGCCCGGGGCGTGCGCCGTGGCGACGACCGTGTACGCGTACCGCGAGGGCTAGAGGTCAGGCGTAGAAACGCGACAGGCTCTGCAGGACGGCGGCGGGCTTCCCGCCGCCGTCGATCTCTATCGTGCCGTCGACGGCGATCTGCACCCCGCCCGGCACGTCCTCGACCGAGGCGAGCCTCGCGACCAGACGAATCCGCGAACCGACCTTCACCGGCGAGGGGAAACGCACCTTGTTCAGGCCGTAGTTGACCTTCGTCGACACGCCCTCGATCTCCAAGAGCTCGGTGAAGAGCGGGATGAAGAGGGAGAGGGTCAGATAGCCGTGCGCGATGGGTGCGCCGAAGGGGCCCTCGGCCGCCTTCTCCGGATCGACATGGATCCACTGGTGGTCGCCGGTCGCGTCGGCGAAGGTGTTGATCCGCTCCTGGGTGACCTCGATCCACTCACTGGTGCCGAGGTCGCTGCCCGCGAGCTTCTTCAGCTCGTCGAGACCGTTCACGGTGATGCTCATATGCGCTTCCCTGCTGACGAGTTGGTGGAGCCGTACCGCGTACGGACACGGGACTTGAGGAGCTTTCCGGAGGCGGTGCGCGGGAGTTCGTCCGCGATGACGACCGACTTCGGGATCTTGTACTTGGCGAGGCGCCCGGCGAGCGACGCGAGGACGGCGTCCGGGTCCAGGTCGGCCCCCTCGCGGGCGACGACGACCGCGCGCGGCACCTCGCCCCACTTGTCGTCAGCGACGCCGATGACCGCACACTCGACGATGTCGGGGTGGGCGAGGAGCAGGTCCTCGATCTCGGCGGGGTAGATGTTCTCTCCGCCGGAGATGATCATGTCCTTGATGCGGTCGACGATGAAGACATAGCCGTCCTCGTCGATCCGGGCGGCATCCCCGCTGCGGAACCAGCCGTCGGCGAAGGCGGCGGCGGTCTCGTCGGGCAAACCCCAGTACCCGGGCATGACGTGCGGGCCGCGGACGACCACTTCGCCCGTCTCCCCCACGTCGACCGGCGCGAAGTCGGGCCGTACGACCCGTACATCGCTGAAGAAGTGCGGCACCCCCGCCGAACCCGCCTTGCCGACCGCGTGTTCCGCGTCCAGGAAGAGGGTGCCGGGCGCGGCCTCGGTCATGCCGTAGCCCTGGAGGAAGGTGAGGCCGCGCTCCTGGTAGGCGGCTATCAGCGGAGTCGGCACCGGCGAGCCGCCGCAGGTGAGGATGCGCAGCGAGGACAGGTCGGCGTCGGCCCAGCGCGGATGCCGGGCCACCTGGTCGAACATGGTCGGCACACCGAACATGAAGGTGATCCGGTGCCGCTCGATCAGGTCGAAGGTGGCCGCCGGGTCGAAGGATTCGACCAGGACGCAGGTGCCGCCCTTGAGGAGCACCGGCAGGGTGAGCATGTTCAGCCCGGCCGTGTGGAACAACGGGGCCGAGACCAGGGCGCGTTCGTCGGCGATCAGGTCGTGGTCGACGAGGACGTTGACCGCGTTCCAGGTCAGATTGCCGTGGGTGAGCATCGCGCCCTTGGGGCGGCCCGTCGTGCCCGAGGTGTACATGATGATGCAGGTGTCGTCGGCGGTGACGGGCTGGTCGATCGCCTCGTCGGGGGCCCCGGCTATCAACTCCTCGTAGTGGTCGCCGACTTCGACGAACGTCCGCACATCGGTGCTGCCCGGCAGACCCGCGACGAGCCCCGCCAGCGACGGTGCGTACACCAGGGCCCTGGCGCCCGAATCGCCCAGCTGGTAGGCGATCTCGGCTCCGGCGAGGCGGGGGTTGAGCGGCACGAAGACCGCGCCCAGGACACCGGCGGCGAAGAGCGTTTCGAGGTACGCCGGGTGGTTGGGGCCGAGATAGGCGATCCGGTCGCCGCGGCGCAGGCCCAGAGCGCGCAGGGCCTGGGCGAGCCGGGTCGTGCGGGAATACAGCTCGGCGTAGCCGACACTGCTGTCGCCGTGGATCAGGGCGGTGCGGTGCGGGGTCTTGCGGGCCCGGCGTGCGGGCCATGACCCCAGTCCCTCATTGCGCATCTGTCTGCCCCTGTCCGTCGTCGCACATGGGATGGCACATGGGGTGGCCCCTTACGGCGTGAGTCCGAGCAGGCGGGCGGCGTTCTCCTTGAGGATCTTCGGCTTGACCTCGTCCTTGATCGGCAGCTTCTCGAAGTCGGCGAGCCAGCGGTCGGGGGTGAGGACGGGATAGTCGGAGCCGAAGAGAACCTTGTCCTTCAGCAGCGTGTTGGCGTACTGCACCAGCTGCTGCGGGAAGTACTTCGGCGACCAGCCGGACAGGTCGATGTGCACGCCCGGCTTGTGCGTGGCCACCGCGAGCGCCTCGTCCTGCCAGGGGAAGGACGGGTGCGCCAGGATGATCTTCAGATGCGGGAAGTCGGCGGCCACGTCGTCCACGTGCAGCGGGTTCGAGTACTTGAGCCGGATCCCTCCCCCGCCGGGCACTCCGGCGCCGATCCCCGTCTGTCCCGTGTGGAAGAGGGCGATCGTGCCGGTTTCCTCGATCACCTCGTACAGGTCGTACGCCACAGAGCGGTCGTTGGGGAAGAAGCCCTGGATGCTGGGGTGGAACTTGAAGCCCTTCACCCCGTATTCCTCGACCAGGCGGCGGGCCTGCTTCACCCCCGCCTTGCCGCGGAAGGGATCGATGGAGGCGAACGGGATCAGCACGTCCGGATTGGCGGCCGCGGCCTCGGCGACCTCCTCGTTCGGGACGGGCTCGGTGCCGGTGGCGGACTCGGCGTCGACCGTGAAGATCACGGCGGCCATCTTCCGCTCACGGTAGTGGGCGGCGGTCTCCTCCAGGGTCGGCTTCCGCTTTCCCTCGACCTTGAAGTAGGCACTGGAGGCGTCGTGCAGGTCCTCGTCGAGCGAGGAGTGGCCCTTCGACGACACCTCGGCGTGGGTATGGACGTCGATGGCGACGAGTTCGTTCAGGTCCATCACGCCTCCGGCAGCTTCGGCGCGGGGATCCCGACGGTCTGCGGTTCGGCACCGACCGAGGCGGCCCAGGCGTCGGCCAGGGTGTCCGGGGTCCAGCCGCCGTCCGCGTACGCCGCCTTGATCTCCTGCGGATGCGACCAGAGTGCCACCTTGTCACCGCCGATGCCGATGGCCTGCCCGGTGACGCCGCGGGCGGCCTCGGAGGCGAGGAACGGGACAAGGGCCGCGCAGTCCTCGGGGGTGCCGAAGCCCTCGCCCTTACGGAGGAAGTCGGGCAGCGGCTCGCCCTGCCTCATGGCCTCGATGTAGGGCGCGAAGGCCGGGATGGTCTCGGTCATCGCGGTCGCGGCGACCGGCACGATCGCGTTGACGGTGATGCCCGCGCGGCCCAGCTCCATCGACCAGGTGCGGGCCATGGCGGCGATGCCCGCCTTCGCGGCGGCGTAGTTCGTCTGACCGAAGTTCCCGCGCTGCCCGGCCGGCGAGCCGACCAGGATCAGGCTGCCGCCCTCGCCCTGCTCGCGCATCCGCACGGCGGCGGCGCGGGCGCAGGTGAAGGTGCCCTTGAGGTGGGTGGTGATCACCGCGTCGAAGTCCTCGTCGGTCATCTTCCACAGGACCTTGTCGCGCAGGATGCCCGCGTTGGTCACCAGGATGTCGAGCCGTCCGAACTCCTCCACCGCGCGGGCGACGAGCCGGTCGGCGGCCTCGGACGTGCCGACCGCGACCACCTCGGCGACGGCCCTGCCGCCGGCCTCGGTGATGGACTTGACGGCCTGCTCCGCCACGGCCTCGTCGACGTCGTTGACGACCACGCAGGCGCCGACGGCCGCGAGGGCGTGCGCGTAGGCCAGGCCGAGGCCACGGCCACTGCCGGTGACGACGGCGGCCTTGCCGGTGAGATCGATGCTGGGCACGAGGGGTCCCTTCGAAGCTTCGGATCAGCAAGCGCGGCCTGGAGCGCCGAGCTGCGGCTACGAGATCGAAGCTAAGGACAATAATTGTTGACGTCAATAGTTGTTGCCGACTCATCCGTGCGTCATGCTGTGCGTAGTACGGCGTGAAGCCGTGCGCGGTACGGCGTCATCGTGAGCGCGGTACGACGTCATCGTGAGCGCGGTACGACGTCATCGTGAGCGCGGAACGGCGTCATCGTGAGCGCGGTACGGCGTCATCCTCGTGAGCGCGGTACGGCGTCATCCTCGTACCGAACCACATCCGAACCGCCCCGCCCGGGGCCCGGCCCAGGGAGCCCGTCATCGCAGGTCAGCAGCGCGCGACAGAAATTGCCGGAGGCTCTGCCCCCATCGATGCCCAGGAGCCGTGGATGCGCGGACTGCACGCGGACACCGGCTACCTCCTGTACCGGCTGGGGCTGCGCTCGGGGCAGCTGTTCAACACGTTCCTGCAGGAGTCGGGGCTCCGCCTGCGCCATTACGCGCTGCTCCGCTTCCTCGCCACCTCCGAAGGAGCGCTGCAGCGGGAGTTGAGCTCGCGGCTCGGGTACGACCCGAGCGCGATCGTCGGGCTCGTCGACGACCTGGAGAAGCTCGGTTTCGCCGAGCGCCGTCCTTCACCGGACGACCGTCGCAGCCGGATCGTCGTGCTGACCGAGGACGGCCGGGCCTTCCTGCGCGACACCGACGAAGCCGGCCTGCGCGTCACGAACGATCTGCTCCAGCCCCTCGCCCCAGCCGAGCGAGCCACCCTGCACGCCCTTCTGCAACGGGTCGCGGAGACCGAACTCAACTCATGACCACCCTGTCCGTGCCCGACCGCCTGCTCGCCGTGCTCGCCGCCTTCGACCACGAGCACCCGGCGCTGTGCCTGTCGGACATCGGCCGCCGGGCCGGGCTCACCCTCACCACGGCCCACCGGCTGGTCGGCGCGCTCACCGAATGGGGCGCCCTGGAGCGGGACGAGGACGGCGTCTACCACGTGGGCCTGCGACTGTGGGAGATCGCGGCGCTCGCTCCGCGGGGCCTGGCGCTGCGGCAGATCGCGCTGCCGTACCTGGAGGACCTGTACGAAGCGACGCACGAGAACGTGCAGTTGGCGGTCCGCGACGGCTCCGAGGTCGTCTACATCGAGTGGATCTCCGGGCACTCCGCGGTCGGCGTCCGCATCCAGGTGGGCGCCCGCTGGCCGCTGCACGCCACGGGTGTGGGGCTCGCGCTCCTCGCGCACGCCGAGGCGGCGTTCCAGGAGGCGTACTGCGACCGCCCGCTCGCCTCGTTCACCCCGCACACCATCACGGATCCGGCCCGGCTGCGCCGCCTGCTGGCCGAAGTGCGGCGCACGGGGGCCGCGGTGAGCAGCCGTCAGGTCACCGACGACGCCCTGTCGGTGGCCGCTGCGGTACACGGCGCGGGCGGGACGGTCGTCGCGGCCGTCTCGGTGGTCGTGCCCGAGGCCGACGCTCAGGTACCGGCGTTGATCCCGGCGGTACGGCTGGCGGCGCGCGGGATCTCGCGGGCGCTCGGATGGCAGCCCGAAGCGCGGGCAGCGCGCGACTCGTAGGGCGCCGGATATCCCTCTCATCGGTGAGGACTTCGCCGCCCGGTGGTCGGGATACTGGGACGGCCCTTGCCCAGAGGAGCCGTGTATGTCCGCTCAGTCCTGGTTCACGCCCGCCGTCTCACGATGGCGGGCGGTGTTCTCCCCCACCGCAGTCCGATGGCGGTCGGTCTTCTCGCGGTTGCGCACGACGCATCCCTACGTCCTCGACACCGCGCTCGCCGCGCTGGTGCTGTTCGCCGCCTCGCTGCAGTGGATGTTCCCCGACGAGGGCGACGACCGGCTGTCGTGGCAGGGGTTCCTGCTGGCGGTCGGCACCGCGGTGCCGCTTGTGTGGCGGCGGCGGGCGCCCTTCCTGTCCGCCTGCGCGGTGTCGATCTGTACGCCCGCCATGGCGGTGTATCACGCGCCGCCGCCGAACGTCGCCTACGGCGGACTGGTCGTCCTCTACACCGTGGCCACGCTCTGCCCGCCCGTACAGCGCCGGTTCATGCTGGTGACCTGGCTGGTCGGTGCCTCGCTGACCATGATGGCCAAGGAACACGCCCAGCCCTTCGAGTACGCCTTCCATCTGACGAGCTTCCTCAGCGCGTACGCGCTCGGGATCCTCACCCGCGTCCAGCGCGCGTACACCGCGGAGCTGGAGGACCGGGCCCGCCGTCTGGAGCGGGAGCGTGCCGCCGACACGGCGCGGGCCACGGCGCAGGAACGCGCCCGGATCGCCCGGGACATGCACGACATCCTGGCCCACGCGGTGAGCCTGATGGTGGTGCAGGCCGAGGCCGGCCCGGTGGTCGTGCGCAGCGATCCGGAGCGCGCCGAGGCGGCCTTCGACGCGATCGCGACGAGCGGGCGCGACGCGATGCGACAGCTGCGGCGGATCCTCGGCGTGCTCAAGGAGGAGCAGGTGAACGGGGCATCGGCCCGGTTGCCGCAGCCCGGCATCGCGGCCCTCGCCGAACTGGTCGGCCAGGTCGCGGAGTCCACCGGGCTGCGGGTGGACCTGAGCACGACCGGCGCGCCCCGCCCGCTCCCCGCGGACACCGAGGTCGCCGCCTACCGGGTGGTGCAGGAGGCCCTCACCAACACCGTGAAGCATGCGTACGCTTCCACGGCACGGGTCGAACTCGACTGGACGGAGGACGCGTTGACGCTCACGGTGACGGACGACGGGCGGGGGCCGGGTACACGTGGGCCCAGCACGCCACCCGGCGGTCACGGGCTGATCGGCATCCGTGAGCGGGCCGCCGCCTGCGGGGGCAGCGCGGACTCGGGGCGCGGTCCCGACGGCGGCTTCCGGGTCGCGGTACGCCTGCCCGCGACCGCCGACCGGCAGGCGGCCCTGGGGTGAGCATCCGCGTGGTGGTCGCCGACGACCAGGAGCTGGTGCGCAGCGGCTTCAGCATGATCCTGGAGGCGCAGCCGGACATCGAGGTGGTGGCGGAGGCCGGGGACGGCGTAGAAGCCGTGGCGGCGGTACGGGAGCACGCGCCGGACGTGCTGCTGCTCGACATCCGTATGCCGCACATGGACGGCCTGGAGGCGGCCCGCCTGGTGTGCGCGGAGTCCGGCTGCAAGGTCGTCATGCTGACCACGTTCGATCTCGACGAGTACGTGTACGAGGCGCTGTACGCGGGAGCGAGTGGCTTTCTGCTCAAGGATGTTCGGCGCGACGACCTGGTGCACGCGGTCCGTGTCGTCGCGGCGGGCGACTCGCTCCTCGCGCCCTCGGTGACCCGCCGTCTGGTCGCCGACTTCATCCGGCGCCGTCACGCCGAGGCGGCGCCGGAACCCGCGCCGACCCGCCTCGGAACCCTCACCGCCCGCGAGGAGGAGACCCTGCGGCTGCTCGCCCGCGGCCTGTCCAACGCGGAGATCGCGACGACGCTCTTCGTGAGTGAACACACCGTCAAGACCCATGTCAGCAACATGCTGGGCAAGCTGGGTCTGCGGGACCGGGTACAGGCGGTGATCTGCGCGTACGAGACGGGTCTGGTGACACCCGGCGCCTCCTAGGGCCTGTCGTAGGCATCACGCCTGGGCCGCGGGGCTTGGCACGCACATCTGCGGCGTTGTCGTCGGTCGGCGACGCTCCGGCCTGTCCGACGGGCAGGCCCGGCTCCCTCGGAGGAGTGAGACCGGACCCGGTATCCCTCGCACGGGGGAGTTCCCGAAACCGCTCCTCCCGGCGATCCGGTGGCCCCCTGTCCGGCACGACGCTGAGTGGCGATGTCACCGACCGCACCCACCGCCGGGAGGCGTACCGTGCTCGCCACGATCTCCCGGGCGGCGACCCGCCGCCCGCTCACCGTGATCCTCGTCTGGCTGCTCATGCTGCTGATCGGCTTCGGCCTCGGCACGGGCGTGTTCAGCCGGCTCGTCGACTCGGTGCCCGATGTCCCGGGCACCGAGTCGGACCGGGCCGCCGCCTACCTCGACCGCGTCGACAAGAGCGGAGAGTCGATCACCGCCGTCGTCGCGGGCACCTCGGTCTCCGACCCCGGCCTGCGGTCCCAAGTCGGACGTGCAGTCGCCGATTTGCGTACGGTCTCGGGAATCGCCGACGTGCCCGACCCGTACACCACCCACGGGCTCACCTCCGAGGACGGCAAGGCCCTCGTCATCCCGGTGACGCTCAAGGGCGACCTGAAGTTCAAGGACAAGAAGGAGGCCGTGGACACGGCGGCCGAGCGCATCCGGCAGATCGACGCGCCCGAAGTCCACGTCAGCGGCGGGCTGTTGCTCGGCCAGCAGATGAGCGGGCGCGCCCAGGGGGACGTACAGCGGGCCGAGTTGATCTCACTGCCGGTCGTCCTGGCGCTGCTGCTCGTCGTCTTCGGCGGGCTGCGGGCGGCCGGGCTGCCACTGCTGGTCGCGATCAGCGGAGTGGCGGGCGCGTTCCTGGCGCTCTTCGCCTTCAGCCAGTTCACCGACATCTCGGTGTACGCGATCCAGGTCACCACCATGCTGGGCCTCGGACTCGCCGTGGACTACGCGCTGTTGATGGTGGTCCGCTTCCGCGAGGAGCGACGGCACACCGACGACGTCATCGAGGCCGTGCACCGCACCGTCGCCGGCGCCGGGCGGACCGTCCTGTTCTCCGGGCTCACGGTGGCCGTCAGCCTCACCGGGCTGCTGGTGTTCCCCAGCCCGTTCCTGCGCAGCATGGGGCTGGCCGTGGCCGCCGTGGTCGTCGTCGACATGCTCGCCGCGGTCACCCTGCTGCCGGCCCTGCTGGCGCGCTTCGGCGCCCGCATCGCACCGGCCCGCGCCCCCCGCGTGGACGCCGGCTCCAAGTCCGGCTCCAGGTTCGGCCTCAAGTCCGGCGCCGATCCCGACAATGAGGGCCGCGTCTTCGCCCGGCTCGCCCGGTTCGCCGCGCGCCGTCCTCTCGTCATCCTGGCCACCCTCGTCCCGGCGCTGCTGGTCCTCGCGCTGCCCGTCGCCGGAATGAAGATCAGCATCGGGGACGCCAAGCAACTGCCGTCCAACACCGAGGCACGGCAGCTGTACGACACCGTGGACGCCCACTTCCCGCCCGGCACCGGGGTCTCGCCGGTGACCGTGGTGGTGCGCCCCGGCGCGGCCGCGGACACGGTGGCCCGGATCCGTGCCCTCTCCGACACAACCGACTCCCGCGCCCTCCCGGGCGGCGCCACCCTGGTGCACCTCCAGCCGACCGGCAGCGTCGACGGCAAGGCGGCGACCGACCTGGTCGAGCGGGTACGGCAGGTACGCGGGAACGAGCCCGTCGAGGTCACCGGCGTAGCGGCCCGGCTGGTCGACTTCCGCGAGATGCTCGCCGAGCGGGCGCCCTGGGCGGCGGCCACCGTTCTGCTCGGCATCTTCGCGCTGCTCTTCGCCTTCACCGGCTCGGTCCTGATCCCGCTGCGGACCATCGCGACCACACTGCTCAGCCTGGGCGCCGCGCTCGGCGCGGTGGTCTGGGTCTTCCAGGACGGCCATCTGGCCGGGGCGCTGGGCGCCGAAGGCCTGGGCTCGCTCAGCCTGACGGCTCCGCCGCTGATCATCGCGATCGCCTTCGGACTCGCCATGGACTACGAGCTCTTCATCCTCGCCCGGATGCGCGAGACCTGGCTGCGGACCGGCGACGCCCAGGAGGCCGTGGTGACCGGTCTACGCCGCTCCGGACGCGTGGTCAGCTGTGCCGCACTGCTCCTCGCGATCGTCTTCGGGGCGTTCATGACCGGCGGCTTCTCCCCCATCCTGCAGATCGGCCTCGGGCTCACCCTGGCCGTCCTGATCGACGCGACCGTCGTACGGATGCTCCTCGTACCGGCGACGATGGCGCTGCTCGGGCGGCGCGCGTGGTGGGCGCCGGGCGCCATGCGACGGGCGCACGACCGGTTCGGGGTGAATGAGGAGGCGTCGCCTCAGCCTCAACTGACCAGTGTCTGACGGCCGGCCGTGTCGTTGTCGCGGGGCCGTTCCACCGGCTGCGTCACCTCGCCGCATGGTCGCCAGAAGCAACCCTTCCGGGTGTGCGGCGGTCTTACCAGGCGTCGTGCTCGGAGGGGCAACCTCGGTCGACTCATACTGGTAAACCGACTGGAAAGGGCGCACCCCATGGTGCTGGATCCCAACTTCTGCCTGGACGTTCCGGAGGGTTTCGACGACTCGGACGCTGAGACTGGGGTGCATCCCATCGCCAGGAAGCTGTTCCCCGCCACAACTGCCGCGGAAGCCTTCAGGAAGGCCCATGAGTGGCTGCGGGAACAAAGAGTCCGCCTGGCAGATGTGTCGTGGGATTTCCTTCACGGCGAGGACGAGCCCTACACGCTGAGCATCTATTTCACGTTCGAACTGGAACCCGAAGACACCTGACCACGACTGTGCAGTTGCGTTGGATCAGCCAGTCGTCGGTCCGGGTGTGCCGTCGCCGGACGCGCAATGGGCGCGGATCGAGCCGTTGCTCCGCGTCCGACCACGTTCCGTCCGCCACCGCGCGATCGAGCCGCCGCTCGATCGCCTCGGAGCTCGCGTCGAGTTCGGCACGCTCCTCCGCGTCTCGGCGCGAGTCCTCCTGGCGCTCAATCCGGTAACTGCCGTTCGTCGTCAGCTGTTGGGCGGTGACCGTTGCGGGCTCCTCCTGCGTGCGGAACTCGTAGCAGACCCTCTCGTTCGCACCCGCGAACAGCCGGACGAGATCGGTCACCCGCCCGTCCTCGACCTCGTCGTCCTCGACGTCGATCCCGGGCGTCTGCCAGACCTGTGCCTGCTCGGCGGCCGCCACCCCGCCTCGGGCGAGGGCCACGCGCAGTTCCATCACGACGTCCGCGGCGACCGCGGCGGGACTGCGGGGAACCGAGTGCGACACGCGTCGTCCACAGAGTCGAACAGGACCCGGTACGAGACGCCCCGTTCAGCCCGGCAGCGCGGCGAGCAGCCGCCGGTCCCGTGGGGCCGCCCCGCGGTCGAGGCGGGTGTCCAGCAGTCGCCGCGCCGCGTCGCAACGGCCCGCCGAGACAAGGGCGTACAGCAGGGTCTCCTCGACGACCTCGCGCTGGGCCGCACTGCCGCCCACCTTGCGGAGCACCGGCAGAAGGGCGTCGAGGCCGCGGGCGGCCTCGTGGAAGCGTTCCTCGACCAGAGCGGTGAAGGCCTGGCAGAGCGGGACGATGACCTCGCGCTGGACGGGGTCGGCCCCCGCGGCGTGGTCGCTCAGGCGGGCCAGGGCCGCCACGTCCCCGGCGGCGGCGAGAGCGACCGCCGCGTGCAGCGCGGTGAACGCGGTCGCCGGCCGCTCGACGACCTCGCGCGCGACGGTGTCGAGAACGTCCGCCGCGGGCACCTGCCCACGCCAGCTGTCGCTCAGCCGGGCCCGCCACAGCAGCGACCCGGAGTCGACCAGCGCCCGCACCCCGGTCACCCGCCCCGGCGCGAGCTGCGCGAACCACCGCTTGCGAACGGCGGCGCGGTCGTCCAGGGCGAGTTCGTGCAGCGCGATGTGCCAGGAGAAGTGCGCCCGGTGGACGGCGCCCCGGCCCTGCCCTGACACCCAGGCGTCGAGCCAGTCGCGGCCCACCTCGTGCGCACCGGACTCGTAGTGGACGTGGGCGAGCGCGTGCACGGCGTGCCCGGAGGCGGGCTCGGTGGCCAGGGCGCGGTGGGCCAGCTCGGCGGCCTCGTGGAAGCGGCCCTGTTCCTGGCGCAGGAAGGCCAGCAGCGAGGTGTGGAACCAGTGCCCGTCGTACGCGGGCGAGGTGCGCTCGACCAGGCGCAGCGCGTAGGCGTCGTCGAGGTCGTTGATGCCGGAGAAGGCAATGGTCGGCACGGCGGCGGCGAGCGCCAGCGCGTCGGCGGGGTGCCTGTCGAGATGCCCGAGCAGCGCGAGGGCACCCCCGTCCGAGGAGTCGCCGTGGACGCGCCGCGTGACGACGTCCACGAAGGAACGCTCCCGCTCGTCGGCCCGTTCGCGCGCCGAGCGCTGTGCGTCGGCGAGGGCCCTGGGTACGTCGACGTCGGCGCCGCACTCGTGACCGAGCAGGGCGAGCGCGGCGTGCGCGAGCGCGAATCCGGGGTCGAGGCAGACCGCGCGCGCGAAGGCGTCCTCGGCTCCGGCCCTGACCTTGAGGACCCGGTCGAGCCCGGTGCGATAGGCGGCGGCCGCCTCGGCGTGGGTGGACAGCGCGAGCCCATGCCCGTCGGCGGGCCGCCGGAGCACGGCTCGTCGGGGTGTCGACAGCGGCGCGAGCAACTCCTGGGCCAGCTCGGCGGCTTGGACACGGATCTCCGGGACGGCGGTGGTCTCCCACAGCTCGCCGCGGCGGGGAGCGCCGAGCGTGAACAGTCGGAGCTCACTGCGGCCTTCGGCGTCGAGGAGACGGCCGTCGCGGGTCGCGGCGCCCATGCCCAGCGGGCCGCGCACCGCGGCACCGGAGTCGAACAGCGAACGCCACAAGGGGTCTTCGAGACGCGGACCGGGTCCGGTGCAGTCGATGACCCAACCCACGTGTATTTCCTGACCGTTGGAGAGCGTGACCAGCACCGACCCGTCGTCCGGGGCGGCGGCGTCGGTGACCGCTCCGACGTGCACCCGCAGTCGCCGGGCGGTACGGGCACGGGCCACCGACTCGGCCGTCGTGGGCGCCATCCGATGGCGATGGGTGTTCCAGAGCGCCCCCTCGCGCTCCAGGAACTCGGCCCGCTCCTCGGGAGTGAGGCTGCGCCACAGCCGCGCGGTGTGCGGCCGCAGACTGTCGAGCGCCGGGCGCCAGTCGCCGCGGGTGCGGACGGCGCGGCCGATGTGCCGGTAGACCGTCCTGCGCAGCGCGGAGAGCGACGGCGCGTCGAGCCCGTCGGGGGCAGGCATCGCCTCGGCGGGGCCGATCGCGTGTGGCTGGGGCAGCAGGCCGCTGCGGGAGGCGGCGTGCACGGTGCGCCCGGGCCGGTCGAGGCTCAGGGCCAGGTCCACCGCGGTGAGTCCGGTACCCACCAGCAGGACGTCGGCCGATTCGGTGAGCGGACCGTCGAGGGCGCCCGGCGCCCAAGGGGACCGTATGAAGCGCTCGGACATGCGCAGTCCCGGCGGCGCCCAGTTGCCGCGCGCGGCGGCCGGCCCGGTGGCGAGTACCGCGCTGTCGGCCATCAGGCGTTGCCCACCGGCGAGTTGAAGCTCCACCCCGCCGCCGGGGGCGCGGGTACAGCTCTCCGCCCGGGTCCGCAGCCGGCGTACGGCGACCGCGCCATGGGCGCGGACGATCGCCTGGGCCAGCGTGTCGGCCAGATAGGCGCCGTACCGGTACCGAGTGGCGAAGTCGGCGCCCCTGACGGCGGGTTCGCCGTGCCGGCACAGCCAGCGGGTGAAGTGTCCGGGGTCGTCGGGATAGCAACTCATGCCGCTCGCGGGCACGTTGAGCCGATGCCGTGGGTCGGGGGTGGCGTACGCCGTGCCCCGTCCGGCCTCCGGGGCCGGGTCGACCAGGACCAGGTCGAGGGGCGCCCGGCGGCGCGCCGCCGTCTCGCACAGCTGGACGGCGGTCAGCGTGCCGGCCGCGCCCGCTCCGACGATGGCCACGGTGTGCCGCTTGCGGGCTGGAATCACGGATACCTCCGGCGGTGGTGTGCTGCGGACCGGTAAGCGGAACTCCTTCTTCACTATTCCGACCGGAGCGGCGGGGAACGGCCCCCTGGGCGAGGATCTCACCGGAAACTCAGAGCGCCGGTCGGCTGCTCATACTCTGTTCACAATCCCAGGCGGCCGGACAACCGTGGTTTCAGGCCGTCTCTTAGGGTGCCTTCACAGGAATCTCAGGTTGGGGCCCGCAGATTCAAAGCATCAACCCATGTAAGGGGCGCAGGATGCACCAGCAGTGGTGGTGATCTAGGAAAGGCGTGCCGTGGGCGTCCCTGAGATATCGAACCGGTCCGAGCGGAGAGCGAACCGGTCCGACCGGCCGGCGTGGTCGCGGCGCGGGATCCTCGCTGTGCTCGGCGGCGCGACGGCCACCGCTCTGACGGGCTGCTCCGGTTCGGCGGACGCCTCGGAGGGCACGAGCGCGACGCAGGCCGCGAGCAGCACGAAGGCCGAGGCCAAGGCCAAGAGACCGACGATCACCGTCACCCCCGCCGACGGCACGAAGAAGGCCGATTTCACGAGCCCGGTCGAAGTCACCGTGGTGAACGGCGCCCTGTCGACCGTCGAGGTCACCGGCAACGACGGTTCCACCCTGGCCGGATCCTTCAACGATGCCCGTACGAAATGGACCTCCGCCGAGAATCCGTACTCGGGCACCAAATACACGGTCACAGCGAAACCACAGGGTGCCGACGCGCACACGGCGACCTTCGTCACGAAGTCCCCCGGTGAGACCTTCGTGGGCTATTTCACTCCCGAGGCGAATTCGACCTCGGGTGTCGGCATGCCCGTGTCGATCAACTTCACCCAGGCCGTCAAGGACCGAGCCGCCGTCGAAAAGGCGATCACGGTGACGGCCGAGCCCGCGGTCGAGGTGGTCGGCCACTGGTTCAGCGACACACGGCTCGACTTCCGGCCCGAGGAGTACTGGGCCGCGGGCACCAAGATCACGCTGAGCCTGCGCCTCAAGGACGTCGAGGGCACCGACGGCGTCTACGGCACGCAGTCCAAGGACGTCACGTTCCACATCGGCCGACGGCAGGTCAGCACGGTCGACCTGGCGAAGAAGACGATGACGGTCGAGCGGGACGGCTCGACCCTCGCCGGCTACCGGGTGAGTGGCGGCGACTCCGACCACACCACGTGGTCCGGGATCCTGGTCATCAGCGAGCGCTTCAAGCAGACCCGGATGGAGTCCTCGACGGTCGGCCTCGGCGACGAGTACGACATCGCGGACGTCCCGCACGCCCAGCGCCTGACCACCTCCGGCACCTTCATCCACGGCAACTACTGGGCGTCGACGTCGGTCTTCGGCACCAGCAACACCAGCCACGGCTGTGTCGGCCTGCACGACGCCAAGGGCGCGAACGACAGCTCCGTGCCGGGCTACAAGTTCTACAACAGCTCGATGCTCGGCGACGTGGTGATCGTCAGGAACTCGGGCGAGAAGACCGTGAACCCGGCCAACGGGCTCAACGGGTGGAACCTGTCCTGGGCGGACTGGAAGGCGGGGAGCGCTCTGTAACGGTTTCACCGAAGGGGCGGGTACCGGCGGATCGCCGTGACCCGCCCCCTTCGCATGCACTCCCCTTCTTTCACGGCGTGAACTCCCGTGCGCCCAAAAGACTTTCTCGGCTTCACCTCTTGACGGCCGGAGTGACAGAGAGCACATTGTCCGCGCAGCTTGTTTGAGAGCGCTCTCAAATCGCGTGGGAGCGCTCCCCACCCCACCCGCGCACCCCACTCCGTACCGAAGAGGCACCCATGAGTGAAACTTCCGGCACACCTATCAGACGCGGCTCCCTACGGCGCGTACTCATCGCCGTGCTCAGCACCCTCGGCCTCGCGGCCGCCGCCGCCACGGCCGCCACGCTCCCCGCGAACGCGTCCGCCCCCACACCCCCGTCCGGCTGGTCCCAGGTCTTCCTCGACGACTTCAACGGGGCCGCCGGATCCGGCGTCAACACCGCCAACTGGCAGTACACGACGGGCACCAGCTACCCCGGCGGGCCCGCCGGCTTCGGTACCGGCGAGGTCGAGACAATGACCTCCAGCACCAACAACGTCTCGCTCGACGGCGCAGGAAACCTCCGGATCACCCCACGGCGCGACGCCGCGGGCAACTGGACGTCGGGCCGTATCGAGACGAACCGCTCCGACTTCCAGCCGCCCGCCGGCGGCAAACTCCGCGTCGAGGCCCGGCTCCAGATGCCGAACGTGACCGGCGCCGCCGCCAAGGGCTACTGGCCCGCCTTCTGGATGCTGGGCGCCCCGTACCGCGGCAACTGGTGGAACTGGCCGGGCGTCGGCGAGTTGGACATCATGGAGAACGTCCAGGGCATCAACAACGAGTGGGCCACGATGCACTGCGGCACCAGCCCGGGCGGCCCCTGCAACGAGAAGTCCGGCATCGGCGGCCAGAAGGTCTGTGAGGGCACGACCTGCCAGGGCGGCTTCCACACCTACGCCGTGGAGTGGGACAAGTCGACCAGCCCCGAGGAGATGCGCTTCTACCTCGACGGGGTCAACTTCCATACGGTCAGGCAGAGTCAGGTCGACGCGACGACCTGGGCCAACGCCACCAACCACGGCTACTTCATCATCCTGAACGTCGCGATGGGCGGCGAGTTCCCGGCGGCGTTCGGCGGCGGCCCCGACGGCGGCACGGACCCCGGCCACCCGCTCGTGGTCGACTACGTCCAGGTCCTCCAGTCGACCGGTGGTGGCGGCACGACCCCGCCGCCCACTACCCCGCCGCCCTCCGGCAACCGTGACGCCTACAGCGCGATCCAGGCCGAGTCGTACGACGGGCAGGCAGGCGTCGGCACCGAGACCACCACGGACACGGGTGGCGGCCAGAACATCAGCACGCTCGCGAACGGCGACTACGCGCTCTACAAGGGCGTCAACTTCGGTTCCACGGCGGCCAAGCAGTTCTACGGCCGGGTCGCGAGCGGCGCGGCGGGCGGCGTCAGCGGACTCGTCGAGGTGCGCCTCGACAGCCGTACGAGCGCGCCGATCGGCAGCTTCGCGGTGGCCAACACCGGTGGCTGGCAGGCCTGGCGAACGGTGCCCGCGAACATCAGTTCCGTCACCGGAACCCACGACGTCTATCTGACCTTCACCAGCGGTCAGCCGGCGGACTTCGTGAACGTCAACTGGTTCGACTTCGGCCACTGACACGGGAGTTGACGAATGATCACATACTCCCCGGCCAGGTCCAGGGTGCCACGCCCCGAGGTCAGGCGGCTGGTGACGGCCGTCCTGACCGCCCTCCTCACGGTGCTGGCGCTCGGCCTGGCCGGGGCGGTGCCTGCCAGCGCCGCCGCCGACTACACCCAGGGCGTCACCTCGACCGGCTCCGGTTCGGTCCAGATCTGGTTCAAGCCGACCACCCCAGCGTCCCTGGTCGATGTGCACTACCTGTCCCCCAGTGCCGGTCAGCAGAACTTCCGGATGGCCAACAACGCGGGGATCTGGCAGCAGAACGTCGGCGGCCTGCCGAGCGGCTTCACCCTGGAGTACTGGTTCACCTACGAGAAGGGCGGACCGCTCTACGACACCCCGCATTTCACCTACACCGTCGGCAGCGGCGGTGGGGGCGGTGGCGGGGGCGGCACCGGCAGCTTCCCGATCACCTTCCATAACAACACCCGTGGGACGTACGCGAATTCACAGATCTACGTCACCGTGCTCGGTCAGGTGACGCCCGGTCAGTGGTCGTACATGAAGTCCGACGGGACCATGACCCGCATCAACCACCTGGACGCGAACGCGCCCGGACACCTGACCAAGAACGGCGTGAACTACCCCAACATGTCGTTCACGCTCGCCCAGTCGGGCGGCTCGGTCCCCTCCCCCACGTCGATCCGGGGCGGCCGGATCTACGTCTCCCTCGGCTCGCCCCTGTACATCCCGGTCTCCCCGGACGACCAGGGCTGGGGCGGCCCCGACCTGCGCAACCCGAACGACCCCAACACCGACGTCTACTACGACTGGTACGAGTACACGTATGTCTTCGGGCAGGTGGCCTTCGGCGGCAACACCACGCAGGTCGACCAGTTCGGCTTCCCGATGACCTCACGGCTGACGCAGGCGTCGAGCGGCTACGACACCACGCGGGGCATCACGCTGACCCGCGCCCAGGTCATGTCCCAGTACGCCGCCTCGGTGGGCGCGGCCTTCAAGCCGCTGCAGAACACGTACCGGATCATCGCCCCGCGCTCCTCCAACCTCTTCCTCGCGGGAGGCTCCCAGGCGAACTACCTCCAGTCGTACGTCGATCAGACCTGGTCGTACTACTCCACCCATCCCTTCAAGCTGACCCGGCTCGGTGAGACCTTCTCGGGACAGGTCTCCGGGAACACCCTCACCTTCACCAAGAACGGCGCCGGTCCCTACACGCTCCAGAAGCCGTCCTCCCCGGACGTCGTGGCCTGCGCGGGCGCGCTGGCCTCGGGCAGCGACCCGGAGAAGCAACTCGGCGCGGAGTTCTGCGCCGCGTTCAACCGGGGCGTGGCTCTCGACACCTCGGCCTGGTACACCCCGTCCGCCTACTACACCGGAGGCATCAAGAACGACTACGCCGCGTTCCTGCACACCGTTGGTCTCGACAAGCGTGCCTATGCCTTCCCCTACGACGACATCAACGACCAGTCGTCGGTGCAGATCCTGGGCAACGCGAACCCGCCGACCGGGCTGACGCTCGGCATCGGCTGGTGATCCACACTCGGTGAAGAAGTAAAGAGGGGGGCGGGCCCGACGGCCCGCCCCCTTTCGGCGCGGCAACGCCCGCCCCCTCAGCGCAGCTCCGCCCGGAACGCCGCCGGGGTCGTGTCCGTGTGCTGGTGGAAGAACTTGGAGAAGTTGGCCGCGTCGGGGAAGCCGACGGCGACGCCGATGCGGCCGATGGGCATCTCCGTGTGCGCGAGGAGCCGTTTGGCCTCCAGGATCACCCGCTTGTCGATGAAGCCCTTCGGGGTCTCGCCGGTGGCCGCGCGCACCGCGCGGACGAGAGTGCGGCGGGAGTAGCCGAGGGCGTCGGCGTACGCGCTGACGCTGTGGTTGGTGGCGAAGCCCTTCTCGACCGCGTCCCGGAAGCGGGTGAAGGTGGTGTCGGTCCGCTCGCGCGCCGCCTCGGCGGAGCTCGCCGCGAGATGAGCGAGGCGCAGCAGGAACGCGGTCAGGGAGTGCCGCAGTACCGCGGTGTGCAGACTGAGCGGCAGCGTGGTCGTGTCGTTGTACTCGCGCTCCAGCTGGGCGAGGGAGTCCTCCAGGGCGGCGAGCTGGGCCGCGTCGGGGTGCAGCAGCGGGGGCTGGTCGTAGCGGTAGAGGCCGGTCGCCTCGACCGTGGCGCGGGGCAGGAAGCCGGGCTGCATGATCAGGGCGGTCCCCCGGTACTCGTCTCCCCTGGAGAAACGGTGGACTTGACCCGGCCGGATCCACAGCAGATCGCCGGCCGTGACCTCGTACTCGGTGAAGTCGACCATGTGCGTCACCGGCCCCCCGCGGAACAGCATCACCACGTGGAAGTCGATGCGGTGCACACGGTCCAGGGGTGCCTCCTCGGCCCAGGCGCGGTCGGGCTCCATCGGTCGGACCTGCATGCCGACGCCGCTCAGGCTCAGGTCGATGGGGAAGGGAAACGTTCTGATCCCGTCGTCTTCTCGGGCGGCTCGGGTGGTTCTGTCTGCCATGTCCCTCTCGCGTCGGCTCGGTACGGCGCTCCGTGTCCCACTTTCACCGAAGGCTGACACACGGGCACCTTCCCCGGCAAAAGTCAGACTTTTAGTTTTGAACGCGTCCGAGCACTTACCCCGCTCCTATCGAGGACTTCTTGAAGATGAGCACGCAGACACCCGACAGCTTCTCCGACGGATTCGAGTGGACCGAGCTGGACCGGCGTGCCGTCGACACCGCCCGTCTCCTGGCGGCCGATGCCGTACAGCAGGTCGGAAACGGCCACCCGGGCACCGCGATGAGCCTGGCCCCGGCCGCGTACACCCTCTTTCAGAAGGTGATGCGTCACGACCCCGCCGACCCGGAGTGGACCGGCCGCGATCGCTTCGTCCTCTCCCCGGGCCACACCTCGCTGACCCTGTACACCCAGCTCTTCCTGTCCGGCTACGAACTCGGACTCGACGACCTGAAGGCGTTCCGTACGCACGGGTCCAAGACGCCGGGCCACCCGGAGTACGGACACACGGCGGGCGTCGAGACGACGACCGGCCCGCTCGGCCAGGGTGTCGCCAACGCCGTGGGCATGGCGATGGCCGCCCGCTACGAGCGCGGCCTCTTCGACCCCGAGGCCCCCGAGGGCGAGTCCCCGTTCGACCACACGATCTGGGCGATCGTCTCGGACGGCGACCTGGAGGAGGGCATCTCCGCCGAGGCCTCGTCCCTCGCCGGCCACCAGAAGCTCGGCAACCTCGTCTTCGTCTACGACGACAACCACATCTCCATCGAGGGCGACACGGCGACGGCGTTCTCCGAGGACGTGCTGAAGCGCTACGAGGCGTACGGCTGGCACGTGCAGCGGATCGAGCCCGCGCTGGGCGGCGACATCGACGTCCACGCGCTGTACACGGCGCTGAAGACGGCGCAGGCCGAGATCGAGCGCCCCTCCATCATCGCGATGCGCACGATCATCGCCTGGCCCGCGCCGAACGCCCAGAACACCGAGGCCTCCCACGGCTCCGCGCTCGGCGCCGAGGAGATCGCCGCCACCAAGCGGATCCTGGGCTTCGACCCCGAGCGGACCTTCCAGGTGGACGCCGAGGTCCTGGACCACGCCCGCACCGCCCTCGACCGGGGCGCCGAGGCACACGCCGCCTGGGACAAGCAGATCGCCGAGTGGCGCACCGCGCAGCCCGAGCGCGCGGGGCTCTTCGACCGTGTCGTCGCCGGTCAGCTGCCCGAGGGCTGGGAATCCGCGCTGCCGGTCTTCGAGGCGGGCACGTCCGTGGCGACCCGCGCCGCCTCCGGCAAGGTCCTGCAGGCGCTCGGCGGTGTACTCCCCGAGCTGTGGGGCGGCTCCGCCGACCTCGCCGGCTCGAACAACACCACCATCGACAAGACCTCCTCCTTCCTGCCGAAGGGCAACCCGCTGCCGGAAGCCGACCCCTACGGCCGCACCATCCACTTCGGCATCCGCGAGCACTCGATGGCCGCCGAGATGAACGGGATCGCGCTGCACGGCAACACCCGTATCTACGGCGGTACGTTCCTGGTCTTCTCGGACTACATGCGCAACGCCGTGCGCCTGTCCGCGCTGATGCAGCTCCCGGTGACGTATGTGTGGACGCACGACTCCATCGGCCTCGGCGAGGACGGTCCCACCCACCAGCCGGTCGAGCACCTCGCCTCGCTGCGCGCCATCCCCGGCCTGAACATCGTCCGCCCGGCCGACGCCAACGAGACGGCGATCGTCTGGGCCGAGATCCTCAAGCGGCACGCCATCAACCCGGCCCCGCACGGTCTCGCGCTCACCCGTCAGGGCGTGCCCACCTACGAGGCCAACCCCGAGGCGGCGAAGGGCGGTTACGTCCTGCGCGACTCCTCCACCGAGACGCCGGACGTCGTCCTCATCGCCACCGGCTCCGAGGTGCAACTCGCCGTCGCCGCGCGCGAGCGGTTGGAGGCCGAGGGCGTGGGGACGCGTGTCGTGTCGATGCCGTCCGTGGAGTGGTTCGAGGAGCAGTCCGCGGAGTACCGCGAGAGCGTCCTTCCGCCGTCCGTGAAGGCCCGCGTGGCAGTCGAGGCAGGCATCGGCCTGACCTGGTACCGCTACGTCGGTGACCACGGGCGCATCGTTTCTCTGGAGCACTTCGGCGCCTCCGCCGACGCCAAGACCCTGTTCGCCGAGTTCGGCTTCACCGCCGAGAACGTCGCCGCCGCCGCGCGGGAATCTCTTACCGCAGTCCGCGGTTGATCCGATCGCACAAAGGAAGATGATCACTGTGACCGAAGCAACCGCGACCGCGGTAACCCTGAAGCGCCTCTCCGACGAAGGCGTCTCCATCTGGCTCGACGACCTCTCCCGCAAGCGGATCGCGTCCGGCAACCTCGCCGAACTCATCGAGACCAAGCACGTGGTGGGGGTCACCACCAACCCCTCCATCTTCCAGGCCGCCATCGGCTCCGGGGAGGGGTACGAGGAGCAGCTGGCCGATCTCGCGGTGCGCGGCGTGACGGTCGACGAGGCCGTCCGCATGATGACGACCGCGGACGTGCGCGCCGCCGCCGACATCCTGCGCCCGGTGTACGACGCGACCGGCGGCCGTGACGGCCGGGTCTCCATCGAGGTCGACCCGCGCCTCGCCCACCACACCGAGGCGACCGTCGCCGAGGCCAAGCAGCTCGCCTGGCTGGTCGACCGCCCGAACGTGATGATCAAGATCCCGGCGACGCAGGCCGGTCTCCCGGCGATCACCGAGGTCATCGGCCTCGGCATCAGCGTCAATGTCACGCTGATCTTCTCGCTGGAGCGCTACCGCGAGGTGATGGACGCCTACTTGGCGGGCCTGGAGAAGGCGCAGGCGGCCGGGATCGACCTGTCCACCATCCACTCGGTCGCCTCCTTCTTCGTCTCCCGCGTCGACAGCGAGATCGACAAGCGGCTGGCGAAGGCCGGCACGGACGAGGCGCTCGCCCTCAAGGGCAGGGCCGCGCTCGCCAATGCCCGGCTCGCGTACGAGGCCTACGAGGACGTCTTCGGCGGTGCCCGCTGGACCGCCCTCGCCCCGTCCGGCGCCCACAGGCAGCGCCCGCTGTGGGCTTCGACGGGCGTCAAGGACCCCGCGTACAAGGACACGCTGTACGTCGACGAGCTGGTCGCGCCGGGCACGGTCAACACGATGCCGGAGGCGACCCTGAACGCCACCGCCGACCACGGTGACATCCACGGCGACGCGGTGACCGGCGGCTACGCCCAGGCGCGCGCCGACCTGGCTGCCGTCGAGGCGCTCGGAATCTCGTACGACGAGGTTGTGAAGCAGCTGGAGGACGAGGGCGTCGCGAAGTTCGAGGCGGCCTGGCAGGAACTGCTGGAGGCCGTCGCGACCTCGCTCAGCGGCAAGGGGGTCGAGGGGGAATGACCAAGAATGAAGCGCTTCCCGACAGCGCCGCGCAGCATGCGGCCGCCGCGGCGAAGGGACTGGGTGACGCGGCCGTGGAACCGGCTGCGGTGACGGCGGAATCCGGCGACCCGCACACGGCACCGGCGGAATCCGGCGACACGAGCGCGGCATCGGCGGAATCCGGCGGCACGAGCGCGGTGACGGCGGAATCCGGCGGCACGAGCGCGGTGACGGCCGACGTAGCGGGACCCGGTCACGTCGACCCGGAAGCGGCTGACGCGACATCGGTATCCGGGCACGCGAACACCGAGTCGGCCGACATGACACCGCAGGCACTCGCCGAGACGCTCGGCCTCCCGGTGTCCGACTGGGACAACCCGCTCCGTGACCCGCGCGACCGCCGCCTCCCCCGGATCGCGGGCCCCTCCGGCCTGGTCATCTTCGGCGTCACCGGCGACCTGGCCCGCAAGAAGCTGATGCCGGCCGTCTACGATCTCGCCAACCGCGGTCTGCTCCCGCCGGGCTTCTCGCTCCTCGGCTTCGCCCGCCGCGAGTGGGAGGACCAGGACTTCGCGCAGGTCGTCCACGACTCGGTGCGCGAGCACTCCCGTACGGAGTTCCGCGAGGAGGTCTGGCAGCAGCTCGCCGAGGGCATGCGGTTCATCCCGGGCGACTTCGACGACGACACGGCGTTCAAGCAACTGCGGTCCGCGGTCGAGGAGTTGGACTCCTCGCGCGGCACCAGCGGCAACTACGCCTTCTACCTCTCCGTACCGCCGAAGTTCTTCCCGAAGGTCGTCCAGCAGCTCAAGAAGCACGGCCTTGCGGACGCTCCGGAGGGCTCCTGGCGGCGCGCGGTCATCGAGAAGCCGTTCGGCCACGATCTGGCCAGCGCACGTGAGCTCAACGCGATCGTGCACGACGTGTTCGACCCGGACCAGGTGTTCCGCATCGACCACTACCTCGGCAAGGAGACCGTCCAGAACATCCTGGCGCTCCGCTTCGCCAACCAGATGTACGAGCCCATCTGGAACCGGTCGTACGTCGACCACGTCCAGATCACCATGGCCGAGGACATCGGCATCGGCGGCCGGGCGGGCTACTACGACGGCATCGGCTCCGCCCGGGATGTGATCCAGAATCACCTCCTCCAGCTGATGGCGCTGACGGCCATGGAGGAGCCGGCCGCCTTCGACGCCGAGTCGCTGCTCACCGAGAAGCTCAAGGTGCTCAAGGCCGTGAAGCTCCCGGAGAACCTGGGCGAGCACACGGTGCGCGGCCAGTACGCGGCGAGCTGGCAGGGCGGCGAGAAGGTGCGCGGCTATCTGCAGGAGGACGGCATCGACCCCGAGTCGACGACCGACACCTACGCCGCCGTCAAGCTGGAGGTCGACAACCGCCGTTGGGCGGGCGTCCCCTTCTATCTGCGCACCGGCAAGCGCCTGGGCCGACGGGTGACGGAGATCGCGGTGGTCTTCCAGCGCGCGCCCCACTCCCCCTTCGACTCGACGGCCACCGAGGAGCTCGGCGCGAACGCGATCGTCATCCGCGTCCAACCCGACGAGGGCATGACGGTGCGCTTCGGATCGAAGGTGCCGGGTACGTCGATGGAGATCCGGGACGTCACGATGGACTTCGCCTACGGCGAGTCGTTCACCGAGTCCAGCCCTGAGGCGTACGAACGGCTGATCCTGGATGTCCTGCTCGGCGACGCCAATCTCTTTCCCCGTCACCAAGAGGTGGAAGAGTCCTGGAAGATCCTCGACCCGATCGAGGGGTACTGGGACACGCACGGCAAGCCCGCGCAGTACCCCTCGGGCAGTTGGGGCCCGAAGGAAGCCGACGAGATGCTCGCACGAGACGGACGGAGCTGGCGCAGGCCATGAAGATCGACCTGACCGACACCACGGCAAGCAAGATCAACAAGGCGCTCGTGCAGGGGCGCCGGGCCATCGGCACCCCCGCCGTGGGCATGGTCCTGACGATGGTCATCGTCACCGACGAGGAGAACGCGTACGACTCCATCAAGGCGGCCGAGGAGGCCTCGCGCGAGCACCCCTCGCGCACCCTGGTCGTCATCAAGCGCGTCGCCCGCACCCCGCGCGACCGCACCAACTCCCGCCTGGACGCGGAGGTGCGCGTCGGCTCGGACGCGGGCACCGGTGAGACGGTCGTGCTGCGGACGTACGGCGAGGTGTCCGACCACGCCGACTCCGTGGTCCTGCCGCTGCTGCTGCCGGACGCCCCGGTCGTCGTCTGGTGGCCGGTGGACGCGCCGGAGGTGCCTTCGAAGGACCCGCTGGGAGCGCTGGCGCAGCGCAGGATCACCGACCTGTACGCCGTGGAGTACCCCCTCGAGACCCTGGAGACAAGGGTTCGCTCGTACGCGCCGGGCGACACCGACCTGGCCTGGACCCGGCTGACGCCGTGGCGCTCGATGCTGGCCGCGGCCCTGGACCAGGCCCGGATGAAGGTGATCTCGGCGGCCGTGGAGGCCGAGGCGGACAACCCGGCCGCCGAACTGCTCGCCCGCTGGCTGGAGGCCCGGCTGAACGTCAAGGCCGAGCGGGTCGTGACCGCCGGACCGGTGGTGACCGCCGTGCGGCTGGGCACCGAGAAGGGCGAGATCGTCATCGACCGCCCCGAGGGCCCGCTGGCCACCCTGTCCCTCCCCGGGCAGCCCTCCCGCACCCTCGCGCTGAAGGTGCGCACCACGGCCGAGCTGATCGCCGAGGAGCTGCGCCGCCTCGACGCGGACGAGATGTACGCCGTCGCCCTGCGGGGCGAGGGCACCAAGGAGAGCCCCCGTCATGTCTGACTCCCCCAAGCTCACGCGGCGTCCGGAGTGGGTGGCCCTGGAGGACCACCGCGCGGACGGCCTGCTCCACCCGCGGCTGCGTGAGCTGTTCGCCGCCGACCCCGCGCGCGCCGAGCGCTATGTCGTGCGGGTCGGCGACCTGCGGATCGACTACTCCAAGCACCTGATCACGGACGAGACCCTCGCCCTGCTCCAGGAACTGGCCACCGCCACCGATGTGTTCGGCCTGCGCGACGCCATGTTCCGCGGCGAGAGGATCAACGTCACCGAGGACCGCGCGGTGCTGCACACCGCGCTGCGTGCCCCGCGCGACGCGGTCATCGAGGTCGAGGGCGAGAACGTCGTCCCGGCGGTGCACGCGGTGCTCGACAAGATGGCCGACTTCGCCGAGCGCGTCCGCTCGGGTGAGTGGACCGGACACACCGGCAAGCGCATCAAGAACGTCGTGAACATCGGCATCGGCGGCTCCGACCTCGGCCCGGCGATGGCGTACGAGGCGCTGCGGGCATTCACGGACCGGTCGCTGACCGTACGGTTCGTGTCCAACGTGGACGGGGCGGACCTGCACGAGGCCACCCACGACCTGGACCCGGCCGAGACGCTGTTCATCATCGCGTCCAAGACATTCACGACGATCGAGACCATCACCAACGCGACCTCGGCGCGCTCGTGGCTGCTCGCCGGGCTGGGGGGCGAGGAGAAGGCCGTCGCCAAGCACTTCGTGGCGCTGTCGACGAACGCCGGGAAGGTGTCGGACTTCGGCATCGACACGGCCAACATGTTCGAGTTCTGGGACTGGGTCGGCGGGCGCTACTCCTTCGACTCGGCGATCGGTCTGTCACTGATGATCGCCATCGGTCCCGACCGCTTCCGGGAGATGCTCGACGGGTTCGGGATCGTCGACGAACACTTCAAGAGCGCTCCGGCCGAGGCCAACGCGCCTTTGCTGCTGGGCCTGTTGGGCGTCTGGTACGGCAATTTCTTCGATGCCCAGTCACACGCCGTACTGCCGTACTCCCACTACCTGTCCAAGTTCACCGCGTACCTGCAGCAGCTGGACATGGAGTCCAACGGCAAGTCGGTGGACCGCGACGGCCACCCCGTGGAGTGGCAGACCGGGCCGGTCGTGTGGGGCACGCCGGGCACCAATGGGCAGCACGCCTACTACCAGCTCATCCACCAGGGCACGAAGTTGATCCCGGCCGACTTCATCGGCTTCGTCAACCCGGTCGACGAACTGAGCGACGAACTCAAGGACCAGCACGACCTGCTGATGGCGAACTTCTTCGCGCAGACCCAGGCGCTGGCCTTCGGCAAGACGCCGGACGAGGTGCGCGCCGAGGGAGTGCCCGAGGAACTGGTCCCGCACAAGACGTTCAAGGGCAACCACCCGACGACCACCATCCTCGCGAGCGAACTGACGCCCTCCGTCCTCGGCCAGCTGATCGCGCTGTATGAGCACAAGGTGTTCGTCCAGGGCGCCATCTGGAACATCGACTCCTTCGACCAGTGGGGCGTCGAGCTCGGCAAGGTCCTCGCCAAGCGCGTCGAGCCCGCCCTCACCGAAGGCGCGGACGTCCCCGGGCTCGACCCCTCCACCGCCGCCCTTGTGGCCGCTTACCGAACTCTCCGGAAGAAGTGAACTGACATGCAGCTCGGACTCATCGGCCTCGGCAAGATGGGCGGCAACATGCGCGAGCGGATACGCCGCGCGGGCCACACCGTCGTCGGCTACGACCGCAATCCCGACCTCGCCGACGTGAGCAGCCTCGCCGAACTCGTCGGCAAGCTCGAAGGCCCGCGCGTGGTCTGGGTGATGGTGCCGGCCGGCGCCCCCACCCAGTCCGTCGTCGACGAGCTCGGCGACCTCCTGGAGCCCGGCGACACCGTCGTCGACGGCGGCAACTCCCGCTGGACCGACGACGAGAAGCACGCCGAGGAGCTCGCGGCCAAGGGCATCGGCTTCGTCGACGCGGGCGTCTCGGGCGGCGTGTGGGGCCTGCAGAATGGTTACGCCCTCATGGTCGGCGGCGACGCCGAGAACATCGCGAAGGTCCAGCCGGTCTTCGACGCGCTCAAGCCCGAGGGCGACTTCGGTTTCGTCCACGCGGGCAAGGTCGGCGCGGGCCACTTCTCCAAGATGGTCCACAACGGCATCGAGTACGCCATGATGCAGGCCTACGCCGAGGGCTGGGAGCTCCTGGAGAAGGTCGACTCCGTCACCGACGTCCGGGAGGTCTTCCGCTCCTGGCAGGAGGGCACGGTCATCCGCTCCTGGCTGCTCGACCTCGCCGTCAACGCGCTGGACGACGACGAGCACCTGGGCAAGCTGCGCGGCTACGCGGAGGATTCGGGCGAGGGCCGCTGGACCGTCGAGGCGGCCATCGACAACTCCGTCCCGCTGCCCGCCATCACCGCCTCCCTCTTCGCGCGGTTCGCCTCCCGCCAGGACGACTCCCCGCAGATGAAGATGATCGCGGCGCTGCGCAACCAGTTCGGCGGCCACGCCGTCGAGTCCGCGAAGTAGCGGCGATGGGTGACCTCCTGCTGGTCCGCCACGGTGAGACCGAGTGGAGCGTGTCGGGCCGGCACACCAGCTGGACCGACCTGCCCCTCACCCAGCACGGCGAGGAACAGGCCAAGTCCCTCGCCTCGCTGCTCGCCGGACGGACCTTCGCCCTCGCGCTCACCAGCCCGCTCGGCCGCGCGGTACGCACCGCCGAACTCGCGGGCATCCACGGGGCCGTACCCGATCCCGATCTGCACGAGTGGGACTACGGTGCGTACGAAGGCGTCACGACCGTCGAGATACACCGCACCAGGCCCGACTGGTACCTGTGGAGCGACGGGGTGCCGCCAGGTCCGGCCGGTCACCCGGGCGAGTCACCGGCCGAGGTGGGGCAGCGCGCCGACCGCGTGCTGTCCCGGATCGAGACCGCGCTCGGCGGCGGTGACGTGATCCTCGTCGCGCACGCCCACTTCCTGCGGGTGCTGACGGCCCGCCGGCTGGGGCTTCCCCCGGCGGACGGGCGGCTGTTCCAGCTCGCCACGGGCACGGTCAGCCGGCTCTCCACCGAGCACGGGCGTCCCGTGATCGCCGAGTGGAATGCCACAGGTACTTCTGCTGCCGTCCGTTAGTTTCCACGGCGCTGTAGAAACCGAAGAGGCCCGGTCCGCCCGCTCGGGCGGACCGGGCCTTTGCCTACGTATGGAGGGCCGCGGTCGGCTGACCGTCACTCAGGACCTGCCGCCACCGGCATCGGCCGCCCCGGGACGGCCGGCCTGCGACTTCCCGGCGTACCTCGGCTGGGACACCTGACCGCCGCTCACACCCCGCGGGACGGCCGTTTGCGCCATTTCACGAACTCCTTCTCCGGGTCACCGGTGTACGACCACGGCGTCCGGCTGGCCCGCTGCCCGATCATCCCGAACAGCGCGGTGGCGATGTCCGCCGTGCCGGCGTAACAGGCGGCGTGCGTCAGATAGTTGAGGTCGCGCACCTCCCAGGGCGTCACGGGGCCGTCCGGGCGCGCCGTGATCCAGCGCTGCCAGGTGCGCCGTACGTCGCTGACGGCCGCGTCGTGGTTCCAGTGCTGGCCGAGCCCGACGACGGCTTCCCGCTGGCCCTTCGCCCCGTCGAGGATGTAGCGGTACTCCTCGACCCGGGCGAACTGCACCAGGACGGGCAGCGCGCAGCCTGGCGGTGCCACACCGGCCGCGTCGCGGGCGAAGTCGTACATGAGGCCGTGCGTGCCGTGCCAGCGCGACGAGTAGTAGTGCAGGATCTGGAGATGGCCCTCCATGCTGTACGGGTCGCGGCCGTGCAGTTCGTCCCACCAGCGGCCGAGTTCCTGGCGGCGTACGCCGGTGGGATAGAGCCGGGCGACCGTTATCAGGGAGATCCAGGGCGTCGGGTCCTCGGGGTGGGCCTCGGCGGCCTGGAGGCAGGCCATCACCGCCCGGTCGATGCGGTTCTGGTCGACGGGCACGCCCCGGCCCGCGGCGATGGCCAGGTTGAAGGCCCGGGCCACGTCGGTCGCGGCCCGCAGCACCAGAGCGTCGGCGCTGCGGGGTTCGGCGGCCAGCCAGGACTCGACCGTGGAATTGCCCGCGCAGGCCGGTGCGAGCAGCCGGATCCGGTGGCTGCGCACGGACCAGTCGGCACTGCCGTCCCGCAGCAGCTCCCGCAGGCCCTGCCAGCGGCCGATGACGATGTCCTGACGGGCCGAGGTGAGAGGTCTGTCCCCGCAGTCGGGGTCGAAGTCGGGGGTGAAGCGGTCTCCCGCCATCGGGTCCCTCTCAGAAGTCGGTGGGGAGACCCTCGTGGACGCGGGAGCGTTCGGTCGCCGCCGCGGTGGAGTAGCCGTCGGGGATGTAGTCGGCCTCGACGACCTGGGTGGCGTCGAGCTTGGCGGGCCGGTAGTAGTCGCTGCCCTGCTTCCAGTACCAGAGCATGGGGATCAGGCCGACGGCGATGCCGCCGATGCCGATCGCGATCGACGCGCTGCTCAGGTCGCCCAGCGACTCGACGAAGATCCAGAACATGAACAGGGCACCGAGGAACGGCCACAGCCCGCCGAAGAGGAAGTTGGACGGAGACTTCAGCAGCATCTTGCGGTAGGCGACGACCACGGCGATGCCGGCGAGGCCGTAGTAGACGGCGATCTGCAGGCCGATCGCGGCGATGGCGTCGGAGAGGATGTCACCGACCGAGCCGAGGGCGTTGGAGGTCACGAACATCACCAGGGCGACGGCGCCGACCACGACGATGGCGACCCACGGGGTGTTCCACTTGCGGTGCACGCGGCCCAGCGCGGTCGGCATCGTACGGTCGCGGCCCATCGCGAACAGCGAGCGGGTGACCTGGATGAGCGTGGTCTCCAGGGTGGCGATGGTGGACAGCATCACGGCGATGATCAGCAGCTTGCCGCCCCAGCCCGGCCAGATCTCCTCACCCAGCACACCAAGGACGTTGGCGTCGTTGTCCTGGATCTGCTTGTCGGTGAGGATGATGTTCACCGCGATGGTGAACACCTCGAAGAGCAGGAAGACGATGCCGACACCGATCAGGCCCGCGAGTCCTGTGGTGCGGCGGCTGTCGCGGGTCTCCTCGCTGAGGTTGCTGGTGACGTCCCAGCCCCAGTAGTAGAAGGCGGCGATGAGCGCGCCGGACGCGAATCCGCTCACCCCGTCGAAGTGGCCGAAGCCGAGCCAGGACCACTCGAAGGTACGGGCGTTGCCGCTGTGCAGCAGGGCGCCGACCGCGAAGACGGCCAGAATGGCGAGCTCCACACCGGACATGACGAGCTGGGCGCGCACGGTGAGCCGGGCGCCGCCGAGCACCACGAACAGCATGACCAGGAACCAGGCCGCGCCGACCGCCGTGGCCAACGCGGTGTTGTCCGCGAGCCCTTCGTCGAAGAGGGAGAGCGTCATCGCCCCCGCGGGCAGCGAACCGGCGACCATGAAGATGGTCGCGGAGATGACCAGGGCCCAGCCGCTGATGAAGCCGAGGAAGGGGTGGAGCGTGCGGCCGACCCAGGAGTAGCTGGCACCCGCGTTGACGTCGATCCGGCCGAGGTAGCTGAAGGCCAGCGCGATGCCCAGCATGGGTATCGCGCAGTACAGGAGTGCCGCGGGACTGGCGAGGCCCACCGCGCCGACGAGGACCGCGGTGGTCGCGGCCAGCGAGTACGCGGGGGCGCTGCCCGCGACCGCCATCACAACCGTGTCGAACGTACCGAGGGCGTTGGCCTGAAGCCCTCTGCCCCTGTTGTTGCTCATGCTCGCGCTGCTTTCCGTCCTGCACGGCGCGCGGGCAGACACGCCCGACAACGCCATGTGTTCAGTGGGGGGTGTGAAGGTCGATGCCGTACAACCGCCGTCATCGGGCAGAGGGTCGCTCCGCAGGTGAGGTGATGATAGCGGTGGCGGTTCGCCTTTCAATGTCAACTGGCCGGTAATTTACGCCCGTCCACGGCGCCGGCCGCGGCGACACCCAGGTGAGATCCATTGACATGAACCTGCACGCGCGGCCACTCTTCATGCTTGAACATGCACGATCCGACGCGATTTCAAGCACCTGCAAACACAACATCGTTGGTTTGAGTGGAGATGCGTACCGTGCGAAGACTTCGACACCGTTCCTGGGCCATGGCGGGGCTCGCCACCACCCTGGCCTTCACCGTGCTGAGCGCCCCGGCACGGCCCGCGCTCGCCGCGACCCCGCCGAGCGCCGTTCTCGACGACACCCACCGGAGCGTCAGCTGGCAGAGCCCCGTCTACGCCAAGGGCACGTCCGGCGGTACCGAGAGCTGCCCGTCTGCCGCCGACGACCCGGACAACAAGGTCTGCGACCGCTTCGACGTGAACGTCTCGGTACCCGGGGGGTATTGGGCCGACAACCCCGAGGGCGGTGTACCGATCTCGATCGAGTGGCAGCACCCCACCGACGACTTCGACCTGTACATCTACGACGACGCGGGCAAGCAGGTCGCCTCCAGCGCGGGCACCGCCGACCCCGAGGCCACGGTGATCCCGAACGCGTCGGGGACCTACCACGTGCTGGTCGTGCCCTACGACGTGCACGACAACTCGTATACCGGCAAGGCGTATCTGCCCGAGACGACGGACGCGGGAGATCTCACGTCGTTCAGCGGCGGCGACGGCAGCTACACCATCGAGGCCGGGCAGCTCACGGCGAAGGCCGACTTCCTGGCGGGTGGCCAACTGCGCCTCCAGGCCGACCCGTCCGGATCGCTCTCCGACCCGGCGGGCACGGCCATCGTCCGCAAGCAGCCCGCGGTTCAGAAGAACACGACGTCCTTCGACGCGGGCGCGTACTACGGCGTCCGCTCCCCCGACGCGGTCCTGCGGGTCTACAAGAAGCCGCTGCGCTTCGGCCTCTACAAGGCCGACAACCGCACCCCCGTCTGGCAGGAGGACAAACCCCTTCGCTGGTCGACGAGCGGCATGCGGCAGAGCCTGGCGCGCGGCGCCGACGAGCAGTTCTTCGGTGGCGGTGAGCAGAACGGCAGCTTCGCGCACCGGGATCAGACGATGTACGTGGCCAACAACTTCAACTGGAACGAGGGCGGTTACAACAACTCGCAGCCCTTCTACCTCTCCAGCGCGGGCTACGGCGTCTTCCGCAACACCTTCGCGCCGGGCGTCTACGACTTCGGCTCACCCGTGCGGACCGGACAGCAGGAACGGCGCCTGGACGCCTACTACTTCCTCGGTGACGCGAAGAAGGTGATCGGCAAGTACACCGCGCTGGTGGGCAAACCGTTCATGCCGCCGGTGTACGGGCTCGAACCGGGCGACTCCGACTGCTACCTGCACAACGCCAACCGCGGCGAACGGCACACCCTCGACGCGCTGAAGATCGCCGACGGCTACACGTCGCACGACATGCCACTCGGCTGGATGCTCGTCAACGACGGCTACGGCTGCGGTTACGAGAACCTCGCCGAGACGGCCAAGGGCCTCCAGGACCACCATGCCCAGCTCGGCCTGTGGACCCAGGACGGCATCGACAAGCTCGCCGACCAGGTGAAGGCGGGCCAGCGCGTGGCCAAGCTGGACGTGGCCTGGGTCGGCAACGGCTACGGTTTCGCACTCGACGCCTGCGACAAGGCCAAGGCGGGCATCGAGGAGAACAGCGACGCGCGCGGCTTCGTCTGGCTCCCGGTGTCCTGGGCGGGCGCCCAGCGCTGCGGCGTCCTGTGGAGCGGCGACCAGAAGCTGTCGTGGGACTACATCCGCTGGCAGATCCCGACGTATGCCGGGGCCACCCTGTCCGGCATCGCGTACAACACCGGTGACGTGGGCTCGATCTACCGCCACGACGCCAAGATGTACGCCCGCGACCTCCAGTGGAAGGCGTTCCTGCCCGCCATCATGACCATGGACGGCTGGGCCTCCGACATCACCACCGGCAAGCCCGCCGACCAGCAGCCCTGGCTGGACGGCGAGCCGTACACCTCCATCAACCGCAAGTACCTCCAGTTGAAGGAGCGCCTGCTCCCCTACATGTACACGCTCTCCGCCGAGGCGTCGAAGACGGGCGTGGGCGCGGTCCGTCCGCTGTGGCTGGAGTACCCGGACGACCCGAACACCCTGGGCGCGGACGCCAAGTACGAGTTCCTCGCGGGATCCGACTTCCTGGTCGCCCCGGTCTACCAGGACTCCGAGACCCGCGACGGCATCTACCTCCCCAAGGGCACCTGGACCGACTACTGGACGGGCCGCACCTACCAGGGCCCGACGACGGTCAACGGTTACCACGCACCGCTCGACACCCTTCCCCTGTTCGTGAAGGAGGGCGCGATCGTCCCCATGTGGCCCAAGGGCACGACGAGCTGGCAGACCCGCGACCGGCACGAGCTGGACTGGGACCTTTACCCGGAGGGGAACAGCGGTTACACGCTGTACGAGGACGACGGCGTGACACGCCGGTTCACAGCGGGCGCGTCGGCGACGCAGCGCGTGACGGTGAACTCCTCCTCGCGGATCACTGAGGTCACCGTCGGTGCGAGCGTGGGCAGTTACCAGGACAAACCGGCAGCCCGCTCGTACCGCTTCACCGTGCACGGCCAGTCCGCGCCGCGCCAGGTGCTCCTCGACGGGCGACCGCTGCCGCGGGACGCCTGGTCGTACGACAGGGACACCGGGGTGACGACGGTCAGGACGCCCAGCCTGTCGCTGGACCGCGCGTTCTCCGTACGGCTCACGCGGTAACCCCGCGCTCAACGCCCCGGTCGCACCGCGTGCTGCGCGGCGAGGCGCACCGGGGCGTTCTGCGCGCCGTAGCCGCGGTAGCCGCCGTCGCGCTGGACGAGTTCGAAGAAGACGCGGCCGATGGTCTCGGTGTAGCAGTGGCGGAACTCGCCGTCCTGGTCGCGGTCGTAGAGGATGCCCAGTTCGCGGTACGTCTCCAGCTCGCCGTCGGCGAACTCATGCCGTGCGGCCAGGTCGTCGTAATAGTTCGCGGGCATCGGCAGCAGGCGGCCGCCCGCCTCGCGGAAGCGGCGGGCCGCGGTGACCACGTCCTGCGTGGCGAGGGCGATGTGCTGGGCGCGGCCGGCCTCGTCGGTGGGGGCGGGGCCGACGCCGAGGGCGATGCGGACGCTGCCGTCGGCGTTGGTGACGGCACGGCTGCGGTGCAGCCCGTACGGGTCGGCGACGTCCACGCTCTCCTGCGCGCTCAGCCCGAGCACGCTGCGGTGGAAGAGGGCGGCCTCGTCGAACTGGTGCCAGGGCTGGGTGAGCGCCAGGTGGTCGATGCGGGTCACTCGCCGCGGGTCGTCCCGGTCGTGTTCGACCTGCCTGAAGTCGCTGGTCCAGCTCGGAAGTTCGGCTCGGCCGGTCGCGCAGAAGAACAGTTCGGTGCCGTCGGGGGAGGCCACCGCGTCGAGGGGCGCGTCCTCGAGGGCACGGCGGCGCGGCAGCACGGGGGCGAGCAGGGCTTCGGCGCGCCGGGCCGCGGCGGCCGGGTCCGGTGACTCCAGGCCGATGGCGGCGAGTGCGGTGCCGTCACGGCGGGCGGCCGGTCCCGTGTTCACGAGGACGCGCGCCTCGCCCTGCTGCCACAGGTCCACCGGCTTGCTGCGGTGGCGGGCCGTGCGGGTGAAGCCGAGGGCGCCGAGCACCGCGGCGACGGGTGCGACGTCGGGGGTGACGAGCTCGGCGAAGGCGACACCGGTCGGCACCACGGGGGCGGGCGGGGTCGCGAGGCCGGTCGGCTCCTGGAGCAGGGGTCCGGTCGCTTCTTGCAGGACGAGGAGGGAGCGCCGGGCGTCGACAGCGGTCGGCCCCGCCTCGGCCTGCCGGAAGACGTCGTTGAAGACTTCGAGGGAGAGCGGGCCGCCGTAACCGGCGCGCATCACATGCCCCAGCAGCCCCGCGATGTCGAAGCCGCCCTGGCCCGGGAAGCAGCGGTAGTGGCGGCTCCACTGGAGCACGTCCATCGCCATCAGCGGGGCGTCGGCCAGCTGCAGGAAGAAGATCTTCTCGCCGGGGATGTCCTCGATTCCCTTGGGGTCGGAGCCGCGGGCGAGAATGTGGAAGCTGTCCAGGCAGGTGCCGAGGCAGGGGTGGTCCGCGGCTTCGACGATGCGCCAGGCATGGTCGTACGTACTCACATGGCGGCCCCAGGCCAGCGCCTCATAGGCCACGCGGATGCCGAAGTCCTGGGCCAGATCGGCCAGTCGGCGCAGCTGACCGGCGGCGAGCGCGTCGTCGTCGACGGCGAGCGGGGAGACGCTGGAGCACACCAGGACGGTGTCGGCCCCCAGGCGGCGCATGAGCTCGAACTTGTGCCGCGCCCGGCGCAGATTGCGCGCGAACTCGTCCTCGGGGACTGCCTCGATGTCGCGCATCGGCTGGTACAGGTCGATGCTCAGGCCGAGGTCGGCGGTGCGGGCACGGATTTCCTCGGGTGTGAGGGGGCTCGCGAGCAGGTCGTTCTCGAAGATCTCGACGCCGTCGAAGCCGGCCCGGGCCGCGGCGGTGAGCTTCTCGGTCAGCGATCCGCTGAGCGAGACGGTGGCGATGGACGTACGCACGTTTGATGCTCCTTCGGTATTGCTCCACTGCCACGGACGGCTCGGGAATGCGCGGGCTCGGGGCAAGCCCCCCGTAGGGGGCGCGGGGAACTGCGCGAGCATCCCCCACGGACCCGCAGCCGCCCCATCACCGCGACCGCCCCACTCCCGAGGCGCCCTCAGTTCCGGACGCCCGCGGCGCCCGCGCCCGCCAGCTCGGCGATGTCCGCCAGCATCCGCGCAGTGTCCGGCTCCCGCCCGGTGAACAGCCGGAACGCGTCCGCAGCCTGGAAGACGGCCATGCCACCACCATCGAGAGCGGCGCAGCCCATCGCACGGGCGGTGCGCAGCAGCTCGGTCTCCAGGGGCCGGTAGACGACTTCGGCGACCCACAGTCCGGGCCGCAGCAGCTCGGCCGGGAACGGCAGCCCGGGGTGAGCGGCCATCCCGGTGGGCGTGGCGTGGACGATGCCGTCCGCGCGGGCGAGAAGGGAGCCGAGCGCGTCGGGCGTCGCGGCGGCGGCACGGCCCTCGCCGAAGTGGCGGTTCAGGGTGGCGGCGAGGTCGGCGGCCCGCTCGGGCATCGCGTCGACGACCGTGATGTGGCCGGCGCCCAGCGTGAGCACGGCGTGCGCGACGGCCGCGCCCGCGCCGCCCGCGCCCAGCTGGACGACCCGCTCCAGGGAGACGTCGGGCAGACCGCGCGCGAAGGAGGCCGCGAAGCCGGTGACGTCCGTGTTGTGCCCGATCGCGCGGCCGTCCTCGAAGACGACGGTGTTGACCGCGCCGAGCGCCTCGGCCCCCACGGAGAGCTCGTCGAGGTGGCCGATGACCAGCTGCTTGCAGGGGTGCGTGATGTTCAGCCCGTTGAAGCCGAGGTCGCGTGCGGCGCGTACGAGATCGCCCACCGCCTCCGGGCCGACGCCGAGCGTGTCGATGTCGATCAGCCGGTACAGACAGCGCAGGCCCTGCCGGTCGGCCTCCCGCTCGTGCAGCGCGGGGCTGAGCGAGGGTCCGATGCCGGATCCGATGAGGCCGACGAGATACGAGTTCTGGGGCACGGCGGACCTCCGGGGGCTAGCTAATGTACGAACTGGTTCGTTAGTAAGTGATACCAGGATGTCGCGCCTTCCGGAAGACCCGGACAGGAAAGCCCGCCGCGGGGCCCTGCTTCTACAATCGCGGGCACCGGCCCACCACCAGGAACCGCGGCCCTCTCGCTCGAAGGAACCCGATGACCAGCGTCGAAGAACCGGCACGACCCAACGGGCGCATTCGTGACGCCGCCCGCACCAAGGCCGAGATTCTCGACGTGGCGACCCAGGAGTTCGCACGCGCCGGTTACACCGGCGCCCGCGTCGACGAGATCGCCGCCCGCACCCGCACCACCAAGCGGATGATCTACTACTACTTCGGCGGCAAGGAGCAACTGTTCACGGCCGTGCTGGAGCGCGCGTACTCCGTGATCCGGCAGGCCGAACAGGAGCTGGACGTCGAGCACCTGGACCCGGTCGCGGCCATCCGCCGGCTCGCCGAACTGACCTTCGACCACCATGAGGCGCATCCCGACTTCATCCGCCTGGTGAGCATCGAGAACATCCACGAGGCGGAGCACATCGCCGCGTCCGAGGAGCTCGGCAGGATCGGCTCGCCGGCACTCGACGTGATCCGCCGGATCCTGGAGACCGGCCGGAAGTCGGGTCTGTTCACGGCCGACGTCGACGCCGTGGACCTGCACGCGATGATCAGCGCGTTCTGCTTCTTCCGGGTCGCCAACCGGCACACCTTCGGCGCCCTCTTCGGCCGGGACCTGGTCGCTCCCGACCAGCGGGAGCACTACCGCACCATGCTCGGCGACATGGTCATCGCCTACCTGACCGCGGACCGGGCGACGGACTGAGAACCCCCTCCCAGGACCACTCCGCGGACCAGGAACGCGATGATCCTTCGGCACAACCCCTTGACACCCGGGAAACGTCGGCGCAACATCCGTAGCCATCCGCTACTAACTATCCAGTGGGTTAATTAACCGGGAGCGCGGCGGTCAAGCAGCCCGCACCCGGCGCAGCCGACCCGTACACCCCCAGGGCCCCGGCACCTCTCCCCCTCCGCCACTCCCGTCCCCGGAGTCCCTCCGTTCTCGGAGTTCCCTCGAAGGAGCACGCCGTGTCCGTCCCCGCCGCCCCGCTCGACGCGCCTCCCGGCCAGCCCCGGAAGGCCGCCATGGCCGCCTGGATCGGCAGCGCGCTGGAGTACTACGACTTCTTCATCTACGGCAGCGCCGCCGCCCTGATCTTCCCGAAGGTCTTCTTCGACGAGTCGGACCCGGCCACCGCGACCCTGCTGTCGCTGGCCACATTCGGCGTCGCCTACGCCGCCCGTCCGATCGGCGCGCTGTTCCTCGGCCACTTCGGCGACCGCCTCGGCCGGAAGAAGATCATGGTCTTCACGCTGATCCTGATGGGTCTGTCGACGTTCCTCATCGGCTGTCTGCCCACCCGCGCGCAGGTCGGCGGCCTCGCCCCGGTCCTGCTGGTCCTCTGCCGTGTCCTGCAGGGCATCTCCGCGGCCGGGGAGCAGGCGAGCGCCAACTCGATGACGCTGGAGCACGCTCCGCCGAACCGCCGGGGCTTCTTCACGAGCTTCACGCTCAGCGGCACCCAGGGCGGTCAGCTCCTCGCCACCTTGGTCTTCCTCCCCGTCGCCGCACTGCCCGAGGACCAGCTGCTCTCCTGGGGCTGGCGCGTCCCGTTCTGGCTGAGCGTCGCGGTCGCCGTCGTCGGTTACGTCATCCGCCGCACGCTCCAGGAGACCCCGGCCTTCACCCGGCAGGCCGCGACCGAAGGCGTCGCCAAGCTGCCTCTCGCCGTGCTGTTCCGTGAGCACTGGGCGGACGTCCTGCGGGTCGTCGCGGGCGCTCTGATCGCCTCGGTCAGCACGATCTTCACGGTCTGGGCGCTGGCGTACGGGACCAGTGACTCGGTCGGCCTGTCCCGCTCGCAGATGCTGTGGGTGGGCGCGCTGGCCAACCTCGTCGCGCTCGGCGCGATCCCCGCGTGGGCCACGCTCTCCGACCGCATCGGACGCCGCCCGGTCTATCTGATCGGTGCCGCGGGCAGTGCGGTCCTGATGTTCGCCTATCTGTGGGCGATCTCCACGGGCTCCTACCCCCTGGTCCTGCTCTTCGGCATCCTCGCCTTCGGTGTCGTCTACAGCGCCGCGAACGGTGTCTGGCCCTCGTTCTACGGCGAGATGTTCTCCACCCGCGTCCGGCTCTCCGGCATGGCCATCGGCACCCAGATCGGCTTCGCCGTCGCCGGGTTCGCCGTCACCTTCGCCGCGCAGATCGCCGGCCCGGGCGGCGACGACTGGTCGTCCGTGGCCCTGTTCACCTCGGCCCTGTGTCTCCCGCCGGTGCTCGCCGCACTCACCGCCCGCGAGACGCACAAGGTGCCCACCGAGCTGCTCGGCGAGCGTGTGCCGGGGGAAGCCGCGCAGCGTGAGGCCGTGACGGCCTGACATCCGACCACCTCATGACCGCCCAAGTCCCCGACTGCACAGGGCTGTTCGGGGACTTGGGTATGCCGTGGCAGGCCACTGGTGACCAGCAGGCGCCGGGCTAAAGGTCGTGTGCCCGGGGATGGCGCGGCTCGTACAGACCGATCTCGCCGCCGCCTGGCAGCCGGAAGCCCGTCATGCGCCCCCATCGGGCGTCCGTGAGGGGCCGTGTGAACTCGACCCCCTTCTCCTTGAGTTCGGCCGTCGTCGTCTCGACGTCGTCGCACATCAGCATCAGCTCGTGCGACGGCTCGCCCTCTGCCGGATGGAAGGCGAACTCCGCCGGCGGAGCCTTGAAGATGAGCCAGCCGTGCCCCGCGTCCACGTGCGCGAGCCCCAGTACGTCCCGGAAGAAGACGCGGTCGGCCTCCGCGTCACGGGTGTAGATCACCACATGTGCCCCATTGATCACGCGCGGAGGCTAGTAGGACCGAAGCCCCGCGGCAAGCGCGACGCGCCTCGGCCCGCCGGCTCAGCCCGGCGGTTCTCTCGGCACCCGACCTGACGTCCTCCGCCGCCCGGGACATCCACCGCCCATGTGACGGTCGTTGCGCGATCACATGAGTGCGGCCCGTGATGGCCACCGACCAGACGGGATCCAGCGTGCCCCCGCACTCCCCGCTTCCGGCGCCTCCGCACACACGGCGGCTTGCACCTGACACCAATGTCAGGCTTGACCCTACGCGGCATGCGAAGCGAAACGACGACACAACCGGTCCTTCCGCACCGTCGAGTTGACGACGACAAGCTCCCCCTCGGGGCCCTCCTCGCGCTGGCCACCGCCGTGTTCATCACCAGCCTGACCGAGACACTGCCCGCGGGAGTGCTGCCCGCGATGAGTGCCGGCCTCGGTGTCGGGGAGTCCGCCATGGGACAGTCCGTCACGATCTACGCGGTCGGGACCGCGCTCGCGGCGATCCCTTTGTCGGCGGCCACGGCCGGCTGGAAGCGCGGGCGGCTGCTGCTCACGGCGATGGCGGGGTTCGCCGCGACCAACACGGTCACGGCGGCCTCGACGGCGTACCCCCTGATCATGGCGGCCCGGTGCGTCGCCGGGGTGGCCGCGGGACTGGCCTGGGCGCTGCCGGCCGGATACGCACGACGTCTGGCGCCACCTCACTTCCGGTGCAAGGCGATCACTCGTCAGCGCCTCGGCGACCGGCCGGGGCCTCCATGCCATCGAGGCACGCACGGGAGACGGCAACGGCAACGGCAACGGCAACGGCAACGGCTCAGCGTTCCCGGGGAATGCCGTACGCCCGGTCCACGTGCAGCCGTAGTACGAGACGGCGGTCGCGGACCATGGCTGCCCGGTAGTCGTCCCAGTCGGGGTGCTCGCCCAGGACGTCACGGTAGAGCCGGATCAGCTCCTCGACGGTCTCGTCGTGCGGGTCCTCGGCTACGGGCGTCAGTTCGGCCGTGCCCTCGGCGACCGTGTAGGCCCAACGGTCCTCGCTGGTCACGTGATACGAGGCCCGTGGGTCCCGGCGCAGATTGCGGGTCTTGGCGCGGTCGTCGGTGAGCGAGACCCGGACGATCCGCTCGTCGGGGTCGTAGGCGTGGCTGACGTTCGACAGCTGGGGCCGTCCGTCCTTCTTGAGGGTGACGAGCACCCCGCCCTTGTACTCGGAGAGCAGCTTGAGCAGTGCGTCCTGCGTCGCGTCCTGAGTCATGTATCGACCAACCTCCGGGAGGCAGCCCCCATTCCCGCGTAGACACTGTCTACGCGACCTGGTAGACAGTGTCTATGAGCGAATCGGAGAAGGGGCTGCGGGACCGGCTGGTCGAGGTCGGTGTCGACCTGGTGACCAAGGAGGGCGCACAGGTCCTGACCCTGCGGGAGATCGCCCGGCGCGCCGGTGTCTCCCACGGAGCCCCGCGCCGCTACTTCCCGACACATCTGGACTTGCTGTCGGCCATCGCCCGCCGGGGCTTCGCCGACCTGGGCGCCCGCGCCGCGACGGCGATCGGCGACGGCGAGGCAGGCCCTCGCGACCAGCTCCAGGCGCTGGGGAGGGTCTACCTGGACTTCGCGCTCACCCAGCGCGGAATGTACGAGCTGATGTTCCGTCATGATCTGCTGGAGAGCGGACAACTGGGGCTGCGCGAGACGAGTCTGCCGCTGTTCGGTGTCCTGGTGGACCTGGTCGGCCGGGTGCGGCCCGAGGCCGACGGCCCGGTCGTCGCGGGCGCGCTCTGGGCGAACCTGCACGGAATCGCCCAGCTCTGGGGCTGGGGCAGCCTCCAACTGGCCACGGGCGCCGACGACTTCGTACCCCTGTTGGAGGCCGCGCTGGACGCGCACCTCGGGCCGGAGGAGCGGTGAAGTCGCCCAACTCGGCGGTCCATCGCCGGCTCACCCTGGCGGGCAGCGTCCTCGGTGCCGTGATCGTGGCCCTGGACGGAACCGTGCTCACGGTCGCGCAGCCCACGCTGCAACGCGATCTGGACGCCTCGTTCGCACAGGTCCAGTGGACCAGCACCGGCTATCTCATCGCGGTGGCCAGCCTGTTGGTGTTCGCGGGTCGGCTCGGGGACCGGTACGGCCATCACATGGTCTTCGCCGTAGGCATTCTGGGCTTCGGCGCCACGTCGGCGGGGATCGGTCTCGCGCCCGGCATCGGCTGGGTGATCGGGCTGCGGGTCGCGCAGGGCGTGTTCGGCGCGCTGCTGCAGCCGGCCACGCTCGGGATGCTGCGCGCCGCGTACCCTCCCGACCGGCTCGGGATGCCCATCGCGCTGCGCACGAGCGCCATCGGTCTCGCGGCCGCCGCCGGTCCGCTGGCCGGCGGGGCGCTGGTCACCCATCTCGGGTGGCGGGCCGTCTTCTTCCTCAACGTGGTGCCCGCCCTCGTGATGGGGGCATTGGCGCTCGTCGTCCGTGGTCCGGCCCGGGGCAGGGCCCCGGCGGCCGGCGGGCTCGACGTGCCCGGCGCCTGCCTGCTCGCGGTGGCCCTGGTGAGTCTGGTGCAGACCCTGATCGAGATACCGGAGGCGGGCTGGACGACGGCGACCCTGCTCGGCCTGATCGTCGTCACGGTCGCCGGAGCCGCGTTCGTACGCCATGAACGCCGTACCGCGAGCCCGCTGGTCCCGTCCGATGTCCTCGGCTCGGCGGCCATCGGCGCGGCCCTCGGCATTCTCGTGGTCGCGTCGGCGTCGATGCTGGGCGCGCTGTTCGCCGGCAGCTACTTCCTCCAGGAGACCCTGGGCCTGGACCCGTCGCAGACCAGCCTGAGGGCACTGCCCGGTGCCGTGATGATGGTGCTCGGCGCTCCCCTGTCCGCCGTACTCCTGCGCAGGTTCGGCGCACGCCGGACGACACTGGCCGGGACGGGCGTCCTCACGCTGGGCCTCGTTGTGTTGTCCCGGCTCGACGAGGCGTCGACCACGGTGCAGATCGGCACCGGCTTCCTGCTGCTGGGCGCCGGCTTCGCGACGGTGATGGTCACCGCGACGGCGGTCGTCGTACGGCACGCCTCGGCGGAGTCGGCCGGCGTGGCGGGCGGGCTCCAGCAGACGGCGATGAACGTCGGACCCACGCTGGGGGTCGCTGCGGCGGCCACGCTGATGACGCTCACGACCGGTGTCGCGATGGGTCCCCCGCTGACGGCGCTCGCGGCGCTGTCCGCGACCGGTGTGCTGCTCGCCCTGAAGCTTCCGGGTGGCGCGGGTGTCGTGACCGCCGGTCAAGGTCCGCCGGGGGACGCTTCACCCCTCCGTACGAGACCATGAAGGACTAGAGCCGCAGCCCAAAGGAGAGTCATGGGAGACCTGCGACAGGAGGTCGAGCCGCGCGAGGCCGGCCTCGATCCACAGGGGCTGGCCCGCCTCGACCAGCACTTCGCCCACTTGGTGGACGACGGCCGACTGCCCGGCTACCTCGTGTCCGTGGCCCGGCACGGCCGTGTCGCGCACCTCACCACGTACGGCTGCCGTGACCGCGCGGCCCGACTCCCCGTGGAGAGCGACACCTTGTGGCGGATCTACTCCATGACCAAGCCGGTCACCTCGGTCGCCGCACTGATGCTCCTCGAAGAGGGGCACCTCCGACTCGACGACCCCGTGGCCGACTTCCTCCCCGCCTTCGCCGACCCTCGGGTCTACGTCAGCGGATCCGGCCCCGACACGAAGACCCGCCCGGCCGGACAACCGATCCTGCTCCGTCACTTGTTGACGCACACCGCGGGTCTGACCTTCGGCTTCTACCACTCCCACCCCGTCGACGCGCTCTACCGTGACGCCGGTGTGGAGTCGTCGGTGCCGCCGGGCGCGAACCTGGCCGAGACCATCGACGTCTACGCCTCCCTGCCGCTCCAGTTCGAGCCGGGCACCCAGTGGAACTACTCGGTCGCCACCAATGTCCTCGGCCGTGTCATCGAGGTGGTGTCCGGCCGGGATCTCGACGACTTCCTCCGCGAGCGGATCTTCGTCCCGCTCCGGATGGCGGACGCCGGGTTCTGCGTCACCGACGAGCAGGCCGGCCGGCTCGCCGAGCTGTACGGGGAGGACGACAAGGGCGGGATCACCCCGATCGCCGGGCTCCCGCTGCACGGCCGCCCCCGCTTCCTGTCCGGCAGCGGCGGCATGGTGGCCACCGCCCACGACTACCACCGCTTCACGGAAATGCTCCGCCGCCGCGGCGACCTCGACGGAACCCGCCTGCTGACCCCCGAGACCGTGGACACGATGGTCTCCAACCACCTCCCCGGCAACGCCGACCGCCGCACCTTCGGCAGCCCCGTCCACCAGGAACCCGGCAACGCGGGCCTCGGCTTCGGACTCGGCGTCTCCGTCGTGGTCGACCCGGACGTCACCCGGTCCCCCGCCGGCGAGGGCGCGTTCGGCTGGAGCGGAGTGGCCAGTACGACGTTCTGGGTCGACCCGCGCCGCGACCTGACCGTGCAGTTCTTCACGCAGGTCCGCCCGACGACGTCCAACTCGCTCTTTCCCGAGCTCAAGCGGCTCGTGCACGAGGCGGTGCTCGACTGACCCGGCGGGTCACACGAGGTTGATCTCCGGGCGCAGCGCGTCGGCGGCGAAGCGGTCCGCGCTCAGCGGGCCGATGTCGACGAAGGGGGCGCTGCCCAGGTACAGATCGCGGACGACCTCGCCGACGGCCGGACCCTGCAGGAACCCGTGGCCCGAGAAACCGGTCGCGTACAGGAAGCGCGAGCACGAACTCGCCTCGCCGATCAACGCGTTGTGGTCCGGGGTGATCTCGTACAGGCCCGCCCAGCCGCCCGTCCTGCGCAGGTCGAGCAGGGCGGGGGCGCGCCGCTCCATCGCCGCGTAGAGGTGCGGGATCCAGCGGTCGTGCGTCTCCGTGGAGAAGCCCGGGCGCTCGTCGGGGTCGGACATGCCGAGGAGGAGACCGGGGCCCTCGCGGTGGAAGTAGAGGCTGGTGGTGAAGTCGATGGTCATGGGGAGGTCGGACGGCAGTCCCCGGACGGGTTCGGTGACGGCGACCTGGCGGCGCAGCGGCTGCACCGGGAGGTCCACGCCGGCCATCGCGCCGACGGCCCGTGACCAGGCGCCCGCCGCGCAGACGACCGTGTCGGTGGCGATCCGGCCCCGGTCGGTGTCGACCGCCGTGATCGTGTCGCCGTGCGTCTCGATGCCGGTGACCTCGCAGTGCCGCAGCACCGTGGCGCCATGGCGGCGGGCCCCGGCCGCGTAGCCCTGGACCACGGACTCGGGCGTGCAGTGTCCGTCGTCCGGCGAGAAGGCGGCGGCCAGCAGCCCGTTGGTGATGATCAACGGCGACAGTCGGCGCGCCTCGGCCGGTCCGATCATGCGGCTGGGCACGCCGAGCCCGTTCTGCAGCCGTACCCCGGCCTCGAACGCGGCGACCTCCTCGGGCCGGGAGAGCAGGAACAGATAGCCGACCCGGTGCAGCCCGATGTCCTGGCCCGGTTCCTCGCCGAAGCGGGCGAACGCCTCCAGACTGCGGGCGCCGAGCTGAATGTTGAGCTCGTCGGAGAACTGCGCCCTGATCCCGCCCGCCGCTCGCGAGGTCGACCCGGAGGCGAGTTCGTCGCGCTCCACGAGCACCACGTCGGGCACCCCGGCGCGGGCCAGGTGGTAGGCGATGCTCGTGCCGATCACGCCGCCGCCGATGACGACGACCCGCGCGGTCCTGTTCACCGGCGCGCCTGTCCCACCCGGGTTCATCGGTGTGCCCGTCTCGCCCGGGCCGCGTCGATCACGGCCCAGGCCGCGGCGGCGTCCTGAATCCCGAGACCGACGCTGTTGTAGAAGACGATGTCGTCAGGGCCCGTACGAGCCGTGTGCCGGCCGGTGAGCACGCCCCCGAGCGGGATCAGGTCCTCCCGGGTGAGCCGCCCGTCTCGCAGCGCGTCGACCACCGGCCCGGCGTGCTCCGCCGCGGTCTGCGGATCGTCGACGCCCACCGCGGCGGCCCGCCGTACGACCTCCGCGTCGACCTCGCTGCGCGTGGGCTCGAAGGAGCCGACGCTGACGACCGTGCAGCCCGCCGCCAGCCACTCGCCGCGCACCACGGGCGTGGGGCTGAGGGTGCAGGCCGCGACCATCGGCAGGCCGACCACGGCTTCCTCGGCCGTGTCGACGGCCTTGACGGCGACACCGAGTTCGGCGGCGAGGCGCTGCGCCGCGTGCGCCCGTCGTCCCGGGTTCGGGCTCCACATCCGTACGGACCTCAGTTCCCGGACCCGGGCCACGGCCCGCGCATGGGCGAGGGCCTGGGTGCCGGAGCCGAGGAGGCCGAGTTCGGTGCTGTCGGCGGTGGCCAGCACGTCGAAGGCGACGGCACTGGCCGCGGCCGTGCGCAGGGTCGTCACCGCGGTGCCGTCCATGACGGCGGCGAGCTGCCCGGTGACCGGGTCCAGCGCGTTGATCACCGCGTGGATGGTGGGCCGTCCGGCCGCCGCGTTGCCCGGATTGACGCTGCCGATCTTGGCGACCGCCCCGGTGTCCGCGGACAGCCGCGCCAGATACGCGAAGACGACGCTGTCGTCGAAGCGGCTGGGGTGCATGATCTTGCCCGGGAGCTCCGCGGTGCCGTCACCGAGCGCGGTGAAGGCGGCCCGCTGCGAGGCGATCGCCGCGTCGGTGTCCAGCAGCTCCGCGACCTGCTCACCCGAGAGGTACAGCGGGCCGACGGCGTCTTCGTCGTTCTGGACGTCTTCTGTCATCTGATTCCTCCGTGGATACTCCGCCCTTCAGGCCGAAACAGGCTCCTGCGGAGCAGAACAGGGAGAGCCGATTCGCCGCCGGGGCGGATCGGCATCAACCCTCCAACTGCCCGCAGAGAATCCGCCTCGCTTACGAGGGGAAACGCCCATCCTCAGTGATAACCGTTTTCGCCGAACCGCAAAAGATCGCCTGCGCCCGTACGCCACAGGTCACAGTCAGTGGCTACCCGTAGCGCATGAACATGAACGGGGACGACGACAACGTCCGACAGCAGGGCACGGAGCGCCGTGCCGCGTGCGAATGCGGGGGCAGAAAGACGACGTGTGCCGAGCTTGGGCTCGCGATGAGCGAGATCGAAGCTCACGGCCAGGGCCGACCTCCTCGCCCGTGGGCAGGACCGGCGTTGCGATCCGGGCGAGGTCCAGGCGTTGCTCGACCACGTCACCACGTTCAGGTCCCGTGCCGCGGCCGAGCACAGACTGAACGCCACCCAGGCGGGGGACCGTATCGGGATCTCAAGAGTTTGCACCGATTCCCGCGGCGGCCACCGGCAAATGGTCTCGGCGTGCAGTTCGGGCATACGGGTGAGAATCAACGGTCATCCGGGAAAGAATGGTCATCGATGACCTCCGCCTCGCCCGCCGAACGACACCCGACCGGCTACGCCCCGTTCACCCACCTGACCACGCCCGACTCCGCCTTGTACCGCCAGCTGATGGGAGTCTTCCTGGCCGCGAAGGAACGGTTCGTGGTGCATCTGCGGCCCGAGGACGTACAGGCCGCGCTTCCGGCGGGCGGACGATCCATGGATCTCGACACCGTCACCGGCAAGCTCGACTCCCTGGTCAAGTGGGGCAATCTGCGGGCCGATCCGGACACGGCGCGCGTCACCGCGGTCGAGGACTTCTACCGGAAGCGGTTCATCTACCAGCTCACCCAAGCCGGTGAGGCCGCCGAGGAGGCCCTGCTCTCGTACGACGAGGCGCTCGGCCGACGGGGCGCGCTCCAGGCCGTCGCGCTGCACGACATCGTCACACAGTTGCGGGTGTTGCTCGTGCTCAGTGGCGACGAGGCACCGGATCCGGCGAAGGCTCATCTGACGCTCTCCACCCTCACCGGCCGCTTCACCGCCCTCGCGGAAAACGCGCGAGCTTTCATGGGGTCGCTGCAGCGCACCATCGACCTTCACGGTGTCGACGTCGAGGTGTTCCTCGCGTACAAGGACCGGCTCATCCAGTATCTGGAGCGGTTCATCCAGGATCTGATCACCCTCGGCGGACGGATCGCCCAGCTGATCCTGGGACTTGAGGAAGCCGTCGGACCGTTGTTGCGTCTGGCGGCCGCCCGCGAGGCCGCCGACGCGGCGCCGGACGAGGTCGAGCGGGCCGAGGCGGAGGCATACGAGCGGTGGACGTCGCGCTGGTCGGGGCTCGCGGCCTGGTTCGTCTCCGCCGAAGGGCGCGAATCCCAGGCCAGGCTGCTGCGCGGGCGGGCACTGGGTGCGATCCCGCAACTCCTCGCCGTCGTACGGGCACTCAACGAGCGACGCTCCGGCCGCTCCGACCGCTCAGCCGACTTCCGCACACTCGCCCGCTGGTTCGCCGAGGCCCCGGACGACGAGGCGCGGCACCGGCTGTGGCGTACGGCCTTCGGTCTCTACCCGTCCCGCCATCTCACCGTCGACACTGACACGCTCACCGAGCGCGCCGCGCGACCGGTCGCGGCGAGCACTCCATGGGCAGAGGCCGAACCGCTTCGCATCAGCCCCCAGTTGCGGCGTACCGGCAGCTATGAGCGGCGGGGCAGGACGCGCCGCGTCGAGGACCGGTCCGCAGGGCGTCGGCAGCTCGCCGAGTACGCGGCCAAGCAGAGCGCGGAGATCGCGGCGGCCCGCGCCCGGCTCGCCACCAGCAGGGAGGTGCACCTCTCAGAACTCGGTGAACTCGACCCGCTGGCCTTCGGGTTGTTCCTTCAGCTGCTCGGCGATGCCCTGGCCACCTGGCGCCCCGGGCTTCGGCGCACAGTCGCCACCAGCAACGACGGCACGATGGAGATCCGGCTCACCGCCCTGCCGGGCGCGGACGTCGCCGAGATCAGCACACCGGGCGGCGTCTTCCGTGGGCCCGACCACGCCGTGGAGATCATCGATCTGACACAGGACGCCGGAGGGCTCATATGAACGCGGTGAGCCCCTTGGCGGAGATTCTGGAGGGACAGCACGCCGCCGAAGTACGCCGGGCCGCGCGAGCCCTGCTCAGCGAACCTCTGCTGCTCGCACGGGGCCCGTATGCGGACGCCTTCCGGCTGGTGCGGCGGCATGCCGCGGAACTGCGCGAGTGGTTCGACCGCAATACGGGCTGGCCGCTCCAGGTCGACGCGGGGGCCGCCCGGCTGCGCAAGATGCCCGGTACGTCCATAGATGCCACGCACCCGGCCCGGGAAGCCACCCGGGGCGCGGCACCGTTCACCCGGCGCCGGTACGTCCTGCTCTGCCTGGCTCTGGCCGCTCTGGAGCGCGGCGAGGCACAGATCGCTCTCGGGCGGCTCGCCGAGCAGGTGGTCCTGGACGCCGCCGATCCCCAGCTCATGCAGGCGGGTGTCGAGTTCACCCTGGAGCGACGTGAGGAGCGCCTGGATCTCGCCGCGGTGGTGCGGCTGCTGCTGCGGCTCGGAGTGCTCCGCCGGGTCGCGGGCGACGAGGACGCGTATGTCAGCGGGACCGGTGACGTGCTGTACGACGTCGAGCGCCGGGTGCTGGCCGGGCTGCTCGCCACGCGCCGCGGTCCCTCTCTGGTACAGGCGGCGGACTTCGAGGGCCGGCTCGCCGAACTGGCCGCCGAGACATCCCTGGAGAGCGACGAACTGCGGTTCCGGGCAATCCGTCACAGGCTCACCCGACGCCTCCTCGACGACCCCGTTCTCTACTACGACGAGCTCTCCGACGAGGAACTCGCCTATCTGACCCGGCAGCGCGCCTTCATCCTGGCCCGGATCACCGAACTCACGGGCCTGGTCGCCGAGGTGCGCGCCGAAGGCATCGCGCTGGTCGACCCGCACGACGAGCTCACCGATGTACGGATGCCCGAGCAGGGCACGCACGGGCACATCACGCTCCTGCTCGCCGAGCATCTGGCAGCCGCGTCCGGTCCGGTCACCGTCGGCGAGCTCCAGCGGCGGGTGCGTGAACTCGCCGCACTGCACGGGGGGTTCTGGTCGAAGACGGCCACGGAACCCGGCGCGGAGGTGGAGCTCGTCGAACTGGCGTTGTCGAAGCTCGCCGCCCTCGGCTTGGTCACGCGTGCGGCAGAGGGCGTCCGCGCCCGACCGGCTCTTGCCCGGTACGCGGTGGGCGACATCGTCGTACGCGAAACAGCCGTACGCGCCCCAGCAACCACCGGCATCCCCAGCATGCGAAAGGCGAAGACCTCGTGACCGCCCTCCCCATCCCCGCGCGCACCCGCTGGCAGCCCCTGCGTATCGGCCTGGTGGACCTCTTCTACTACGACGCGGAGGAGTTCTGGTTCCGCGACGGGCGGCTGCTGCTGCGCGGCAACAACGGCACCGGCAAGTCGAAAGTCCTCGCCCTTACCCTGCCCTTCCTCCTGGACGGCGACCTGTCCGCGCGCCGGGTGGAGCCGGACGGGGACCCGCACAAGCGGATGGAGTGGAATCTGCTGCTCGGCGGTGAGCATCCGCACTCGGAGCGGCTCGGATACACCTGGATCGAATTCGGCAGGCGCGACGAGACGACCGGGCAGACCCATTTCCGTACGCTCGCCTGCGGTCTGAAGGCGGTGGCGGGGCGCGGGATCGCACGGCACTGGTTCGTCGTGACCGACCAGCGCGTCGGTCCGGAGCTGAACCTCCTCGACGCGACCGGGACCGCGCTGTCCCGGGACCGGCTCGCGGAGGCGGTCGCCGGGTGCGGGATGGTGTACGACCAGGCCAGGGCATACCGCAGAGCGGTCGACGAGGCGCTGTTCGGGCTGGGCGAGCAACGCTATGCGGCACTGGTGGACCTGCTCGTCCAGCTCCGCCAGCCCCAGCTGTCGAAGCGGCCGAACGAGGCTGCGCTTTCCAGGGCCCTGACCGAAGCGCTGCCGCCGATGGACCAAGCGGTGCTCGCGGATGTCGCGGAGGCGTTCCGCTCCCTGGACGAGGAGAAGGAGGAGCTGCGGGCGGCCGGCGAGGCCGAGCGGGCCGCTTCCGCCTTCCTGGACCACTACCGGCGCTACGCGCGCATCGCGTCCCGCCGCAGGGCCCGGTTGCCGCGCACCGAGCACGCTCGCTACGAACACCATCAGCGGGACCTGGCAGCCGCACAGAACGAACGGGAGAGCGCCGAGCTGGAGCGGGACGAAGCCGCCCGGCGTATCGCGGAGCTCGAGCAGACCGGGGCGCGGCTGACCGCCGAGGACACTGCGCTGCGCGCGGGCCCCGAAATGCGCAGCGCGCGCGAGCTGGAGCAGGCGGCGCAGGACGCGGGCCGTACCCAGGAGGACCTGACCCGCGCCGAGGCGGACCGGGAGCAGGCGGCACAAGCGCACACGAGGGCGCTCGGCCGCCTGGGTACGGCCGAGAACCGGCTGCGCGCCGCCGAACAGTCGGTCGCCGACACCGTCGAACTCGCCGCCGAGACGGCCCACGCGGCCCGTCTGGACGGTGGCCTGCGTACCGAGGGCGCGCCGGAGGCGGAACTACGCCGCGCCGCCGAGGAGTCGGTGGCCCGCAGACGCCGCGCTCTCGACCTTGTGGAGGACCTCGCGGGGCGCGCGGAGCAGGCGGCCGCGGATCGGATCGCGGCCGCCCGACGTCTGGACGAGGCAGAGGGAGAGGTCGGCCACGCCGAGGAAGTCCGGGCCGAGGCGGAGCAGAAGGCGACGCAGGCAGGTTCTCGACTGCTGACGAATGTCCGCGAACACCTCGGTAATTGCGTGGAGTTGAGGCTCACCGATCCGGTCGGCCTGCTCGACCGACTCCAGGAGTGGACGCCGCGACTTGCCGGCACCTACCCCGCGCGGGCCGAGGCCGCGGCGGCGCATCGCTCGCTGGCGACCGTCCTGGCCGACGAGACGGCAGCCGTGACGCGGTTGCGGGCAGAGCTGGGCGCTCGGCGCGACCGGGCGCGGGACGACCTGACCTTGCTCGAAGCGGGCGGCCAGCGTGGGCCCGAAGCCCCATACACGCGTACACCGGGTGTGCGCGGCGAGATCCCCGGCTCTCCGCTGTGGCGACTCGTCGAATTCCGTGAAGAGGTGCCGGCCACCGAACGGGCTGGTCTGGAAGCCGCGTTGGAGGCGTCCGGGCTCCTGGACGCCTGGGTACTCCCGGACGGCGTTGCGCTCACCGCGGACGGCCACGATGTGCTTCTCTCCCCCGGCTCCACCACCACGGGTCCCTCACTCGCCCTTGCGTTGCAGCCCGCCGTGGATCACGGGGACGCCAAGGCCGCTGCGGTCGGTGAGCCGGCTGTCCGGCGGTTGCTTGCCGCCATCGGGTACGGGCCCGGCGAGAGCCACGAGAACGCCGTCAGGACCTGGGCGGCGCCGGACGGCAGATTCCGCATCGGCGCGCTCACTGGCAGCTGGTCGAAGCCCGCCGCCGAGTACGTCGGCGAAGGAGCCCGCGAGGAGGCACGCCGTGCGCACATCGCGGTCCTGCGGAGCGAACTCGCCCTCTTGGAAGGTGACCTGGCAGCTACAGCTACCCGTCTGACCGACGTCAACGCCCGCCGTGAACAGCTCGACGCCGAGCTGGCCGCCGTGCCCGACGACGCCGAGCTGCGTCAGGCGCACGCGCTGGCCGCGGCGGCGCACGACACGGCTCGCCGGGCCCACACCCGGCGCGACAAACGCGCCGCAGAACTGGCGTGCGCCACCGGCATCTTCGACACCGCGACCGACGAACTGACCGGTACTGCAGCGGACTTGGGATTGCCCGCCGACCATGCCGGGCTCGCCGACGTACGCAAGGCTCTGGTCGAGTACACGCTGCTCCTCGCCGCCCTCTGGCCGGCGCTGCGAGAACGTACGGACGCGATGCGGATCCTGGCCGACGAGCGGACGGAGACGGCGACGGCCGCGTCCCGGGTCGAGGAATTCGCCGTTCGCGCCGCCGAGGCTGCACAGGCCGCTGCCGCAGCCGACACCCGTCACACCACGCTGCGCTCCACGGTCGGCGCTGCTGTCGCCGAACTGGAGCGGCGTCTGGTCGAGACCGCGCAGGCCTTGCGGACGTGCGAGGAGAACACCAGGCGGACCCGTGGGGAGCACACCGCGGCGGACCGGCGGGCGAGCCGCGCCGAAGGCCGGATCGAGCAATTGGAGCACGACGTGATGGACGCGGCGGCGGCTCGCACGGAAGCGATCGCCGCGCTTCGCCGGTTCGCTGCGACGGGATTGCTGGCCGTCGCGCTACCCGAGGTGGCCCTGCCCTCCTTGGACGGCGGCCCATGGGCGGCGACACCCGCCGTCGCCCTGGCCCGCACCGTCGAGGTCGAACTGTCGGGCACGGACGACTCGGACGGCACCTGGGAGCGGGTCCAGCGCCAGTTGAGCGAGGAGTACAAGAAGCTCCAAGACGCGCTCTCGCGGGGCGGCCACACCGCCTCGGCCCGGATGGTCGAGGACGGCATGGTCGTCGACATCGTCTACCAGGGGCGAGAGCGCGCCGTTCCCGAGTTGGCCGAGGCCCTGGCCACCGAGGTCGGCGAACTGCAGCGCATCCTCTCCGCGCACGAGCGGGAGATCCTGGAGACCCACCTCCTCACCGAAGTCGCCGGTACGCTCCAGGAGTTGATCCAGGCGGCGGAACGTCAGGTGGCTGCGATGAACGCCGAGCTCGACGAGCGCCCCACGTCCACCGGCATGAAGCTGCGACTGCTGTGGCGGGCCTCCCGGAAGGCACCCGGGGGTCTGGCACAGGCGCGGAAGTACTTGCGCCAGTCGGCCGACGCGTGGTCGCCCGAGGAACGGGCGGCGGTCGGGGAGTTCCTCCAGGCCCAGATCGCCCAGCAGCACACGGAAGACAGTGCGGGCAGCTGGCTCGAGCATCTGACGGCAGCACTCGACTACCGCTCCTGGCACGAATTCGGCATCGAGCGCCACCAACACGGCCAGTGGGTTCCGGCGACCGGCCCCGCATCCGGCGGTGAGCGCGTCCTCGCGGTGTCGGTGCCTCTCTTCGCGGCGGCGTCCTCGCACTACGCCACCGCAGCCAGCCCCTACGCGCCCCGGCTGGTGACCCTGGACGAGGCGTTCGCGGGTGTGGACGACGACTCCCGGGCCAAGTGCCTGGGCCTGCTGCACGCCTTCGACCTGGACGTCGTCATGACGAGCGAGCGCGAGTGGGCGTGCTACCCGCAGGTGCCGGGCATCTCGATCGCGCAGCTGTCCCGGATCGACGAGGTGGCCGCGGTGCTGGTCACCCGCTGGGAGTGGGACGGTATGCATCGCTCCCGCGGCACGGAGCCGGAACGGGAACCGACGGCGGCGGCCACCGGACAAGCCGGCGCACGAGCGGAGACGGAAACGGACCAAGAGCCCCAGTGGACCTGACTCCTGAGACGGATGCGATGGCAGATGCCGAGGAGCGCATCGATGTGCCCCGCCTGAGGCGGCTGCTTGGCGCTGCGGACCTGGCCTGGCTCGTGGAACGTGTCCGCCGACGCCTCGAACGCGAGGAGCCGCTCACCACGACCGTCTCGCTGTCGGCTCCCACCGCCGCACAGCGGGCCGCCGCCGAGCGCCTGCTCGGCCGGGCTCCTGGCTCCGGCCGTTCACTGAGCCTGCGACTCGAGGCGGTGGACGAGGTGCTGCGCCGATCGGGCGTCAGCCCCGGCGGCCTGGCCGCCGCGGTCGAGGCGCTGACGGGACCGGTCACTCCGCTGCGCGAGCAGCGTGACGAACAGGCTCAGGCCTGGAGCGCTGCCCACGCGCCGCTGGCCGACATCACCCGTATCCACCCTCAACTCGCCTCCTGGGCCGACCAATTGCAGTCAGAGGGTGTCGTACGACGCCTCGTCCACACCCCGGTTGCCGCTCGAACCCTGCTCACCCGCGCGGCAGCCGTCCTGTGTGCGCTGCCCGTCGATCCCGCCACGTCGCTGCCCGCGTTCGCGGCGCGCATGCTCGGCGGCGCGCACGCGCTGGACGACGGCACGCCGCTTGCCACCGTCGCGCTGTCCGGCATCCGCGCCCTGACCGGCTTCCCGCCCGGTAGGGGGACCCAGTGGCGGCGCGGCGCATGGGCAGCCGCGGGGCTGCTGAGGGACGATCTGTCATCCACCGTCCTCGCCTTGAACCTGCGCGGCACACCGGCCCTGGACTGGCTCGCCGACACCGGCGAACCGGCCGTTCTCACCCTCCGCCAGGTCACCACCCACCCGCCGGACTCCACCGCGGTCCCCGCCGCGGTCCGCGTCTGCGAGAACCCTGCGGTCATCTCCGCCGCGGCCGAGGCATACGGTCCCGGTTGCCCGCCCCTCGTCTGCCTTCAGGGTCAGCCGTCGGCAGCGGCCCTCACGCTCCTGCGCCATCTGCACTCCCAGGGTGCCGCCCTGCTCTACCACGGCGACTTCGACTGGGGCGGACTGCGCATCGCGAACTCGCTGTTGCGTCACGCCCCTTGGCAGCCCTGGCGCTACACCGCGTCGGACTACCTCGCCGTCCCCTGTGCGGCCGCGCCCGCGCTCACCGGAACGCCCACAGAGGCGGCCTGGGATCCAGAACTCTCGCCGGCGCTCCAGGAGCGAGGCATACGCATCGAGGAGGAGCTCGTCATCGACGCGCTCCTAGGTGACCTCACCCAGGCCTCATCGGTCCACGGCAGGCCTGCCGGGCTCACGACAGATGGACCACCGCGTCCAGGTGAGGCAGATGGTGGTCCAGGCGCTCCCGCTTGGTCAGCAGATAGCTGAGGTTCTCCTCGCACGGCGGGATCAGCAGCGGCACCTGCTCGGCGACCTTGATGCCGTTGCGCAGCAGCGACTCCCGCTTGCGCGGGTTGTTCGACAGCAGCCGTACGGACCGTACGCCGAGGTCGTGCAGTATCTCCGCCGCCACTCCGTAGTCGCGGGCGTCCACCGGGAGGCCCTGGGCGAGGTTCGCCTCGACGGTGTCCAGGCCCTCCGCCTGGAGCTTCATCGCGCGCAGCTTGGCGAGCAGGCCGATCCCCCGGCCCTCGTGGCCCCGGAGGTAGACGAGGATGCCGCGGCCCTCGGCGACGATGGCGCGCAGTGCGGCGGCGAGCTGGGGGCCGCACTCGCAGTGCGTGGACCCGAAGGCGTCTCCGGTCAGGCATTCCGAATGGAGCCTGGTGAGTACGTCTCCTTCCGCAATGGCGTCCAAGTCCCCGTACACCAGGGCCACTTGTTCCTCGCCCCGATCGTGGTCGAGGTAGCCGACGGCGTGGAAATCGCCGTACTTGGTGGGCAAGGGGGCAATCACGACTCGTTCGACACCTGTGAGGTGGGCATTCCCGCCGAGTACGCCAAAGTTATCTGTCATGATCTGGTTCCTAAGCAGAGTCGAAAGGGCCGTGAAAACATGAGTAGTTCGGGAACGCGCTCGACGGTATCCGGTCTGTTGCCGCTGGATACCACGGAGGATGTACGGGAGCGGGGGGCCGGTGTCGCCCGTCAGGTCGCCGTCCTTCCCGTCGGCAGCTTCGAACAGCACGGTCCGTTCCTGCCCCTGGCGACCGACACGCTCGTCGCGTGCGCCATCGCGCGGGAGGTTGCCGCCGCTTATCCGGTCCATCTCCTTCCTCCGGTGACGATCTCCTGCTCGCACGAGCACGCGGCCTGGCCGGGGACCGTCAGCATCTCCTCCGTCACGCTCCACGCGGTGGTACGGGACATCGCCGACTCGTTGCGCGGGTCGGGCGTCGACACCCTGGTGCTGGTCAACGGGCACGGCGGAAATTACGTACTGGGCAATGTGGTTCAGGAATCCGTCGGCAGCGGTACCCGTATGGCGCTTTTCCCGGCCATGGAGGACTGGGAAGCGGCGCGTGAACGGGCCGGTGTACAGACCTCGTTGCTCAGCGATATGCATGCGGGAGAAATCGAGACCTCCATTCTTCTGCATGCCCATCCGGAATTGGTCAAAGCCGGTTACGAGACCTCCGATTTCCTCGCCGACGACCGCCGGCATCTGCTGACCCTCGGCATGTCCGGCTATACCGAGTCCGGTGTCATCGGCCGTCCCTCGATGGCTGGCGCCGAGAAGGGGAAGGAACTGCTGGCGGCGCTGACCGATTCCTTCGGGGCGTATTTCTCCCTGGTGACGGCCAAGACGCTGTCTGCGGAAGACTCGGAAGCGGGAACATCGCCGGTCGTCGATCGTCGGCATTGATCGTGCCCTCCTGCGCTCTCCTCGCGGGGGCGCCGGAGCGCCGCGCACCACCGGCCGACCAGGACAACGGCGCCGGGCAGGCTCGCCGCGAAGCTGAGCACTCCGTAGACCACGGCGACGGTCAGGCCCATGCTCGCGCCGAGCCCCGCGGCGCCGAACGCCCAGGCGGTGACGCCCTCCCTGGGACCCCAGCCGCCCACGTTCAGCGGCAGCCCCATGGCGAGCAGGGCCAGCAGCGCCAGCGGCATCAACTGGGCGGCGGACGCGGTGGATCCGGCGACCCGGGCGGCGAGCACGAACATGGCCAGGTGTCCGGCCAGCACCAGCACCGACGAGAGCAGCACGCCGGGCCAGCTCCCACGGGCGAGCAGCGCGCCGCGCGCCTCGATGAGCGCGGCGCGGACGGCTCCGTACCGCCGGGAGCGGCCGGGCGCCCGGCCCCTGCGCACGGCGCCCACGGTGACGACTCCGCACACCGAAACGGTCGCCAGGATCACCGCGAGCTGCCGGGTGTCGGCGAGCACCGGCGACGGCTGCGTGAGCAGCACGGTCGCCCCGACGGCCACCAATACCGCCTGCCCCGCGGTCCGTTCGAGCACCACCGCCCGCACCCCGCGCCCCATGTCCCCGGCGCTCTGTCCATGCCGAACGGCACGGTGCACATCGCCGAGCACCCCGCCGGGCAGCGCCGCGTTCAGGAACAGCGCCCGGTAGTAGTCCGCGACGGCCGACCCCAGCGGCAGCCGGATCCGCAGCCCACGCGCCACCAGACTCCACCGCCACGCGCTCAACACCGTGGTGAGCAGCCCGAGTCCGAGCGCCGCCAGCAGCGTCACACCGTCGATCCGCCGCAGCCCGTCCAGAAAGACCCCGGTACCGAGCCGCCACAGCAGCACACCAAGGATGACGACACCGGCGACGGTGCCGAGGTGAGTACGCAGCGCGCGAGAGCCGAGCCGGGCACGCAGGCCTGCCGCGGGCCGAGTACGGGCCGCGGCCGCCTCGCTGCTGCCGACGGGCATCGAAGCGGCCATGTTCTTGGCCCGGGTCGGGGCCGCCCCACCCCGAGCGGGGGCCTGGCCCGCCGCGCCACGGACAGGAGTCGAGCCCGCTCCGCTGCGGGCATACGTCGCCCCCGCGCCGCCGTCGGCCCGCACCGGCTCCGCCTCACCCCGAGCGGCATCCTGGCCCACCACTCCGCGAGCCGGAATGAGGTCGGTTTCGCCGCGGATCCGGAGGGCGGCCGCCTCGCCGAGGGTGCGGATCATGCCCGCCGGGGCACGGTTCGCGCGCCTCTGGGCCGCGACCGCGCTCGGGTTCTTCGCACGTGTACGGACGGCGCTCGCGTCCATCTCCACTGCTTCCGCCCCCGCCCCCGCGCTCACGCCGCACCACTTGTCGGCCCGGGCAGCGCCAGCAGGTCGCTGTGGTGGACCACCGCCCGCAACTCGCCCGCGGCGCACGCCGTCAGGCGGGAGCGCAGATACGTCTCCGCACGCGCCGCGAGGTCGGGCCGCTGCTCGCAGGCCGCGCGGACCCAGCCGCGCAGCCACTCCTCGGTGAGCGCGGCGTCGTCGGGGCCGAGCCGCCAGGGGCTCGGATGCACCCGTACCGTCGCGCCGTACCGGCCGAAGGCCTCGCAGGCCTCAGTGATGGCGTCGGGGCCGAGCAGCTCGCCACGCCGCTGGTGGGCGTTGAACGCCTCGGCGAACTCGGCGTCGAGCGGGTCGGCCGGCGCGAGTTCGATCCGCCCCACGACGGACAGCGTCAGCAGCGCCGGCGCCCCGGCGCCGGCACAGGCCGCCGCGAGCCGGTCGATCTCCTCGCCGGTGAGCACGTCGAGCAGCGCGGAGGCGGTCACCAGCGAGGCCCCGGCCAGGGCGTCGGCGGTCAGCCGGCCGATGTCGCCGCGCTGCGTGGTGACCGTGACGCGGCTGCCGTCGGCGGCCGCCCGTGGCGCCCCCACCGTCGCGAAGTGCAGCAGATACGGGTCCCGGTCGTGCAGGATCCAGTGCTGTGGGCCGTCCAGACGCGGCGCGAGCCAGCGGCCCATGGAGCCGGTTCCGCAGCCGAGATCGTGAATGACCAGGTCGCCGCCGCGCCCAGGCCGGTTCGCCAGCCGGATGCGCAACGGGTCGAGCAGTTCGGGCGCCCGCGCGCCGGCGTCGGCGCCCTCGCGCAACTGGAGCCACTGGGGGGCGTAGCGCGGCACGTCGTCGGCATCGGCTGCACCGACTCGCTGACCAGGCACACCAGTCCTCGCATTCTTCCCGGAGCCGCCGGGCGCCGCCGGACCCTGTCCGGGTACCCCCGCCGGAGTCGTAGCCGTACTCACGCCGCCCTCCGAGGTTCCCGGGGCAGTCGGCCCAGCACGCCCGCCAGGCTGCGGGCCGTCGTGGCCCAGCCGTCCAGCGCGGCGCGGCGGCCCCGCGCCGCCGCCTTGAGGCGGCGGCGTACGTCGGCCTCGCCGAACCAGCCGCGCAGTTCCGCGGCGAGGGCCACCGGATCCTCCGGCGGTACGAGGATGCCGGGCACCCCGCCGTCGGGTGCCCGCCCGACCGCCTCGGGAAGGCCGCCGACGTCGGTTGCCAGGACCGGGATCCCGCGTGCGAGGGCCTCGGTGACAGCCATGCCGTACGTCTCGGCGTATGAGGTGAGGACCATGAGGTCCGCCGCGGCGTAGCTCGCGTCGAGTTCAGCGCCGGCCTGCGGTCCGGCGAGGTGCAGACGGTCGCCGAGGCCGTGCTTCTCGATCAGGGCGCGCAGCCCGGCGACGTACGCCGGATCCTGGCCGAGTCCACCGACGCAGACGCAGCTCCAGGGGAGGTCGGTGACGGTCGCGAGGGCCTCGACCAGCCGGTGGTGTCCCTTGCGTGGGGTGACCGCGGCGACGCACAGCAGCCGCGAGACGCCGTCCGTTCCGGAGGCGAGCGGCGCGATGTCGGCGCCGGGCGCCGCGACATGGACCTGGTCGGGGGCGAGCCCGTGGTGGGCGACGAGCCGGCGGACCGCCCAGTCGCTGGTGGCGACGACGGCCGACACGGCCCGGAGCGTCGTACGTTCCCGGGCGTCCAGGTCGGCGGCCACAGCGGGTGCGAGTCCCGTCTCGTCGCCGAGCGGCAGATGCACCAGAACGGCGAGGCACAGCCGTTCGGCCTCGGGGACGATGATCTCGGGGACGCCGCAGGCGACGAGTCCGTCGAGCAGGACGACGGTGCCGTCCGGCAAGTCACGGAGCGTACGGGCCAGTTCCGTACGGGCGGCGGATCCGGGGCTGGGCCAGCTGCCCGCGACGGCGTGCCGGTGGACCTGCCAGCCGAAGCCGGGCAGGTCCAGGCAGAGCCGTCGGTCGTAGGCGTTGCCGCCGCTCGGCGCGGCCGGGTCGTCGACGCCGCCCGGCATCACGAAGTGCACGGAGCGCAGGGACATGGGGATGATCTCGGCGTTCTTGAGAGCCGCGTTCTGTACAGGCACGTAATTCAGGGATGGGTGGCCCCTGTTCAGGGACGCCTGGTCCACGGTCGTGTCGGTCACAACGCACGCTCGTAACTCGCCCACGCGATGTGCGACTCGTGCAGCGTCACCGTGATGCCCGAGAGGCCGTGGGCGCCCTCGCCCAGCGCACCGGCGTGCACGCGATCGGCGAGTCGGTCGGCGATGACCTTGGCAAGGAACTCGGTCGAGGTGTTGGTGTCCTTGAAGTCCGGCTCGCTGTCGAGATTGCGGTAGTTCAACGCGCTCACGACGGCGCCGAGTTCCTGGGTGGCCAGACCGATGTCGACGACGATGTTGTCGTCGTCCAGCTCGGCGCGCCGGAAGGTGGCGTCCACCAGGAACGTCGCCCCGTGCAGGCGCTGCGCGGGGCCGAAGACCTCGCCACGGAAGCTGTGGGCGATCATCAGGTGATCGCGGACGGTGATGCTGAACAACGGACGACCCTCCAGGTGCGGTGCGTCTGATCCCCTGCCGGGGGCACGCCGTGTAGTACGGCTGCCCCGTTCTCCTTGTTCAGCTGCCTGTTCCCCTTTCTTTGGAGTCCTTGGAGGTCAGGCAAGCTGTTGCGCGCTCAAACGTCGTCGTAGACCACGCGGTGGCACAACCCGGGTATCGATCCGGAGGCGAGCTTCGCCATCACGTCCGGCAGTTCCTCGAATCCGCACTCGCCGGTGATCAGCGCGTCGAAGGCGGGTTCGGCGAGGAGTTCGAGGGCGAGCGCGAGCCGGTCGGCGTACGTCCTGCTGTCCCGGCGTGCCGGGGAAACGGAACCCACCTGGCTGCTGCGCACGACAAGGCGCCGGGAGTGGAAGGCCTCCCCCAGCGGCAGACTGACGCGCCGGTCGCCGTACCAGCTCAGTTCGAGCACGGTCCCCTCCGGGCGAAGGAGTTCCAGCGACCGGGCAAGGCCCGCCTCGGTGGCGCTCGCGTGCACCACGAGGTCGCACTCGCCGGCGGCGTCCTCGGGGAGCGCGAAGTCGACGCCGAGGGCTCGGGCGATGTCGCCGCGTGCCGGGTCCGCGTCGACCAGCTGGACACGGACGCCCGGGAAGCGGGCGAGGAGCGCGGCGACGGAGCAGCCGACCATGCCGCCGCCCACCACGGCGATCCGGTCCCCGATCAGCGGCGCGGCGTCCCACAGGGCGTTCACCGCGGTCTCGACCGTCCCGGCGAGCACGGCGCGCGAGGCGGGTACCGAGTCCGGTACGACCGTGACGGCGCTCACCGGGACGACGTATCGCGTCTGGTGCGGATACAGGCAGAAGACGGTCCGCCCGCGCAGCGACACGGGTCCTTCCTCCACCTGGCCGACGCTGAGATAGCCGTATTTGACCGGTGCGGGGAAATCCCCGTCCTGGAACGGTGCACGCATCGATGCATGCTGACTTTCCGGAACACCCCCACGGAAGACGAGCGTCTCGGTGCCCCGGCTCACCCCGGAGCAGAGCGCTCGCACCAGCACCTCCCCCTCGGCGGGTGCCGGAAGGGCGACTTCCCGTATCTCGCCGTGCCCGGGCGACCGGAGCCAGAAGGCGCGAGCTGTGAGTTCCATGAGCGTCCCCCTGAACGATTCAGCAGATCTTCACGTACGGAGCAGTGACAAGCCGCGCACTGTACGCGGCGCTGATCGACTCTGTCATATGGCCGGAGGATGTGCGGTGGCCCTGAACAACACTTACGACGCGAGGCTCCTGGCGCAGGAGACCACGGTGGGAGCGGGTGTGCAGCTCCTGTTGCTGGCTCTGCTGGGCACGGCGATCGGGATGGGGCCCGCGGGCTGGCTGACCGGCCTGGCCTTCGCGATCGCCACCTGGGCGGTCCTGACCCGCGCCCTGCGCCGCTCGCGGCCCCGTTCGTTCGGTCCCGCCAATCGGGTGACGCTGGGCCGGGCGATCCTGGTCGGCGGCGTCACCGCCCTGGTCGCGGACTCCTTCCAGAGTTCGCCCCCGGTCACCCTGCTGGTCGGTCTGACGGCGGTCGCCCTGATCCTCGACGGCGTCGACGGCAAGGTCGCCCGCCGCACCGGAACGTCCTCGGCGCTGGGTGCCCGCTTCGACATGGAGGTCGACGCGTTCCTGATCCTGGTGCTGAGCGTGTACGTCGCGATGTCGCTCGGCCCGTGGGTGCTGCTGATCGGCACGATGAGGTACGCCTTCGTGGCCGCCGCGCGCGTGCTGCCGTGGCTCAACGCCGCGCTGCCGCCGAGCATGGCGCGCAAGACGGTGGCGGCCCTGCAAGGCATCGTGCTGCTGGTCGCGGGCGCCGGGATCCTGCCGTACGCGGCGACCTTCGGGGCCGTGCTGCTGGCCCTCGCGCTGCTCGTCTGGTCGTTCGGCCGCGACATCACGTGGCTGTGGCGCCGGGGTGGCCGAAAGGCCGCCGGATCCGTCAGCCCGTCACCTCGCCCGATACCGGTGCATTCCGAGGGTTGATCACATGCCGGTGCAGGTCGGCTCCGTTGGTGTCGGCCGGCCCGAGGTCCGCGAAGCGGAACCGTTGCAGGCCCGCCGGCGACGGCGTGCAGGCCGGAGCGCAGGTTGTCTCCACCCCGCGTCGGTCCGAGGGTGCGGCGTTGTCGACCCCGATAGGTCAAGAACGGGTGTCTCCGGTGATCACCCGGCGGCCGAGGTCAGCCGTACTTCTTGAGGAAGGCCTTGACCTCGGCCCAGACGGACGGCTGTTGCAGCAGGATGTCGCTTCCGTGGGCAGCGCCCGAGACCATCTCCAGCTTTTCGCCGTGGGACTTCTTCGCCAGCTTGTCGAGGTCCTTGGCGTCCTGGGCGAACTGCCCGTCACCCGCCGCCGCGAGGAAGTACACGGGCATGGTCAGCTCCGGAACCGCCTTCGTGGCGTCCATGTCGCTGTAAAGGCCCGGCCCCGAGAGGGACACCACCGCCGCTACGGCCGGCTCGATCTTCGAGGCGGCGACGAGGGAGGCGGTGCCGCCCTTCGAGGCACCCATCAGAAGGATCTTCTTCGCTCCTTCGCTCCGCAGCCGGGCGGCGGCGCCCTCGATCTCCGGGACTTCGGAGGAGTTGCTGTTGACGGCGAGCACCCGGTAGCCGGCGGCGGCGAGCTCGTCGGCGGACGGGATCCAGGAGCAGACATCGTTGTTCGACTGGTGGGACAGGACGATGCCGGTGGCACCGGTGCCCGTCTCGTAGCCGTGGACCGTGTCGCCCTCGGTGTCCTTGAAGGTCACCGAGTGCTTGAGTTGCTTGCCCGCCAGACACCCGAAGTCGTTGGCCGTGGCCTTGGTCGTGGCCGCCTTCGGTGCCTTGGCACCGGTGTCGCCGTCGCCGCCGTCACCGCAGGCCCCCAGCACCGGCAGCCCGGCGCAGAGGAGCACCACGGCAGCCCGGGCCGATCGCCTCATGCCGCCCTCCCTCGCAAGAAGCCCCACGTGAGCACCTCATGACGCGACCCGTGCGCCCGGCGCGGTCGCGTCGGGATGAGGCAGGCCGAGGTGATCGCGCAGAGTAGTGCCCTCGTACTCGGTGCGGAAGACCCCGCGCTCCTGGAGCAGCGGGACCACGGTGTCGGCGAATGCGTCGAGGCCACCCGGAGTGCTGTGCGGGACGAGGATGAAACCGTCGGCGGCGTCGGCCTGCACGAAGGAGTTGATGGTCTCGGCGACGGTGGCCGGGGAGCCCACGAAGGACTGCCGGTTGCCGGTCTCGATGACCAGCTCACGGATCGACCAGTTGTTGGCCGCCGCCCGCTCCCGCCGCTCCCGGGCGGTGGCCAGCGGGTGGCGGTACATCCGCACCTGGGCGCGGCCCCGCGCGATGGTGTGCTCGCCGAGGTCGGGATCGATGTCGGGGAGCGGGCCCTCCGGGTCGTATCCCGACAGGTCGCGGTTCCAGTGGAACTGCCCCTCGATGTCGAAGTGCTGCCCCTTGTGCACAAAGGCTCCGGCCTTCGCGTCACGCAGGAAAGTGCCGGTCTCCTGGTCGGCGACGATCTCGTCGCCGTGCCACGAGTCGAAGAGCTCGTGGGCGGTGGTGAGGAACTCCTTGGCCCGGGAGTACCGCTCCTCCTGCGGGAGAAAGCCGCCGCGGCGGAAGTTCTCGCCGGTGAAGGCGTCCCAGGAGGTAACGACGTTCCAGGCGGCGCGTCCGTCGGGACGGCCATGCCGTTTCTTCCGGCTGCGGCCCGGGAGTTCACACCAGGACGAAGTTCGGACGGCGGGGCTCGGCGTGCAGCGCGGTGTCGAGGAGTTGGACGCCCTGGCCGCTGCGAACGCGGGACAGGGCGCCGCGTGGCGCCCTTCTGGAAAATACTTGACGGAATCTGTCAGGTATTGAGCCCAAGGTGGTGTGCACAGACAGTGCACCGGCGCCGGACGTCTCTCGGTCCGTCCGCGGCTTCCGGTGTCCCGAGCGGGAGGTTGGTCATGGCACAGCACGCGGTCGCATTCGAGGTGGCCGGTCCGTGGTCGCTGGCCACGAGCCGGGAGTTCTGGGAGGAGTTCGCGCCGCTGGCGCCGGCCTCGACGGCGGGTGCCGACGACGCGCTGCGCACGGTCTTCCACGCCGACGCCGACTGGCGCCGCGTCGCCGCGGAGATCAGCCAGTACGGCGCCACGGCCCGGGTCGTGGTGCTCGGCGACGGCGACCTGGACGCCGCCGCCGAGCAGGTGCGCCGGTTCCTGTCCCTGGACGTCGACGCCCGCGGCTGGCCCGCGGTCGCCGAGCGCGACCCGGTGATCGCCGAGGTCCAGGGCCGCTGGCCGGGCCTGCGGCCATGCGGCTTCCACTCGCCGTACGAGGCCGCCACCTGGGCGGTACTGACCCAGCGCACGGGGATGACCTCGGCCCGGCGCATGCGCGACGACCTCATCGCCCGCTACGGCTCGGGCGGCGCGTTCCCCTCCCCCGAGGCCCTGCTCGGCCTGGACTTCGAACTGCCCTGGCGCAAGACCGAGTACCTGCACTCCGTGGCCCACGCCGCGCTCGACGGGCTCCTCGACGGCGCCCGGCTGCGCACTCTGAACCCGGAGGAGGCCGTGCGGCAGGTCCAGCAGGTGAAGGGGCTGGGCGCCTTCTCCGCCGAGCTCGTCGTCGTACGGGGCGCCAACCATCCCGACATCCTGCCGACCCAGGAGCGCCGGCTGGAGGCGGAGATCACCGAACAGTACGGGCCCGGCCACAGCCGCACCGAGGTCTCCGAGAACTGGCGCCCCTACCGCACCTGGGCCGCACTGCACCTCCGCGTCCTGCGCGCCGAGCGCATGGGCACGACCGCCGCCCGCCCCGCTCGCGCCGGCAGGTAAGACAGTGGTTCCCGCGCCTGCTTCCGGGGCAGGCGTGAGTCACGGTGACAGGAGCCCCCGGACCTCGTTCGCCAGCAGCCGGCCCGTATCCACCGCGCCGGAGACCAGACGCGTACGGGTGAGGGCGAAGGCCGGGCCGCGCTCGCGGTCGGCGAAGGCGATGCTGCCGCCGCTGCCGTGGTGGCCGAAGGCCGTGAGTTCACCTGCCGTTTCGGGCAGCACGAAGCCCTTGCCGAGGGAGACGCTGTGGCGCGGCGTGTCGGGGCCGAGCGGGCGGCCGTCGGACGCGTCCGCCACGCCCGCGCAGGCGTCGACGATCGGCTCGCCGTGCAGACAGACCGCCACTTGGGGGCCGCTCTCCTCGCCCGACTCCACGAACCGTTCGAGCATCGCGTCGATCCGCGCCCGCACATCCGCATCCACGCCGTGACTCACGTGTGCATCATGGCACCGGCGCGCTCTCGAATCCGTAACCTGCGGCGACCGCGATCGAACATCAACTGGCTAGACTACGCACCCTCGTGCACGCGATCGCGCCACGTACGAGCAAAGCCGTTCCCGAAGGGTTTCGACGCTTGATAGCCATCGAAGAGGTCAGCAAGCGATACGCCGACGGCACGGTGGCCGTCGATCGCCTGTCTCTGCAGATACCGAACCACTCCATCACCGTTCTCGTCGGACCCTCGGGCTGCGGCAAGACCACCACGCTGCGCATGATCAACCGCATGGTCGAGCCCAGCAGCGGCACCATCCGGGTCAACGGCGAGGACATCCTGCGCCAGCCGGTCAACGCCCTGCGCCGTTCGATGGGTTACGTCATCCAGAACGCCGGGCTCTTCCAGCACCGAACGATTCTCGACAACATCGCCACGGTGCCGCGGCTGCTCGGCTGGTCCAAACAGCGCGCACGGGCCCGTGCGGCCGAGCTCATGGAACGGGTCGGCCTCGACCCGGCCATGGCCCGCCGCTATCCGTACCAGCTCTCCGGCGGCCAGCAGCAGCGCGTCGGCGTCGCCCGCGCACTGGCCGCCGACCCGCCGATCCTGCTCATGGACGAGCCGTTCTCCGCGGTCGACCCGGTCGTCCGCCGGGGCCTGCAGGAGGAGTTGCTCCGCATCCAGGGCGAACTCGGCAAGGCGATCGTGTTCGTCACCCACGACATGGACGAGGCCATCACGATCGGCGACCGCATCGCCGTGATGCGCACCGGCGGCAAACTCGCCCAGTTCGCCGCCCCCGACGAGATCCTGTCGTCGCCCGCCGACTCGTTCGTGGAGGAGTTCCTTGGCGCCGACCGAGGCATCCGCGGTCTTTCGTTCCTGTCCACCCGCGACCTCGAACTCGACCGCTCCCGGGTCTTCCCGGTCGGCTCCGACTGGCAGGAGATCGCTGGGCGGGACGCGGAGCGGTCGCCGGTGCTGGTGACCGATGCCGACGGCAAGCCGCTGGGCTGGGCCGACCTCCCGGTGTGGGGCGGTGACATCAAGGCTCTGGAGCCGTACGGGCAGAGCTTCGAGGTGGGCCGGGACTCGCTGAGGGTCGCCCTGGACCGGGCGGTGCTGGCGCCGACGGGTCAGGCGGTCGCCGTGGACGGCGCGGGGCGAGTGCTGGGGATCGCCGGGCAGGAGACGGTCGCCGCGGCGATCCGCGCGGCCCGGCAGCAACGGGCCGCGGACTCTGCGCAGGGCCCGTCGGACTCCCCAAAGGGCCCGTCGGACTCCCCGCAGGACCCGTCCCAGGCGAAGGCCACCCGATGAACGGGTTCTTCGACATTCCGAGCGACCTCCAGCACAGCTATCTCGGCCTGATCTCCTGGCACATGCAGGAGGCGCTGATCCCGGTGCTCGTCGGTCTGCTGCTGGCCCTGCCGATCGGCCTGCTGTGCGTCCGCTTCAACTGGCTCTACCCGCCGGTTCTTTGGACCACCACGGTGCTGTACGCGATCCCGTCGCTCGCCTTCTTCGTGGTGCTCATCGACTACACCGGGCTGAGCCGGCTCACCGTGATGATCCCGCTGTGTCTGTACAGCCTGGTGATCCTCGTCCCCGCGGTCGTCGACGGCATCCGCTCGGTCCCCGAGGAGACGAACGCCGCCGCGGCGGCGATGGGCATCGGCCCAGGGCGCCGCTACCTCCAGGTCCAACTGCCCATCGCCGTACCGGCGATCATGGCGGGGCTCCGGGTGGCGACCGCCTCCAGCATCAGCCTGGTCAGCGTCGGCGCGCTGATCGGCAACCAGGGGGCGCTCGGCAATCTGCTGACCACCGCGATGCTGTACCACCGGCCCGTCCTCGCGGTGAACTCAGTGGTCACCACCGCCGTTCTCGCGGTGCTGGTCGACGCCCTGCTGGTGCTGCTGCGGCGGGTGCTCACCCCTTGGCAGCCGCCGTCCGGCCGCAGGTCCAGGCGCCGTACGTCCACGATCGCGGGCGCCGCACGTACACCGGAGAGCGTCTCGTGAACGTACTCAACTACATCCAGTCGTTCTTCAGCGACGGCTCCCACTGGCACGGCTACGACGGCATCCCGCAGCGTGTCTGGGAGCACCTCCAGTACTCCACCGAAGCCCTCGCGATCGCCGCGGCCATCGGCCTGCCCATCGGCCTGGTCACCGGGCACACCGGCCGCGGCGGCAACGCGCTGGCCTTCGTGTCGGCGGGCGCCCGGGCCCTGCCCACGTTCGGGCTGCTGGTGCTGATGTTCGTCTGGCTCGGCCTCGGCATCCTGCCCGTGATGATCCCGCTCGTGGTGCTGGCGATCCCCCCGGTCCTCATCACCGCCTACGAGGCGATCCGCAATGTGGACCCCTCCCCCGTCGACGCGGCCCGCGGCATGGGCATGTCGGAGGGGAAGATCCTGCTCCAGGTCGAGGTGCCCGCGGCGCTGCCGCTGATCCTGAGCGGTCTGCGCTCGGCGGCCATCCAGATCGTGTCGACGGCGACGATCGCGGCCTATGTGAGCCTCGGCGGAGTCGGCCGCTACATCGTGGACGGCCTCTACCAGCGCAACTACGAGAAGGTGGTCGGCGGGGCCACCCTCACGGCCGTCCTCGCGCTGCTCGTCCTGGTGCTCTTCTGGGCCGTGGCCCGGGTGACGGTGTCCCCGGGTGTGCGCAGGCGCCGGGCGGCCTGACGGCCATGCCGAAGGGGGGCGGGCGCCCGGCCCGTCCCGCCTTCACCGTTCGGCGGTGGCCAGCGCGTGTTCGAGGACGACGAGCAGCGCGTCCCGTACGGAGCCTCGTTCGCGGGCGTCGAACACGGTCACGGGCACGTGGTCGGCGACGTCGAGCGCCCACCGTACGTCGTCCAGGTCGTGTTCGACCTTGCCGTCGAAGGCGTTGACGGCCACCGCGAAGGGGATGTCGCGGTGCTCGAAGTAGTCGACGGCCGCGTAGCAGTCGTCGAGCCGGCGGGTGTCGACGATGACGAGCCCGCCGAGCGCACCCTCGACGAGGTCGTCCCACATGAACCCGAACCGCTCCTGGCCGGGCGTCCCGAACAGATAGAGCTTCAGCGTCGGATCGAGGGTGACGCAGCCGAAGTCCATGGCGACGGTCGTGGTCATCTTCTCCGGGGTGTGCGTGAGGTCGTCGACGCCCGCCGCGACCGAGGTGATCGACGCCTCGGTGGTCAGCGGCTCGATTTCGGATATGGCGCCGACCGTGGTGGTCTTGCCCACGCCGAAGCCGCCGGCGATCACCATCTTCACCGGCAGCGGCGGCCGGGGCCCCTCGGCGTCAGCCCTCACGGATCGCGCCCCGGGAGTCGGGGATAGCTCGGAGACCATCGATAACCCTTCGCAATACGGTGGCATCGCGGGCGGACTCGGCCTGCGGTGCGTACAAGGCCAGTTGACCGTCGGCGCGCAGATCGTCGGCGAGCACCCGGATCACATTCAAGTGCATCCGCAGTTTCGCCGCGATCTCCGCCAGCGACTGCGGCTGGCGGCAGATCGTGATGATGTCGCGGTGCTGTTCGAAGACGAAGGCGTCGAGCGCGACCAGCCCCAGCTCGGTCGCGACCACCTGGGTCTCGATCGGGATCGGCGGTACGAGACTGTCGCCGCCGGCGATCCTCCCCGCGGTCAGCAGGAATGGCCGGACGACCGACGCTGGGGGCTCCACTGCCCACCCTGCGCCGTCGGTGGCTGATGGCTTGCCGGCCGTCATCACGTCCTGCCCCTTCGCTTCGCGGGCCGTCACCGGTCATTGTGACGCCCCGTCGGACGTCAACCGGTCGGGGCGATGCCCACGGTGTTCTTGAGCTCCATGACCAGCTGCGGGCTCAGGACGGCACCGGCGCGGTTGGCGAAGAGGGTCATCTCGTACGCGATGTTGCCGAGCTTCGCCTCCTTCGAGGCGACCACGCCGAGCACCGCGCCCGCGCCGAGCGCCGACACCAGGACGTGCCCCTCCTCCAAATCGATGATGACCTTGTTCAGAGCGCCGAGGCCGTAGTTGCCGGACGCCCCCATGGCAAGGCTGGTGATGCCGGAGACGATGGCCGCGAGCCGCTCCGAGTCCGCCTGTCCGCGCAGTTGGGACACCGCGATGAGCAGTCCGTCGGAGGAGACACCGATCACGTCGACGACCCCGGCCGTCTCGGTGGCGAATCGATTGAGCAGCCAGTTGAAGTCGGCAGCGGCCGCCTTCACGTCCGTCACCTGCTCCACGGCTCCGGACTCCGGCTCGCCTGTCCACATGGTCACTTGCTCATGCCTTCCGGGGATGAGGGTCTGCTGTTCTGTGTGCTGGATTCGGTCGGGGTGCCGGGCCGGCCCCCGGGCGGGTCGCCCCGGTGGTCCGGTCCTCGGTCGCGCTCTCGCGCTGGGCGCGCCGGACGGCGGCCTCGAACTCGTCGATCTCGGATCGTGCCGCCTCCGCGTCCGTGGGCTGCCAGGCGGTCGGCCGCGGCTTGTTCGTGACGGTCCGTTCGGGCAACCGGCTCGACGCGGTGGTGGCCGACAGGGTCGCACCGCGCACCCGGCGCCGCAACGGACCGGCATCGCCGGGGCGCGCGGGAGCCGCCCGTCCGGAGCCGCGGTCCGCGCCACTGCCGGACCGCGAACCGAAACCGTCGGCCGCACCCGGGGCCGTAGCGCGCCCGGCCGCCTGACGTGGCCCAACGCCCGTATTGGGAATGGCAGTTCCAGGGTTGCCGCCCTGCCGGGGTCGGGACCCGCCGGGTCCGCCCGCCGGGTGGGCCAGGGCGTCCTCGCCGACGGTGTCCCGCGCGGGTTCCGTGCGGCGTGCGTGGCCGGGGGAATCCTCGCCCCGGGAGCGTGCGGGAATCCTGCGGGGCAGGCCCGAGGGGCCGGGCGGCGACTCGACCCTCGCGGGGCGCGGCTCGCTCCCGGCGGAATGACGGGCGGGCGGCAGGATGTGCGGGGCCCGGGCCGCGGCCTGTGCCGGATCGGTGAGCAGGAGCTGTGACGAAGGGACGGCCACGGTGGCGGTGACGCCGCCGCCCGGGGTGCGGGACAGCACGACTTCGATGCCCCAGCGCCGGGACAGTCCGCCGACCACGAACAGCCCGAGGACCTCCGTCGGCGCCAGGTCGAGCCGTTCGCGGCGGATCAGGCGGGCGTTCTCCTTCGCCAGCCGCTCCGGACTCATCCCCAGCCCGTGGTCGATGATCTCGACGAGGGCGCCGGCGGAGCCGTGCCGGGGACGCAGGACCACCTCGACTGCGCTGGTCGCCGGGGAGAACATCACCGCGTTCTCCAGCAGTTCGGCGAGCATCAGCGTCAGATCGCCGACGATGTCGGGGGCGACGGTGACATCGCCCTCGGCGTGCGGGGTGACACGCTGGTAGCCCTCGATCTGGCCGAGCGCGGCCCGCACGATGTTGCTGAGCCGCATGGGTTCGGTGTTCAGGCCCGTCTCGCTGATCCCGGCGAGCAGCATCAGGCTGTCGGCGTTGCGCTGCAGACGTACGGCGATGTGGTCGATGCGGTAGAGCCGGTCCAGTACCTCGGGGTCGGTCTCGCCGCGCTCCACCGAGTCGATCAGGGCGAGTTGACGTGCCGTCAGATTGCTGACGCGGCGGCCGACGTTGCCGAACATCTCGGCGATGTTGCGCCGGCTGATGACCTGGCGCTCCAACAGGGCGGTGGCGGTGACCTGAACCTGGTTGAAGGCTTCGGCGAGTTCACCGATCTCGTCGCGCACCGGCACGGGCACGGCTTCGAGGCGCGGCGGGCTCGCGTCGTCGGCGTCGTCGTCGGCGACCCGGGCCAGCTCGGTCTCGGCAGCGGTGGCCACGTGCTGGGCCGCCGTGGTGAGGCTCCGCACGGTCCGCACCACGGAGCGGCGCATCAGCACCGAGAACAGGAGCCAGGCTCCGAAGGCGAGCAGGGTGCCGGCGATCAGCCAAGCCACCTGCCACCAGGCGCTGTTCGAGGCGCCCTGGGTGTCGGCGGCGATCTCGCCGATGAGCTCCTGGACGATCTTCAGCCGGTTCTGGGCCTGGCGCTCGTAGGTGGGGTCGGCCGTCAGCGCGTCGTCGAGCGCGGCACGCAGCTGCGCCGGGTTCTCGGCGACCAGAGCGCTGGGGTCGACCTGGAGCGCGGCCCAGTGCTGGGTGATGACGCTCTGGTACGGGCTGTGTTCGATCCCGGCGAGGTCGCTGCCCTGTTCCTGGGTGGCGAACCGGGTGAACCGCTCGGACTGGTAGGTGTACTGGTCGTAGTCTCCGACCGCTCCGGTGAACTCGATGAGCGCGTTGGGATCCCGGGTGCGGGCCGCGAAGACGCTGGTCTCGAACGACGCGTGGGCGGTGTCGGCACGCAGCAGCGCGTCGAGCAGATTACCCGCGGACGACGAGGACTCGCTGCCCGACCGGCCGAGTCCGAGGCCGTTGATGAGGCCCTCGATCACCGATCCGTACGCGGGGTCGATGTTGTCGGCGGGTATGGGGCCCTGTTCAACGGTCTTGCGCAGGCTGTCCAGGCCCTCCAACTCCTTGAGCGCCTGGGCCTCGGCGTCGGGCAGCCGGCCCCCGTACGTCGACCGGACGGCCTCGATCTGGGCGCCGACCTTCTGCTGCGCCTGGAGATACGCGGAGGTGTCGGGCGGGCTGTCACCGGAGCGGGCGGCCTCGTGACGCAGGGAGACCAGAAGTGCCTGCCGGTGCTCGGTCTGCACGCCGTCGATGAGTTTGGTCACCTGCGCGCTGTCCCGCACGAGTTGGGCGGTGTCGGCGGCGGACCGGGCACGGTCGACCTGACCGTAGACGACGTAGGAGAGCATCGCGGAGACGACCACGAGCGGCACGATCACCAGGACGTTGAGTTTCCGGCGAAAAGGCCAACGGTCCAGGAGAGATGGCGTCCGGCCTGTTCCGGGAGCCGTGGTCGGCAGCTCCGGGGCGGCCTTTCTGTGCGCGGGCACCCAACCTCCTCGACGTTGTTCCCCGTGGAAGCCCATTGCCCGGGCTGCGTGGTTCAGCAATCGCGACAGTGCGCTCAGGCCGACAAGTGGAACAGGGCCCTCGACGCGGCCAACATTAGCGGCTGCCGCAAGAGTACGGCCATGATCAACCAAAAAGTGACATGTGGAGACGCCGGATTCGCGTACATATTGGCCGCGTTGCGCATACGGGGCGCAGCCGAGTGGTCCCCATCGGTGATCTATTCGTGTCTTGACGGTCCGCGAGAGGGCTAGATTGGATCGGTCTGGACCGTCACCACCCGCGCTTTCCGGCCACCACCGCCCCACCCGATGCCAAGTCTGGATGACCAACGTGACCATCGCCAGAAGCACCAGAACGTCCGCAACGTACGCTGTTTCCCTGCTGGTTGTGGCCACGGCCGCACTGACGGGCTGCGGTTCCTCCGACGACTCCGGCAAGAGCGACCCGTTGAAGGGGGACACCGCCAAGGGCGGTACGGTCGTTGTCGGTTCGAACAACTTCCCCGAGAGCATCCTGCTCGCCGACATTTACGGTGAGGCCCTCAAGTCCAAGGGCATCAAGGTCAATTACAAGCTGAACATCGGCAGTCGCGAGACCACGTACGGTCTGATCAAGAACGGTACGATCACGGTCCTGCCCGAGTACAACGGGGCTCTGCTCGCCTATCTCGACGCCAAGGCTGCACCGACGACCGTCGAGGAGACCAGCCAGGCCATATCGGCCAAACTCGATGCCAAGCTCACCCTGTTGACCCCGTCCGAGGCCCAGGACAAGGACGCGGTCGCCGTCAACGAGGCCACGGCCAAGAAGTACAGCCTGACGGACAAGTCGACGATCGCGGACCTCGCCGACTCGGCGAAGGACCTCGTCATCGGCGGCTCGCCCGAGTTCCAGACCCGGCAGCAGGGGCTGAAGGGCCTCAAGTCCGTATACGGCCTCGAATTCAAGTCCTTCAAGGCGCTGGACGCGGGTGGTCCGCTGACCGTCGCGGCTCTCAAGGGAAACAACATCCAGGCCGCGGATATTTTCACGACGGACCCGGGAATCAGCAAGAACAAGTTTGTGGTCCTGCAGGATCCCAAGAATCTCTTCGGTTTCGAGAACGTGACGCCGCTGGCATACAAGAGCGGTCTCTCGTCGGCCGGAGTTTCCGTACTCAATGGCGTCTCGGCGAAGCTCGACACGGAAACCCTGGTCAAGCTCAACAGCCAGGTGCAGAACGACAACAAGGACCCGCTGGACGTCGCGAAGGCGTGGCTGTCCTCCGCCGGCCTGACCTGACAGGTGGCACTGCCCGACGGCCGGGGCGGGCATCCGCCCCGGCCCGGTGCGCCGACCTCCTCGCTCGACGGGCGTGGCCTCGATGCGGGCGCCGTCGCCCGGATCGCCGACGGCGCGCTGCCTCCCGTCGTGCGTCCGGCGGCACTGGAGGCGATGGAGCGCACCCGGTGGGCGGCGCGCAGGCTGTCGGCGGAGGGCGCCCGGGTCTACGGGCGCAGCACCGGCGTCGGAGCGCACCGGGGCGTTGCCGTCGAGGAGCGCGACGGCGCGGGCCATGACCTGCGGCTGCTGCTGAGCCATGCGGGCGGCCTGGGCGATCCCCTGCCCGTGCGCCAGGTCCGCGCGATGATGGTGGTGCGGACCAACCAACTGCTCGCCGGGGGCTCCGGTTTGCGCTCCGAGATCGCCGTGGCCCTCGCGGACGCGCTGCGAGCCGGGGTGCACCCCTTGGTCAACGAGTACGGGTCCGTCGGCACCGGCGATCTCACGGCGCTGGCCCAGCTGGGGCTGGCGCTCTTCGGGCACGGCTCGTGGCAACGGGACCAGGGGCGCGGCATGGAGCCGTTCCCCGGGCGGCTGGAGATCCAACGCGGCGACGCTCTCGCCCTGTTGAGCAGCAACGCCCTCACCCTCGGCCAGTCCGCGCTCGCCTGCCACGACCTCGGCACGCTGCTCCGCGCCGCGCACATGGTGGCCGCGCTCTCGCTGCACGCGATCGACGGATCCCTGGAGCCGTACGCATACGAGGTCCACCGCGCGCACCCGCATCCGGCGGTCGGGCGGGCCGCGGCGTGTGTGCGGGGGGTGCTCGGTGTACCCGGGCGTCGCATGTTCGGCGAACCCGAGCGACGGGCGTCCGGCGAACCGGAGCGGCTGGAGTCTGGCGCGGCGGAGCAGCAGTCGCCCGGTGCACAGGAGCGCCAGGTACCCGCCGTGCGGGAGCAGCGGGAGCCCGGCGTGCCGGATCAGGCGACGCCGCCGCCCCCGTCCCCGTCCGCTCGTGTGCAGGACCCCTTCGGCTTCCGGTGCTTCCCGCAGACCCACGGTCCCGCGACGGAGGCGTGGGCCGGTCTGGATCGCGTGCTGTCCATCGACCTCAACTCCGCCACGGAGAATCCCCTCATCGGCTGGGACGAGCTCACGGGTGCCCCGGTGGCCCACCATCACGGTGGTTTCTTCGCCACTCCGCTCACCCTCGCGCTCGACCAGCTGTGCCTGGCCGTGCTCGGCACGGCCAGGCTCTCCGCCGCCCGGCTGTCCGGCCTCGGCCGCCCCGAGCTGACGGGACTGCGCTCCTACTTGGCCGACGAAGCCTCGGCGGGGTCGGGGATGATGATCCTCGAGTACAGCGCGGCGGCCGCGCTCGCCGAGATCCAGGCGTGCGCCGCCCCGGCCGCCCTCGGGCACGTGGTGCTCTCGCAAGGGGTGGAGGAGGCGGCGAGCTTCGCGACCCAGGCGGCCCGCAAGTCACTGCGGCTGGCCCACGCGTACCGGCTGGTCCTGGGCTGCGAACTGCTCGCCGCGGTGCGGGCACTGCGCCAGCGCGGCGCCGCCCCTGCCGCCAAGACCCCGGCGGGTCACGCGTACGCCCGGGCGGCGGCGGTCCTGGACCCGGCCATGGAGGACCGCCCGCTCACGGACGACGTGACCGACGCCGCGGCCCTCCTGGACGAGTTCGCCGAACTCACCACAGGGTGCTGACCTGGCCGGACTCCGGATCCGGAACCGCCGCGCCCGTCAGCTCCGTGCCCCGGGCGCGACCGCCTCCGGCTCCGTACGGGACGAGTCGGAGGCAGCGCGGGGCGTGCCGGAGACGCGGCCGGCGCGCTGGGCCGGGACGAGGAGTGCGGCCAGTGCCGCGGCGAGGCAGAGCAGCGCGAGCAGGCTGAAGCCATGGGTGTACCCGGACGCGTACGGCAGGCCCGAGGGCTGGAGGCGGCTGGTCACCAGGACGCTGGTCACCGCGGCGCCGATGGACCCGCCGATGGTACGGATGTTGGCGTTCATGCCGGTCGCGGCGCCGGTCTGTTCGGCCGGGACACTGCCGACGATCAGGTTGGCCATCGAGGCGAAGGCCAACCCGATGCCGAGGCCGAACACGCCCGCAGCGAGGGCCACTTGCCACTGCTGTTCGTGCCAGAGGGCGAGAATGCCGCAGGCGACTGCGCCGAACGCGGACCCGGTGATCAGCAGCTTCTTGGCACCCAGGACGGGCTCCAGACGGCCGCTCAGCACCCCCGAGCAGAACATCGCGATCAGCATCGGCAGCATGAGCAGTCCGGCCGCCGTGACGCTCGCGCCGAAGCCGTAACCGGCCGAGCGGGGCGTCTGCACGAAGCCGGGCAGGAAGGACCAGATCGCGTACATGCCCGCACCGAACAGCAGCGCGGCCGCGTTCGTGGTCCACACGGCGGGCAGCCGCATGATGCGCAGATCGATCAGCGGGCTGTGGGAGCGCGCCTCGGCGAACAGCCAGAGCGCGAACAGCGCCACGGCGGCGACGAACAGAGCGATCACCCTGCCCGATCCCCAACCCCAGTGGCTCGCCTGGCTGAGCGGCAGCAGCAGGGCCACCAGCCAGCCCGACAGCAGGACGGCGCCGAGCCAGTTGACGCTCCCCTCGGCCCGGCGGGGCGACTCGGGGACGTAGCGCAGGGCGATCAGTGTGGTGACCGCGACGATGCCGACGGGGAGCCAGAACAGCCAGCGGTAGTCGAGCGCGGTCACGATGGGGCCGGCCGCCACGATGCCGACACCGCCGCCGGCGGCGATCACGGCGGACAGGTTGCTGATGCTGCCGCTCACCTCGGACGGGGCGAACTCGTCCCGGATGATGCCGAAGGACAGCGGGAACAGGGCGCCGCCGATGCCCTGGACGACCCGGGCGACGATCAGTACGCCGATGGTCGGCGCGAGCGCGGCGAGCAGACAGCCGATCGTCACGATCACCAGGACGGCGACCAGGGTGCGCTTCTTGCCGATCAGGTCACCGACCCGGCCGAGGATCGGGGTGAAGACCGAGGCGGACAGCAGATAGGCCGTCATCACCCAGGTCGCGGTGGACTGCGAGGTGTGCAGCGCGTGCTGAACGGTCGGCAGGGCCGGCGCGATCAGCGACTGCAGCATGGCGAACACGCCGGCACCGGTCGCGAGGACCGCGAAGGTGAGGCGTGTGGACTTGCGGGGCATGAAAAGCCTCTCCGAACAGGCGAACAGGGCGCGGCCGAGCTCATCCCGCGGCAGTCGTACGGACCGGGCGCTGCGGGGCAGCACTGGGCACGCCGACGGCCGCGGGGAGCTGTCGCGGAAGGGTGTGGGTGGACGGGCGGTGCGGTCGGCGCAGGGCCCGCGGTGAGATCGATACGTCCGATACGGCGGTGCTGTCGCGTCGGTGATGCGTGCGGCCGCACGCATCCACGGCGAGTGCACCCCGGACTGGTAAAGTGGAGGTACCCCTCCACTGTAGCGGAGGCGTACCTCCGTTTCAACCTCGTCCCGCCATGGGAGGCCCCAGTGACGGCTCAGCCGTTCCCCGTCAGCGAGATCGTCGCGTCCCGGCGACCGCACCGGAAGGACGCCGCCCGCAACTACGACGCGCTGCTGGAGGCCGCGCGCGAGGCGTTCGCGGAGAACGGCGCGGAGGCGTCCCTGGAGGACATCGCCCGTCGCGCGGGCGTGGGCATCGGCACGCTCTACCGGAACTTCCCGACCCGCCGCCACCTGTTCGAGAGCGTCTACGCGGGCGAGGTGAACGACCTGTGCCGGGTGGCTCAGGAGGTCGCCGAGCTGGAGCCGTGGGAGGCGCTGAGCTCGTGGCTGCGCCGGTTCGTGGACTACACCGTGACCAAGCGGGCCATCCGCGAGGCGCTCAACGACGAATCGGAGATCTTCCTGGCCTGCCGGGACTCGATGTACCAGGCGGGCGGCCCGCTCTTCGAACGCGCCCAGAAGGCCGGCGAGGCGCGCGAGGACATGGACTTCGACGACCTTCTCCGCATGATCGCGGGCATCACCGCGACGAACTTCCTCGACGACGCCCAGCGCGACCGCGTCCTGACCGTCGCCCTGGACGGGGTCCGCACCGCCCGCTGACGCGCAGCCACCGCCACCCCCCGCGCCCCGTGGTAACTTCCGTATACAAGGTGTATGCGATCCCTGGGGGTAGTGGTGGCGTCCGGTCGGGAGAAGGCGTATGCGTACCTCAAGGACACGGTGCTGACGGACCCGGCGATGCAGGGAGAGTTCCTCTCCGAACAGGACATCGCCGATCGGATCGGAGTGTCACGCACCCCGATCCGGGAGGCCCTGCTGCTGCTCGCGGCCGAGGATCTCGTCGAGCTGGTACCCAAGCGCGGTGCCCGGGTGGCACCGCTGTCGGGCCGGGAGATCTCCGAGTTGATGCAGCTGCGCGGGATCGTCGAACGGTACGCGGCCGAGCATGTCATCGCGGCGGGGCGGGCTCCGGTGCGGGAACTCGGCGAGCTGCTGGACCGGCAGAGCGCGCTGAGCGGCCCCGACCAGGCCAAGGAGTTCATCGCCGTCGACCATCTCTTCCACGCCACCCTCGTCTCGGCCGTGGGCAACGCCCTGCTCGACCGGCACTACGACGGGCTGCGCAGCCGCCAGGTCCGTGCCGGAGTGGTGGCGCTCTTCAACCAGCACGGCCGTCAGGCCGCGGTGCTGGACGAGCACCGGGAGATCCTGGACGCGCTGGCGGCCGGTGACGCATCGGCCGCGCGCACGGCGATCGACAGTCATCTGGACTCGACCCTGAAGATCCTGCTCGCCGGCTAGGCAGGTACGGGTGGGGAGGGACCGGGGTCCGGTCCCTCCCCACCCGCCTGACCGGCTGTCAGGCCCGCTGGTCCGCGGGATAGGTGAACACGAGCATGGTGACGCCCGCGGCCGTCGTCCACGGACCGTGCGGCATCCCCGGCGGGCGGCACGCGTACGAGCCCTGCGGAAAGGTCTCGTCGAGCGTCAGGTCGTGCAGGTCCCCTTGGAGGATGTAGACCTCCTCCCAGAAGTCGTGCCGGGTCACCCCCTGCGCGGAGGTGTCGGTGCCCGGCTCCCAGCGGACGAGTGTGGTGCTGTGAGCGCCGGACGCGTCCTTGGCGAGTACGCGCTGCGCGACCCCCGGGGCGGCACCGGCGGGCACCGTCCACGGCCCCACGGGCAGATGGAATTCGAGCTCCGGTTTGCTCATGAGGCCCGCCCCAGGCGGCGGTTGGCCAGCACGGACGTCTTCTCCCGGACCGCCGCGACCTCTTCGACGTTCAAGTCGGCGAGCAGCAGGCCCGGTTCCGCGCCCAGGCAGTCGCGTACGGTTCCGTCGGGACCGACCACCATGCTGTGCCCGATGCCCGTCGGGGCCGACGCGTCGGCGACCACTCCCCCGGCCGCCGGGTCGGCCTGGTCAACCGCCGCGACCCACACGGTCGCGTCCAGGGCGCGGGCCCGCACCAGCAGCTCCCACTGCTCACGCTTGCCCGGCCCGGCACCCCAGGAGGCGGCCAGCACCGTCGCCACGGCGCCCTCGTCGGCATGCGCCCGAAAGAGCTCGGGGAAGCGGACGTCGTAGCAGGTGGCGAGGCCGATACGGACGCCGTCGACGTCGATCGTGACGATCCGCGAGCCCGCGGCGACGGTGTCGGACTCGGCGTAGCCGAAGGCGTCGTACAGATGGATCTTGTCGTACGCGGCCTCGACTCCCGGTCCGGTGGCGAGCAGGGTATTGGCGACCCGTCCCTCGGGGGCCGGGGTGAACATGCCCGCCACCACGACGATGCCGGCCTCGGCAGCGAGCGCGCGCACATCGTTCGCCCAGGGGCCGTCGAGCGGCTCCGCGACCGGCGCCAACGGGGTGCCGAAGCACGCCATCGACGCCTCGGGGAACACGACTGCGCGGGCTCCGGCCTCAGCCGCGCGCCGGGCGCCGTCCTTGATGAGTTCGAGGTTCTTCTCGGGGTCGGGTCCGCTGGTGAACTGGCTCAGGGCGATACGCACGGGCGGCCTTTCTGCGTCGATGGGAGTCGGTGGGAGTGGATGGCGTGCGTGGGAGTCGGTGGGACCCGGGCGAGGATCAGGAAACCTCGGCCGCGTACGCCACGCGCTGTAGCTCTGCGCCCCCGGCGTCGTCGGCGTCGCGGCCCAGGCACAGTCCGGCGATGGTGACCGCCGCCGCGACGGCGATGTACAGCGCCAGGGGAACCCAGCTGTCGTAGGAGCTGAGCAGAGCGGTGAACAGCAACGGTGCGACCGCGCCGCCGATGAGGCCGGCGAGCGTATAGGCCAGCGAGGAGCCGGTGTAGCGCAGCCGGGGTGAGAACTGCTCGGCGATGAAGGCCGCCTGTGGCCCGTACATGAAGGAGTGGATGACCAGGCCGCCGACCACGCCGCCCATGAGCAGGATCCAGCTGTGGCCGTCGACCATGAGGAAGAACAGGAACGGCCACAGGCCCGCCGCCACGGCGGAACAGCCGTACAGCAGACGTCGGTTCACTCGGTCGGACACGGCGCCGGCGAGCGGGATGAGGAAGACCTGCAGCGACGATCCGACGAGTACGGCCGTCAACGCGGAGCCGCGCGCCATGCCCAACTCGTCGGTGGCGTAAGTAAGCACGAAGACGGTGAACATCGCGTACAGCACGTCCGGGCCGACCCGGCACAGAATGGCCGCGAGCAGGGCGCGCGGCTGGGTGATGAACACTTCGCGGATCGGCGCCTCGGGCCGGCTGTGCTCGGCCTCCATGGCCTTGAACACCGGCGTCTCCTCCAGCTTCGCCCGGATCCACAGGCCGAAACCGACCAGGACGCCGGACATCAGGAACGCCACCCGCCAGCCCCAGGACAAGAACTGATCCTCCGTCAACAGAGCGCCGAGCGCGGCCAGTACGCCGTTGGCCAGCAGGTTGCCCGCGGGCGGTCCGACCTGGGCCGCGGAGGCGTAGAAGCCGCGGCGGCGCGGGTCGCCGAATTCACTGGACAGCAGGACGGCGCCGCCCCACTCGCCGCCCACCCCGACGCCCTGCGCGAAGCGCAGCACGACCAGGGCGATGGGCGCCGCCACGCCGACCGTGCCGTACGCGGGCAGCAGACCGATCAGGAAGGTGGCCGCGCCGATCAGGACCAGCGTGGCGATGAGGACCTTCTTGCGGCCGATCACATCGCCGAGCCGGCCGAAGACGAAGCCGCCGAGCGGACGGGAGACATAGCCGACGGCGTAGGTGGAGAACGCCAGGAGGGTGCCGGTGAGGGGGTCCTCCGAGGGGAAGAAGAGGTCGCCGAAGACCAGCGCCGCGGCGGCGGAGTAGACCGCGAAGTCGTACCACTCCAGAGCGGTGCCGGTGAGGCTGGCGAAGAAGGCGCGGCGGATACCGGAGCGGCCGGCGGGCGCCGCCTCGGTGGCCTGCTGTGCGTGCTGCATGCTGCCTGTTCCTTGCGTCGGGGGACATCGACCTTGTGTCGGGGGACATCGACCTTGTGTCGGGGGGCATCGACCTTTCGGCATACTTCTTGTATACAGGTCGTATGCGCAACCCCCGCGCAGGAAGTTAACCGCTTCGAAACCGACTTCCGAGACAGACCCGAGGCCGACTTCCGAGACCGCCCCTCCACCCGAGACCGACCCCTTCAGGAGTTCCCGTGGCCGTGCTGACCTTCGAGCTGCCCGACGGTTCCACCCGTGATGTCGACGTCCGCCAAGTGCTCAACGCCGGATACGCCGGGCGCAGTCAGGACGACGTAGCCGCGCACGTCGCCGAGCTGGCCGAGCTCGGCGTGCCCGCGCCGTCCGTGACCCCGGCGCTCTACCCCGTCTCCCCCTACCTCGCCCAGCAGACCGACCGCGTCGCCGCCCAGCACGCCCGCACCTCCGGCGAGGCCGAGTGGGCCCTGGTCGTCGCCACGGACGGGGAACTGCTGCTCACGGCTGCCTGCGACCACACCGATCGGGACCTCGAAGTACACGGCGTCGCATGGAGCAAGAACGCCGGCCCGGATGTGCTCGCCCGCCGTGCCTGGCGCCTGGACGACGTCGCGGCACGCGTCGACGACCTCACCCTGCGGGCCTGGGTCACCCACGGCGGCACGGAGACCGAGATCCAGCGCGGCACGCTCGCCGAGCTGCTCACCCCGGACTACTGGGCCGAAGTACTGCGCTCCCGGGGCGACTTGGTCCCCGGCACCGTCCTCATCTCGGGGACCATCCCGATGACCGAGAACGTGGACCAGTTCGCCGAGGCCTGGCGGGTGGAGTTGGGCGACCCGGTCACCGGGGACACGATCGGCCTGGCCTACGACGTGGTGCCGATGCCCGAGCCGATCGGCTGAGGAACGGCATTCTGTCTGCCGACTGTATTCCGTATACTGACGCCACTCGCATGGCTCCAACTCGGAGGAAACATGGCAGAGCTCGACCCCGAGGTGGTGCTGGGAATGGCTGCCCAGGCACCCGACGGCATAGTGATCATCGACGGCGAGGGACTGATCCGCTATTGGAACCGGGGTGCGGAGCGCATCTTCGGGTTCTCGGCGGCCGACGTGGCCGGTCGCAATCTGGACGTCATCATTCCCGAGAAGCACAGGAAGCGACATTGGGACGGCTTTCGGACCGCCATGGACCGAGGGGCCACCAAGTACGGGGAAGCGGACCTCCTGACAGTTCCCGCGCTGGCGGCGGACGGCAGCACCCTGTCCATCGAGTTCAGCGTGGTGCTGCTGGCCGCTCCTGACGGTGGCGCACACGTCGGAGCGGTCATCCGGGATGTCACCGCGCGACGAGCGCGGGAGCGGGAGATGATGCGGCGACGGGCCGAGGCCACCGCGGACCGCACGACGGTCTGATCAGCGCCGAGCAGGAAAGCGCTCGCGGTTTACGGAGCCGTGCGCGTAGGTTCGAATCCTGCCGGGGGCACCCTGTATGAGGTGCCCAAAGGCCCCGCCATCAGCGCTTTAGCTGAGAACGGGGTCTTCGCGTAGGTGCAGGCGGATGCCGCTGACAGCAGCCGTTTGCCAGTGATCACGTAATGACGACGTAATGATCTTGGTGGGCTTTCCCGCAGGTCAGCAGCCATTCCCGGGGACCCTGAGCGTAGCCCTGCGGCCTATACGTGGACTGACGAACGGGAGCCCCGAACCTCTCCGGTCCAGGGCTCCCGTTCGTCGGTCATGTCGTTGTGTCAGTCCGGGGCATCCTCCTCCCCCAGACCCTGCATGATCCGGTCGTTCATCTCCTGCTCCTGGCCGTCGATGCACTTGGCGTAGATCTTGAGCAGGACGTCCACCGAGTGTCCCGCGCGAGCGGCGACCTCCGGCGCAGGAACACCGGAGTTGAGTCACTGGGAGACTCCTGCGTGACGGAGGTCGTACGGCCGGAAGGCCAGGACCGACGACACCTGATGCGGCATGAGTGTCAGTTCCCGAGCCTGCTTCCATGCACGCGAGTACGACGAGGCCGCGATCACGTTGCCCCGCTCGCTGGAGAACAGCCGGCCGTCCTCCGCCGTACCGAACTCCTTCAGATGCTCGCGGAGCAGCCGAACCAGCGGAGGAGGAATCGGAACAGTGCGCACCTCACCCTCGGCTCGCTGCTTCAGACCACGCCGGTCGTGCGCCTCGCCGGAGTCGGTCCACGCCTTACCTGCGGCGGGACGGGTCCAACGCGCTGTGCGGGACCGGGATCTGATGCCACGGCAGCGTATTGAGCTGGGTAAACGCGGTCGGCTGGTTGCCCTTGATCACAGCGATGTAGTGCGCCTTCTTATCCTGCACCAGCCAGCGCACCTGGTCTTGAACGCTGTGCAGCGCATCGAAGGTGACCACGGTGCCTTCCAGGTCCAGCTCGGCCAGCAGCGGCCGGAAGGCGGCGGTCTCGTTGGTCTTGGAGTCCACCTCCCGCTGGGCCACGGTGACCGCGGGGGGCGTGGGCGACGGCCGAGAGCAAGTGGCGGTGTCGCCGGTCGTGGCGGGCGGAGCCTTTCAGCGCCTTGCCATCCACCGCGATCGCCGGCCGGGCCCCGGCGGGGCCGGGCCTGGAGTCGGGCTGGTGTTCGGCCAGGTAGGCGCCGATGGCCGCGTCCAGGGCGTCGGCGTCGAGGCCGGCCAGACGATCTACGCGATCTGGGAACTTGAAACCCCCTGGGTCAGCTCCGCAATCTCTCGCTGGCCACCCCCGACCAGTATCCGCTTCCGTAGACCCGAACTCACTCAGCTGACAGCTCAAGCGAGGCTCCGGTCGAGCCCACACTGGCGTTCACGGACTCCGCCTACCTACTCCTGATTTCACCCCGTTCTGACCCTGCCACGGAGCGCTAACAGAACGACGCCATACGGCGGTCACATCCGCACCAGTGAAGCGCCGCGCTCGGGGTGTCACGGTGGGCTATACCCCAGAGAGACGCCAGCGAGAACGGACGCCGAGAAGCCGTCCGGGTCTGGGTGCACCACTACAACCACCATCGGCCTCGCACCGCCTGCGGCAATCAGCCCCCGGCCTCACGCCTCCACGCCGGCGTCGACAACGTCATGACCAACTACAGTTAGCGGCCAGCACTGCCGCGAGGCCCTCTTGCAGATCCTTGACGAAATACTCGGGAACCTCCAGCGACGGGAAATGTCCCCCGGTTTCGGGCGACCTCCATCGGACGATCTGTCGGTACCGCTCCTGTGCCCAGGCGCGCGGACACTTCTCGATGTCGCGGGGATACATACTGATTGCTGACGGGACGTCGACCCGAAGTTCGGGGTCGAGCGAGTTGTGGCTTTCGTAGTAAATGCGGGCTGACGATGCGCCGGTTCGCGTCAGCCAATACAGCGTGACGTCGTCAAGAACGCTGTCTCTGGAAATCGTCTCGAACGGGCTATCTTCGGTATCTGTCCACTCAGCGAACTTGTCAAGGATCCAGGCGAGAAGCCCGACTGGTGAGTCGACGAGCGAGTATCCGATGGTCTGCGGTCGGGTCGCCTGCTGCTTCGCGTACGCCGCGTGGTGGCGCCAGAAATCGCGGGTTTCCTCGGTCCATTTGCGCTCGGCCGCCGTCAGCCCGTCCGTTGTCAACCCGGGCGGTGCCTGCGCGGTCGTTGTGTGGATGCCGAGAACGTGCTCCGGGAACCTGCCGCCAAGGACCGTGGTGATCACACCTCCCCAGTCGCCGCCGTGGGCTACAAACTTGCTGTAGCCGAGCCTTGCCATCAGGTCCACCCATGCGGCCGCGATCTTTTCGATTCCCCACCCGGTGGTGGCCGGCTTGTCACTGTAACCAAAACCTGGCAGCGACGGGACTACGACGTGGAACGCTGGTGCGTCTGCGTTTTTCGGATCTGCCAGTTCGTCTATTACATGGGTGAACTCAGAAATGCTGCCTGGCCAGCCGTGTGTCAAGATCAGAGGGGTGGCGTCTGCGCGGGTGGATCGGCGGTGCAGGAAGTGGATTCCCAGATCGTCAATGGCCGTGCGGAACTGGCCGATCTGGTTGAGGCGCGTTTCGAACGACCGCCAGTTGTACCCGGTGCGCCAGTAGTTCACGACGTCCACGAGGTCGGCAAGAGGAACGCCCTGTTCCCATCGGTGAGGGTCGGGCGCGGCGCGGTAAACCGTCTCAGCTTCCGGCAGCCGTGCTGCGGCCAATCGCGCGCGCAGGTCGTCGAGGTCAGTGTCGGTTGCGTGGGCTTCGAATGCTTGCACGTCGCTGGTTTGACGGTTCATGAGATGCCCCCGCCGAGGTGAGCTGACGTGGTGACAACGCCACGATCAATGGCGGCCGCAGCGTCGGTGACGCACCAGTGCGTGGACATGAGACCTCCTGGTCATGGGTGGAACCGGCTTGGGACCTGTCGGAACCGGCTAAGACGGTTCTAGCAGGTCTCGATGTCGGCGTGCAACCAGCTAAGGTGGTTCCATGAATGCTCGGTTCCCTGACTTCCGCCTCGGTAAGGTGCTAGCGACCAGCTTCACGGGGACTCTGTCGGAGCGTCATGGCGACGCTGTGGAGCGCATTCCCGCGCCGCACCGACTCGTCGACTGGCTGGCGGTGAATGGCCTCGCCGTGGAGTCCTGCACCACTGCCCAGCTCGAACGCGCTTGGGAGCTGAGGGAGTCGATTCACGCCGCTGCGACAGCGGCCGCGATCCAGGACGCTCTCCCTGTGTCTGCTGTCCAAGTCATCAATGACTGCAGCGTTCAGGGTCGGGCCGCGGCTATCTTGACGCCCGAGGGTAAGCGGCGATGGCGGCTCAGCTCGGCTTCCTGCGTGGAGGATGCCCTAAGCGTTATCGCCGCCGACGCGATCAGCATCATCGCAGGCGAACGAGACGGAAAATTGGCCTTGTGCGCATCGCCAACCTGCCAAGCCGCCTTCTTCGACACCAGTCAAAGTCGCACCCGTAAATGGTGCGACATGAACACGTGCGGGAATCGTCAGAAGAAGGCGCGCTTCAATGCCAACAATCGCAAAAACGCCAGATCGGCAAAGTAATCGTTACTCTCGGTACATCCAGCCCCTCACGTCTGCGACACATCTGTCGCTTTGGGAGCACCCCAACGGCAGCACTAAGCTAAGCAGCTCCGCGCGACCAACATCGCCAAGTCCACCCGCGCCATCCGGGAGCTACCCGAACGAGCCGCCCGGATCCTTGGTATCCCCGACAGCCTTCACTTTTCGGGAACTTGAAGCCGCCCTGTTCCTGCACGCGTGTATTGGCTGAGGGGTCCCGCCCTCATACCCCGCCCCCTGGTGTCGGTCACCGCGGCCGCCGCTTCGGACCTCACCATGGTCGCGCGCCTGCGGTTGCGATGCATCCCGTGTTGTGCGGGGTGATCGGGGTGGTGGCCGGTGGGACGATGAACGGCGCCTCGGGATGCCATGATGGGGCAAATGGGTGAATTGCCGACCCTGCCGGGTGGTCATACCGTGGATCCATGGCTATCGCAACGACGAGTCCTGTGACAGGTGAGGTCCTCAGGAGTTTCGACGAGCTGACCCCCGAGGAACTCGAAGAGAAGCTCGCCAGGGCGGCGGCCGCGGCCGCCTCGTACCGGCTGACGGGCGTCGAGCAGCGGGCGGAGTGGCTGCAGCATGCCGCCGACCGTCTGGAGAAGGAGGTCGAGAGCGTCAGCGGGATGATCACCACGGAGATGGGCAAGACCTTCCGGGCGGCGGAGCAGGAAGTGGTCAAGTGCATTCACGGGCTGCGCTTCTACGCCACCGAGGGCCCCGCATTCCTGCGGGATCTGGAGGGCGACGGCCAACGCGTGGGCGCGAAGCAGACGTTCGTCACGTACCAGCCGATCGGTGTGGTGCTCGCGGTGATGCCGTGGAATCTGCCGTTGTGGCAGGCCATGCGGTTCGCCGCGCCCGCGCTGATGGCAGGGAACGTGGGTCTGCTCAAGCACGCCTCGAACGTGCCGCAGTGCGCCCTGTACCTGGAGGAGCTCTTCCGTGACGCGGGCTTCCCGGACGATGTGTTCCAGACCCTGCTGATCTCCGCGAGGAGGGTGGAACAGGTGCTGCGCGACCCGCGGGTGGCGGCCGCGACGCTCACGGGCAGCGAACCGGCCGGACGGTCGGTGGCCGCCATCGCCGGCGACGAGATCAAGAAGGTGGTCCTCGAACTCGGCGGCTCCGACCCGTTCATCGTCATGCCCTCCACGAACCTGGAGCAGGCCACCGATGTCGCGGTCAGGGCACGGACCCTGAACAACGGTCAGTCCTGCATCAACGGCAAGCGCTTCTTCGTGCACGAGGCCATCGGCGACGCGTTCATCGAGATGTTCGTGGCGAAGATGGGGGCGCTGGTGGTGGGCGACCCGATGGACGAGGCCACCGACGTCGGCCCCCTGGCCACCGAGTCCGGCCGGCAGGACGTGGAGTCCTACGTCGACGACGCCGTCGCCAAGGGCGCGACGGTGCTGCTGGGCGGCGAACGCCCGGACGGGCCGGGCTGGTTCTACCCGCCCACCGTCCTGACCGGCATCACCCCGGAGATGCGGATGTACCACGAGGAGGTCTTCGGCCCCGTGGCCCAGGTGTGGACGGTCTCCTCCCTGGAGGAAGCCCTGCGGGAGGCCAACGGGCACCCCTACGGCCTCGGCTCCAACCTGTGGAGCGAGGACGAGGCCGAACGCGAACTCTTCGTCCGCGACGTCCAGTCGGGCATGGCCTTCATCAACGGCAACACGACCAGCTACCCCGAGATCCCCTTCGGCGGCGTCAAACGGAGCGGCTACGGACGCGAGTTGTCCGACCTCGGCATGCGGGAGTTCATGAACGCCAAGACCGTCTGGATCGGCCAGGACGCCTGAGCCGGACAGGGACCGGGCGGTCTGTCGGCAACGGGGGCCTGCGCGCCGCTTGTCGCCGCGGGTGTGTCCGCCGAGCGTAGGGAGGTCCGCCGATGAGTGGTACGAACCGGACGACGCCGTCCGCGCGCAACATCGCGGCGGCAGGACTGGGGCTGCGGGCATGGAATCGCAACCGCGCCGCCGCCGAACCACTGGCCGCGGTCGGAGCCGCGGTGTGTGACACGCCGGCCGAGGCCTGCCGCGGCGCCGACGTCGTACTGACCGCGCTCGCGAACGAGAAGGTGGTCGCCGACGTGATGGACCAGGCCCAGGACGGCCTGGCCGGCCACCCGGTGTGGGTGCAGACGTGCACGGTCTCCCCGGACGGAGGGCGCCGTCTCGCGGACAGGCGGCCTGGCTGGACGTCCCGTACGTCGAGGCCCCCCTCCTCGGCACCAAGGAACCTGCCGTGGCCGGCACCCTGACCATCCTCGCCGCCTCTCCCCAGCAGGAGGCGCGGGAAGAGGCGAGACCGGTCCTGGAGGCGGTGGGTACCCGCACGGTGTGGCTGGACGAGGTCGGCCAGCCCAGCAGCCTCAAACTCGCCTACAACGCCTGGGTACTTGCTACCGTCGAGGGCATCGCGGAGTCCCTCACCCTCGCCGACGCCCTGGGGGTGGACCCGCACCTGGTCATCGACGTCATCGACGGCAGCGGCCTCAACAGCCCGTACGTGCAAAGCAAGGGCCCGAAGATGCTTGACGACGACCTCGACACCCCTTCCTTCCCCCTGGAAGCGGCGGCCAAGGACGCCGGCCTGATCACCGACACGGCCCGCGCCGCCGGCCTGCACCTGGGCATCGCCGAAGTCGTCCGCGAACGCCTGCGCAGCGCGGCCGACGACGGGCTCGGCCGCGCGGACGTCGCCGCGACCTACCGCATGTCCCGCCAGGCTGCCTCCTGACCTGGCCGCCCCTTCGAGAGAGGCTGAAGAAACGATGACCCATGCCGGCCTGGCCGCCGCACGTTCGAGTACGGCGCAACTCGCCGAGATCATCCCCCAGTTGGACGACGGCCAGTGGGAGCTGCCGTCCGCGTGCGCCGGCTGGCGCGTCATCGACGTGGTGGCCCACCTCGCGGCCCTCGCCACCGAGGCCGTGACCCCGCCCCCGCCCGACCCCTCGCTGCCGAAGAACCGCGAGCGCTACCACGACCTGCGCGTCGACGAACGCCGTGGCTGGAGCCATGCCGAGGTCATCGACGAGTGGCGGCGCGGCACCCCCCGGCAGCTGGACCTGCTGGCAGCGGCCCAGGAACCGCCCGGCGCGGACGAGCCCGTCGAGGTGGCCGGGCTCGGGACGTACCCGCGCCATCTCCTGGCGAACACCATGGCCTTCAACGTCTTCTGCCACCTGCGCAACGACCTGCTTGCCCCCGACGGCCCGCTCCCGTTCACCCTGCCGGAACCGGCCGACGACCAGGTCGCCCCCGCCGTCGAGTTCATGCTCGCGGGCCTTCCCCAGATGCAGGGGCCCGAACTCACCGCCACCGTCCAGCGGCCCCTCGTCCTCGACCTGACCGGGCCGGGCGCGACCACCGTCACGATCCTCCCCGCGACCGGAGCCGACGGGCGGCTGACCGTGGCACCCGGCGCGGACGCCGCCACCCGCGTCCACAGCACGGCCCTCGACTTCATCGCCTGGGCCACCACCCGCAAACCCTGGCGCGACCACTGCCGCATCACGGGCGACGCCTCCGCCGCGACCCCGTTCCTCGACCACCTCGACATCATTTGAGCGCCGTTTCCTTCGGCCGCCGGCGGACCACAAGGCGCTGGTGTTCTATCCAGCCGGACACTCGCCGCCGCAGAATCGATTCTGTCCGCCCCGGGCTTCGGCGCGAGTGAGTGCTGCACGTCCGACGAATTCTGGTACTTCGAGAAGGAATGGAACAAAGAGTGCCGCAGCGCGAAGCACGGCAGGATCCTCTCCGGGAAACCGGCGGAGACCGGAAACCCCTTCCTCCGGGCATCGGCTGGACCGAGCTGCTGACCGCTCATATGCGGGCCGTCGAGAGCCGCAGGAAGGACCGTCTCTTCGACGACGCGCTGGCCACCGCCACGGTCGATCTCGTGCGCGGCACCATCCGCACGGACCCGGATGCCGCGCTCCCGACCGGGCCCGACCGGGACAGCGGTGACCTCACCGAGGCGTGGTACATGCTGGCAACCTACCTGGGCGTCCGCACCCGCTTCTACGACGAACGCGTTCTCGCCACCACCGCAGCAGGAATACGCCAAGTGGTCATCGTCGCGGCCGGATTCGACTTACGGGCCGTCCGCCTGGGCCTGCCGGCCGACACCACAGTCTACGAGGTGGACACCGAACCCGTACTGCAGTTCAAGGAAGCGGTCATGGACGCCGCCGGGCTGGAGCCCGGCGGCGGCCGGCGGCCGGTCGCCGCCGACCTGCGCGGCCCCTGGGCGCAAGCGCTGATCGCAAGTGGCTTCGATCCCCTCCGACCCACCATGTGGCTCATCGAGGGGCTGTTCATGTACCTGTCGCCCGAGGACTGCGACCGTCTGCTCGACACGGTCACCCGCCTGAGCGCCCAGGGCAGCCGTCTGGCACTCGAGTACTTCGACAGCACCCCCCGTCAGGACGATGTGGTCACGGTCGACGAGACGGAGTCCGCGGTCATCGGGCGCATCGTGAACTTCTTCCAGGACGGACCGGCCCTGCCCCCCGCCTCGTGGCTGGCGGCGCACGGCTGGGAGCCGGACGTCACCACGATCGCCGACGAGATCGCCTCGCACGGCAGGGACATACCGCAGATGTTCCAGAAGGGCCGCCCGCACGAGACCACCCTCTGGCTGGCGCACGGCAGCCTGCGCTGATCAAGGAAGGACATGGTTGTGAGCAACTGGGGAGCCGATGGCTGGGCGGTCGCGCCCGGCGAGGGCGTGCGCGTGGAGCCCGGCGGCAGTCACTGGCTCGAGGTTCTCATGCGCGGCAAGGAGCTCGACGACGCCGTGGGGGTGTTCGTCTTCACCCATGACGTGATCACCGAGAACCCGCCGCACGCCCACCACGACTTCATGAAAGTCATCTACGTACTGGAGGGCCATTACGACTTCCGGGCCGGCGACGCGACCTTCTCCGGGGGGCCGGGCACCGTGGTCGTGGTACCCAAGGGGAGCTACCACACTTTCACGACCCCCACCGGCGGGCGGGCGCTGTTCGTCTCGTCGCCGGCCGGCAACGAGGAGCTCTTCCTCGAAATGGCCGAGCTGGGCCCGCAGCCCACTCCGGAACAGCTGGCGGACCTCAATGCCCGGTTCCACACCACCGGGTTGGGAGACGAAGAGGCCTCCTGGCGGCAGATGCACGGCGAAGCCTGATCAATTGGCGCCCTCGGACAATATCCTGTGCCCTTCGTCGGCCAGTACGTCTCCATATTCGAAAGCGGCCGATTCCCGACCCCGAAGGGTTCCACCAAAAATCAGGTCGTCCATTTGTGATATCGGGCACGGCCCACCCGGCGGGCATAAAACAAATCCAGCGCAGCGATTTCGAGACGCGTCTGCCGGGTGCGGCGGGCCGCGCTCATCTCCGGGGTGACGCCGTACCTGCTGCTCAGGACCCCCGTATTCCGTGGGGCTACGGCATTCTGCTGGTGGTGCCGGAATCGGGGCTTGTGATCGGGCTTCACACCAATACGGGCAACCAGCACGAGGGATGTCTCGAGGCCCGAACGGGGCTGGACCACGTGTCGTTCCAGGTAGGTACGCGCGCTGACCTCGAAGCCTGGATGACGTGGCTGGACGAGTTGGGGATCGAGCGCACTCCGATCAGGGATGAAAAGGAACCGTTCGTGTACTCGACGGTCGTATTCCGTGACCCGGACAACATCCAGCTGGAGTTCGTCGCCGTCGGCTAGGCGGCGGAATCCGGATAAATCCGGGTGCGCTTGGTACTGCCGATCGAGTTCACCCGGATGGCCCCCGTGCGGGGACAATCCGTCAGCTGCTGTCGAAAATGAAATCCCGGGCGTCGCCCGACGTCCCCGAACCGAAGGACTGGCATGCGAATATCCCGCGAGTCCCGCCGCACCGTGAACATGGCCCGCTGGGCTGCGGCTCTTCTGGCCGTATCGGGTATCGCCTCCGGACTGACAGTCGACACGGCGCAGGCCGGCGGTCCGAGCGGTGATCCCGGCCGGGCGAAGCCCACCATCGTGCTGGTGCACGGCGCCTTCGCCGACGCGTCGAGCTGGAACGGGGTCGTGCAGCGGCTCCAGCAGAACGGCTACACGGTGGCCGCACCGGCCAACCCGCTCCGCGGCATTCCCCAGGACTCGACCTACCTCGCGAGCTTCCTGAAGTCCGTCAAGGGGCCGATCGTCCTGGTCGGCCATTCCTACGGCGGAGAGGTGATCTCGCAGGCCGCCGTCGGAAACGACAACGTCAAGGCCCTCGTCTACATCAACGCGATCATGCCGGACGCGGGAGAGTCCTTCTCCAGCCTCTCCGCGAAGTTCGCTCCCGCCCCGCTCACCAAGGCCCTGAAGCAGGTGCCCTTCCGCAACGGTGACGGCACCACCGGCACGGACGTCTACGTACAGCCGGACAAGCTGCACCAGGTCTTCGCCGCGGACCTGCCCACCAGCCAGACCAACCTCATGGCCGTCACCCAGCGTCCGATCGCGCTGTCGGCGTTCGCGGGCAAGCTCACCGGCGCCGCCTGGCGGAACAAGCCCGTGTACGTCCTCGTCGGCAGGCAGGACCAGGCGATCAACCCGGCCCTGGAGCTGTTCGAGGCGAAGCGCGCGAAGGCCCGTAAGACAGTGGAGATCAACTCCTCGCACGTGTCCCTGGTCTCCCACCCGCAGGCGGTGAAGAACCTGATCGTCGACGCCGCCGAGGACTACATGTGGAAGAAGTGACCTAGGGCGGCCGTATGAGGGTCCGCCCGCTTGCTGACGGACCCTCATACTCCTTCGGGCCAAGGCCGGGCTAGGCCCGCTCAAAGGTGCCGTACAGGGTCGCCCTCGCGAGTGCGTGGCTGAACAGGAGGAACTCCACGAAGGCAGGAGTCGTTGTCCCGGACACCTCCAGTTCCTCCACGTCGACGGCGTGCACCACGAGGAAGTAGCGGTCCGGACCATTGCCCGGAGGCGTTGCCGGACCGAGGTACCTCCTGTAGCCGGCGTCGTTGGCCAGTGTCACCGCGCCACCCGGTAGATCCCTGCCGTCTCCCGCCCCGGCCGGAAGGTCGGTCACGGAGGTGGGCAGATTGGCCACGGCCCAGTGCCAGAATCCCGAAGCGGCGGGCACATCGGGGTCGAACATCGCCACCGTGAAACTCCGGGTCTCCTCGGGAAACCCGGACCAGCTCAGCTGCGGTGAGATGTCCGATCCGCCTGCTCCCAGGATGCCGCTCACCTGCTCACGGGCCAGTTGCTCGCCGTTGGCCACGGAATCGGAGGTCAACGTGAAGGTCCTGATCGGCGGCATGAAATCGTAGGGTCCATAGGGTTTGATCATGGCAATCCTCCGAAATGCAAACAACCCTGACCTGTCGCACCGCTTCTATTTTCTGGCGCCATAATTCCATTTCCGTCTCTTGATGCTCACATACGATACGCGTGCATCGATCGGTCGCAAGTTGCGGATTCCGAGACGTCCGCTCACGCTTGTTATGCAGGTCTCAAACTGGAGGAGCATCCCATGGCCAAGATCCTGTGTGTGACGACTGGCGCAAGCTATTGGACCCTGAAGGACGGGCACCGGCACCCCACCGGCTACTGGGCAGAGGAGTTCGTGGCGCCCTACACCGTGTTCACCGATGCCGGACACGAGGTCACCGTGGCAACGCCTAACGGGGTCATTCCCGTTGTGGACACGATGAGCCTGCGCCCCGGTATGGCGGGGGGCGAGGAGAACTCCCTCCGGGAGGAGGCCGTCATCGAGAAGGCCGAGGAGCTGCGGCACCCCATTTCCCTCAAGGACGTGCGTCTCGAGGACTACGACGCGGTCTACTACCCCGGAGGTCATGGCCCGATGGAAGACCTTTCGGTCGACCCGGACTCCGGGGCGCTTCTGCGGGAGGCGCTCGCCTCCGGCAAACCCCTCGGTGTCGTCTGCCATGCCCCGGCCGCTTTCCTCGCGACCCGTGACGCGAACGGCGACACGCCTTTCGCGAACTACCGGGTGGCGGGTTTCTGCAACGAGGAGGAGGCCGGTGTCGGTTTCGCCGACAAGGCCAAGTGGCTCCTGGAGGACGAGCTGAAGAAGCTGCCCACCGACTACTCGCGGGGTCCCGCCTGGGAGCCGTACACGGTCGCGGACCGCAACCTCATCACCGGACAGAACCCGGCGTCCTCGGGCCCCCTCGCCAAGGAACTCCTCAAGGCTCTGTCCTCGTAAGAGGATCCACCTGATCTCGGCCACAGGAGACGGTGCGCCGTCGGCCGTGAGCTGCGGTCGTGGCCGGGGTCACGCCTGCGGTGCGGAAGAGCCTCTCGAACCTGACCTCGATGCGGATCTGCAACGCCGCCCTGGCCGGACCGGGATCAGACCGAGGCGACGGGGGCCGTGACAAGGACGGGGAGGTCGCCGCTCTCCAGGGCGATGAGCTGGTCCGGGGTGGGGTCGGACAGCTCGGCCACGCGCTGGGCCTGACGTTCGGTCATCTCCTGGAACATCTGCCGGGCGGAGCGGCCGTTGCCGAAGCCCTCGCCGCGCGGGAGGAGATCGAACAGCCGGCCCAGTTCCTCGCGGGCACCGGGGGTGAGTTCGTACCGGTGCTCGCCCGCCTGGTATTCGACGATCGAGACCAGTTCGTCCGAGTTGTAGTCCTCGAAGACCAGGGTGCGGCCGAAACGGGAGGCGAGACCCGGGTTGGAGCCGATGAAGCGGTGCATGTCGCTGGGATAGCCGGCGGCGATCACGATGACGTCGTCGCGGTGGTCCTCCATGAGCTTGACCAGGGTGGCGACGGCCTCCGTGCCGAAGTCGTTGCCGGCGCCGACCGGGGCCAGGGAGTACGCCTCGTCGATGAAGAGGACGCCGCCGAGCGCCCGGTTGAAGGCGGCGGTGGTCTTCGGCCCGGTGTGCCCGACGTACTCGCCGACCAGGGAGGTGCGGTCGACCTCGACCAGGTGGCCGCGGCGCAGCAGGCCGAGCGCCTTGAGGAGCCGGCCGTAGAGCCGGGCCACGGTGGTCTTGCCGGTGCCGGGGTTGCCCGCGAAGACCAGGTGGCGGCTGAGCGGAGGCGCGGGCAGGCCGGCCTCCTCGCGGCGGCGGACCGTCTGCATGAGCTTGACCAGCGAGCCGACGTCGCGCTTGACCTGGTCCAGGCCGACCAGCGCGTGGAGTTCGCTGAGCAGGTCCTGGCCGCACGGAGAACAGCCAGATCGGAACATTCCTGGCCTATGCCTCCTCCAGGGGGTGGGCGTTGATCGACCGCGAGCTCTACATCCCCGCCTCCTGGACGGATGACCGTGACCGCTGCCGCGCGGCCGGGATCGACGACGTAGTCCCCTTCGCGACCAAGAACGAGCACTTCAAGTGGATGCTGCAACGCGCCGTCGACGCGGGTGTCCCGTTCGCGTGGGTCACCGCTGACGAGGCATACGGGCAGGTCAAGCACCTGCGAGCGTGGCTGGAGAAATGTCGGGTCGCGCACGTGCTGGCCACGAAGGTCAACGACACCGTGATCACTGCGCGCGGGGCGGACGCGCGGGTGGACCAGCTGGTCGCCGCGCTGCCCCGCCAGCGGTGGAAACGGATCTCCGGCGGGGCCGGCGCGCACGGCGAGCGGATCTACGACTGGGCGCGTGTCGCGATCCGCCCGCACTGGGAGAACGGCTTCGGGCACTGGGTACTGGCCCGACGCAGCGTCAGCGACCCGGGCGAGCTCGCCTACTACGTCTGCTACGGCCCGGTCACCTCCCGACTGAAAGACCTGGTCAAAGTGGCTGCCGCGAGGTGGGCGGTAGAGGAGTGCTTCCAGACCGCGAAGGGAGAGTGCGGTCTGGACCACTACCAGGTGCGGCTCTACCGGGCCTGGTACCGCCACATCACCCTGGCCATGGCCGCCCTCGCCTACCTGACCGCCATCCGCACCCAAGAAGCCACAAAAGGGGCAATCTCGACGACGAGCAGGACCTCATACCCCTCAGCGTCCCGGAGATCCGCCGGTTGATGGGCCACGTCGTCGTCACGCGCCACTGCCACAGCAACGAGCACCATCTGCACTGGTCACGCTTCCGGCGACGCATCCAGGCCCGAGCCCGCCGCTCCCACTACAAACGCCGAGGCCACATTCTCCAGATGCGGTTGCAGTACTAATGCTCCACCGTCGCCTGGCCCGCGACTACGAAACCCCTCCCGGCCCGCTCCGAAGCCATGATCCACCTCGCCATGACCGACCTCATGGCCCGCCGCCTTACCGGCGAAGCCACCATCTCCTGGCGCGACCCGACACCACAGACTAAACAGTCGATTCCGGGATAAAAGAGTGGGATAAAACGACCTCTGAGATTCAACGAGCTCCAGAATGGAAAGCAACACGTTGATAGACGGGTGTTCCGTTTCCGGCCGCAGCGCTTGAGGTTGACGGGTGCTCATGGTGGTCATTGGCTGTCTGTCATTTGCCCACCGACGCGTCGTACCGAGATTTTGTATGCCAGCCTGTTAGCGTCTCATGATCGCCTCGGTGTCATCTCCGGTGAAATGTAAACAGCTTGCTGATTAGCGTACTCGACTAGAGCGCCTGGGATACGAACAGCGTTAAGAGATGCCAGATTGGATAATTCCGTGTCGCAACCATCGTCATCTGCGCCAGTGGGTCCGCCGCCCGGACTCACCGCGCCCGACCCCGCACCGCTCGGCCTCATCGCGTTCAGCTTGGCGAACATTATCCAGAGCTTCTTCAACATCGGCGTCAACCCGGCCCTCTTCCCGGCCGCGTTCCCGCTTGAGTTCATTGTGGGCGGCCTTGTCCAGATGATCGCTGGAATCGTCGAGTTCAGGCAGGGCAGCAGGCTCGGAGCCACAGCGTTCACCGTGTTGGGTGCGTTCTGGCTGTGCTTCGTCATCTATGCCAAATACGTCATCGTTACTCTGCCCGAGGGACAGGCCCACACAGGGACGGGCCTGTTTCTGCTGCCATGGGCAGTGCTCCTCTTGGTACTCACGATTGCGGCAGCGAGAACGACAGCTGTGCTCCTGGCCGCATTCGTCTCCACCACGGTCACCATTTCCGTGCTCACAGTAGGCCAGTTCGTTCAATCCGACGCACTGATCAGGGTCGGAGGCGGCCTCGGCTTCCTCACTGCAGCGCTTGGCCTGTACGGCGCGTTCGCCGGCCTCGTCAACGGGACCTGGGGTCGACACCTGATCCCGACCTACCCCGACCCCGGCAAACGTCTTGAACACCTTGCCCGCAACAAGTCACGCCCCACCTCGGTCACCTCGTCCGCCGCGGAGCGCCCCGAATTCTCCAGTTGAGGCCGGAGGTGCCGAGTCCTGGCAGCGAGGGCGTTCGACGGCAGGGGTTCCACACCCGCTGGCCTGGCCCGTTCCGGGCCGACCGGGTCAGCGCGAGAGCTTGTGTCGGACTCACCGACCCGATGAAGCCGACACCGCTTCGGCCGTGGTCGGCTTCGGCGGTTGTCGAGCTGTCGGGGGCGGTGGAGCGAGCAACTCCCATTCCCGGTCGGCGTGTTCATGGTGGCCCATCACGGTTCGAGGTCTGGGAGCGTCGGCCGGGCCGCTCACAGCGTTGGCGGTTGCCGGGCCTGGGACTACCGCACACTGGCTTGGGACGGCCGCGAGCAAGACGAGAATGCCTGCGGGGGTCTTGTGGCGGACCACGCCGCACAACGCCTTGACGCCGCATATGCCTGGGGCGACGCTGTCCGTACGCGCGCCATGCCCCTGGAACGCGGACGGGCGGCCTTTCTTGCACTGTCGGCGGCGCAGCAACCCCTGGCAGTTCCTGCCGCTGACCCGCGCTTCGGAGCGGGGGCCCCAGCCGTGCGGGCAGCGGGGGTCGGGCTGTTGTCCACGGGTTAGTACTCCAGCAGCGTTTCGCTATCTGGCCTGGTCAGAGGCGTCGTCCGGAGTGTAGTTGGCTGATGATGCGTCAGGGGCGGTCTTGCCGGACC
>NZ_JBVHRI010000021.1:0-160688 GCF_055566975.1 Streptomyces sp. NPDC027189
ATCCGCCGCTACATCATCTGGCGAAACCGCCACGCCGATGACCGGCGCCTATGCGCCCTCGTGGACAGGGCAAACGTTGCCTGATGCGGCACTAGTTGAGGAGGCCGCGGCGACGCGGCTGGTTCAGCGGCTCGGGCTCGTACACGGCCAGCAGGGCGGCCTCGGCTCGGTCGGGACTCTTCATGCCGCGGGCCTTCATGGTCTTCTTCGACTCGATGATGCTGTACCCGGCGGTGTTCGACCCGAGCTTCGGGGTGGAGAGCTGGATACCGGCCTGCCGGTCGACACGGAGGCGCAGCCGGCCGGTGCCGGTCGACGGGTCCGGCTGGAGGAGCGCCCTGGTGGCGAGCCACATCTCATCCCTTTTGCGGTACGGGCGCATGACGGCGCCCGGGTCGTCCTGGCTGGGGGACTCGGACACCATGACGCCCACGATCTGCGCCTGGTGGGTGCCGTTCTCCGCCCAGACCTCCAGCATGCTGGTGGCGCCGTGGCCGATACCGTTTTTATCGATCTTCACGCGGACGGGGTGCGGGGAGTTCAGGGCAGCCGCGAGGCGCTGCGCTGCGCGGATCTCCTCGAGGATCTTCTCCGCGACCTTCACCTGGTTGTCGTTGGCGGTGCCGGAGCTGGCGTGCCGCATCTCGATCGCGTCTCCGACCGCCCTGTAGATCGTGAATTCGTCGCCTCCGTCGGCGGCGACGTCGACGCCGAGCCTGATCCAGGCGCCTTGCTTCACGGTGTGCTTGGCGGTCTCCCCTTCCAGGCCGAGGTCACAGAGTCGGTGCCAGCCGGGGCCAGTCGGGTCGTCGTTGTTCTGGGCGTCCTCGACCCAGGTCACGGGTATCGCGAGGCCGCCTCCGCCCTTGGGGAACTTGGCGTGGACCTTGGCGATGACGTATGGGTGATCTTCGCCGTACTCCCTGATGGTGCGGTCCACCCAGTCCTGGTCTGGGAGGTGGATGGCGAGGGAGTGCGGGGGGACGCCGTCGGGGCAGTCGTTGCAGTACGGGACGCGTTCCTTGGTGATGGCCGGGGAGTCGAAGGTCGCGATGGGGATGGTGACCGTGGACGGTTCCTCGGGGTCCTCGCCCTCCTCGCACAGCGTCTCGAACCAGGACCGCGGATCATCCATCGCGGGGTTGCCGATCGCCAACATCCTCGCGTCACCGGTGAGGAGGTTGTTGGTGCCATTGCCGATCGTGCGGGCGATACCGCCGGCCTCATCGACAACAATGAGCAGCTTGGGCGTGCCGTGGATGCCCTGCATCGCGGCTTCGTCGTTCTCGGGCGCGGTGAAGCCGTACGCAACGATGACGTCATTGCCCCACTGGTCAGGGATTTTCCACTGGGTGGTGTCGCAGTAGCCGGGCAGGCCCGCGCGGGCGACGGTCTTCCTGATGTGCGGCCAGAGCTGGTTGCGGACCTGCCGGAATCGCGTCGCCGTGGTGACGATGACCATGGTCCCGGGGGCGTTGACGGCTCCGGCCCACGCGACCAGGCGCCCGGCGATCCACGTCTTGCCGACGCCGAAGCCGGCCGGGACAGCGATGCGCTTCTTGAAGGGGACGGCGTCGACGATCTCGCGCTGACGGCTCCAGATGCTCTCCCCCAGTACGTCCTCGATGAAGCCGCTGGGGGTGTCGTACCAGAGCCCGTACATCGAGCCGGTGGCCCGCTCGACTTCTCGCATGACATGCGGTCGTTCGCGGGCGGTGATGTCGTGCTTGAAGGCGTGGCGGCGGGCGTCCGCGGGGGCGCGGAGCAGGATGTCGGCGATGTTGGTGGCGTCGCGGGATACGACGCCGGGCTGACGCCCGTTCCGCAGGTCCCGGGCCGGTGGGACGACGCGGGAGCGTGCAGGGGGCGAGAGCTGCGTGCGGGACATGGCGGGGAAGGTGCCGCCCGCAGGGATCTAGTGTCGCGGCCTGGCCGGGGCCCATGCCCAGACCGCCGACCAGGCCGCGCGGTTCCGGCACGATCTCGAGAACGAAGCCACCCCGCCAGGGGGACTTGTGCCGGATGTCTGTTGCCGGGGCGAGGGCACTGCACCGGGGAGGTGGAGCAGGGTCTTCGCCCCGGCCGAGGGGGCGCGGCCGGAGTGCTTTCCCCGAGGGGGTGTCGGGGTCAGAGGGCCAGCCGCACTCTGTAGTACGTCGCGCGCCGAATTCCGTTACGTCTTGTCAGCGGTCGGGGGCTTCCTGCGCCAGAACTCGGCGCGGATGTCGTCGGAGGGGGAGGTCATCACCAGCAAGCGCTCGACGCTGATCGGGAGGGTGTCGAAGGTGACCGGTACGCCCGGCGCTGTGCCGTCGAGCTTCCCGCCCAGTTCCCCAATGAGGGTCAGGACCGCGGCGACGGCCGCGCACTCCAGGCAACAATCCTCCCGAGCTTCCTCGTCGACGGTTGCGGCTGGCTCCGGCTCCTCGACGGACTCGTCGGTGGCCGCGGCGGCGCGGGTCGCATCGAGGCTGGCGATCAGGTCCTGCTCCTCCTCGGCGCTCCGTATCGCCTGGCGGAAGATCTCCATCTCCGACTCGACCACGGCGCGCTCCATCGGGGAGAGCTGGAACCACGGGGTGGACTCCTGGCCGGCGCTCCGGAGGAACACCCGGCGGGTCTCATAGAAGTGCCGGGTCAGGTTCGGCGGAAGCATCGTGCGCGTGGGCATGGATCGCATCGTCATGTCTGAGGGAACGCCAACAGCCGAAATCTGTGACACCCCTCCCCCTGCTGCCCTGTCGCAGCGGTGTCCGGTGGTTGGTTCGAGGGCCTTCGGAGGTCGATGCGCGCCGATGCCTGAGCGAAGCGAAGGCATCGGAACTCTTACTTCATTGTGGTGCTTGATCTTGTTACTAAAGGCGCCTGATCCACCGGCACCCGGTCTCCCGGCGGCCCCTACACCGGAAGCCGGATTTTCAGGCCCCGGTGACCGGCGCCTGATTTTCAGGCTCCGGTCTGACCTGCGGTGCAAAGGGAAGACCGGCCCCGAAGGTGCTCGGGACCGGCCGCTGGAACGAAGGAGGGCAGTCAGCTTTCGCGTGCCAGGCGGGCCGTCCGCTGCTGCTGCCAGATCAGCTTTTTGGCCACGCCGGCGTGCTTGGCGATCTTCTCGCCGTCCCAGCCGTAGGGCTCCTCGGACAGGGCGAGGGCTGCCTCCCGCATGAAGACCACCGCGGCACCGCGGCGGGCGCGCGCCGCGGCCACGACCCGGGCCAGTCGCGGCAGCTCCTCGGACGCGTTCTCAGCGCGCGGCACACCAGCCTCCTCGGCGAGCTTGGCAAGCTCCGGGGTCGGCATGTGGGCGGGAACCGGCTCCAACTCGACGTGCCCGCTCTCGGTGCGCTTCCAGTTCCTGCCGTACAGCGCCTTGCTCAGGATCTCCCGGTACGCGGTGGGGGCGACGCCGATCGTCGTGGCGAGGCCCTTCACGCGCTCGTAGAACCACAGGGCGGCCACGGCCTTGTCGCGGTCTTCGAGATGCAGGGCGATCTCGGCGTCCGCCTGGCGGATGATGTCGGCCGCACGCTCAATCCGGTCGTCAGGGCGGGCGATCCGGCCCAGCTCCGCGTTCACGGCCCCTTCCTCGCGCTCACGCAGGGCCTTGAAGTCGGTCCGTTCGATCTTCTTCTTCGAGTAGGTGATTCCGGCGGTGGGCATGGCTGGCGATTCCCATCTCAAGCTGTGGCGCTTCTGCACCTCGCGCCGACTGGGGTACCCCCACGCCTGCGCACAGCCCGAAAGAGTACAGCAACGAGACTCCCGTGTCAGAGTGGGGCGCGACGCACCGGCACTGACCTGCACCGGAGCGCCGCGAACGCCACGCCGCCCACGATTAGGACGCGCCCTTGCCCGTCTCGTGCCAGCGTCTGGCCGGGGGCTGGGTCGCGGGGGGTGTCCGTGACCGCGATCCGCCCTACGCCGAGGTTCGGGCCGTTCGGTATGCGCACAGCCCACAGCAGCACCAGGCCAAGGCGCAGCCCGCGCGGCCGCCGCACGCGGGTCTGCATCGTGATCCGAGGGCTCACCGGGCGCTGTCCTTCCGTCGGGCCTCACGTTCGGCGTTCCGCTGCTTGTAGTCGGCCCACTCGTCGCGCGGGAGCAGGGCGTACACCATCAGCGAGCGGCGCCCGATGATGACCTGCAGGCCGCTCCGCCTGGCGTCGGCCTCCGGCCCGTACCGGGTGAAGCCGACCGCGAAGGACGGCGGGGAGTTCTTTCGGCTGACGAAGAACACGCCTGAGGTGAACCGGCCGACATCGACGAAGTGCGGCCGCCGGACGGACAGCCACAGCTCACCGACGAGGAACACGATGGCCGTGACCAGGGACACCGCCCACCACAGCAGAAGGGCGAGCAGCACGGACACGGTCCACTCGCCGACGCGGAACGCGCGGGAGCGAGTCAGGGTCGGCCGGTAGTGGATCGTGCCGGGCAGCCACCGGTACTCGAAGAAGTCGGCGCCGTCCGCCCAGGAGTGGTGCATGGTCGAGCGCTCGCAGTACGACGCACCGTGCGGCTCGTCGTGCCCGGCGCGCCGCTGGCAGCGCAGACCGACCGAGGAGTGGGCCCACGTGGGGCACTGCCGTCGCCAGAACCGGTCGAGGCGCCTCATCGGGCAGCCGCCACGGTCGTGGCGCGAACACCGTCGGGGGTGAGCCGGTACTCGCGGCCGTCGGGGTAGCGCACCAGGACCTCGTCGGGCAGCTCCGGCCGGCGGACCTTCCAACCGGCCTCGTACGACTCCCGCGGATGGTCCTCGAACCAGGAGTTGCACACGGTGCAGACCAGCAGCAGGTTGTGGGCCTGGTTGATGTACTCCTCGCGGGCGCCGCCCATCCCGCGGTTCACGCGGTGGTGGATGGTCAGGGCCTGCCGCGTCCCGCAGCGCACGCAGGCGCCGCCGTCCCGGTCGTAGACGATCGCCTTCACCACGTCGGTGGGGCCGGTCCGTCGTCGTGCCACAGCAGTGGTCTCCTCGCCTGCCCCGGGCGCCGGACGGCGGGGAGCGCAGTCCAGGTGATCGCGCCCGGGGCGAGGCGAGGAGATTGGATGGCGGCCGCGGCTTGTGTCGCGGGCTGGCCCTGACCGCTCCGTCCGCTTGGTCTGGGCGGAGATCAGGGTGAACGACTGTCAGTCCTCTAGGCGGACCGGCATCAGGAGCGAGAAGGCGCCCTCGTCGTCGGGTCGGCGGATCACGATCGGCACTGTGGGCGTGCCGAGCTCCAGAATCAGTCGGTCTCGTGCCCCGGCGGCCAGCGCGTCCAGCAGGAATGCACGGTTGACGGCGACGCGGTTCGGGTCTTCGTCGCCGTCGGTGCAGAGGGCCACCGTGCCGCCGTCCTCCACCCTGAGCACGCTGAGGTCGGGCGCTCCGGCCTCTTCGGAACGGACAGGGCCGGTCTCCAGGGCCTTCCGGAAGGCCGCCACCTCGACGACGGTGCGGCGCCCTGCGGCCTGGGGGAGGAGACGACGGTAATCGGGGAAGTCGTGGTCGAGGCAGCGGCCGGCCGCTTGCCTGTCCCCGGCCTCCAGTGTCACGCGGTCACCGTCGACGGAGAGCCGCACAGGTCCCTCGCTGTCCAACAGCGCCCGCATCGAGTCGGCGAGCGGGGTGGGCACGATGACCTGCACCCGGCTCCCCTCGTGCCCAGCGATACCGGCGTGCGCGACGGCCATTCGGTATCGGTCGGTGGCCACGAGGTGGAGGCTCCCGCCCTCGATGTCGAACAGGACCCCGCCGAGCATCGGCAGCTCCGGGTCGGTGCTCGCCGCAAAACGGACTGCGTCCAGCGCGGCTGCCAGCTCGGGTGCGCTGATGGACAGCCGTACGGTGGCGATGCGGAGCGAGGTCATGACATTCTCCCTGTGATCGAGTAGAGCTCGGAGCGCGGAGAACTCGCTACGGGCATCGGACAGCCCGTGTTCGAGACGGCACAGGTGCGCCTTGAGAAGCTTGCGGACCAGATCGGTGTCCGTGCCGGACCAGCCGGCCAGCACCAGCCGGATATCCGCCAGCGGCATCCCGGCCCGGCGCAAGCGGGCCAGCACCCGGGCGTCTTCGAGCTGCTCGGGTTCGTACCAGCGGTAACCGCTCACTGGATCCACCCAGGCCGGGACCAGCACGCCGGCACGGTCGTAGAACCGCAGGGCGCTCACGCCCAGACCGCTGTCGCGGGCCATATCGCCAATGCTGCGCATGTCGTTCTCCACACCCAGCACTCTGGTCCCTAAACAAGGTCGAGGGTCAACCGGGCTCCTGAGCGGATCTCGCGACAGCTGCAGGCGGGCGCCTGCGGGCCGACGGCACTCCGAGCGCTTCGCGGCGCAGCCGCAGATGGCACAGCGTCGCGTACTCGGCCTTGGCCTCCACGCCCATGGAGTCGAAGCCCTCCAGGCGGGCGGCCTCCAACGTGGTGCCAGTACCGGCGAACGGGTCCAGGACGAGCCCGCCGGGCGGCGTGAGCAGCCGGACCAGCCACCGCATCAGCGCGACGGGCTTCACCGTGGGGTGCACGGTGCCGTCCGGCAGGCGCGGCCGCTCGCTCGTAGGGGCCTTGGCCTGGTAGCGGAACACCGGGTAGAAGCGGGAGGCGCCGCCCGAGTCCGCGCCCCGTATCGGCCTGCAGGCGGTCTGGCCCTTGAAGTCGCCGTACACGTCGCGGAACTTGTCCGACCCGCGGCGCCGCGGGTTCGCGCCGGAGGTGAGCTCCCCCGACTGGCCGTCGAGCTCGGCGACCGGGCACCCCTCGGTGCAACCGTCCGCGCAGCCGTCGACGATCCAGCCGTCCGCGTCGACGGCCCACGCGTGCGACAGCAGCACGTTGGTCGGCCAACGCCCCTCCGGGTCACCGGGCGGGGTCCTGCACGCCGCGGTGTTCATCGCGCCGGTGCCGTACGCCAGGACGTTGGAGGCGACCGTGCCATCGAGCGGCTTGCGGGCCAGCACGATCGGCTCATGGCCGGGCTTGAGGGCGGTGTTCCAGCCGTCCCAGCGCGCGGCCTCCGGGGTCGCCGGGGCCGTGACGTCGAAGGTGTCGGACTGGAGCTGCGGGAACACCCCCGACCCGGCGCGCGCCCGGTGGCCCTTGCCGATGACCTCCCGGTCCTCCCACGCCTCCCCCGGGGTGTTCTTCCGCCCGTTCAGCTCGTGCACCAGGTCCTCGAGCACGGCCGGGGCCTCGAAGCCCATCTCCGCCTTCAACCGCCGCCACTGCGCGACGGTCGGCACCGCGGCGGACTGGCGCTGCGCCGTCCAGTGCTGCGCCATGCCGTTGAAGCCGAACAGGGCGTCGATCTGCGGGTTCGTCCACCCGCACCGGTCGCGGAGCGCGGCGAACTCGGCGGTGAAGCGGCGCCGGGCGGGGTGATCGTCGCGGCGCCGGTCGATCAGCTTGCCGACGTCCTGACCTTTCGGGAATCCGGTGCCGTACAGCCAGTGCAGGGAATCGCGGATCTCGAAACCGGCGTCCTCCACGGCCACGGCCATGCGGTGGTAGGTGCGGGTCGCGCCGAACGCGGCCAGGTGCCCGCCCGGCTTGAGGACGCGCAGGCACTCCGCCCACAGCTCCACGCTGTAGGCGATGCCGGAGGCGTCCCACGCCTTCCCGAGGAACCCCAGCTCGTACGGCGGATCGGTCACGACCGCGTCCACGGACGCATCGGGGAGGGTCCGAAGATGCGCGAGGGCGTCGGCGCAGTGCACGACCGGCTCAGGCCCGGTCAGCTCCTCCACGGGTATCAGGGCTTCCTGCCCTGCGGGGGCGAGGCTCGTTGCCGCCACGGGGTCTCCGTCCCGTCCCGCGCGTCGGGCCGGCCCGGGGGTGGCGGCCGCGAGGAGACGGCGGGAGCGAGCCGGGACCATGAGCCGTCGGGGAGGCTTACGTCGCGTCCAGCCGTGTGTGGAGCTGCGCCCAGGTGGTGATGCCGAGGACGTCCTCGGCGAATCCGGCGACGGTGTCGGCCCACAGGGCGAAGGGGGTGCCGTGTCGCAGGTACGACAGGACCAGGAGGTCGACCACGACGTCGTCGGCCAGGATCGCGAGGGTGGCGCGCCGGTCGGCGGCCGCGGCCGCGGTCAGGTGCTCGAGCCGGTCGAGGCGGGCGAGCCAGTCAGGGACGGCCGAAGTGCGGGTGCACAGGCCGCTGTCGACGATGTTCCGGGCGCGGCCGGCGAGAGCGGCGATCCGGGTGCGAGGCGCTGCGGCGGTCGGGAGCATGGCCGCGGACCGTAGGGACGGCCGCGGCTTGCGTCGTGGGCTACCGTGCTCGCCGAGGTGAGGTGACGTGAATCCGCAGCTCTGGCCGCGTCACCTCACCTCACAGACCGGCGAGGGAGCGGCGTACGACGACGCCGAAGTAGGCCCTGCGCTCGTGTAGCTGCTGCCACCCGACATGTGGAGTTGGCGCCGGGGCGGTGCCGACAACCGACCCAGGTTCGCCGGTCAGTCGGCTACTGCTTCTCGGATTCTCCGCCCGATCTCGTCGCCGAACGTCCAGGGAGATCCTGCGCTCCGGTAGGGGCACGAATACCTGTAGTGGCCCGTCTCCTCGTTGAAGATGAAGTCTGCGACCCAAGTCCCTTTCCTGGAACGGGTTCGGTACGTTGCTTCAACCGTGAAGCCCCTCACGGAGAATTTCTCGACTGCTTGTCCGTACACGCTTGCTGCGACGGCTTGCACGATGGCGTCGAGCTCCTGCTCCGACAGTTTCCCCATGTCGCCCCCTCATGACGATTGCGCTGCGGGCAGAGTAGCGATGATCTGCCCAGGAGTAGCGCGCATACCCGCGCCGCCCAGGTCAGGTGACGCGGAACGGGCCTGGGAACCGCGTCACCTCACCTCACGGGGTCAGGCCCGCTGGGCGGCGAGCGCCCGCTCGAGGGCGTCGAGCATCGTCACGATGTCGTCGACCTTCACGTAGGAGATCCCGAACGTGACGGTGCCGTCCGCGTTCACGTCGAACTCGTACTCCGCGTAGGTCTGTTCGTCCGCGTAGTGGTACTGGCCGGGCTCCGCCTCGGCGAAGCCGCCGGGCCCCTCGTCGAACCAGTCGGCGCCCCAGCACTCCGTCATGGCTGTGCCCACCGCGGCCTTCGGGACGTTCTCGAACTCGATCGTGGCACGCCCGTGGTCGTCCAAGCAGACCTTCCCCCTGCCCTCGCCGGGCGTTACCCAACGCAGGGTGGGCCCGAAGCACTGGCACCGGTCGGCGGGGTTGAGTGCGGGGAACGCCGCGGTGAAAGCTTCCTGAGCCGTCTCCTGGTGGAGTTCCCACGCGCCGTACCAGCTATCGAGTGCCTGGGTGACGTGTGGTTGCACGCTGCCTCCCATCTGCCCAGGTCGCGGGGCCGTCGGATGGCGGCCGCGGAGCACGACGCGGGCAAGGAGGTGCACCCTGCCGCCCGCGGAACCCTTGCGTCCGCTCGCGGAATTGTCGGGTGGCCACGCCGGGGCACAGCGGTGAGTGGATCGTCGCGGAGCGGACGGAGTACCTCACCAGGCGCACCACGCGGGCCGGCCGCAGGCTCAGGTATGTGGACTGGCCTCTCTCTGTCGCTCTCGCCGAAGCCGTGCAGACCCTCCCGGTCGGCAAGGATCTTCACTACGAGCCCAAACTCGACGGCCACCGACTCGTGCTGTGGCGCACCGAGGAGACTGTGCGCCTCCAGAGCCGGTCAGGCAGGGACGTCACCGCAGTCTGGATGGATCTAGCACTCGCGGGCATGCAACTCCCCGCCGGAGTCGTCCTCGACGGCGAGGCCGTCGTCTACGTGAGCGGCAGGATCAACTTCAGCGCGGCACAGTCGAGGGCGAACTCGACCCCGTCACGGGCCCGGTTGCTCGCCGATCGGCACCCAGCTCACTACGCCGTTTTCGATGTCCTACGACACCCCGAGCACGGGGACACCCGAGGCTGGTCGTACGTGCGCAGGAGGGCACTCCTCGAGCATCTGCTGGAGGAGTACGGCATGGGCCCGCCGATCCAGGCGGTACCGATGACGACGGACGTCGCCCTGGCCCGGGTCTGGTACGAGGCGCTGCAGGCTCAGGGCGTGGAAGGCCTGATGATCAAGGTCGGATCGTCCACCTACAAGGGCGGCTCTCGCCAGTGGCGTAAGTTCCGGCACGCGGAGACGGTGGACGCGGTGATTGTCGGCTACACCGGGCCAGCCGCGCGGCCGCGGCACCTAGCCGTCCGACTCCCGGATGGGGGTATCGCGCTGTCGCAGTCCCTGAAGGCTCCGCTGGCCGCGCAGGTGGCGCCGCTCCTCACAGCCGCGGGACCAGGGCGACGGGCGCGGACCGGCAGGGGCGAGCCGTACGTCGCGGTCGCGGTGGACGCGGTGGTGGAGGTCTTGTCAGGTACGACCAGGCACGCGGTCGTGACTGTGACCCGAGCGAAGTAGCCGCGGGCGCGGGAGCATGTCATCGTGTGGCCCGTCAGCCGCCCAACTCGGCCATGATGCTGTCGAGGAAGGCCTCGTCGTCGACGCCCTTCAGCAGGACTTCGGCGAGCGGCTGCCAGGTGATCTGGGCGCCGTCGTGCCGCTGGGCGACCAGGTACAGGCGGTCCACGTACACGTCCACCGGATCGGCGCCCTCGATGGCGGCGAGCTGGGAGTCGAGCTGGGAGTCGAGCTGGTCCGGGTCGATGCCGTCAGCGCCCTCGCCGCCGTACGCGAGGGAGATGTGCGGGGACTTGCTGGGGGACAGCTGATGTGCGTCGCCCCACATGGCGCGGTGGGCCGCCATGACGTGCTCGACGAGGGTGCGATGCGGGCGATTCGGCGAGCCGGGCGCCTCGATCGCGGACCGGGCGATGACCGGTCGGCCGAAGGTGATCGTGAACGGTTCTACGTTGGCGACTCGTCGCGCGACGTCGTCGACAAGAAGCTCGATTCCGGCGCTGACGGCCGGGTCGTTGTCGATGTCGGCACCGATGGCGTGCAGAACGGTGCAGTGCATCCACTCGGGTATGACCCGATGGAGCCCGCGGGTCAGGGTCAGGGCGACATACGGCCTACCGAGCGTCACGGCCTCGGTGGCCGGGGCAGGCAGCACGTGCCAGTGAAGATCACGGCGTCCCACTGGCCACGCCTGCTCGACCCGCTCAAAGAAATTCTCCACAATTCCCCCGGCCCCTCGGGACGTTGACCCGTCGACTGTAGATCAGGAGTCGTCGCAGTTAGGGGCGGAGTGAGGATCCGAGCAGCGGGCGGCCTAGGCTCCGGCGGTGTGACGAGCACTTTCAACGAGGCCTAACGGCCGCGCCCCGGGCAGCGGAATGCCATCCGGGGCGCGGCGTGTGCGGGATGGAGCTAGGACTCGGTACCGGCCGAAGCACCGCCCGAGGTGCCGGGGCACTCGGGATCGAAGATGTTGCAGGCCGTGCCGGTCGGGCTCGGCATCGGCCCAGACGTCGTCGGTGCGCTCGTGGGCGGGGTACTGCTGCCGGGCGGCGGGTCGGCGGGCGCGGTCGATGCCGGCGTCGACGGCGAGCTGGACGGCGTCGGGGTCGTGCCGCCGGAGGAGTCGTCACCGACCTTGGACACGGCGAGCAGGAGGCCAGCCAGGAGCATCAAGAACGCGGCGATCGTCGCCAGGGTGCGTCTCGTGGACGGGGAGAGTCGCATCGGAGTCCTTCCGTACGGGAGTTGGGCGTGGAAGATCTCCGACGCGCGCGGCTTGTGTCGCGTCCTACTCGATGACCGTCACTTCCGTAGCGATACGCGGGGCGGCGCTACCGGAGCCTTCGGCACGACGGGGGCCTTCGGCGCGACCGGGACCTTGGCGGCGGGCGCCTTCTGCCGCGGCTGCTGGGCGGGCCGCCGGGTGGTGCTCCCGGGGTGGCTGCTCCCCGCGGCCGCGCCGCCGGATCCGACATACGGCAGGCACGCCACGGGGTCGACGGTGCCGACGACTTGCCCCGGGCAGCGGCGGGACGTGCTGTCGGGGTCGGTGTCGGCGACCAGGAGAGCGACCAGCACGACCAGGGCGAACACGAGGGCACCGACGGCGAGGGCAATGATCAGGCGGGATCGGCGGTCGTCGGTGTGCGGGAACTGAGTCTTCACGGCGGGCCTTCCACACGGTGGGATGAGGCCACGGATCGTGGAGGCCGCGAGGCCCTTGCGTCGCGCGCTGCGGAATCGGCCCGCCCGAACCGGCCTCGGCCGGCCAGGGTGTGATCACGCACGGCGCTGCGCATCAACTGGAGCAAGGCGGGGCGGGCCAAGAGGCCGTCACGATCAACCGCCTCCGGTGCCACGAGGGGTTCGATTCCCCTGCAGAGGCCGTGCGTTTTCATGCCCTCACCGCCCCTGGCCTGCTGTTCCTGCTCGAGGGCGCCGCGCATACAGTCGAGGCATGAACACGATTCCGGAGCCGGAGCAGGCCCGCCCGTGGCGTCCGGAGGATGGGCCGAGACCCGAGGTGTGGACGTGGCCAAACGGCGATCGCCCGTCGCTGAAGGTGTGGTCAGGCGGGGCTTGGAGGTACGCGCGGGTCATGGCGCGGCAGAACTGGGCGGACGGCAGCGTGCGCTACCAGGTCGAGGTGGACCTGCGCGGCGACACGATGGTCACGATCCGCACGTACCAGTGGCCACAGCCCGGGTTGCGGAAGGGACGCGGGAGCGGCTCAGCACCGTCCAGGGCGGCCGACGAGCGGCGCCAGGGGGAGATGCCGCGTCGGGTGTAGTCGGGGCCGTCAGCGCGCCAGTTTGAGGCGGGCGGTCTCTGCGGCATGGGACGCGGCCTCGATCAGCCCGAGTTCGCCGGCGAGTGTGGACACGAAGGCATCGACCGCCTCGATGGCGTGGCCCTCCAGGGTGGCAGGTTCAGCGAAGTACGACGCGAACTCTTCGGCGCCGCCAGCCGCTACGGCGGACCGTTGGGCCTCGTAGTCAGCCCACATCGGCCGATAGGCGGCACGCACCCGGTCGAGTTCGGGTTCGTTGATCTCCTCGTGCCGAAGACGGCGGATCGTCTGCTGTTTGGCCTTCCACATTGCGATGTGGTGCTGGACGGTGATGGGCCCGTACGGGCCCGGAAGGGCCCGTTCGATCCTCGGCACGCCGGGCTGGGCTGGCCAGGGCGAGGACAACTCTGTGAGGACGGACGTCAGTCTGTCCACGTCGATCTGCCCGGTCCGCTCGCCTTCCTCGATGACAAGCTGAGCAGCGCGCCGTTGCTTGAAGCTGGCTGCAGGGTGGGCGAGTTGCTCGACGATGGCGCGCACATTCTCGCTTCGCCGGACGGCGGTCGTCTGGCCGGTGGCGCGCGCGTGAGTACGCCAGGCCCGGCGCGCCTGCGGGGTGAGCACCACCGTGTCGTCGATCAGCCACAGGTACAGCACGACGCGGACTAGCGACCGCTGCGGAATACGCCCCAGCGGGGAGCGCTCTCGAGCTTTCAGAAGCCTGGTGAACAACTCGCGTTGCTCGGGGGGAAAGCCCCGCGGATCGCTGCCGTGCGAGCTGGTCTTGCGCGGTTCAGGGTTGGCGAGCAGTCCGTCCTCGACCCAGGCGGTCACCATCCTGGGACTGGCCTTCACTCCCAGAGCGAGCGCGTCAGCGACCAGATCGGCCGAAGTTCCCTCGACCCACGTGGTGGCCCGATTCCCGTTCATGGCGCCGAACTTACATCGAGATTCGAGCCCCGGGAGCTGCATTCAGCAGACGTAAGCCATAAGGCTTGGAGCAGCAGAAACTGCGCCCCGCACCGTATCCCTGCCAGGAACACGCGGTGCGGGGGCAGCCGACTCATCCCCTGAACGGAGACTGTCATGTCCCACCGTACGCACCGCCCTGTCCCGAAGCGGCAACGCGCCAAGCGTCGTGTTGCCCAGGGCCTCGGGCGCGCAACGTTCTACGCCGCTTCCGCCACGCTGGCCGGAGGGCTGGTCCGCGGCCTGCTCCAGCTGCTCCACCTGTCCGGGCCTTCATGCTGACCTGAGCACTTGGGGGAGATGCCGCGCCCAGCAGCCCGCCGGGCGCGGCAGTGCCCCCGAGTCGCCCTCCACAGCGGAGGACGACTCGGGGGCGGGCGTGCTCAGTGGCTCGAGGCGTAGTTCGAGCCAACGACAACGCCCGGCCCCCGCCGGGGAGGGCGGGGGCCGGGCCTACCGGGGGCTAGGTGATCAGCTCGTAGTCGTCCTGGGTGAGCATGTCGTCCATGTCGTAGAGCTGGGCTAGGTAGTCACGCACCAGGGCCTCGCCGAGACCGCCCATGACGCCGCTGAGGACGATGGCGGCCATGATCGGGGAGACGACGTCGGCGGCCTGTTGGAAGGCGCTCGTACGGCTGCCCTGCCACGGGTAGGAGCGGCGGAACCCGACGAGGAGACCGGCCTCCGCCTCGGTGAGTCGGTACCCGTCGCTCTCGCGCTTCCAGGTGCGGGACTTGCCGGTGAGGCACCAGGACGGGCCGTCGGCGGAGAAGCAATTCCCGCCCTTGGCGCGGCCGGTCTTCGGGTCGACAGGCCTTGTCCCGCGGGTGTTGACGCGCTCGCCGGGCTGCCAGCCGAGGGCCTGCGCCATGGTCGTCGCGGGGAGAGGACGGATGCGGCGTGTGACGGTGGGCGAGTAGGTGCGGGAGGCGATCATGTAGACGCGCTTGCGGCGGGAGGGCAGGCCGTAGTCGGCGGCCTCCATGATCTCGCGGCTGGTGTAGAACCACTCGGCGGAGGAGAACTCGCACGACAGGTCGTCGAGGATCTCCTCGGGCAGGTTGCTGGACTGCTCCATGGCCATCCAGCGGATCGGCGCACCGGCGGCCTGCAGGGCGAGCGGCCAGATGACGACCTCGAGCATGAGGGCGATGCGCGGGTCGGTGACGTCGGCGGCCATCTCGCGGACCTCGTCCCAGGTGGCGCCGGAGCGAGGGGCGAAGCCGTCGCCGTGGCATCCCTTGCCGTCGGGGTCGTCCGGGTCGCAACCACATTCGTCGTCGTAGTCGTTGTGGTGCCACTCCATGGGGATGAACCCGGCGGCCTCGCCGACGTAGGCGATGGCGTCGCACAGGATCTGGATGTTGCCCTGCTCCAGGCCGGAGAGCTTGCCCGCGGGGGAGAAGGTCGGGCACGGGGGGCTGATGATGACGGCGACGGTGTGGCGCAGCGCGATGTGCTCGGCGTCCAGGGTGGTGATGTCGGCGCAGATGCGGCGGTGTCCGGCGGCGCGGGCGGTGGCGCAGGCGTCTTCGGAGATGTCCACGCCGACGGCGTCGACCTTGACGCCGAGGACGGCGGCGATGCCCTCGGACCAGCCGCCGGGGCCCGCGAACAGCTCGACGACGCGGATCGGGTCGCCGGGGAGCGGGGCGAGCAGCCACTCGGCGGGCCAGGGTGCGGCGGCCTCTTCGAGGATCGGGAGGACCTTGGCGGGGATGGGCAGACCGGCCTTGCGGGCGAGCGTGGCGACGTGGATTGCGGTCTTGACCTTGGCGGGCAGGTCCCTCATCTGCGGTGTCCTTCGTTCGGGCTTCGTTGGTGGCTGCTCTCCACCAACGCCCAACACAATACAGCAATGAGACTCACGCGCCACGGGAACAGGGAAAAACCCTGATGAACTCGCACGGCTGCACTCCGATGAGGGAGCGGTGCGCCCGGCGTGGTCGGGGCCAGGCGCACCGCCCGGGATCACTCGACGCCGAGGCCGGCCTCGGCGGTCAGCCGCTCCCACTCCGTCTCAGCGCGCCACCGGATCGCCTTCTCCGCGCAGCACTCCGACCGCCGGCACACGCACCGGTAGCAGTCCTGGCAGTCCTGCCGACGATCACACGCGCACCGGCAGTCATGCGGGCGGCAACTCTCCTTGTGGTCCACCGGGTTCAGCACCGCGGCGAGCAGCGGCAGAGCGGCGTCCAGCATCGCGAACGCGCGGCGGCCGACCTCCTCCTCGTCCAGGAGCGTCCGGTTCTCCTCGTGCATCCGGTACAGGGCGCGCCCGATCACCGTCGGGTCGTGCCGCGGGCACCCCTCCCCGCCGGGCTTCACCTCCGTCCGGCACGTCCGGCAGAACACGCCGAGGAACGGGTGCGGAGCCACCCCCGCGTACCGGGCCCACTGGTCCAGGAGGACGCCGTTCGCCTCCTGCATGGAGTCGAACAGGGGGCGGATGCGGTCCATCTCCCCGAGCAGGTCGCGCACCTCCGGCAACGACTCGGCGGCGGCGCGGATCTCCTCCAGGCGCTCGGCGGACAGCGGGTCCTCGCCGGGGCGGTGGCCGGGCTTGGGCGCGGGCTGATCAGCAGGCAGGCGGCGCCACTCGTATCCGTCGGCGATCTCCGTCCACATGAGGCTGCTCGGCAGGCCGCCGTCGACGCCGGGAAGCTCCCCCTCCCGAGCGGCGCGTTCCATGACACGGTCGGCGGTCTCGTCTCCGCGGCCGGTGAGCGTGAACGTCTGGCCGGTCGCCAGGTTCGTTGCGATGACGGTGAACTGAGACAACGTGGTGTGTCCTTCCAGGGGTGGGGTGAGCCCCCGAGGCCGGCCTCGGGGGCGCCGGGGTGGTCAGTGGCAGAGCTGCGGGGCGAGGGAGATCAGGAAGTCCGCGCCGATGCCGTGCAGGTCGACGGACGCCGGGGTCGTGTCATGCGCGCGAGCCTGGGCGTCGGCCGCCGGGGTGGCGTAGCCGTACGGGCCGGAGCCGGGGCCGGTGCTGAACGCGAGTCCGCCCTGCTCGGTCTGCTCAACGTGCCCATGCCGGACGAGGACGGCGGCCAGGCGGCGCTGCAGACGTCCGCGGACGCGGGGGATCACGGGGCGGCCATCGGCGGCCGGGGGCAGGAAGTAGGTCACGGCCTTCTCCACGGCGCGCACCGGGCCCTGTATCTGGACGTCGGCCACGGGGTTCGCGCCGTGCAGGGTGACGGAGTACCGGGCGCCGGACGGCGCGCCCCACGCCAGGGTGGACGTGTTCGCCAGGAGGCCGATCCGGTTGTACGTCGCCGCGCCCTGCAGACGCATCGCGTGCCCGATCTCGTTCAGCAACTCCAGCCGTCCCATGACGCGCGGGCCGTCCTTCGCGGCGCGTCCGGCGGCCTCGTCGTCGAGGACGGGCAGCACTAGGCGCAGCGCCTCACGCGCGATGGCGGCCGGGCTCAGGCTCTCGAGCTGTAGGTCGGGGCGGGGCGGCTCGCGGTCGGGGAGCTGCCAGCCGATCTGCGTGTCCCAGGTGCGAGCGACCAGGACCAGGGCGCGGCCACCCTGAACGAGGCGGGCGGCGGGGTGCCGGGCGGTCCACCACGCGGCGTAGGGCTCGACGGTCCACGGAATGCCGGCCCGCTCCGGGAGGAGCGCGGCAATGCGTCCGGCGAGGGTCTGGGCGGGGCAGACAGGGCGGGCGGGGGCGGTGATGGTCGGGGTCATGGCGAGGGCCTTTCGAGGGGGCCGCGCCCCCGTGAGCAGGCGGGGGCGCGGCAGGGCGGGGTGAGGGTCAGACCAGGTGTGCGGACGCGGAGAGCAGGAAGTCGATGCCGACGGCGCCGACCTGGGCGCAGACGCGGGTGTCGCCGTCGACGGGGTCGCCGAGCTCGGCGCGGGAGGGGAGCGCGATCCAGCCGTGCAGGTCCCGGTAGCCGCCGAACTCGACCTCATCGGCGTCGACGGGGCGGAGCTGCGGGAACCGGTCCGCCAGGTGCCGCGTGAAGGCGCTCCCCGCGTCCGCGGGGGCGTGGCCACCCAGCGGGGGCAGCAGGACCGGCAACGCGCCGTACAGGCCGCTCACGGGGCCGTCGTAGGTCAGGCTGAAGTTCCCGGCGCAGCCGTACGCCCACACGGCCCATTCGGCGCCGCTCTCAGCCGTCCACTCCAGGCCGGGGCCGTCGCACCGCTCGCTTGCCTGGGGGTTGGCGCCGTGGTCGATCAGGTGGAACCCGAACTCCGTCAGCTCCGTGCCCTTGTGGTGCATGATCCGCTGCCACTGCTGCATGCCGTCGCTCGCGGTGTCGTGGGCGGCGGCACGGGTGGCGTCGGCGTCCAGGTCGGGCAGGACCCAGCGCAGGGCGCGCGCGGCGAGCGCGGCGACGGATGCCGGGTCGGTGGAGTCGACGACGGCGTCCGGGGTGACGGGGAACAGGTCGGGCCGGTCGGCGTACAGCTCGACGCGGTTGCCCTCCTCCACGACGATCAGGGCGCGGCGGCCATCGGTGATCCGGGACGTGGAGGCGTTGTTGCGGATGCCGTACGGGGCCGGGCCGACCTCCCACGCCTTGCCCCGGCGGGCGGGCAGCAAGGCGGCGAGCGGGGCGGCGGTGGTCGCTTCGGCGACGGCGGGCAGGGTCACGGCTGGTGTTCCTTCGTTCGGGCGGGTCCGGCGCGGTGCTCTCCGACCGGGTGATCTGGTCATGCGGGTGGTGCTTGCGTCGCGCCCCGGGGCGGCTCGTACGTCCGGGCCCGGGGGCGCGGCGGGCGGTGTGGCCGTGGGCCAGTGGGCCGGGCGGGCGCGGCTTGCGTCGCGTCCGCCCGGCGGGGCCAGGGTCAGGAGAGAGAGGCGTACAGCTCCCGCGCAGCGACGGCGGCGGCGTCCTGGTGCTGCTCGCAGGTGGGGATGCGGGCACCGAGGTGGCACACCATGCGGTCGGCGGTGTGCGTGGCGCCCTGCTCGGTGGAGAAGCACTGCAGGCGCCGGTCCTTGAGCCCGTACGCGAGGGTCGGGCCGTGCTCGTCGTGGGCGCGGCCCAGCGCCAAGTTGGTGGCCGGGGTGGGAATCTCGACCACGGTGGCGGGCGGCGCGTCGGGCCGGGCGTAAGGGACGCGGGCGGAGTCGGCGAGACGGGCATGCTTCCAGTGCAGGGTGAACGCGGCTTCGAGGAGCGCGGCCGTGATCTCCTCCAGCGTCGATGCCTTGAGGACGCCGTGGACGGCGTGGAGCCGGGCGAACAGGTCGCCTTCCTTGGCGATCAGCACGGGGCCGCCGGGCAGCAGCGACGGGGGCAGCTCCACGTCGTTGCCGTACACAGGGGCGGTGACGTACTGGCCGAAGTGCGGCGGGAAGCCGATGGCGGGGTTGTCGACGGCGATCTGCTCGGCGGCGCGCAGTGCCTTGTACGTGTCCCACGGGAGCGTGTTCGTGATGGTGACGCCCTTCCACTCGCCGGGTTCCTCGGTGGCGAGGAAGTGGGCGGCGGTGTCGAGGAGTTCGGCGATCTGCGTGAGCGCGGCGCGGCCCTGGGCGTCGGGGGTGGGCGCGGGGGAGGCGGCGCGGGTGCGGGCGATGTTGGCGATGGTGCGGGCGCGGTGGGCGGCGGCGATGGCGGTGTGCGGGATGGACATGGGTGTCTCCGTCTCCGGGCGTGAAGGGTGAGGTGAGGGCGCCGGGGCGCGGCGGGGGGAAGGGCCGCGCCCCGGCGGTCTGGGGGTCGGTCAGGCGGCGATCAGCGCGGCGCGGACGGTCTTGTACTCGGCCTTGCGCGGCTTGTACTGCTCGGCGATCTGGGAGACCTGCTCGCGGGTGTACCGGTAGACGGTCTTGACGACGTTCCGGGCGCCGTCGAAGGAGCGGCGGATACGGGCGCGGCGGCCCTTGACGCCCGCGTTCTTCGCGGCGGTGCGCAGGGCCTTGACGACGCCCTTGACGGTGGCGGCGTCGGCGCCGGTGGCGATGACGTGGGTGACCAGGGAGCGGGCGCCGGTGCGGACACGGCGGGCGGCCTGGGCGACGGCGCGGCGCTCGGTGGAGGCGGCGCGGTTGGCGCGGACGCGGTCACGGAGTACGCGGCGGGCGGTGACAGAAGCCATTGGGGTGTTCCTTCCTTCGGGCCGTTGGCGGTGCTCTCCGCCAACAACACACACAATACAGCAATGAGACTAATAGGTGCAGCAAATCCGGGGATGAGATCGAAGTTTTTTCGGGTAGAGCGGCACACGCGGGAGCTGTCGGCGTACGCCGTAAGTCTCACGGCTGTACTGCCTTAATGGGCTAGAAGAGGGTGCCGGTGTCCTCGGTGGGCGGTGCGGCCGGCCTGCGGGTGCGGGCGGGGCGCGCGGGCGTCGGGTCCTCCCCGAACAGCGCTCCCGTCCCGTTGGAGTGCGCCACGGCGGGCACGGGCCGGGACACGGCGTCGGCGTCGACCAGGTCGAGCGGGGCGGAGTCGTCGAAGTCGGCGCGCCTCATGCGGCTCCAGTCGCGGCCCTGGGGCTGGACGGTCACTGCGGTCTCTCCTGTCTGTGCTCGGCGGGGCCGGGGCGCGGGTGGTGCGCCCCGGATGGACGGTGGGCGTCTAGGTCAGCGCCGAGGGGCGCTTGCGTCGCGCTGCGGGCCGCATACGTGGTTACCCATGCGGTGGCAGTCCCACCCGGACTCGTCCTCTTCGATCCGGCCGTCGAGGGCATTGGCCTGCCCGTCGATCCATCCGTCTGACCACGCGACGGTGCCCGGGTCGTTGGCGTCGCCGACGACGTCCGGGTAGGTGGGTGCGGTGCCGTCGCCGAGGTCGGCCACCCCCGCCTTCCAACCGGCGTTGTACGTAGCCACGAGGTCGTCGACGACGGGCGGCGTGATGGTGACCGTGCGGGCTGGCCGGGGTGCGGCGTCCGGGTCGGTGGCGGTGCAGGAACCGAGGAGTCCGAGGGTGGCGATCGTCAGGCCAGCGGCCAGGATCGCGGCGGGACGGGGGCGACGGAGCATGCGGGACAGACGCATGGACGGGTTCCTTCGTTCGGGCTTCCCCGGGGTGCTCTCCCCGGGCCGCCGGGTGGCGGGGCTCCAGAACGTACAGGACCCCCGCAGGAAAGTACAGCCATGAGAGTGCGCGGCAAGCGCGGCGTCCGTTCTACCTGTGTGTTTACGGTTTCTTACGGCATCAGCATTGCACTGGAGTCGCATTGCTGTACTGTTCTCTTAGCGGGTTCACCCCGCAGCCCCGGAGAGCAACCGGAGCCCGCCCGACCGAAGGAACGCCACAATGCCCGTGTCCCTCGACAAGACCTCCGCCCCCCGCCCGGAAGACATGGACCGCGCCCCCGCCTACCGCGTCGAACTCCGCAAGCTCACCGCCCTGTTCTTCGTCGTCGCCGACACCACGGGCCAGTGGACCCCCCAGACCCCCGAAAACCGCGTTGACGTCCTGGCCGTCGAGCGCGCCGCCGACAGCGACGTGGAACAGGCCCTCCAGCGCCACGACATTGAAGCGCAGTGCTTCGAGGTCTCCGGCCTGGTCTACGTCGAGCTGCACGCCGTGAGTGCCGGAGACGCCGCCCTCAAGGCCCGCCGCCTCATCTCCCCCGTGCCCACCACGTTCGAGGACCTGATGACCGCCCTCATGGGCGACGACGCCTGACAAACCCGCACCGCCCGCCGTTCCCCCCGGCGGGCGGTGCGCCCCGCCCCCTCACCGGACCGCCCGGTGCAGGCGCAGGGCGCACCGCCCCTCACCAGTCCCGGAGAGCAACGGGACGCCCGAACGAAGGAACACACCCGTGATCACTGCCACGGAGCGCGCCGACTGGATGGCGCTGCAGGTCCTGATCTCCGCCCGCCTCCACAACGGCCACGTCGTCACTCACGACCTGGTGGACGCCGTCATGAGCCGCGACGCCCACAAGGAGTGCGGCAAGGCCAACAAGGAGCACGTGCGGCGCATCATCCGCAAGCGCGCCGAATCCGAGGGCGTACGGGTCATCTTCACCGAGGAGGAGCGGTACTGGGCCATCCGTGAACAGCTCCACTACATGAGCACCGACGCGGTACACGCGCTCCGCGACGAGATCACCGAGGGCGGCGACGACGACTCCCGCGGCTGGGACCAGGCCCTGACGAACGCCATCTCCGTTCGCCTCTCCCACCGTCAGCAGGCGCGCCGCCTGTGGAACTGCAAGCCGGTCTCCATCCGCCTGTGGCGTGAGCCGCGCCGCCCGGCCGCCGAGGAGCGCCCCGTGGCCGAGGAGACCGCCCCGGCCGCCGCTGCGCCCCGCTTCGCCGCACTGGCCGCGTACGAGTCCTTCGCCTACGCCTCACTCGGCGTCACTCCCCGCGAGCTGGACACCCTCGCCGCCCACCTGACCGCGCTCCGCCCGGCCGCCCCCGCCGAGCTGCATGCCGAACTCGTCGACGCGCACGCCGACATCGAGGACGCCCGCGAAGCGCTGCGCACCACCCGGAGCCTCACCGCCCGCAACGCCGCATGGGACAAGGCACGCGCCGCCGTGAAGCGCGCCGGTGCCGCCATCCTGGCCATCGAGCCGCACGCCAAGCAGATGCACGGCACTGCCATGCCCGCGACCGCCGACGACATCCGTACGGCAGCCCGCGCGTACGACGCCGTCGAGGGCACGCCCGAGGAGCTGTCCGCCATCGAGACCGGCACCCCCACCGTGCGCGTCCACTGCTCCAGCGACTCCGGCACCGGATGGACCGTGAAGGCCACGATCACCGCCGGAGTGGACACGCCCCTCGGGCACATCCCCGCCCACCCGCCGATCGTCGTGAACTTCCGCAAGCGCGACGGCCGCCAGGACGCCGCCGAGAACACCCGCCGGATGTTCGGCCGCCTGTTCCACATCTCCGTCCCCGTCGACTACGTCCTCGACCGCCGTCCCTGACCCCCGCTCGGCGCCGCCCGGCCGGTCGAGTCGGGCGGCGTCATCGAGCCTCGCACGCGCACGCGCGCGTGTGGACGGTCCCAAAAGTCCCAAAACCCTGTCTGCCTGCGCTTCTCCCGCGTTCTCGGCGTCCGGCCCGCCGGTGGTCTGTTCGCCGCTCCGAGGAAGGTTCCAGCCCCATGCCGCTGCCGTTCTGGCTCCAGTCCCACGTGTCTGCTCAGCCGTCGCCCCGGTACACGTTCGAGTCGTTCGCCGACGAGGTGGCCCGTGTGATGGGTCTGCCGTCGCCGATGGTCACCGGGGAGTTCGAGCGGAGTTCCGAGACGGATCACGTCTGGATGCAGTGGAAGTCCGACCTGGGCGGGGCGTACCTGCGTCTGGACCGGCCGGACGTGAGTGAGTACGTGGTCCTCAGCGTGCGGTGGAGCCATGCGCCGGACCCGGCGGTCATCGCCGCGATGGTCCGGGCGTACGAGCGCCGTGGCCGTCGTCGGTCCCTCCGGTCCCTGCTGTCCCGGGTGCTGCGCCGCGGGAACAGCGCATGAGCCCCCGCACGCTGCCCCTGCCGATCAAGCCCCGGACGCTGCGGCGCGCTCGCGACGGCTACGGCTACGTCACCAGTGACGGCCGGTACGAGGTCACGCCCGCGTACGCGCCCACTCTTCAGCGTGGGAGCGCGTCACGGCCTACGGACTGGATCGTCAAGGACACAACCGGCAAGGAACAGGCCCGCAGCTACAGCCTGCTTTCCGACATTCGTGAGTACCTGTGTGCCCCTGGCGGCAAGGTGCCGTGGCTCGTGTGCGACATGGACGAGGGCGTGATGCGCGTGGAGCTGTCCATGCGGGCCGCCGTCGCCTGGGCCAAGTCCCACGCCTGCGCGCCCGTTCGCGAGCGAGGCAGCTACCCAGGGGGCGACTGCTACGACTACGTCTTCGGCTTGCCCGGCGAGGACGACAACACGTGCGTGTTCATCATGCGCGCGGACGTCGCCCACCGGCACGGCTTCAACCCGGTTCAGCAGCCCCGGTACCCGTACCCCGACGCGCCGGACGAGCGAGTGCGGCGGCCGGAGGAAACCGATGAGGACTGGTTCCGCTGACCGGCGTCGGCAGCAGGAACCCCGCGGCCGGCCACCTGGTGGGCCGCACACCGCGGCGGAGAGCAACCGCCGTACCCGAAGGAAGGAACAGCGCGTGAGCGCGTACGTAGAGATCCCTCGCCCGTACGAGTCGGGTCCCGGCCGGTTCACGGTCGAGCTCCACTTCCCCTCCGCGTCGAAGCGCAGGGCGAAGCAGCACCACGACGCGGCGTGGCACCTGGCCGACGTCCATGGCGTGGAGGCGTCGACCCCGTACAAGGTGAACCCCCGCTGGTCCATCTACGAGGAGAACTGGGGAAACGGTGAGCGGCACGGGTGGCTGGACGAGCGGCGCTTGCGCGTCGACGGCCCCCGGCGGTCCCTGGCCCGGTACCTCGCGGCCCTGACGCGGGTCCTGGAAACCGTGGAAGGTCTCGCCACCCGCGCGGTACGGGCGTTCGGGGCGTGGAAGCGCTCTGTGGCCGCTGAGCCGCACTTGGAGTACGAGGACGCGTCCACCATGCGCGTACGGTCCCGGGAGTTCCGTGCGGATGCCCTGAGCGCCCTGGTGCGCGGTCTGCGCGGGACCGTGCCGGACTCCCCGGTGCGGGACAGTTCCCGGCCGCTGTGGGAGCAGCATGGGACCGTGGCCGCCGAGGTGTGGGCGCAGGCCGGTGGCGTCGACCTGACGGAGGCCCCGGAAGAGGACGTCGCCGCGCACCTGGCCCGGATGCTGCCCGAGGAGCCGGAGCAGGGAGAGCTGTTCGCGGTCGAGGACGTCACCGTGCGGTCGAGGCCGGCCGCCGCGTCGACCGGGCGCTGCGCCGTCTCCGCGGTTCCCGTCGTTCCCTTCCTGGCGGGTGTGGAGAGAGACGATCCCGGGCGGTACGGCACGGCAGCCTGACCGGCCCCGCGTCCGGCAGCTCCCCGCGAGTCTCGAATAGCGCAGCAAGGAGACTCGCGGGGAGCTGCCGAACCTATTTACAGGGGTACTGCACACGAAGAGTCTCATTGCTGTACTCTCAGAGGTGTTGGTGGAGAGCACCGCCAACAGCCCGAAGGAAGGAACACGATGAACGCTGTTCTGGCGATGGAAGTCGCCCCCCAGGTCACCGCACGGTTCGCGGAGATGCGCACCGTCCTCAACTCCGAGGGACGCACCGACACCCCGCGCGAGCAGTCCGACGCCTACAGCTTCAACATCCTGGGCGGGAAGACGCTCCGCGAGTCCGTCATCAACGGTGCGGACGGCACGGCGGTGCTGATCATCCGGTGCGTCGAGTACATCGACCCGGTCACCCAGGGGACGCGGTACGGCGTCGACTACTGGTCGGTGCGCCGCTACTGGGCCAGTGACCACGCGACGCGCGTCCTGGCGGAGCTGTCCTACGAGACCGCCGTGCGCGACGAGTTCGCCTGCCCGACGCTGCCGCTCTCCCTGGAGCGGTTCACGCGCGGCCTGGCCAGCTTCTACGACGTCACCGACGTCATCTGACCAGTCCGGTCCCTCTCTCGCCGGGGCGCGACCGTACGCGCCGCGCCCCGGCACCCTCCCCCAACTCACCGCATCCCGCCGAGGAGACACCGTGCTCACGCAGACCACCACTCCCACGACGACTGAGAAGAAGTCCAGCCAGCTCGAGGAGGGCGACGTCGTGCTCCACCCCCACGGCATGCGGGTCCGCCTGGACCGGCTGATCTCCCGTAGGGGCGAGCCGGGCGACGGCGAGGTGTTCGCCTGGGCGGGGACCGTCCTGAACGCCGCCGAGGTCCGCGAGGAGGGGCACGTACCCGCGTCCTTCATGCGCCGGTGGGAGGGCCCCTACCTCGTGCAGGAGGACCACTGGACCATCCAGGGCAACGACCTGGCCCCGCTGTGGACCGTGGAGGAGCCCGTACGGCTCACGCCCGGCGAGTACAACGCCGCATGGCACGCCGTTGAGGGCGCCGCGGGCGAGGAGGGCGCCGACCCCGGGACGGTCCTGCACGCCGTACTCCGTGCGCTGGGCATCGCACCGCCCCGCACCGCGTAGCAGCTCCCCGCCGGCCGGGGCGCGCCCCCACCGTGCCCCGGCCGTACGCGAGGCATCGCCTGGGACGTCGAGTTGATGGAGGACCGCGACGACATCGCCGCGAAGATCGTGGAGGACTTCGCCAAGGTGGACGAGGTGATGTCCAAGCACCACGGCATCGGCAGTGCCGCCCCGTCGTCGTGGAGCGTCACTCCCCTCACCGACGAGCAGCTCGCCGCCGCCAAGGCGGACTGGCCGGAGCTGGCCGTCTTCAACGACGACACGATTCGCCGAGTCGCCGATGTCCTCGGTATCCGCATGGTCCGGTCCATGGCCCAAGACGCCGTACGGAACACCCCCGGCGTCCTCGCGGTCCGCAACGCTGAGTAGACCCCTCGCGCCGTCCACGGCCCCGCCCCAGCCCTGGGAGCGGCGCCGTGGACGGCGTTCCTGCCTGTCCCTGGGGCCGGAGAGCACCGGCCCGTCCGAACGCGATCAAGCCCCTTTGTGACCTTGTGCCGGACGCACTGACCTGCCTGTTCGGCTCCGGCACTGATCAGCATGACCCGTCCTCCTCCATGGAATGCGAGGCCGTATCTTCCGCACTCACATAGTTGCGCAAATAGATGCTTTCATGCAGGATATGCAGAGCCCAATGAAGAAATCCCGGACACTGTCGCTTCACCTTGCGAAATGCTTCAGCGGGTGCTACGAGCCGGTCGTACGCCGCCTGTAGCAAGGGTTCATAATTGTTCGGTTTCAGGCGCCCTATGACGCGACTTGAGGGCAAGGGGAAGGACGAGAATCGTTCAAGAATCTCGTCATTGAATTCCGTGAGGTCTTCGCGTGTTTCCGGAAACTCGTAAAGGAATGCTTGTCTGCACTCTTCCTGCACGCTAGCCAGGAAGATTCTTCCGCCTTCGCTGCGGGCGAGATGTTCTAGTGCGACGTAGCCTTTATCCCAGGCGAGGAGACCAAGTGCAAAGTGAGGGCCATTGACGAGCCATCTCTTTCTTTGTTCATAGGGGCCCAAATCGTCAACGAATTGGACACCAGGGACATCGATCGCACTTTGCAGTGATTGTGTCTGTGGGTGATCTCTCTCGATCACCCATGAAGCGTAAGCTTCGGTCCTAACGCAGACCTTTCCGCTATCCGTGAACCCTGGCTGGCTGCAGATTCGATCCACTATGCAACGCAGAAAGTGTATGCTGGGCCCGAAGTCTTCGGACTCCAGTTGCCTGTAGCCCTGTCCTACTGTGTTCTCGCAAGGCACTATATATGCGTGCTCAGTGTTCCCGGCATCGGCGCGCTCACGAAGGAGTTGCCTGATGAGATTGACGCGCTCCTCTAGCCCCGCTTCTGTGAGTGCTGTCGTGATCAATATTGGTTCTCTTTTTGCCAGCACGGCAGAAATCGCGGCTTCTTCTTTGAAGTCCAGCGCCGCATCTATAGAAACTTTCCTCCGAAGAGGAGAGCTTTCGGGGATCAAGTGCCAGTAATAAGAGCGGTCACGCTGCAGGGCTGACAGGCGTTTACCCGTGCGATTCACCACGGTCACTTGTACGCCAGGGAGTTCCGTCCCTGTGAGCTGCGTTACCAGCCCCAGGCCGAGTCCTCCGGCACCGAAATGAATGTGCTGCATCGCGTGCCGCCTCCTCTTTTTCTGAGCAGGGGACCCCAAGTGGCTTGCGCGGTTAGGTGTGGTGCATCATGGCTCTACGATCGGCGGCAGGCTATTAATGTGCGACGCATGCTTCTTCGACCATGCAATAGCTGCCTGACAGCGGGTGCAACCATCGGTAAGATGCTGCTGGGCTATTTTCTTGCTGCTTTCTGGGAGCAAAGCAGGATTCCGCGCGTAGACGGAGAGCAGCTGTGGGGAAGGATGGTCAGTGCGAGAATCGGAAGAAAAATACTTCTCTTGCACTTCATCGGCACTTAGGGTCAACTCTGACGTAGAAGAAGACGGCTGCCTCCCCCTATTCTTCGGCGCCATCATTTTCTTCACCGCCATTTCTTTGATGCCGACTGTTACGCATATGGCGTATCCCCAGGCTCGCCGGATAAACTGCCACCGGCTTTTCGAGCTCCCGTCCATCCCGATCAAGGTACCTCTGTCTCCACTCCTGGGCAAAATGATCTCCGCCGAACGAAATCGTTCAGCTACGTTGAGTGACCCAGATGAGCAAGTCGGATTGCTGCCACTGGCGAGTCTGAGTAGTGCATACCGCGAGGTTTGGGTGAAGTTCAAGGGCTTGCGTTGAGGGTATGGAAGTGCTAGAAGGCGGACCCTTGATCAATTATCGCTGTCCTGAAGGATCCTAGGCACAGTCTTCCCGGCACTCGGGGAATCCAAGAACTAAGCCACCATCACCTGTGGCGAACCGTTGGTGTCGAATGCTCTCTGATTCATCCAGTGCTCCATCCTGGCAGGATGTATCCGGACCTTTAGCGCTGGTGGAGATTGACGGTTCGTCTGAAAACGATTCGTCAGGCCTTCGCGTGAGGAGACTAACACTCAATGCGTCGCTGGCCTGGGGGTGTTGCACGTTGCAGGAGAGCACCCAACTGGCTTGCTTCTGAGTCATTGCGGAAGGAAGCCAGGCTTCTCCCGCCCAAGTGCGCACAACCGCGTTAGGTACTCCTGTGCCGCTGGTTCTGCGCCGGCCGGGCGGTGTCAGTGCCGCCCGGCACCATTGCTCCCATCGGGCTGTGGCGACCCGTCAGGCGCCGTACGCGCGGATCTGGGCCGAGTGGATAGCCAGGGCCTCAACGAGGGCAGCGCCGTCGTAGTCGGGCCACAGCCGGTCGTCGAAGTGCAAGGTCGAGTCCGCCGCCTGCCACAGCAGGAAGCCGGACAGGCGCCGTTCGCCGGACGTGCGGATGACCAGGTCGAGGTCGGGGAGCCCGGCGGTGGAGAGATAGCCGTCGACGGCTGGCACCTCGTGCCTGCCGCCCGGAGCGGCGACGGCCTGGTACACCGCCTGGGTGATATCCGCGTGGCCGTCGTAGCCGATCCCGAAGCAGACGGTCATGCCAGTACGGTGCCTGGTTCGCTCCTCGGCGCGCCGGATCGTGTCCTTCAGGAGCTGCGGGGCGTGCACGGCCATGGTGGCGCCGCTGGACAGGATGCGCACCGGACCGGTGGAGACGGCTCCCTCGGTGTTGACGAGGTCTGCGATCACGTCGACCAGGACGGCGACCTCCTCCGGGTCACGCTCGAAGTTTCGGTCGGACATGAGGAGCACGCTCACGGTCTCGACTCCGAGGGATCGGCAGTGCTCGAGGACGCGGTGTACGGCGGCCGCGCCCTGGCGGTACCCCTCTTTGACGGTCGTGCCGTGCGCCTTGGCCCAACGGCGGTTGCCGTCGGCGATGAACGCGATGTGCCGCGGAAGCGCGGAGAACAGAGCTGTGGGAGCCGAGGTCATGGTCATGGGCGCAAGGTGCACAGGTCGGGAGACTTACGTCATGCGCCGATGCCGGCGAAGACCAGACCGGCCGTCAGGGTGCCCGCGGCCGCGCCCGCGATGGTCTGCGCGAGGGTGTGGTCGCGCAGGGAGATCCGGGACCAGGCGATAACGGCGACGATCGGGTAGGTGATCCAGACGAGCGGGCCCCAGGTGAGGGCGAGCATCGCCAGGGCGCCGCCAGCGACGGCGGTGTGCACCGAGATTTTCCAGAACGCAGTGACCGGGAGCAGGACGGCGAGTGTGGCGAGCATCGCGAAGACGAGGGCGACCATAGCCTTCGGCGCGTCGAGCCAGGCCATGAGGCCGATGCCGGTGGCGACCGACGCCATGATGACCGGTATGAGCAGCATGCGGCGCTGCCGCTGGCCTATGTGGCGGTCGGCCCACATGCCGCGCCGCATGCCGAACTTGATGTAGGCCATGGGTATTGCTGCGGCGAACACGATCGCCTCCAGCGCCCAGGCGAGACCGGTGAGCGGGTTGTCCTGGGCGGCGCCGACGCCGAGGCTGACCAAGATGATGACGTTGCTCGGCTCCATCCCGTCGGTGATCCGTCGGGCGAGGGCGTTTTCAGTGCGGGGGAGGGCGGTGGTGGTCATGCCGAGACTTCCTGGAGAGAGTTCTGGTTGGCGAGGGCGCGGGCCGTGTCAACGATGTCGGTCGAGGCGTGGTGGCTGGCCACACGTGTCAGCCAAGTAGCGCTGCTCTCAAGGTCATCGCGCATCGACAGAGTGAAGGCCACAGCGGGGCTCCGCTCGTACGGTTCGCCCTCGACTGCCTTCGTACGGGCAACGTGCAGGCAGAGAGCTTCGCAGGCAGCACGGGCCTCAGCGCCATGCAGGCCAGCTGCGCGGGCGGCTGCGAGAGCGCGGGCCGGGAGGGTCTTCTCGATCCACGGGCGGAGCGTGACGGAGGCGTCGACGATCTCCACGACGCGTTCGTCGAGGCGCCCGTACAGGTCTTGCAGTCGGCGGCGGTCCTCTGCGAGGGACGTGCCGGTCTGGAGGTGCCGCACGATGGTGTCCGGCGGGAGGACCGAGACGAGTTCCACCCACAGAGGACGCAGGGCGATCAGACTGCGGCGGTGCCGGACAGCTCGGATGACCACGTCGGCCGCACGCACGGAACTCCCGGCAATGGTCATCAGAAGCGTTACGAACTGGATGAGGCTGCCGCCGCGTTGGAACTGGAGTTCAGTAAGTGGGTAGTTCCAGCCGGTCAGGCCGCAGAGAAGGTAGCTGAACCGGTAGACCGGGTACAGCGTGCCCACTGCGGCCCCCGCGCCCTGGAGACGCATGCACAGCCGGAACAGACGCGACTGCGTGCGCCGGGCGGCTGTGAGACAGAGGGCGGCCGATGCGGTCAGCGCGAGGCCCATGGGCAGCAGATACAGGGTCAGATGGAGGGTTCCAGCAAGGTCGCCGTACTGCGGGGTGGCGAAGTCGGTGGAGCCGTCGGGGGCGGTGACCGAGTGTGCGGCGAACGGAAACGCCAGGGTGGCGGCAACCCCGGTGACAGCGAAGACGATCAAGCGGGGGCGCAGCTGCGTCCACCGGCGCCAGGCCGGCTCCGGGTCGCGGGGCGGGACGACCGACTCAACCCAACCGAGCAGAAGCATGCACGAGAGCATCACCAACAGGTGCTTAGGCAGGATCGCCAGATCGTCGATGCCGGTGCTGTCGGCCAGGGCGTGCTCGATGACTGTCAGGCGCAGGGTGGCGCCGACGGCGAGCGTCGCGAAGGTCCACATGATGGCCCACTGGCCGCTGGTCGTGGGACGGGCGTAGAGGCGGAAAGCCACCACCGCCCACAGGGGGACGGTGGTGAGGAGGTCTATGACGTCGTCAGTTGGCACGGTGAAACGAGGGTCCTGACAGGAAGTGGATGGGTTACAGGGAGCGGTGCAGTCGGTCCAGTAGCGGGTCGGACTTGTAGCGGGTATCGCGTGCGCACTGGTCCGCCTTCTTGCGCAGGAGGAAGGCGAAGGCTTCAGCCTGGCTCTCGATCTCCGCGTACTCCGCGTCGTGCGGACCTTCTTGTGAGCGAGTTCGCCCGAGGAGACAGCCGTCGAGGAAGTCGGCGGTGATGAACTCGTACGGCTCCGCCGGCCGGGCCGCCGGAAGCTCGACGGGTTCGTGACCGAGGAAGAAGTGGCCGCCCTCGTGGGCGAGAACGTGCACAGCAGCCGCCCCGTTGAGGCCCGGGTCAACCCACATGGCGTCCGACCCCTGGTCGGGGCGCGTGAGCCAGAGGCCACTGGCTGGCACTCCGGGGAGAGGTGACTCCCCGCGGAGCATCTCCAGGGGGCGGGGGTAGTGCGCCTGGATGGCGGCGAACAGGGCTTCGAGAGTGAGCGGAACAGGTATCTGGAAGCCGTGGAGCGCCTGTTGGACGTGTTTGTCGGGGCGGTGGATCACCGGCGTTGCGCACCTTGTGGGGGAAGTGGTCAGTGGTTCTCTGGCGGGACGTCTGTCTGAAGCTGGTCTTCCATCTGCTCAAGCTGTTCGAGCTGTTGGACGTACCTGGCTGCACGCTGAAGTCCCTCTTGTGAGAGACGGCCAGCGGACCGGGCAAGGCCCCGGATGGTCTCGTTGGGTTCTGGGTCCTCGTGCTGAGGACTCTTCACCGCTGCGATTCGTTGCAGCTCTGCCCACACCTTGTTAGCGATCTCACTCGGCTCGCTGGGCTCGTCGTCGGTGACGGCCGCGAAGACGTCGAGGGGCATTTTGAAGAACCACGCCAGGTACGACGCCATGAGCACGCTCGGGCTCTTGATGTCTCCGCGCCGGAGCTTGCGGATGTACTCGTCGGTGATGCTGCCGGCGCCGAACTTCTTGTTGATCTCGTGGGCCACCTGGGTGGGGGTGTATTCGGTGTACGTGCGGGGTCGTTCGGGGTTCTCCACGGCACTGGCCTTGAACAGGAGGTTCAGGCGTTCCGTGAAGGACCCCGCCGGGGCATGGCGTGGCGTCACGTTGGGTCGATCTCTCTAGGGCGGATGGTGAGGGCCAGGCCACCATAGCGGGAAACCAACAATCAGGGGGCCAGCTCACTTGGTCGCCCAGATCGTTTGACGTGCGTGGTGTTGACGTCTTTGATTGACCCTGAGCAACACATTCCGGTGCTAGACCATCACCGTCTGCTCTGTCCAACCATGCCCGCACGCGGGCGGCACGAAAGGTGCAACATGGCCCAGCACGCTCGTTCGGCAACCGCTTACGTAGACCCGTTGCGCCCCAGGCTTGCTGACGCACGCTCGCCCCACCCACCGCTATCGAACTAACATTCGACTTCGTGCCATTCGACGAGACGGAAAGCTAGTGACGATCTCCGACGCCATGTCTCCGCTTTGGGTCTCCAGCCTGCAGACCGCCGCCAGGCAAGGCGCTGCTGCGCCGCAAGGGCTGCCGGACGTTGAGAACTCGATCGAGTTCCGTCTTGGTCCGGAGCACGCCCCCGTCCAGAGCATGCGCCGCGCCCGCGGTTTCGTTGCGAGGGTGCTGCCGGCCCTGCTCGCCGGCGCGCCCAACGCCAAAGCCGTCGAGGAAGCGACGCTCGCCGTCCTGACCGAACTCGTCGACGTCACCGCCCGGCATCGCGCCAGCATCGACCTGAGCGGTCGGGTCTCGTACGACGGGGATCACGTCCTGATCACCGTCGGAGAGATGGATCAACCGTTGCCGGCGCCCGAGGAGGAGCCGGGTCTGTTCCTCGTGCATCGCCTCACCGACGACATCGGGCAGTACCACAGTGACGAAGCCGGGTATGTGACCTGGGCGTCCGTGCCGAGTCCGCGCGCATGCGTGAGTGCGTCCATGACTGGTGGTCGTCGGCGGCGCTGAAGCGGTTGCAGCCGGAAGATCAGCAAGTGAGCTCTACCGCGTGATCAGCACAATGCGATGTCAGGCCTCCAACTCGCGGGGTTTGAGGGTGGCTTCGATGGGCGCATGCCGGTCGAGATCGACGATGAGTTCTCGAAGCACCTTGTTCAGACGTGACGCTTCCCGCCGTGTTCGCCACAAAGAGGGACGCCAAAGCTGCCATCGCCGCGGAGGCGAGAGTAGATCAAGCCTGCACGCCGCTACGTAGGCGAGCTGCGCTTGCCTCAGTTCCTCCCACTTATGAAAGCCATCGAGTGTAAACAAGGCTTTCTCTGACTCCTTGAGCAGCAACATCCAGTGAGTACCCGCCTGGAGAGGAGCGGCATTTCCCACGAGTACGGCCTGCGCCCAAGCTAGTTCCAGGTTGCGCAAGGAGTTTTTGATCGCCTTTTTGCCGGTAGCCGCACGCCACAGCGTCTCCCAGGACCCTTGGCCCCACACTGCCTTCTCGAGAGCGAAGCCGGCGCGTAGCAGGTTTGCGTAAGCTTCCCGGCGCTCCTCTGGGCCGCCGACCTGAATCTTTCCAGTCCGTTCTGCGATCGCCCGGGCTGCGACTGACCCCGCAACGCGTCCAAGCCCTGCTGATATCGAAGCGGTTGGCTCCACCATGCCACCCAAGACGCGCCTTGATGACGTTTGGTTGCCATGCAGTGACGGAAGGTGTCGACGGTTGTGGGGTGCGTAGGTCCGCGCCGTCCGGACACTGCATCGGCGTAGCCGCTGGCGTCCCCCCTGGACCCGCGCCCTCCGCTTGAGGCACGCGGCCCCACCGCCTCACGGCCGGCGCCGCAGTGAGTGAGCAGCGGAAGGTAGCAGACCGGTACAGACCCGTGCGCGGCTCGGAAGGGCGTGCACGCATGGGAGCCGGAGAAAAGTCTCCGGCTGGCTGACCAGGCGACCTGGCCTCGCCTTAGGGACAGCGGTCCCAGAACCGCGCTTCGAGGTCGAGGAAGAACCGCCGGATGAACGTCAAGTCGTCGCGGGCCTGGAGTATCTCCCGCCCACCGAACCGGAACACCTCGTAGCCTTTGAGTCGTAGCGCGCGGTCCTCCGCGACCATTTCCGAGTAGAGGTCTGCTGCAACCTCCCAGTTGTCTGACCCCTTCGGGACCTCCCGCGCATAGTGGTGCTTGCCGTCGACCTCTATAACGATCCGCACGCCACCTGGCAGCAGAAGTAGGAAGTCCATGCGTTCACGCGCGAGTCTGCGCGGCTTATCGAGAAGCTGCCGCTGCCGTTCGGTGAGCGGGTCGAAGTGCACATAAACCTGAGGAAGAAGCGCGGGCTGCGACATCGCGTCCTGCTCGGCGTAGCGGCTGGCGAAGGCGTGAAAGAGGAAGCGTTCGGCCTCGGAGCCGAGGGACTTTTTCAGCCGCTCGTACAGTGACAGGGCCACAGCGCGATCGTCGGCGTCCGCCATGCTGTTCTGCTCACGCCACCAGTCGACGAGTTCGCCCCAGGTGAGTCCGGCGTCCGTCAGTGGGCGGTTGTAGACGAGGCAGGTGTCCGCGTGCTCGACGATCTCGATCGCGCCGTCGATCATCTCGCTCATGATGATCTCGGGCTTGTAGCCAGTGGAGGCGAAGACGATGTTCTTGAGAGTGCCGTCGACGCCGCGCAGGCCGTCCAGGCGCTCGATGGCCACCTCCAATGCATCCAGCCGAGCCCGGATCGGATCGAACAGCTCCGCTAGGTAGCCGCGACGCTTCGCGTAGCCGCCACCGCCATCCATACCCTTCTCGATCCAGTACCGGCGGAATCCCCCATGGCTGCGAAAGGGCGGGTTGAAGTCGATGCCGTGCCTTCGCAGCACCGCCTTGAGGCAGCGCAGGAGTTCCTCGCTCCCTTCATCGTCGACATGCTCACCGCCGCTGGTGCCGAAGGCTTCCAGCTCGGTGTAAACGAAGCGGACGATGGCCTGGGCGGCCTCCAGGTCCGGGACGTCTTCGAGAGGGCCGGACCTCAGCGCTGTCACGCGTTCGGTGTCCAGGACTTGCCGCACCCACGGTGTCCCGAGGAAGTCTTGCTTCACCGAGATCAGGAAGTCGCTCCCCTTCATGGCGTCAGGCTACTGACGGCATCCGACATCACCGGGTCGTTGCGTAGATCCGCCGAAAGGCGGTCAACGTTCTCGCCAACCAGGAATCAACGAACCTTGCTGACTTGTGGGCTTCATCGGCCTCGCCGCCAACTACGGCTCGTAGTCACAGCCAGGCGACCTACTGCCGGGCATGCTCCAGGGCAGACCCGCAAGCGTCTATCACGGGCTGGAATCGAATTAACCCGTCTGCGTCCAGGCGGCGTGAGCCGATGTCAGGCGGTAGCTTGTCCGAGATGAATTGTGGCCTGGTGCAGCTTGGGGCTCTGAATTCCGCAGATGCCCCGCCCGGGAATGCCTGCCTAAGGCGCCGGTCGCCACGGTCGTGTGGCGCACATCACAGGTGGTGTCCACATGCTGGATGTCGCCAAGGAGGGATGAAGCGCCTGCACGATGGGTCCTCATCCCTGTTCCCTGGAAGGTGACGGGCCCTGGCGTCCCGTTGGTACTGTGCCTGGGGCGCTGCCGCCACGCCAGGCATGGAGCAGGGTGGAGACGTAAGTAGCCGCCAAAGTAGCCATCGAGCCAGTTATTCTGCATGTTTGCGCAGGTGGTAGCGCCGCGGTGATTCTCCCCGGCGTATAGCCCGACTCGTCTGCCGTTACCTGCGGTTTTGCCTCGGAAGGGCCTCTGACCTGCGCCGGAGGCCCTTTCCGATTTTTCAGGGGCTTGCCGTGTTGGGCGGCAAATAATCCCTCGGGAGTCCCTCGGACAGCGCTGAAAGTCCCTGGAAAGTTCCAGGAGCGGAGGGGCGGGCGAGGCCTTTGGACAGGGCGTTTGCGACAGCCGCCGGAACCTTGTGCTGGGGTCGCGCACCTCGGGACCGTCTTGGGCCGGAGGGACTACGCGGTCTCGGGGCTGGGGATCGTGTTGGTCGGCGGTGCCCGTTCGGTGAGGGCGGTGGCGAGCCGGGGCGCATGGCGCGGCTCTTCCAACTGCCCGACCACTGCGTTGATGAAATGGGTATTTCAGACGCTTTCAGGTACGTCACGCGTTATGGAGGCGACGGTGACGCTAGATCGCTCCAGCCGTTTGCACCGGCCCAGGAGGTCGCCCAACGTACGCCGGTCTCTGCCGGGCGTACTGAACAGATGTGGCGGCCGTTGCGGCAGGACTGGGCGATAGCCTGGTGAACACTGTCACCAGGCCCTGACCACAGTGGAGTTACCCTTGCCGCAGCTCGCCGTCGCGAACACGCTCTAGGCCGAATACGAGCAGTTGGAGAAGCCGGTGCGGGCGGGGGTCCGCAAGGCCATGGTCAAGTTCCAGACGCTGACCGCGGCGGAGTTGCGTGTAGACAAGGGGCTGCACCTGGAGACCGTGGGCTACGCGCATGACCCGCGTATCAGGACGATCCGCATCACGGCCTTCTGGCGAGGTGTCGTCCTCGCCCCCGACGACGGCAGTGACACCTTCCGCCTCGTCAAGGTCCTTCCACATGACGCGGCGCTCGAGTGGGCTGCCAAGCGGCTCTACAGCGTGAACTCCGCCACCCACAGTCTCGAAGTCCGCGACGTCGTGGCCATCGAACAGATGACGACTGCACTGGAGGAGACCACGCCACACCGTCCGTCGCGGTTGTTCGCCAGACATTTTCCAGGGCAGCGGCGACATCGGATCACCGCGCACATCCGGCTCGACGACGGCCGGCAAGGCGGGCCGCAGCCCGGGATCGAGGTCCACTGCGCGCCTGCGGCCTCCGCCCTCCCGGCGGGCCCGGCCCAACGGAGCCGCACCGGCCTCCAGTTCAGCGACCCCACGGGACACGGTGCCCTCACGCACCCCGCCGCGCGGGCCACCTTCCTGATCCCGCCATGCCCCAACGACCGGGCCTCCGCCCCTATGGCCAACCGGCGCTGACGCTCATCCAGATGAGGCAACAACACCTCGAACTTCGCCGCCAGCCCCGCCTCGACCCCCTCCGACATCCCCGTAGCACAACAACGACGAGCACCGACGGAAGCAACGACTTGTTTCTCCGCAGGCCCTAACTACCCGGCCTTGGGCCAAGGCCCCCCTCCCTCCTACCCCCTCCGGCCTGCGCGTTTCCGGGGTGTCATTTCCCGGTGAACGCATGGCGGGAAATTGTCGTTCGAGCTGACGTTCGGAAGATCGGACGCTAATGTCCGGACCGTGGCGGAAAGTGAACTCAAGGCCTACCAGTTCTTCCTGCTCGGTCCGCTGCGTGCCTGGCGCGGTACCGAGGAAGTGGCGCTCGGCTCACCTCAGCAGCGGGCCGTTCTCGCGATGCTGTTGCTGCGCCGGGGACACACGGTGGGCGTGGCCGATCTCGTCGACGGGGTCTGGGGGACGGAGCCACCGCAGGGCGCGGTCTCGGTGGTGCGCACGTATGTCTCCCGGCTGCGCAAGCTGTTGGAGCCGGTGCGGCCGCCGGGGCAGTCGCCCGGGATTCTGCTCTCCATCGGCGACGGATACGTCATGGCTTCCGACACGGTTGCCTGCGACGTCACCGCAAATGACGCGGCGGTGGCGCAGGCCAAGCACCACCTGGCCGCCGGGGAAGGCGACCTCGCCCTCCGGCTGCTGAACACCGCGATGGCCACCTGGGGGACCCCCGCACTGGCCGGAGTGCCCGGCCCGTACGCCGAATCCGCGCGGACGGACCTGGCCGAACGACGGCTGGGGACCATGGAGTTGAAGCTGCGCGTCGAGCTGGAGCTGGGCGGGCACGAGGCCGTGGTGGCGGAACTGCTGGCGCTGCGCGACGCGCATCCGCTGCGCGAGTCCGTGAGCGAGCTGCTGCTCGTCGCCCTGTACCGGTGCGGACGGCAGGCAGAGGCGCTGGAAGCCTACGCGAGAACCCGCCGCACGCTGGTCGACGAACTGGGGATAGAACCGGGGCCGTCCTTGCGCGCCCTGCACGCCCGCCTGCTGGCCGGGGACCCTGCCCTGGCGCAGCCGATCCCGAGCGGACGGGCGGGCGGCGACGAGGACGGCGACACCCCTGGCACACCTGACACTCGGGACACGTCCGATGCCACTCCCCGCCCGGAGCCGGGCGATCCCGATTCGCCGGCCCGCCGCGGGGACAAGGTCCGCCCCTCCCAACTCCCCGCAGATCTACCCACGTTCACCGGCCGTCGTAGCGAACTCGTCCGTGTCGCCGCCCTGCTGCCCGACGACGACCCCGCCCCGGCGACCACCGCCGACACCGAAAATGCCGCAACCACCGCCACCAGCACCGCCATCGCCGTCATCGACGGAATGGCCGGGGCCGGCAAGACCACCCTCGCCGTGCACTGGGCCCACCGGATCGCCCACCGCTTCCCCGACGGCAGCCTCTACGTCAACCTCCGCGGCTGGGACCCCGGCGCCTCCCGGATGAACTCCGGCGAGGCGCTCGAAAGGTTCCTCGTGGCGCTCGGGGTGGCCCCGCATGCCGTCCCCGAGGGGCTCGACGCACAGGCCGCCCTGTACCGCAGCGTCCTGTCCGACCGCCGGGTGCTGATCGTGCTGGACAACGCCCGTGACACCGAGCACATCCAGCCTCTGCTGCCCGGCGCGTCCGGCTGTCTCGTCATCGTCACCAGCCGCAGCCGGCTCAGCGGCCTGGTCGCCAGGCACGGGGCGCATCCGCTCACCCTGGGGCTGCTGAGCGCCGAGGAATCGCGGGAGTTGCTGACCCGGCGGCTGGGCAGCGCCCGTGTCGACGCCGAGCCGGAGGCGGCCGACGCCATCGTCGACCTGTGCGCCCGGCTGCCGCTGGCCCTGGCCATCGTGGCGGCACGCGCCGCGCACCACCCCGGCTTCCGGCTCGCCGACATCGCCGCAGAACTGCGCAGCGACCACGGCAGCCTCGACGCGTTCGCCGCTGGCCAGGAGGCCGGCTCCGACGCCCGCGCCGTCTTCTCCTGGTCGTACAACGCCCTGTCGCCCGAGGCCGCCGGGCTCTTCCGCCGGCTCTCCGTGCACCCTGGCCCGGACATCAGCACCGCGGTGGCGGTCGCGCTGGCCGGCATGCCCCGGCGTCAGGTCCGCGCCCTGCTGACGGAGCTCACCGGGGCGAGCCTGCTCATGGAACGCGTCCCTGGCCGGTTCGTCTTCCACGACCTGCTGCGCGCCTACGCCCACGAACTCATCACGAACCAACACAGCATGTACGAACGGGACAACACGGTGCTGCGGTTGTTCGACCACTATCTGCACACCGCCCACCAGGCGTCCGCCGTCCTCGACCCGTTCCGGGAGACCATCCCCCTGTCGCCGGGCAGATCGGACAGCGTGCCGCTGCGGTTCAACGACGGCAAGCAGGCGACCGCCTGGCTGCGCGCCGAGCGCCACGTGCTGCGCTCGCTCGTCGAGTACGCGGCCGACGACGGCCACCACAACCACGCCTGGCGCACGGCCTACGCACTGGACCTGTACTTCGACCGCCTCGGTTACCGGCACGACCTGATGGAGATCAACAAGGCCGCGCTGCGTGCCGCCCGCGCCCTGGGCGACCCCGTCGGCCAGGCGCACGCCCTGCGCAGTCTGGGCTTCGGCCACACCCGTTTCGGGCACACGGACGAGGCGCTACGGCTGCTGAGCCGGGCACTGGGCCTCTTCCAGCAGGCCGGCGACGCCTTCGGCCAGGCCCGCACCCACCGCTGCCTCGCCTATCTGGCCAACGAGACGGGACGCTATGACGACTCGCTCGACCACTACGCGCAGGCCGGCGAGCTGTACCGGTCCCTCGGCCACCACGGCGGCGAGGCCAGCGTCCTGAACGAGATCGGCTGGACGTACATCCTGCTCGGCGACGCCGAACGTGCGCTGGAACACTGCGAGAAGTCCGTCTCCCTGCACCAGGAGGCCGCCGACCTCAACGGTGAGGCCTCCGCGCAGGACAGCGTCGGCTACGCCCACCACCATCTCGGCCGGTACGACGCGGCCGTCAGGCGGTTCGAACTCGCCGTAGAGCTGTACCAGGAACTCGGCAACCGTTACCTGGAGGCCGACACCCTGCGGCACCTCGGGGACTCCCATCGTGCCGCCGGCGACCACGGTTCGGCCCGCACGGCCTGGGCCGCGGCGCTCGCCCTGCTGGAGGAGGGCGGCCACACGGAGGCGGACGAGGTCCGGCAGTCCCTGCGCGAGCTGGCACAGGGCGACGAGGGCGACGAAGGCGGACCGCAGCGCTGACCCACCAGCCGCGGCAACGTTTCAGCTTTCCTCCGCCCGGCTCCTCCCTGCCCTCACCGCACCCCTCGCTCCTCCAACGCCGTCCTCAGGCAGCGCAGGGCGTAGTACACGCGGGACTTCACGGTGCCCTGCGGGACGCCCAGGGCGTCGGCGGCCTGTTGGGTCGTACGGTCGGCGAAGTAGGTCGCCCTGATCACCTCGCGGTGCGCGGGGGTCAGTGCCTCTAAGGCGTCCCGGACCACCATGGACGACAACATCCGCTCGATGTCGTCCACTTCGGCGCCCAGCTCGGACAGCCAGGTGGCGCCGCCGATCTCCAACGGCCGCGCCATCCTCGTACGATGCCCGTCGACGACGAGGTTGCGGGCCACCCGGAACATCCACGGGCGTACGGCCATCCCCTCGCCGTCGACCAGATTCTGCTTGTTCCAGCACCGCAGCAGCGTCTCCTGGATGACGTCCTCCGCGCGGTGCGTGTCCCCGCCCAGCATGCGCAGCACGTACGCGTAGAGCGCCGGGCCGTGTTCCAAGTAGAGGTCGCGCAGCGCTCGTTCCTCGACGGATTCAGCGCCGGCCGATCCGATGACCTTCACGTTCATGGTGTGCTCCTGCTCCTTGGGATGACCGGCCCCCAGTCCGGGGACTGAGAACCGGGGCCTCCGGGGGAACGGAGTGTTCCGAGGTGAGTTCCACGTTCGTTTGACGCTCGGTGTACGAGTCGATGGACGAGCAGGCCGGGGAGGGTGGGGCGGTTGTGCCGGGAGGGACCTGCCCGTGGGTGGGTCAGGCGTACGCCATCAGTGCCTCCACATGTCTGCGGACCTGTTCGGCGAGTTCCGAGTGGCCGGGTGGCAGCAGTCCGCGGTGCTCCAACTTGGCCCACATGTGAAGCAGTTCGCGCCCGTGGGTGAGTGCGGCCTGGTCGTCGTCGAGCCGCTGCCAGGCGGCCGCCGCCCGCGCCACCTCCTCCGGCGCCCGGTCGTCCCCCGCCCCGCACCTGATCCGGGCCACGGCCAGGGCCAGCACGGTGGCCTCGCGGGGGTCGCCGCGCAGGTGCGCGAGGTACGCCTCCACGGCCCGCGCCTCCAGCGCGTGCGGATGCTCGGCACCCATCGATCCGGTCAGCCTCTCGCGCAGCGCGGTCGCGTCGGCGAACGCCTCGTCGAGCCGGCCAACGCCCGCCAACGCGTTGATACGGCCGATCGGTTCGGCGAGTTCGGAGAGTTCGGCGGGGAGGTCGATGGTCCTGGCAGAGAGCTGGGCCGGGGCGGCGGCGACACGGTCAGCGGCCGTGGCGCGGGCACGGGCAATCGCGGTGGCGATGGCGGAGGGGGCAGGAGCCTCGGCGAGGGCGAGGGCGAGGGCGAGGGCGAGGGCGAGGGCGGGGGCGGAGGCGGAGGCCACGGAGGCCACGAGGACCGGTCCGGGTTCCGGGGCCGGTGGCTCCTCCGGTACGAGGATGCGGCTGGAACCGTCCGGCGACATCTCAAGGGCGAAGTGGGCGGCGCCGGGGCCGTCGTTCACCGTCGCCTCGACGGCGGCGCCGCGCTCCTGCGCGTACCGCTGCAACTGGTCGAGTACGGCCTCGTGCACGGACTGACCCGGCTCGGGGACGAGGGGGTCCCCGTCGATCTCGGCGAGCCCTTCGTCGGAGATGTGCACCTCGAAGTGGGCCATGGCTGTCCTCCTCATGCTCATGCGGTGGGCGAAGCAGTGACCGACGGTGAGTCGGTGGGGCTGGGTGTGACGCCGGGGGTGGCGCCCGAGGGCGGGGCGCCGATGCCCTGGTACTTGGCGAACTGGGCGCGGATGGCGAGGACGTAGCCCTGAGCCTCGTTTGTCTGCGGCACCCCCTTGGCCGCGCGGACGGCGTCCATCCCGACGTCGTAGCCGGCCAGGGCGAGGTCCAGGACGCTGTTGGTGGTCCCGCGGCCGTCGTCCGTTTCCCGGACCTCGCCGCTGTCGAGCAGCTTCTGGCCCTGGTCGGCCAGATCGCACAGGTAGCGGCCCTGCGCCATGATCGAGTCCTTGGCGTCCAGGGCGGACACCTTGCCGTTGTCGTCGTCGTCCTTGCCGTACTGCTTGAAGATGTCGGGCGGCAGCTGGGAGAGGCCCTGCTCGCCGTTCGGGCCGACCAGGTCCGCGTTGAAGCCGGACTCCTTCTCGATCTGAGAGGCGATGACGATCGGGCCGATGGCGTCGCACAGAGCGCCGGCCTTCTGAATGGGGTCCACCAGGTCTTCGGGGACGGTCGAGGTGTCCAGCTCGCCCTTGCCGTCGCCCTGGAAGATCTGGAGCGTCTGGTTCCCGTCGTCCTGGCTGGGCGGGTCCCCGCTGCCGCCGTGGAAGAGCAGGTACAGCGCGATGAGCGGGGCCAGCAGGACCCCGAACCCGCCGTAGATGATCACGACGACGATCACGATGGGCAGCGTGAGCACCCCGGCCAGCAGGCAGCCGCAGCCGGTGCCGGCGCCGATGAGGGCCTTGAGCGCGGTCGAGATGCCGCTCTCTCCGCCTCCGCCCCCTCCCATGGCTGAACTCATGAGCGCCTGCCTTCTTCCCCTCGCCTTGAACCGCGGTGGCCACATGGCCCGTTGTGCTGTCCGCCGGGCTCGACAGATCGAAACGGGCCTCGGTGCAAATAAGTTCAAACCAGTCGAAACCAGATGAGCCAGAGCAGCGGAAGTTCGAGCGAAGAGGGGGGCAGGGCACACATGGGCACACCTTCGGCAACGCCGTCGGGCCCGCAGTCATGGGAACGGGGACCGAAGACCCCACGGCCGACACCCCCGCAAACGCGGCCCGCTCCCGACGGCGAAGCGACCGGTCCAACAGTGGGAACGGGCGGCGGTCGGGCCGTCCCGCCGGGGAGGACCGCCGGCCCGGCCCCGGCAGCACCCGGCGGCCACCCGGCTCCCGCCGGGCAACAGGCGTTCCCGCAGGTCCCCGCCCGACGGCGGGCGGATGCGGTACCCCACGGCCAAGCCGCCCCGCGGACCGCACCCCGGCCCGCGGCCCGGGTCTCCCCGCAGGCCGCCCCCGCGCGCCGTCCCGCCCCGGCTCGGGTCCCCGAGCCGGGCCCGGCTCGGCCGAAACGGCCCAAGGCGGCCCGGGGCAGGTCGCGTGACGACGTCGGGTGGGTCAAGGCGCACGGCGGAGCCGGGGTGACCTCGCTGGTCGAGACGCTCGGCGGAGTGGACTTAGGAGCCCGCTGGCCGGAGCCCGCGCGGGGCGAACCGCACCGGATCGTGCTGGTCGGCAGGACCAGCGCGCGCGGACTGCGGTCCGTCTCCCGGGCGTTGGGCGCGCTCAAGGAGGGCAGCGCCCCGCAGGGGCTCGATCTGCTGGGCGTGGTCCTCGTCGCCGACGCCCCCGGGCGGCTGCCGCTCAGTCTGCTGCGCCGAATCCGCGTGCTGCGCTCCGTCGCCCGCGTGCACCGGGTGCCGTGGATACCGGCATGGCGTACGGGTGACCGCCCGAAGTCCCTGCCCAGGCAACTCGCCACGCTCGGCACGTTGGTGGGCAGCGAGCACTACGGCGAGGGAGCCGTGTCGTGACCCGTCCCCTGCCGGATGCCCGGCTCCTGGCCGACTACGCCCCGCCCGTGGGTGCCCACACGATCATCAACCTGCTCGCCTGGTGCGTCACGGCCGCCGGCGTCTTCGGACTCATCACCGTCGGCACCCTGATGGCACTCCAGCTGCGCCGTGGCGAACCGGGCGAAGGCGGCGAGCACTTCCGTGGGGTCTTCTACGTCACCCTCGCCTGCCTGCTCGCCACGTCCGCCCAACCGCTCGTCATCGTTCTGGGCGATCTGAGGCTCCTCGGCGGCCCGTAGCCCCTCACACCCTCCGGTCCCCAACACGCCTTCCAGCGCTGTCAGTCACTCCATCCCTCCATCACTCAGTCACCCTCTCGCCCGCCGCTCATGCCGGGCGCCGACTCCTCGGAGATCCTCATGTCCTTTCTCCTCGCAGCCTCCCACCTCCTGGCCGACGGCACCGTGCCCAAGCCGGTGAGCAACGCCCCGGACGAACTCACCGGCAAGGTCAACACGGTTCTCGGCATCGTCGCCTGGGCCGGCACCGCCGCCGGTGTCGCCGGGGTGCTGATCACCGGCGCGATGATGGCCATCTCCGTGAAGCGGGGCGAGAGTTCGGAGCACATGAGCCGACTCGGCATGGTGCTCGGCGGCTGTGTCCTCGTGGCCACCGCGGGCCCGCTCGTCAACTTCGTCTTCGCGTAGGCCGGGCGGGCGGTCGAGATGTTCAAACGCAGGGAGCGGCGGGTCGAGGAGTCCGGGCCGTACTACAAGCAGCGCAACTGGCGGCTGTCGGCGGGATTCCTCGGCGTCGCGCTCGTGGTGGGCCTGATCGTCACAGCGGTGTCCGGCGGCCCCGACACCACCACTGCCCGCGCGAACGCGGCGGCGTCCGACGGCCCGTTGTCCGACGACTCCGGCAGCTCCGACAGCTCCGGCGCGAAGGACAGCCGGCCGCACGGCTGCCGTACCGACGACAGCGCGGGCGCCGCGCTGCCCACGGCCGCGCCCAAGGACGTCAAGCGGCGCAAGCTCGGTGTCGTGCAGGTGCCCGTCTCCGCCTCGGCCGGGCCCATCCGGATCAGCGGCGACCTGTGGTGGTGCTTCGCGCACACACCCACCGGCGCCGCGCTGGCCGCCACCACCATCCCCTCACAGATGAGCGGATCCAACTGGCGCACCGTCACCGAGCGGCAGGTCGTCGCCGGGTCGGGACGCGAGATGTGGGAGTTCAAGCGCGCCACCTTCACGGACAGCGACAGTGACAGCACCGATGCGACACCCGCCTCGTACGTCGGTTTCTCGGTGACCTCGTACAAGAGTTCGGCGGCGAGCGTGAAACTGCTTCTCAAGAGTTCCCAGGGGTTTACGGCGACCACCATCGATCTGCGCTGGAACGGCGGTGACTGGAAGGTCCTGCCCGACGGCGACGGGTCCCTGTACACGCCGCTGTCGTCCGTTTCCGACACCAACGACTTCACTCTCTGGGGGGTTTGACGTGGATTGCGGCAGTCAGGGCAATCCGGCCCTCGACCTGATCAAGGGTTTCTTCAGCTTTCTCGGAGACCCCATCGGGACCATCATCGATCTGATCGCGAAGACCATCCTCGCGGCCGCGGTCGCGGTGTTCGGGGCGCTGGCCACCCATGTCCCGACCTTGGAGCAGACGGACACGTCGAAGGGCATCAGCAGCGACACCCAGTGGATCGTGGTCTATCTCGCGGTCGGCTCGCTGCTCTTCGCCGCCGCCCGCATGGCCATCGAGCGGAAGGGCGACGCAGGCAAGACCGCGCTGAAGGGCATCATGCGGGTGGTTCTCGTCTCGGGCGCCGCCACCACCGTCGTCATGGCCGCCGCCAGCGTTGCGGACAGCTACTCCGACTACTTGTTCAACGACGCCGTGAAGAAAGCGCTGCAGAACGTCGGTGCCTGTGGCAGCGGCGGCGGGATCGACGAGTCCTTCCTCATGCTGATTCTCGCCTTCCTGCTGCTGATCGCCGGCATCATCCACACGGTCCTGATGTACATCCGGCTCGGCGTCATGATGCTGATGCTGGGCACCCTCCCGTTGGCCGCCGCGGCCTCGATGACGGACTGGGGCGCCGGCTGGTGGCGCAAGCACATCGGCTGGATGGTCTCCTGGCTGATCTACAAACCCGCGGTCGCCCTCGTGCTCAACGCGGGTATGGCGATGATCACCGCGGGCCAGAACAGGGGCGTCGGCGCCAGCAACGACGGCGTCGCCATCAACACACGTATCGCCGGTATCGGCGTGATGCTGCTCTCCGCCATCGCCCTGCCCGCGCTGCTGAAGCTCATCGTGCCCGCCGCCGCCGCCATGGGCACCGGCAACCCCATGTCCAGCATGGGGCAGGCGGGAAGCCAACTGGCGAGCGGCGCGGTCCAGCTCGGCGCCAGCGGCGGCAGCGGCGGCGGCTCCGGCGGACAGATGGGTCCGAGCGGCGCGTCGGGAACCGGGGGTTCGTCCGGTGCGGGCGGCTCCTCCGGTTCGGGCGGGAAAGCCGGTGCGACCGGTGCCGGTGCGGGAGCGGGCAAGGCCGGTGCCGCGGGCGCCGGCGCGGGCGGTGCGGGTGCCGGCGGTGCCGGTGCGGCGGGCGCGGCTGCCGGCGGCCCGGCAGGTGTCGCCGTGCTCGCGGCGGTGGCCGCTGCGCAGACCGCAAGCTCCGCCGTCTCCGGCGCCGTCGAAGGCGCCGACGGCGAGTTGGGCAACAACAAGTGATCCCCAGGAGGGCGACGACGCCCGGACCGTACATCCGTACGTCCCGTCGTCGCCTGCCCTGACGAACGGCCGCCGAGCTCCTTTCCCCGAGGGAGCTCGGCGGTCTCCCCGCCCCGCCTCCGTCCCACCACCACCGCCGTGTCTGCGACGCCGTAGCCCCACCACTTCACGAAGGGAAACCGGATCCTCATGTCCACGGAAGCCGCCACCCATCCGACCTACGGAAACTGGCGCAGGCCACGGCGGCCGGGGCTCGGGCCGCTCGGGCTCGTCGGCACCTTCGGGATCTTCGGCGGACTCATCGCCACCCTGCTGGCGTCGCTGATCTCGCTGTACGCCGCGATCGTCGTGGCCCTCCCGGTCCTCGTCTTCCTGATACCGCTCGCCATCCGCACCCAGGACGGGCGCAACGTCTACCAGCTGATCACGCTGCGCATCAGCTGGTGGCGCCGGAAGGCGAAGGGCGCGCACCTCTATGTCTCCGGCCCGTTGTCCGCCCGGCCCGGCGGCCGTTTCCGTCCGCCGGGTCTGCTCAACAAGGTCACCGCGACCGAGGGCCGGGACGCCTACGACCGCCCCTTCGGCGTCCTGCACCACCCGGACCGCAACCTGTACACGATCGTCCTGGGTTGCGACCCCGACGGCGGTTCCCTCATCGACCCGGACCAGGTCGACGTCTGGGTCGCGCTGTGGGGCGAGTGGCTGGCCCGGCTGGCCCACGAACCCGGCCTGCGTGGCGCCTCCGTGATCGTGGAGACCGCCCCCGACCCGGGCACCCGGCTCGCCCACGAGGTGCTGCCCCGCATCCACCCGGACGCGCCGCCCGCCGCCCGTGCCGTCATGGAGGAGGTCGTCGACCGCTACCCGAGCGCCTCCTCCGAGATGCACACCTACATCACGCTCACCTACGGCGTCCCGCCGGGCCAGCGGCGCAAGAAGGACGACGTGATCACCGACCTCGCCATCCGTATCCCGGGCCTGCTCAGCGGGCTCGTCGCGGCCGGCGGCGGTGCCGCCTACCCGCTGTCGGCCGAGCGGATCGCCGAGGTGATCCGGGTCGCCTACGACCCCGGCGTCGCCGCCGATGTCCTCGACGCCCGCGCCACGCACGGAGGAACGGGCCTGGAGTGGGCCGACGCGGGCCCCGCCGCCGCCGTCGAGACCGTGGGCAGCTACCACCACGACTCCGGCGTGTCCCGGACCTGGCTGATGACCCTGGCACCGCGCGGCACCATCCGGTCCTCGGTGCTGAGGGGCATGCTGGAGGCGGCCCCCGGCACCCGCCGCAAGCGGGTCGCCCTGGTCTACCGGCCCATCGACCCGGCCACCTCGGCCCGGATCGTCGAGGCGGACCGGCGCAGCGCCCAGTTCATGGCGACGTCCGGAAAGGGCATGGTGCAGGCCCGTGCGGCCTCCGAGGTGCGGGCGGCGGAACAGACCGCGGCGGAAGAGGCGTCGGGCGCGGGGCTCGTGGAGTTCTCGCTGATGCTGACGGTCACCGTCGACGACATCGCGGAGCTGGCCGACGCCAGCGTCACCGTACGCAACCTGACCGCGGCCTCCCGGGTGCTGATGCGGCCCGCGGACCGGATGCAGGCGGCAGCGTTCAGCTGCACGCTGCCCGCCGGAATCCTCCCGTGGGAACAGACCCTCATCCCGCACGAACTGCAGGAGGCGCTGTGAGCCGCCGTAGCGAGGAGAAGAAGGCCGAACGGGCCGACCGGCTGGCCGAAGAGCAGGCGCGCGAGGCGCCGGGCGCGGAGCAGCCCGGGCAGGAAGAGCCCTGGACGGAGGCGTCCTGGACGGAGAAGTCCGGGCGGAAGAAGTCCGGCAGGTCGAAGTCCGGCGCGCGGCAGAGCGGCAAGCAGAAAGCCCCGGCCCGCCCCAAGGAGCTGTTCGTCCCGCCCCGCGGCTGGTACGGCGTGGGCGGCGGACGCGTCGGCTACATAGACCCGCCGACCATGTGGCGCGCCACCACCGTGCAGGCCTGCGGCATGTGGCCGTTCGCCGCCGGTTCCGGCTCGCCCATGACCGGAGTACCGCTCGGACAGCACCTGTTCACCGGCGCCACGGTCTGCGGCGACCCCCTCAACTGGTTCACCCGGGCCCGCTACATCTCCAACCCCTCCCTGTTCATGCTCGGCATGCCGGGCCTCGGCAAGTCCACCCTCGTCAACCGGATGCTGATCGGGCTCGCCGCGACCGGCGTCGTCCCGCTGGTCCTCGGCGACCTCAAGCCCGACTACGCCGACACCATCCGCGCGCTCGGCGGCCAGGTGATCTCCATCGGCCGCGGCCGGGGTGGCATCAACGTCCTCGACCCGGGCGCCATGGGCGCCGCCGCCGCGAAGATCGGCGGCGAGGCCGGCGAGGTCCTGAAGGCCGAGGCCCACGGCCGGGTACTGAACATGGTCGCCGCCCTCATCACCATCGTGCGCGGCCGTCCGATGGACGACCACGAGCAGTCGGTGCTGAGCGCCTGCCTGCACCATCTGCGCGAACGCACCCCGGAGGGCGGTACGGTCTTGCTGCCCGACCTGCTGCGCGTGCTCACCGAGGGCCCCGACCGGGTCCGCGCGGTCACCCTGGACCGCGGCGACGACACCCGCTACCGCGACGCCGTGGACCCGCTGCACCGCTCCCTGCTCGGCATCCTGGACGGCCCGCTCGGCGACACCTTCGCCTCCGAGACGTCCACCCGTATCAACCCCGACGCGCCCGCCGTGTGCATCGACATCTCCGGCATCGGCGAGGCCGACACCCAGCTGACCGCCGCCGCGATGCTCGCCGCCTGGTCCGACGGGCTCGGCACGGTGGCCGCCTCGCACGCCCTCGCGGACGCCGGACTCGCACCCCGGCGCTGGTTCTTCACCGTGCTCGACGAGCTGTGGCGCCCGCTGCGCGCCGCCACCGGCATCGTCGACCGCATCGACGCGCTCACCCGCCTCAACCGCTCCCTCGGCCTCGGCGACGCGAAGATCACCCACACCCTCAAGGACGCCGAGGCACTCGGTACGGACGCCGACCGTGCCAAGGCCCGCGGCTTCGTCGAACGGGCCGGGATGGTGGTGTGCGCCGGTCTGCCGAAGGCCGAGATGGAGGACCTGGGCAAGGTGGTGGGACTGTCCCGGCGCGAGATCGAACTCGTGTCGTCCTGGTCCTCACCCCCCGGCTGGGGCGTCAACGGCGAGAACGAGGAACCGCCGGGCCGCGGCCGCTTCCTCATCAAGGTCGGCGGTCGCCCCGGCATCCCCATCAAGGTCGCCATCACCGACGCGGAACGCCGTCTGCACAACACCAACCAGCGCTGGACGACCAACGAGGAGGCCATCGAGCAGGCCGCCGCCCGCGCCGCCGAGCAGGTGGCACGCGCCGCCCAGGAGGAGGCCTACGGGATGCCCAGCGCCCCCGGGCTGCCACCGGCACCCGGCACGGAAGCAGCGGCGAGGAGGTGGACCGCATGAGCGGCCCGCGCACCGGCGGCGACCTGTCCGACCAGCTGCCGTGGGCCATCGCCGGGATCGCCGGCACCGGCCTCACCCTGTTCACCGTCGTCTGGGCCGGCGGCACCCTTGGCGCCGGACTCTCCGGCCACGGCTTCGACGCCCCGCCCTTCGCCCTGTCCACCGTCTCCCGCCTGACCACTGACGGACCGGCCCCGCTGTGGCCCACGGCGCCGCCCGCCGCCGTCTACGCGGGCATGCTCGGCCTGCTGCTGCTCATCGCGGTGCCCGTCGCGCTCGGCGTGCGCCTCCTCATGGACCGTGCCGGCCGCACCAAGGGCCTCGCCGGACGGCGCGAACTCGCCGCCATGTGCCCCAAGGGCATCGAGACCCGGGCCCGCGAACTGCGCCCCACCCTCAAGGGCCGCGAGCGGCTGCACCCGGACGAGACCGGCAACCTCCTCGGCGACCTCGACCCCAAGGGCCCCGAGCTGCGCAGCAGTTACGAGGACGTGGAACTCGACCTCATGGCACCCCGGGCCGGCAAGTCCACCGGCATCGCCGTCCCCCGGGTGCTGCGCGCCCAGGGCGCCGTGCTGCTCACCTCCAACAAGGCCGACGTGTACGCCGCCACCCGCGCCGAACGCGAAAAGGTGGGCTGGGTCTGGACGTTCGACCCGCAGGGCATCGCCCACACCCCGCGTGCCATGTGGTGGAACCTGCTCGGCGAGTGCCACACCATCGAGGGCGCCCGCCGCCTGGCCGGCCACTTCGTGGCGTCCGTCAACGACGACACCGCGAAGAAGGACTTCTGGATCTCGGCCGCCCAGAACACCCTCACCGCCCTCTTCCTCGCCGCCGCCCGCGGCAAGGCCCGGGTCGTCGACCTCCTCGGCTGGCTCGCCGACCCCGCCGACCGCACTCCCGTCGACCTGCTCCGCGAGGCCGGACTCGTCGCGATGGCCGAGCAGTTGCAGGGCACGGTCCGCGGCGCGGTGGAGACCCGGGACGGCATCTACGAGACCGCCCGCCAGACCGTGTCCTGCCTTCTGGACCCCGAGATCCTCGCCTGGGTCACACCCGACCCCGAGATGCCGGAGTTCCGTCCCCACGAGCATGTCCTCGGCCAGGACACCCTCTACCTCCTGTCCAAGGACGGCGGCGGCTCCGCGGCGGGCGTCATCGCGGGCATCGCCGACGCGACGATGCGAGCGGGCGTGGTCGCCGCCGAACGCATGGGCGGCCGCCTCGACCCGCCGCTGACAGCGGTCCTCGACGAGGCCGCCAACGTCTGCCGCATCTCCGACCTGCCCGACCTGTACTCGCACTTCGGCTCCCGCGGCATCAACGTCGTGACACTGCTGCAGAGTTACCGGCAGGGCGCCCGGGTGTGGGGCGAGGTGGGCATGGACGCCCTGTGGAGCGCGGCGACCGTCAAGCTGCTCGGCGCGGGCCTGGACGACGCCGACTTCGTGCAGAAGATCTCCACCCTCGTCGGCCAGCACGACGTCCGTACGCCCAGCATCTCCCGTAGCAAGGACGGCACTTCGCGCTCCTACTCCTACCGTCAGGAGGCCGTCCTGCCCCCCGACAAGATCCGCGCCCTGCCCAAGGGCACCGCTCTCCTGCTCGCCACCGGCGTCCGGCCGGCCCTGATCCGGCTGCGCCCCTGGTACAAGGAGCCCGGCGCCGGCGCCATCTCGGCGGCGGCGAAGGCGGAGACGGCGGCCATCACCGAACGGGCCGCACGCCGTCTGCCAGGCTTGACGCTGGAGAAGTAGCCACCCGCCGGCCGGGATACCGCGTCGGCATGACTGCACGCAGCAACAGCTCGACCGGCCCGTACCGCACTCGCCCCATCAGGTTTACGCCGAGGGCGAGTTGGACCGCGTACAACGCCACGTATCCGGCGAAGGGGAGCGCGGTGCCGACCCGGACACGGCACCCGACGACAATGCCGCTGGGGCACTCCCACCCCGTTCAGGCAGTGGGGGAGTGCGTGCGAGGCCCCGCGTCTGCACTTTGATCCGCGGGACAGGCCCTGGCCCCACCTCACGGCGACACCACGACCGCGGCACCGAACGCCACCGTCGACGACAGGAACCATCCGAACGACGGTGCCAGCAGATGCCGTGAATTCCACAACCGGGCCGCGGCGGGCCGGTTCCGTACGTAGACCACGGGCACCCTCCCGCCGACCAGCGGCAGCCCGCACAGCGGCCCGTAGATCCCCGGATCCAGGACGACGACCCGCCCCAGGTGATCGGAGAACACCACGAGCCCGCCACTCCGCCGGTCGGCCGCCACCCGCGCCGTCACGACACCCATCACCCGCAGTCCGCGCACGCGCAGCCGCAGCGCCGCCACAGCCGTCCGCACGGCGAGCACCAGAAACCCGATCCCGAACCCCGCGCACAGCCCCGGCAGCACCAACTCCGCGCCCATAAAGACTCCTTCATCTGACGCACGTCCTTCCCGCGCACAACGGATGCCGGGCACCACCTGGTTCACACCCCCTTGAACCACAGGACGGCATCCCCCCGTTGTGCGGGCGGACCCTCCGGGCATCGACCCGGCCGACGCGGACGAAGGGAGCTTCGGCCCACATGAGACGGCCCCCGCGCGCACACGGCTGTCGGACGGCGGCAGCCGTCGCACTGGCCTGCGCCCTGACGGCGGCGACCCAGCAGGTCGCCCGAGCCGACCCCATGACCCTCACCGAGGTACGCGCCGAACTCGAGCGCCTCTACCACGACGCCGAGGTCGCCACGGAGAAGTACAACACCGTCGATGTGCAGGTGACCAAGCAGGAGAAACGTGTCCGCACTCTCAACGCCCAGGTCAAGACGGCCGAGACGAAACTGACCGGCCTCACCTCGCTGGCCGGGGCGGCGGCCCGGGCCCAGTACCGCAGCGGCGGCCTGCCCGCCGAGGTGCAGTTCGCCCTCGCCTCCGACCCCGAACACGCCCTGGACAACGCCTCTTTGGCCCGGCGGGCCCAACACTCCACGCAGAACGTGCTGACCGCCCTGACGGCGACTCGCAAGGACCTGCGTACCCGCACCGCCGACGCATCCGGCGTCCTGACGCGCCTGAAGAAGAACCGCCGCACCATGGACGCCGACCGCAAGACGATCGAAGAGCACATCGCCACCGCGAAGAAGCTGGAGTCGAGCCTGGCGAAGAAGCAACGTCGGCAACTGGCCGCGCTCGAAGCGAAGGCCGCCAAGGACGCACAGGCGAAGTGGGTCGGCACGGGCATCCTCGAGAAGGTCGGCACCGATGCGACCGCCGCGGGCAAGAAGGCCATCGCCTACGCCACCCGCCAGCTCGGCAAGCCCTACGTCTGGGGCGCCGAGGGCCCCGACTCCTTCGACTGCTCGGGCCTGACCTCCCAGGCCTGGCTGGCGGCGGGGGTCACCATCCCCCGTACGTCCGAACTCCAGTGGGCACAACTGAAGCACGTCCCCGTCGCGGACATGCGCCCCGGCGACCTCATCATCTACTTCTCCGACGCCAGCCACGTCGCCCTCTACATCGGCGACGGCAAGATCATCTCCGCTCCCCGTCCCGGGCGGGTGGTGTACGTGTCGCCGGCGGGGTCGATGGAGATTCTCGGGGTGGTGCGGCCGGGCGCCTGAGACGGCAGACGGCCGAGGGGCGGTCCGTCCATGGATGCCATGGACGGACCGCCCCTCGCTCCGGGGCCCTCTCAGGGCGTCGCAAGCCCGGTCAGCCGGCGTACCGCTCCGCGAACTGCTCGTGCCCGGAGTCTGCCGGCCGCACGGCAGCCGCGGGCGACAACTCGAACCCCGGCGGCAGCGGGAGCAGACACGCGGGCAGCGGGGACGCGGGAAGCCGCGGCGCACGGCCGGCCAACTGCGGCGGGGCCGGCCGGGAGTAGGGCCCTTCTGGGGCTGCCTGCCCTGCACGGCCTGTCTGACCTGCCTGGCCTTCCGAGGCGCGGCGCCGCGCCAACAGCCCGCGTGACGCGAAACGACCGGCCGGATTCCGTTCGGCCATGTGAGTTCCTCCCTGACCTGTCGGCTGCGGCGTACCCATCGGCCGCCATCACCGGTTCCAGGGGCACAACGGACGGGGCACGGTCGGCGGTTCAGCCGCTATTTCCCCGGCCCGGTGGTGGCCGCCCGCTTCGCCCCCGGCCTCGGCGGCGGCGGGGGGACGGCGGCGGAGGCGGTGGCGTCCGGCCCCTCAGGGGACGGGGTCCGGGGCATTGTCAGCCCGGCCACCTGCCTGGTGAGGGTCCCCACGCTCTCGTTCGAGGAGTCCGGACTCGGTGTGCGGGCGGGGGAGTTGCCGCCCGACTTGGAGTAGTGCTCCGTGTAGGGAAGGTGGGCCGGCTTGTCCAGCCCTGGTATGCCCGCCGCGGCCGCCTGGCTGACGCCGATGTTGCTGGCCTGGGTGAGGGTGACCTCCTCGCCCTTAAGATTCGTCAGGTCGCTCGGATCCTGTGTGGGTTCCTTACGCCAGGCGCCTTGGTTGTCCTTGCCCAGGCTCAGCTGCGGCAGCACCCGCACAGTGCCGACCTGGAAGGCCTGCATGGTGGTGGCGTCCATGGTCGCCTGGTCGATCTGCATCACCGGCATGTCCTGCTTGGTCCCGCCGGGCGGCGTCATGGGCGTGCCGTAGACGGCGTACATGCCGTCGGCGAGGGCGCTGATGGCCATGCGGCCGATGATGTCGTGGCGCCTCGCGTCCTGCGGGTTGTACTTGGCGCCCAGATCGTTGTCGGCCGCGAGATTGATGGTGTCGGGCCGGAACCGCTTGTCGTAGTCGTTCGGGTTGAAGGTGACATTGCCGTTGAGCACCTGGTCCTGGGCCATCTTGGCGAGATAGCCGATGTGCATGTTCGCGGCTGTCTTGGCCACTTCCTGCCCGCGGGTACCTTCCCGCGTGTACATGGCGAAGACGTCGAGGTGCCGCATCATCTGGGGTTCGATGTTCGCGTCGCCGTGCTGTTCCGTCATCGGCTCGAAGCCCGCGTTCAGGACGTTGCGCATGTTGGCGTCCTCGCCGTGCGAGAGGTCGACGACCTTCAGCTCGGCGGTGGAGAAGTCGAACGGCGCCGCCACTTCGGGGGAGAACCGCGGGTCGCGCTGAACCGCGTCCCACTCCGCGGCCGTCATGTGGTGGTGCGACAGGTCCAGACTCAGGCCGGTCTCGTTGGCCCGCAGCAGGTAGGTGGCCAGGTCCTTCGCGGCGATGTAACCCTGGTTGCTCATCTCCATCCTGAAGATGTCGTCGACCGTGGCCTTGCGGTACTTCGGCTCAAGGACGGAGGCCAGCTTCCCGGTGTCCTCACGGATGTGCCGTACGTCGACACCGTGCTGCTGCGCCTCGGCCCGGTACCCCTCCATGAGCTCGTTCGCGCGCAGCCGCCCGGTCTCCCCCGGAGTGCGCCGGGGCATCACCACCAGTTCTCGCTTCGAGTTCGGGAACCGCCGGCTCAGCGCCCGGAGTCCCGCCTTCGCGTTGTCGCTCAGCTCCTCGCCGAACCAGATGAACTGAACCTTCTCCGGCTCCTTGGCCGGATCTCGATCGGGCATGTGCGTTCCCTTCCTGCCCGGCGACCGAGCGCCGCCGGCTGTCACGCACAACGGACCACGCACGCACGGAGGTTCAGCAGCCCACTGAACCAGCGGCCGCTCCGCACCGTGGTGGTGGCGACCACCACGACCGAGCGGACGGAGTACCGAAATGACCATCCTTCCACCGGATCCGGCGGAACAGGACACCCCGGAGTCGACGGAAGAGCAGCCGCAGGGGCCCGCCTTCATCCTCTACCTGGACGGCCCCGAGTACGACGACGCCCTGAACCGGCTGGCCCTGTGGGTGCGCCACCTGTTGCTGCCGGTGTACGGCAGAGAGGTCACCTCCGCAGCACCCTGGTGCCCGAGTTGGCGGAAACACCCGGAGGCGGTGGCGCAGCTGTACGGGCTGTGGATGGCGTGGCAGGAGCTGACCGGCCCCACGTCCGGATCGACCGGGCCGGCCACCTGGCACCGCGATCACCTCAGCCACGTCATGGCCTCACTGCGGGACCCCTCGGGCCCGTTCGCGGGCTGCAAGGCCGGCGCCCACCGGGCCAAGGAGGCGCCGGGGATGGACCCGTACCCGGGCTGATCACCGGCTCCCGAAAACACCCGGAGCGAGTGAACCGTTCAGACACGCGGCCCGTTGCGGTTCGACGAGACACACCGAGAGAAGAGATCCGCCCGACTCACGCAAGAAGGAAGGACATCGCGATGGTAGACCTCGCCCAGTACGCAATCGACAGGGGGCGGGCCGAGTGGCGTCTGAGCCGCTATCAGGGACTGGGAGACAATCCTGAGGTAAAGGCCGCCTTCGACGCGTACCACAATCAGGTCTGGAAGGAGCTGGAATGGAGGAGTCAGGGATACACCAATGAGCAAATAGAACACTGGATGGATCCGGACGTCGGCCCCGACCTCGTGAGGGTGGTGAAAGAAAATCACGGGTTCAGCATTCCGGCCAAGAGGTGGGTCGAGGAGCAGGAGCTTTACAGCCCCGAGGAATTTCCTGCCCGGCTGCAGGAAATGGCGAACTACTTCTCCGGGCGCGGCAACGTATGGAACAAGATCGGCCCGTGGGAGGCCGAGAAACTCGCCGACAGGTCGGACGGCATCATCCTGGAGACGACACCGGGAGCAGTGGCACTGAACGAACTGCACTACGGGACCGGGGGCTACCCTGACTACACCCCCACGATGAAACAGGTCTGGGACCTGTTCTCGGAAAACTACACGGGCGGCCTGCGCGGGGAGATAGCGGGGAACGTGTTCCGCGGGATCATGAAGCCCAGCGTGCTGGACACCACCGAGTGGCCGCGCATACTCAAAATGATTGAAAATGGCGAGAACGACGTTCCCCACATGCGCGTCAACCTGCTCAAAATGAACGACGCCGGCGAACTGGAGACGGTCGATTCTCTCATAGTGCATTCACAGGCGTCCTACGACCTGCTCCCCGAGGCCCAGAGAACCCCGTCGTTCGTGGAGCAACAGGAGGGGATATACCAGAGGACGAAGGAGGAGCGGCGAAAGTACTACAACCGAATAGGGTTGCAGAACTCGATGTCAAGCTTCGAAAATGCCGTCAGGAACCCAAGCGAGTATCGGATCGTGCTGACGGACCCGAACGCACCACACGTCGAGCTGACCGAAAGCCCTCAACAACTCTCCAGGACGCAGAGCAATACCTCCAGTTCGAAGTCCTCAAGTTCGAAGGGGAAGGGGAAGGCCGACGCGACGGGGCTGAAAAGGATGCTCGCGACCGTCGCGCGGGAGCAGGGGCGAAGGGCAAGCGAAGCATCGAGCAGCCAGCTCGTGGACTCCTTCTCGAACCTCAGTTTCCCGACCGCGGCGGTGACGAGCTCCCCGCATCAGGGCAACACTTCGGGGTCCGACTCGGAAGATTCCAAAGGTTCCAGGGCCCGCTCCGAAGGCTCGTCCAACGTCTCTGATCCGGCGACGCATCTCGTAAATCTGCTTCCCGGGGATTCGGTGTATGTCCCGGGCCGAGACACTCTCGCCGCGAACCACCCCAACACCCACGTGGATGTGTTTCAGCGGGACACGACCAGCGGAGTGGACTACACGTCGGATTTCGAACAGATCAGGACGCCTGACGGGATTGTCTGGGACCGCGTCAATGCAACAACAGAAGCGGGGATACAGAAGGGCTACTACAGCAGTCGTGAGACCGAGTGTCTCGGAGTCTACGCATTCCACCCGCAGGGCAACACGTGGGATTCGTACCCCGGGACGCGTGCCGAAACGTACGCCTCCAAAACGTCCAGTCACAGCCTGGCGTCGGCCTCCCCTGCCGCAGACGCGAACTCAGGGAGGAGGCAGGGGAGAAGCGGTGGGAGAAGCAGAAGGTAATCGCGAGAACAGTCAGCGCCCTCACCGTACGTCGGGAAGGACATCATGACGGCCGACACCACGGGCAGGCAGTGGACTCGGGCACCGCAGGGCGCGGCCCGAGCTCCTCAGGAGGCGCGGACGCCGCAGGAGGCCCCGCCGCCGCCACCGCCATCCTCCGCACCGCGGTTCATCCTCTACCTGAACGGGCGCGAATACGCGCAGGAGATAAGGCAGTTGACCCTGTGGACGCACCATGTGGTGCTGCCCGTCTACGGCCGGGAGGTCACCTCCACGGCCCCCTGGTGCCCCCTGTGGTGGGAGCACCCGGAAGCAGTCGCCCAACTCCATGGCCTGTGGCTCGCCTGGGGGGAGCTGACCGGCCCCGGCTGCGGATCGAGCGGGCCGGCCTCGTGGCACCGCGACTACCTGGGCCCGGTGATGGCCTCCCTGCGTGACCCGGCAGGCCCTTTCGCCGGATGCAAGCCGGGCAACCACCGCCCGAAGGAGGCTCCGTCGGTCGACTCCGCCGACCCGTTCGCCCCGCCACCCGGCCCACCGCCCCCTTCGACTCCCCCTCCACCGCCCGCGGACTGACGGCGGGAAGGGGGGCCTGGCGTTGAACCCTGCGCCCTCGGCGGCCCGTTGTCGCCCGTGTCAGGACCTCCGACCTGAAAGAGGGCACCGTGGCGTATGACAACGCGGCTTCCCGAGGCAGGAAGCGGTTGACCAGGGAGCGAAAGCGCCCCAACAAGGACCCGGAGCGCCCCGAAGTCGCGCTGGCTCGAAAGCTGATCAAGGCCGAGTACGGCCTGAGAGGCGGGCGTCGCGGCGGCGGCGGAGCAGGCTCAGGCGGTGCGGAAAGCGTCTGGGATCAACTGGCCGACGAGTTGAATCGCCTGATGGATCGCCTCAGGGGCCGGACGGCGTCCGCCGGGGGTCCCCCGTCGTCCTTCGGCGGACAGGAGGCCGGGCCGGAGCAGCAGCCCACATTCGAGCAGCAGGCGCAGACGGGGCGGGCCGGCTTCGAAGCGATGATCAGCCGGCTTCCGATACGCGAACTCGAGGCCTTCGAGGACGCGGTGCAGAAGCTCGTCGAAGACAAAGAGAACAAGAAATGGAAGAAGGCGTACGACAAGAACCCCGAAAGCATGCCGGCTGTCATGAAGTACGCCAACAACGCGTACATGAGGAAGCTGGTGGAGGGCGCTTCCCCGAGCGTCGACCCGCCGACGCGGGAACAGGGTCAGTCGCATGCCGAGGTATCGCGGGCGGTCCCGGTCGCGGAGTCCGTGAACAACGCCGTAGCCACCATCATGGCCAACGACAAGAGGCAGTTCGCGGCATTGCGCGAGCGCTGGGAGCGCGAGGCGCCCCCTCAACAGCAATCGGCCGAGCCGCGGATCAGGAGCGGTTTCCCGGGGCCGGGCCCGGACCAGATGGCTGACGCCGTCGGCTTCCAAGCCGTCCAGGACGCGACACACGCCAGGGTCACCGCCCCTCCCGCGAGCCCGGACCAGATGGCTGACGCGGTCGCCTTCCAAGCCGTCGAAGACGCGAGACACGCCAGGGTAACCGCCCAACCTGCGAGCCCGGCCCCGGACCGGACCGGTGACCCCTTCCAGGACGCCGAACGAGCGAGGCAGGCCTGGAGCACCGCCAACTCCCGGAATCCGGGCCAGCACCCGATGAGCGACGGCCAGGCCTACCTCTCGGTCGAGACGGCACAGCAGTTGAGGGACAACAACCCGCCGTCCCCCGCTCCCCCAAGCCCCGTGTCTCCCCTGCTCAGCAGCGAAGGGCTCAGGGTCATCAACGAACCGTTCGCCGCCCAGCGGGCGTCGTCCTCGGCTGCCGGAAACGCCGGCCCGCCCTCACCACCACGTACTCCCGCGCCTGTTCCAGCAACCCAGACAAGCCCCCGCCCCAAGGCGAAGCGACGGTAAGGACGTTCTGCCGCCGGGTGAACCATCCACCACGCCCCATCCGTCGTGCCTGCGCAGGCGACAACAGATCGCCGAACCCCGAACCCCGACCCCCGCAAGCCCGATGGAGAGGCAACGTTCTATGCGCACCTTGCCCAGACGCACATCGTTTCTGCTGGCGCTGTTACTGGTCATCGCCGGTGTGACGGGCACCGCCGTGGCGGTCCAGGTCCACCGCTCCGGCAGCAGTATCAACGGAACGCCGGCCGCCGAAGTCGGCACCGCCGAGCACACCGTCACCTTCCAGAACAGGACGGACGGCCGTATCTGGATCGGCAGCACGGTCAACGCCGACGGCTCGGCCGCGCTCACCGGGATGCCGACGCTGGACCCGGGCCAGTCCGCCACCATCACCATCCCCGAGCGCGAGGGCGCCGGGCACTGGCGCGGCAAGTTCTTCGCCCGCCAGGGGTGCAGCGGTGACGACGGCAGTACGTTCCACTGCGCCGTAGGCGACTGCGGTCCGTACGCCGACCACTGCTCGCTCGGCGAACAGCCCACCGGACTGGCCGAGTTCAACTTCGACCCGGCCGACAACCTGGCGCCCTGGTACGACGTCAGCTACGTCAACGCCGTCTCGGCGCCCGTCACCATCACCCCGAACGACGTGGCGGTGCCCGAGAGCGGCGAGTGCGCGGCGGCGGGCTGCGCCAAGGATCTGCTGCCCGGCTGCCCGGCCGACAACCTGGTCAAGGACCAGGGCACGGGCCAGTCGCTGGTGTGCGTCAATCCCAACCGGGACGCAAAGACTCCCTACAGCGACATGATCAACCAGACGTGCCCCACAGCGTACGCCTGGTCCAAGCAGGACGCCGAGCCGGGCAACAAGGTCATGTACCAGTGCACCAAGTGCAGCGGCCTGACCGTCGCGTTCGGCACCGGCAGCGCCGCCGCCCCGACGGACCCTGCCACGACGACCACGACCGGCACAGTCACCCCGGCCTCGACCCGCAAGGGCATCAGCCTCAACCCCGTCGACGGAGCCTCCCAGGCGCTGGCCGAGTCCGGTGCGTCCTGGTACTTCAACTGGGCCTCGTCCACCGGTCCGGTCGCCAAGCCGGACGGTGTCGAGTACGTTCCGATGATCTGGGGTCCCGGCTCGGTGACCGACGCCGAACTCGGCCAGGCCGCCCAGCAGGGCACGGAGTTGCTCGGCTTCAACGAGCCCGACTCGGGCACCCAGTCCAACATGACCCCCGAACAGGCTCTTGATCTGTGGCCCCGGCTCCAGGCGACCGGCCTGCGCCTGGGGGCCCCGGCGGTCTCCACGGGCGCCGACGTCGCCGGGGGCTGGCTGGACCGTTTCATGACGGGAGCCGCCGAGCGCGGCCTGAAGGTCGACTTCATCCCCCTGCACTGGTACGGCGCCGACTTCGGCCCCGACGCCGCGAATCAGCTGCGCGGCTATCTCCAAGCCGTCCACGACCGCTACCACAAGCCGATCTGGCTGACCGAGTACGGCCTCATCGACTTCTCCCAGGGCACCCCCCGCTATCCCAGCCAGCAGGAGGAGACCGACTTCATCAAGTCGTCGACGACGATGCTGAACGGCCTGGACTTCGTGGAGCGTTACGCGTGGTTCACGCTGTCCACCCAGACCAGCCCGACCGGCCTCTACGACGGCACGACCGCGAACGCCGCCGGCCAGGCCTATCGAGACGCGGGCTGACGACCCGGCGGTCCCGGTCGGCCCGAAAGCTGAACCGTTCTCGCCCGCCGTCCGTTGTGCGGGTACGACCTCGCCGTGCCCCACCCCCCTGGGGCGCGGCGAGGTCCTGATCCGACCGGGGCCACGCGGCTGGAAGACGTAGGGAAGGAATGGTCATGAGCCGGGGTGAAGAGACGGACGAGCCGATCACCGGGGACGAGCACCTCGTACCTGGGGAGCCGGTGGATCTCAGCAGGCCGGAACCCGCCGGGAACGCGCCCGAGCCGTCCCCGTTCCTCGCGGTGGTCATCTCGGGCGACGGCTCCGCCGCCATCGATGGCGTACCCGTGCCGACGGCGGAGGGAGAGGCGGTCGACGCCGCGGTCCTCGACACGCTGCACGGATACGCACGCGACCGGAACGCCACCGTGACGGCGGCCATCTCCGATCCCGCCTCGGGTTACGTGGCCTTCGTCGAAGTCGCCCCCGACGGTTCGAGCACGCTTCTGGAGCAACACGGGGAGCAGCCGCCCGAGCAGGGCGAACCCGCAGTACCCACAGGGCCGTACGGACACGAGACGGGAACCGGGCCTTCCGGCGTCGACGACGACGTCGACGAGGGCCCCCACGACGACCCCGAAGACGAACTCGATCTCGAAGTCGAAGTCGATGAAGCGGCGTACGCCCTGCCGCAGCCCTCAGGCTCCCCGTCCCCGCCCCCCGCCTTCAGTTCGACCCGGGCCTCGGCCTCGCCCTCGAACCCGAGCCGGAGCCCGATCCCGCGCCCGGAGATCGGCCGCCGGGGCAAACTGCGCCAGTCGGACGCCGAGTTCGAGGGACCCAGGCTGCTCCACCGGCCCCTCGTGGTCGGCCCGGTCGCACTCGGCGCGGCCGCTCTCGTCATCGTTCCGCTGGTGATGCTGGGCAGCGGCGGGTCGGGCGGAGGAGGGGACGAGACGCAGGCCGCCCGTGCGACCAGCGAGGCGAGCAGGAGCCCTTCGGCCGAGGAGCCTGCACCGACCGCGTCCGTGACCCCCAGCATGATGCCGTCACCGCCCAGCGCGACGCCCACGAAGCCGAAGGCCAAGCCGAAGGACACACAGGGCTCGAAGGGCTCAAAGGGCTCGAAGGGCGGCGGAAGTGTCACCGTGACCGTGACCGCGAGGCCGCCGCGGACCACCATGACCGCGAAGCCCCCGCAGGACACCGCCGCCACCGCCGTGGGGCGCCTCGCCAGAAGCGACCCGGGCGGGCGGCACATCTGCTACCGCGTGTACCTGTCCGGACAGGGCTGGCAGAAGCCCGTGTGCGACGGCACGCTGGCCGGTACGACCGGCCAGAACAAGCCGATCAAGTCCATCAACATCGCGGTGACCGGCAGCGGCGGCTCGGCCGCCAACGCCTTCGTCCACGACGCCAAGTCGACCAGTGGCCAGGGCAAGTGGGAGCCGCAGTGGACAGCCATCATCGGGAACGGCAAGAACAACTACATCGGCAGCACCAGCAGGTCCGCCCCGTACATGACGGGCTTCGCCATCAACATCGGGAGCGGCCAGGTCTGCGAGATCGCCAAGGTCCACGGCTACGCCTGGGGCGGCCAGGGCTGCGCGGACGCGCGCCCCGACTTCGTCTTCGGCGGCACCCTCGAAAACACGCGCTGGCTCGAAGCGGTCAAGTTCACGGTGTGACCCGTGCGGCCGGTCCCGCCGGCTCGGCATCACGCGGATGGCGCCAACGGCCCCGGGCGAGCCGGTGGCGACGCGCGCACGGAGCGCGGGTACCGGTGTGCGGGGTGCGGATGCGACTCGTCGTCCCGGAGCTGAACGCCCTGTTCGACCGCGCACCTGCGACCGAAGCCGAGTCTGCAAACGACTGACGGGCACTTCTGAGAGGGCGTTCCGAGAGAGTTCGATGGTCTCGTAGCGGTTGAAGGAAGGTTGTCCGGTTCCGTGGCTTCTCAGGTGGCCGGTGGCACGGTGTGCTGAGGACGTGGGCGAACGACCCGCGTATCCGAGCGACTTGTCGGATGAGGCCTGGGAGCTGATCCGGCCGGTCATCGCCGGGTGGAAGGCGAGACGCCCCTCGGTCAGCGGCCATGAGGGCAGTTACGGGATGCGGGAGATCGTGAACGCCATCCTGTACCAGGCGCGCACTGGCTGTCAGTGGCGTTTCCTGCCCCACGATCTGCCGCCGAAGAGTGCGGTGTACTACTACTTCGTCTTGTGGCGCGACGACGGCACCGCCGAGACCATCCACGAGCCGCTGCGCTGCCAGGTCCGCGAGATGCGCAGGCGACGCGAGGACCCCGCCGCCGTCGTGCTGGACTCGCAGGCGGTACGGGCCTCGACGAACGCGCCGAAGGAGACGACCGGACTGGATTCGGGCAAGAAGAGCCCGGGCCGCAAGGGGGGGCATCGCCACCGATGTTCTCGGTCTGATCATTGCGGTCGTCGTGGTCGCCGCGAGCGTGCACGACAACGCGATCGGCATCGTGCTGCTGGACAAGGTCGCCACCACCGCGCCCAGCGTGACCAAGGGCTGGGTGGATGCCTGGTTCAAGCAGGCCGTCGTCGAGCACGGTGCCCGGCTCGGCATCGACGTCGAGATCGTGCAACGCGAGTCCGGGGCAAGAGGGTTCGCGCCGGAGCCGAAGCGGTGGGTGGTCGAGCAGACTTTCCCGACACCTCGCGTCCCGACACAACCCCGCACAGGCAGGCGGAGAAGACCTGGCAGGGCACCCTCTGGACGATCACCCGACCCTGGTGCTCGTCTACCACGGCGCCGCGCCGTTCGACACCGCATACCGGGGCAGGCCGTCTCCCGGCGAAGCGGGTCCGTGACCGTGGCCCGGGTAGCCCTGGGAGGGGCAGGCTGCGCGGCGCCGGGGCATCCATACTCGGCCGCATGAACAAGAGATCGGGTCTTGGCGAGTTCCTGCAGATGCGCCGGGCGCAGTTGCGGCCGGCTGACGTGGGGCTGCCTGATTTCGGGGAACGGCGGCGCGTGCCGGGGCTGCGACGGGACGAACTGGCCCAGTTGGCGGGGATCGGCCTTTCCTATTACACCCGGCTGGAGCAGGGGGTGTCGCTCAACGCTTCACCGGAGGTGCTGGACGCTCTTGCCCGGGCCCTCGGTCTGGGCGAGGTGGAGCGAACTCACCTGCACGATCTGGCTCGCGCCACGCGTCGCAGCGGCAAGCGCCGCAAGCCGGCGCCCGAGCACGCGGGTGAGACGACCACGCAGTTGCTCGAAGCGTTCGGTGACGCACCCGCGATCGTGCTGGGGCGCCGCAGCGACGTGCTGGCGTGGAACCGTACGGGACACTCCTTGTTCGCCGGGCATCTGGACCGGCGCATACCCGATCAGGCGGACCGGCGCCCGAACATGGCGCGGATGGTCTTCCTGGACGCCCACACCCGGGACCTGTTCGTGGACTGGCGGAAGAAGGCCAGGACGGTAGTAGGGAAGCTGCGACTTGCCGTCGGTCAGTATCCGGACGATCCGGCGCTGGCCACGCTGATCGGCGAACTAGCCATGCAGAGCCCGGAATTCGCCGCCCTCTGGTCCGAGAACCGGGTCAGGAACTGGGAGATCGCGGCCTATCGCATGCGTCATCCTCTCGTCGGCCAGATGCACCTCAACCTGCAGACTCTGACAATCCCTCAGGAGCCGGGGCAGCGCGTCGTCGTGGCGACCGCTGAGGCCGGTTCGGGCTCACAGGCCGCCCTGCACCTTCTCGGCCAAGCCGGCGCCCCGGTCCCAACCCCCGGCAGGCAGGGCACAGCCAGAGAGCGGTCGTAACCCGCTGAGTGGGTCCGGTATTGCCTGACGGTGTGCGTACGGGTGGAATCTGCCGGCCCGCAGCCGGTGAAACCAGACCAGTTCACGCGTCGTGCTCAGGGGTTGAACCACTGATCACAGGGTCGCGTTGTAGTGCCGTGACGGCGTCGTGCTCTCAGCAGCGACTCACATTGCGCGTCGAGTTCACACGTCTCGTCGAGTCCGTCCATTCACCGTGAAGGTTTCCCCCACACCATGCGCACAAAGCTTGATGCTGTCTCCTTCACCGCCGTGCTGGTCACGGTCGGCGCGTTTTCCGCGACCGCGCCGCTCACCGCGTTCGCCACCGGCTCCGCGCTCGCGCTGGCGCTGGGCCGCAACGCCCTGGGGCTCCTGACCCTCGGACCGGTGGTCGCGCTGATCCGCCGGCGCGAGTTCAGGAAGGTTTTCCGCGGCGAGCGTTTCCTCGTGCGCAAGGAGCAACGCCGAGGTGCACTCCTAGGGGCTCTCGCCGGTACGGCGCTGGCCGCGCACTTCGCCACCTTCATGTCCAGCACCCGGATGACCAGTGTCGCCATGGCGACCGCCCTGGTCGCCACCCAGCCCGTCTGGCAGGCCCTCATCTCGACGCTGCAGGGACACCGGCTGCCGCGCGCGACCTGGGCCGGCCTCGGCATCTCCGTGGCCGGCGCGGCGATCGCCAGCGGTATGGATGGGCGGGCGGGCACCGAAGCGGTCGTCGGTGACGCGCTCGCCCTCGCGGGCGCGGTCGCACTTGCCGGCTACACAGCGATCAGCGAACAGGCCCGTCCCGATGTCAGCACCATGGTGTACTCAGTACTGTGCTCCACCGTGTGCACGGTGGAGCTGCTGATCCTCTGCCTCGTCACCGGAACGCCTCTGTTCGCCTTCAACGGTGGCACCTGGCTCGCCCTGCTGGGTCTGCTGATCTTTCCTCAGCTGCTCGGCCTGTTCTCCCTCAATTTCGTCCTCGGCCGGGCGCCGGCCACGGCGGTGAGCATATTGCTGCTGCTGGAGGCACCCGTGGCCGCACTCATCGCCTGGCTGTGGCTCGGCCAGCTGCCCGCCGCGACAGCGTGGCCGGGACTGCTCATGATCATGCTGGGAGTGACCGCGGTGGTGGTCGCGGACGCCCGGCGCGCGGATCCGGCAACGGACACGGACACCACAGGCGAGGTACGTGGCCTCGTCGCTTTCCCGCAGCATCCGCTCCTCGCCCTGAACCACATACCCGGTGACGACATCCACGCCTTTCTGTGGCGCGAAGCGCATTTGGGACGCTTCACGGTGGTCGAGGCCACCATAAGAAAGCTGGAGAACAAGGCCGTCCGCGTCCACGGCGCCAAGTCCGCCGAGGCCACGCACTGGATCGAGGTACGCGCCGTTGTCGCCCGTATCGCCGCGGATCACGCCCTCTCCGCCCGGCTGTGGCTGACCGCCGCCCGGTTCCACTCCTCTTCTGCGCGCCGGGATCTCCCCAGCACGCGCACCTGCCTCGACCATGCCTACCAGGAGTGGTGCGGCGTGACGGACGAAGACGTCATCGACGAACTGGCCTCAGCATTACGGGCAATGTGCCAGCAGGACCCGTACTACACCGCGGAGATCCTCGCCACCTTGGACAGACGCCTGCTGCACAAGGCCGATCACTCCTATCAGGAGTGATTCGGACTGCTCGGTCAGATCGGCTCGGGAATGCGGTCATGGACGGCCTGCAGGCAACTGCGCAGCTGAGCTGTGACGCTGGGGCCCGCCGCCGTACCAGTGCAGTGGGATCCGCCGAGTCGGCCAGCGCCTGCGATTTCGCCCGCGCCTACGCCATCAGACCACACCAGAAACACTCAAGAGTTCGCCTTCGGGGTCCGAGTCGACAGCCCGGAGCTGACGCTCTCCAACGAGCACACCGAGTACGGCTGGTTCGCCCTCGACGCGGCGATGAAAGCTGCGGTTCCGCGGTGCCCCAGCCGGCGGGGGCCGTTCCGCTCAGGATCTGCCAAGCGGTTTCCATCGCGTGGCCGAGGACCAGCTGCTCGTGGGCGGGGTGCTGGGTGCGGAACGTGACGACGAACTGGTGTTCGGCGGACGGTGTGACGCCGGTGAACGCCTCGGCCACCGTGGGCTTGCCGTCCGCCGAGAGGGCAGGTGCGAACGTGCCGTTCCGCCGGCGCAGTATGGCGCGTCCGCCGCCACTTGCGGCTTTGCCTCGGAAAGGGCCTCTGATCTGGGACGGAGGCCCTTTCTGATCTTTCGGGGGCTTGCCGCGTTGGGCGGCGGAAAGTCCCTCGAGAGTCCCTCGGACAGCGTTGAAAGTCCCTGAAAAGTCCCTGGAGCGGAGGAGTAGACGAGGCCTCTGGCCTGGGCGTTCGCGACAGCCATTGGAGCAGGACGCTGGGGTCGCAGAGCTTGGGGCGGTCTTGGCCCGGCGGGATTACGCGGCCTCGGCGTTGGCCGTCGTGTCGGCCCGCGCGGCCCATTCGGCGCGGGCTGCGGTGAGCCGGGGGGTGCATCGCGCGAAGCTCTTCAAGCTGCCCGGCCACCGCTTCGATGAACTCGGCCGGCTGGTCCGGATCCATCGGGCGGGTGTACATGTCGGCGGCCACTTCGACCAGAACATGCGGGACTCGGTACGCCGGGCTGGTTGTTGAGTCCGGACTCACGGCGAGGTGCGCACAGAGCAGTTGCCAGGACTTGTAGTCCTCGGACTTCCAGCGAGCGGTGACGCACGAGTCCGTCCACCGCTGGGAGGAGGCCGAAGCCGACGACGGCCAGCTCAGGGGACGGACGTCATGACTGCAGGACTCCGCGGACCTTCACGGCAAGGGCGAAACCGTTCCCCAAGGGACTACGCGTCTGTGCCCTTGTCGGAACGGCCCTCTTGTTCCGTTACGGAGTGGCCTTGCCGGGCGCGGTGCTCACCCATCCTTCGGGCAGGCCCACCATCCATTCGGCGAACACCGGGGACAGACGACGGTTACCGGGAGCGGAGCGCCGTCGATTCTTCCAGGAAGACGAGGCGCGGTCGAACGTGGTCCACAGCCTCGGCGACGCCTTCCAGACGTGCGACCACTGTCCATTGCTCCCTTCCCTTCGTCGGCGTTGGAGATGATTACGGCAGGGAAAGCTGGCGCTGACTTCGTCCGGCCGCTACAGCTTGCGGACTTGGTCCCAGTCCGCAGGGGGCATGTCCCCGGCTGCCAGCGGGATAGAGCCCATCGCCGCCGCGCACACCAGGCTCGTCGCCATCATGAGGGGCCGCTTGCGTAGGCGGTCGCACCACGCGCCGGCGGGCAGCGAGAACAGCAGGGGCGGCGTCTTTTGACCGCTGCGAGGACGGCTGCCTGCCACGTCGTGGCGTGCAGGCAGGGGGATGGCCACCGAGCTGAGTGAGGAGCCCAGAACGTCACTGGCCTGGCCCGTCCAGTAGAGACGGAAGTCGCGGTGTCGCTACAGGCTCGAGTCTGCGGTAGTTGTCACGCGAGGCCGTCCACCGAGGGAGTGGAGTGGGGTGCACGGGAGGCGAAGGGCGTGAAGTGTGCAGAGGGGTGGTCGATGGGGAGGCCGGGGCGCCAGGCGGTGAGAATCTGCGCGCTGCACACGAACAGGCCGTCGGGCAGCTGGTCCAAGGGATACCAGGCCCAATCGCCGACGCTCTCGTCCGGCTGCGTGGTCGGCTGGCCCTGCCACGCGTGGATCAGGGCGCCCACCGTGACTCGCAAGACGCCCCCGACCTGGTCGACGAGCATGCCCAGGAGCTTGACGTCGTCAGGGCGAGCGATCAGGCCGGTCTCCTCGCGCAGTTCACGGACCGCCGCCGCCTCGAAGGACTCCCCGGCCTCGACAGAGCCGCCGGGCAGTTCGATGGTGCCGCGCCGATGGCGGCCCAGCAGCACTCCCTGCTCGCCGAGGAGGATCGCACCGACCCCGACGGCCGCGTGCGGCACAGGGGGCTGAGCACTACGAGGGCGGCTGGAGAGGCGTGCGGGCCGGGCGGCAAGGCGGCGGGCTCGGATGAGCTGCTGCACGACCGACGCGCTCTGATCGGGATGGCGCAGCAGGTCGATGGCCTCGACGCGGAAGCCGTACTCGGTGAGCAGGTCCTCCCACAACAGCGGTGCCAGGACCCACATCTGGGTGGCCAGCGGCGGATCGTCACTGAGCAGGATCATCTGCTCGCGCGGTGCGACTGCGGTGGACGGACCGCGGTCGTGCAGGTCGGTGTGCAGGAGCGAGAGGATTAGCGGCGCGCCGGGACGCAGACCGTCGCGCAGTGCGGGCAGGGCGCGGTGCGGGTCGATGTACGCCAGGGTGCCGATGGCGTACGCGGCATCGAATGGCTCGGCCTGGGCGAGGTAGTCGACCAGGTCTGCCTGCACGAATTCCACGCCCGGAACGTCCGCGTGGGTGGGGGCGGCGCGCTCGTGCTGGGTGGGCGACAGCTCGATCCCGGTGACGTGCGCGCCGTGGGCCTGGGCGAGATGTACGGCGTGCTGGCCGGCGCCGGAGCCGATGTCCAGGACACGACGGCTGGCGATGTCGCCCAGGATTTCAGTACCGGGACCGACGCCCTCCCACGGTGTCCAGGACATCTGTTCGGGGATGGGCGGCATGTAGGAGCGACTGAGCTGGCGCTGTCCGTAGACGGTCCAGGCTTGGGCGTTGATGTCCTCGACGGGCACGGTCTCTCCTTCGCGGGCGGCGCGACGTGGTTCAGGTGTGGGTGATGAGGTAGGCGGGGCCTTCGCCGAGCCGGGCGCGTTCGACGGCGTCGAGGCGGGAAAAGGCGCGAGGCGCCATCAACTGCCGCCATCCCTCCAGGTCGTGCACGGCCCACATGTCGTGCTCCGCGGGATCGAGGCGAATCTGGCGGAGCTGGTCGGTGGTGAGGCGCCCTCCGTCGAAGATGAAGCCGACCTTGTTCAGCGGCAGCCGGGGCCCGGCGTGCAGGAAATGCGTCAGCAGCAACTTCGGTGCGTCCAGGCCGATTTCGAGGCCGGTCTCCTCGATGGCTTCGCGACGGGCGGTCTGGAGGGGGTCTTCCCCCTGGGTGTCGAGATTGCCGCCCGGGAACTGCCAGAGCCGGGATCCGTAGAGCGAGCGCAGCTGTACGGGCCGGTCGTGCTCGTCGCGTACGTACAGGCAGCCGTACACCGTGTGGTGGGGCACGGTCTGCGCGTACTGCGACGGTGCCATCGGCAGGGAGTGGCCCGGGCGCGCGGGACGGTGGTCGAACTCGAAGGCCAGCGGGCCCAGCGCTTCCCGGCCCGGCGGGTAGATACTGCGGAGCGCGACGAGCAGCTCCTCGCGTTGAGCGTCAGGATCGATGCGCGACGGATCCTCCGCGTCGAGCAGTTCCTCGAACGACGCATACGGGGTCACCCGTTTCACGACGATGTCGAGTTCCCGGCTGCTGTCGCGGTCGTGGAAAACGATCGCGTCCCCGACTTCGACGGCCGCCTTGGCTGGGGTGGCGACACGTACCTCGACCGTCTTGCGGCCCGACTCCACCTGGTCGTAGTAGCGCTCGAGCAGGTGGAAGTGATGTTCCCGCGGGGATGCGGTCACGGTGGCCTCGAGGCTCCGGGTGCTGGATGGTGCTGCCTGCGTTCCGGCGCCGGGTGGAGTGTCCTGCGCTGTGGACTGGCTCCGGTGCGGGCCGCGCAGAACCAGGAAGGCCAGCCCTTCGGTGTCGTGGCGCTCGGCGCTGTGCCAGCGGTTGTGGAGCGCTGCGAGTTCGTCCTCGTCGAGTGCGATACCGCGCCGCTCGGCCGGGGTATCGGCCGCGAGTGGTGTGATGACCACGAGGTCTCCGCCGGGACGCAGAAGCTGGCCGAGCGCGTGCAGGGTGCGGTCGCGGGCGTTGAGGAACGCAGCCACGAACCGCAGGGTGATCAAGTCGTACCCGTCGGCGTGCAAGGGCTCCCAGTCGTCGCCTTCGACGTCGAGGCGAAGCCATCGAGCGGCCTCGCCGTGTCGGGTGCGGGCTTCGGCGAGAGCGGTCTCGGACCAGTCGACGGCGTCCACGGCGTAGCCGAGGCCGGCCAGATGAGCTGCGAGCTCACCGACCCCGCACCCGACGTCGAGGGCCCTTGCCGCGTCCGGTGCCGGCACATGAGTGGCCAGCAGCGTGCGCTCGTTGTCGCTGAGCGGGCGATAGCGGCGGCCGTCGGCGTAGCCGCGGTCCCATTCTTCCTGCGAGGTGAACATGTGCGGGAGTAGGTCCTTTCCCAAGAGCGGCGGTCTCAAGGAAGCAGCGGGCCGGCTGACGACACGTGCCGGCCCGGACGGCTCTGCGGGCGGCGGTTTCAGGTCCAGCCCATCGCGGTGTAGAGGGTGCCGTGGGAGATGGCCTCCAGGGCAGCGCGGGTGTAGTCCACGATCGGCTCGGGCAGTGCGTCCAGCGGCCACCAGCGCCATTCGGTGCAGCGCTGCGGTTCGCGTACGGATGGCTCGCCCTCCCAGCGGGAGGGGGCGAAGAAGAACCCGATGCGTGGGGTCGTGCTGCCCGGGTCGAGCAGGTCGATGACGTGGACGAGCGACAAGTCGTCCTCGGCGAGGGCGAGTCCGGTCTCCTCCTCGGCCTCCCGGACCATGCAGGAGACGGCGGCTTCCACGTCCTCTCGGTGGCCGGCGGGAAGGTGCCAGGTCGAGGGCGCGAAGGCACAGCGTGGGTGACGTTTGCCCAGGAGGACGGCCCCGTCGCGGATGAGGACCAGGTGGGCGCCGACGATGCTGCGGCTGCGGTGATTGCTCGGCTCGCGCACTTCCACGGTAGGCATGGTGCTGTCGTGGCTGTGGCTCGGGTGCGCTGCGTTCTGATGGGCGTGGAGGACCGCGGCGGTGCCGGGGTCCATGGTCATCTCCGCTGTCTCCTCGATCCGGGTCCAGCGCAGTTGAATGCCCTCGCGCAGTTCGATCTCGTGCGCGGGCACGTTCAGCGTGCCCTGGTAGACACGGACGCGGTCCTTGAAGGATCCGTTTGCGTCGAGGGTGTCCAGGGTGACGAAGCCGGTCAGGTCCGCGACGGCGAGCCCGATCTCTTCGGCGAGTTCTCTGGCGATCGCCTCGTCGCACGTCTCGCCCTTTTCGGTGTTGCCGCCGAGGAGGGCCCACTGTCCCGGTCGCCAGATCGGTTTGTTCGCGGAGCGCAGGTGGAGCAGGTAGCGGCCTTCGTCGTCCGTGAGGAGGGCCGCCGTGCCGGGAACGACCGGCCAGTCGATCGCGACGCGGGTGTGCTTCTTGACGAAGATGTGCGCAGCGCAGATGTCGGGGGCGGGGGCACCCTCGGGCAGGGGCTCGATGCTGATCCGTGGGCAGAGAGCGGCGCGGTGGTTGCGCTGCCAGTGCTGGACCTGGTCGGCCATCTCCTGGGCGGCCAGGTGGCCCGTGGCACCGTAGCCGTGGACGACCAGCTCGTACACGCCGTTGCCGTCGTCGCCGTCTGCGATGCGCTCGGTGGTCAGCCGCGCGAGGGAGGCGCCGCGCACGATGGCGGCACCGGGCCAGTGCCGGGGCGGCGGATTCAGGACCCCGTTGTCGCCGTCGGGGTCGATGGAAAGGCGGCAGAAGCCAGGCAGGGCGCCGGCCAGGTAGAGGGCGAGGGCGTCGAAGGGTTCCTGACCCCCGACGGTCACATGGGTATGAGCCACGAACGGCTCGCCGGTGAGGGCGGGGCCGAGCTGGTCGACGGGCAGCGGAGTGCCGTCTTCCCAAGAGAGGTGGACGCCGGTGCCTGGAACGGTGCGGCGGTTCGCGTCCCAGGCACCGGCGCCCTGCATGGCGACGAAGCCGCAGACAATGAGCGGCTCGTCACTGTGGAGGGCCCCGTCGCCCTTGGTGAAGCCGATGGCCCAGGTGTACTGGTGCAGGCGCAGGGGAGCGACGAGGCGTCCGCCGTCGGCGAGGGCGCCGATCCAGGGCAGGTCCCAGGTGTCGACGGTGACCAGGATGGCGTCGAAGCCGCCGTCCGGGACGATGTCGGCGGGCAGGTGCTCGGCGTCGGCGGTGACCACGCGAACGCCGTCGTACCCGGACTGGGTCAGGAAGCGGGTGGCGCGATCGGTGACGGCCGGGTTGATGTCGAGGGTGGTGACGCTGCCCGTGGGGCCGACGAGTTCGGCGATCAGGGCGGCGTTGTAGCCGCCGGAGCCGATCTCCAGCACGCGGTGGCCGGGCCGGATGCGGGCTGCTTCGAGCATGTCGGCCTGCAGCCAGGGTGCGGAGATGGAGCTGGTGATGCGGCCGTCGTCGGTATGGCGGGTGGCGATGATGTCGTTGGCGTACGCCTTCTCAGCCGGTACCTCAGGGGCGAAGGCGTGCCGTGGCACCGTGCGCACGGCGTCTTCGACCGCGGGGGTGCGAATGTGGCCGGCGTCGACGAGCTGGTCGGCCAGCTGGTGGCGCAGGGCGGCCGCCTCGTCGCGTCCGGTGGTGGGAGGTGTCGTCACGGCGGGCCTTCCAGTCGATCGGGTCATGCGGGATCCGCGACGGTGGGTGCGGCGGGTTTCGGGATGCTGGCGTTGGGTGCGTACTGGGCTGCCTGCGCGTCGAACATGGCGGCGTAGCGGCCCTGGGCGGTCATGAGTTCGTCGTGGGTGCCGTGTTCGGCGAGGCGCCCGTGGTTGAGGACGTAGATGCGGTCGGCGTGGCGGACGCCGGACATGCGGTGGGTGACCAGGACGACGGCCCGGTTCGGGGCGGCGAGGCGACGGATGCGGTCGAAGGCTTCGATCTCGGCTTCAGGGTCGAGGGCGGAGGTGGGTTCGTCGACGATGAGGACGCTGTCCGCCTGCGAAGTTGAGCTACGCCAGTGGGTGCGAGCGAGACCCACTTTCTGCCATTCGCCGCCGGAGAGCTCGATGGCGCCGCGGAACATGCGCGCCAACAGGCTCCGCAGGCCGTCGGGGAGTTTGGCGATGACCGGTCCGGCTCCGGCGTAGTCCACCGAGGGCTGCAGGTCCTGCGGTGTGGCCGCGTGGGCGGGGCGGCCGAGGCGGATATTCATGGCCGCGGTCACGGGCCAGCGCTGGAAATCCTGCGTCAGCAGCGAGACGCGCTCGAAGACCTGGGAGCGGTCGAGGTCGCTGATGTCCGCCTGGCCCCAGCGCAAGGTGCCGGCCTGGGGCAGCAGCATGCCTGAAAGGATCTTCATCAGCGTGCTCTTGCCGGAGCCGTTCTCACCGACCACGGCGGTGACCGACCCCATCGGCAGGGTGAGGGACACCCGGTCCAGGGCATCCGTGTCACGGTCGGGGTAGCGGTAGGTGACGCGGTCGAGGACGATCTCCTTGATCTGCTCGGGGACCGGATCACCCCCCTCGGGGATGATGCGCTGCGCTGCCTGGGCCAGGAACCGGCCATGGTCGCGGACGTAGAGGGATTCCTCGTGCAGCTGGTTGATGTTCATCACCAGCGCGCCCAGGCTCGCCGACCCGGTCCGAACTGCGATCACGGCGGTGCCGGCGATGGCGAGGCTCATGTGCCCGGCCGTGATCAGCCAGAACATGGCCCCGTTCACCGTCACCGTTGTCGCGTACGGCGTCAAGCACGGCCTGCACGGATTCGGGATCGGCGACTTCTCCCCGACCTACGTGGGATTCGTCGGCCTGGTGCCCGTCCTGATGTTCAACTACGTCGGTTTCGAGCTGCCCAACACCGCCGGCGACGAGATGACCGACGCCCAGAAGGACGTGCCCTTCGCCATCTTCCGCAGCGCCGTCCTCGCCGTTCTGCTGTACGCGCTGCCGATCATCGGCATCCTGCTCGTCCTGCCGGTCAAGGCCATCACTGGCCTCGGCGGATTCATTGACGCGATCCGGCAGGTCTTCACCGTGTACGGCGGCCACGTCGCCGCCGACGGCACCGCCACGCTCAGCGGCGCCGGCAGCCTGCTCGGCGACCTCGCCGCGATCATGTTCATCCTCACGGTGCTGTCCTCCGGCGTCACATGGGTCATGGGCTCCGACCGCGCCCTCGCCGTCTCCGGCTACGACGGCGCCGCGCCCCGGTTCCTCGGCGTCATCTCCAGCCGGTTCGGCACCCCTGTACGGGTCAACATCCTCAGCGGGGTGGTCTCCACCGTCGTCCTGGTTCTGGCCCACGAACTAACCAACGGCAGCGCTGCAAAGCTCTTCGGCGCCGTCCTCGGCCTCGCCGTCTCCACCACCCTCGTCAGCTACCTGGGCATCTTCCCGGCGCTCGCGGTACTGCGCCGCAAGGCCCCGGACGTCCCCCGCCCGTACAAGGCGCCCTTCCCCCGCACCATCAGCGTGATGCTCACCCTGCTCGTCCTGTTCGCCAGCGTGCAGCTGGTCGCCCCCGGACTCGGCGACCACTGGTTCGGCTCCGACTACGCGCCGGGCGGCTGGAGTTACGGCGAGCGCTGGAAGTACCTGCTGACGGAGGCCGTCCCGCTCGTCGGGTTCATGCTCCTCGGCGTGCTCTTCTGGGCGCTGGGCAAGCCAACCCGCACTTCACCTGCCGTCAAGGAGTAGCACACGGCGTCGTCGTTGGTCCCTGCGCTCCTCGGTAGATGGCTGCGTTGCTTCTTGAGTGATGGGTGGGTGGCTGTGGTCACGCCGCGGGGGCGAGTTGTCCCTGATAGCGGACGGCGTGGGTGTGCAGGTGGTCCAGTTCGGTGAAGTAGCGCCAGTACCGCTCGAAGTCGCCGTTGTCGATGACGGCGCGTGGGAGGAGGACCGCCTCGGCGCCGGTCAGGCTCCATCTCGCCCCGGTCGCGTCCAGGCGGTCCTTGACGAGGAAGCGGCAGCTTCCCGAACGCGGCGACGAGGTCGTGCGGCACGCTGCCGCTGAACGACGCCGCCCACAGGCACGGAGCACCAAGCGCTGGCTCGGCCCACGCCTACCATCCGGCCGGGCCCGCATTACCGGGTCTTCGAAGTTGAGCGGTGCAGCGTCGGTGCGCGTCTGACTGGCCGTCACAGTCTGTGATGGGTGGGGTGGTTATCGGCCCTGGTGCAGGACGCCCGTGGTCCTGGGTGATCATTTCTGTTCTCTACGCAGAAGGATCACTGGGGAGCCACGGGCTTGGTCAACGATACGACGTTGCTGCTGGACCTCGACGGGGTGTCCGTCATACGGGTCGAGCGGTGCGAGGACGGTGGGCGCCGGGTCCACCTGGCCACGGCGGATGCCTCGGCCCGGGCCTGCCCGGCCTGCGGGGTCTTCTCGTCCCGGGTGAAAGGCTCCGCGACCACCCGGCCCCGTGGTCTCCCTTATGGCGAGCGCGGGTTGGAGTTCTTGTGGCACAAGCGGCGCTGGTGGTGCCGCGAGCCGACCTGTCCTCGGAAATCATTCACCGAACAGATCCCGCAGATCCCGGCCGGCGCCCGGCTGACCGTGAGGCTACGGACTACGGCCGGACGTCGGATACGGGATGTCGGCTCCACGGTCATCCAGGCCGCCCGGGATCTGCATATGTCCTGGCCGACCGCGATGGACGCCTTCAAGGCCGTTGCCCACGAGGTCATCGAAGCGCCGCTGCCCGAGGTCGGGGTGCTGGGCATCGACGAGACCCGGCGCGGCAAGACCCGCTGGGAGCAGAACCCCGAAACGGGCAAGTGGCAGCTGACCCGGGACCGGTGGCACACCGGCTTCATCGACGCGCTCGGTTTCGGTGGCCTGCTCGGCCAGGTCGAGGGCCGCACCGTCGCCGACGTGCTGGCCTGGCTGTCCACCACACCCCTGACCTGGCGCAACAGCATCCGGCACGTGGCCATCGACATGTCGACCACCTACCGGGCCGCGATCCGCACCGGCCTGCCGAACGCCGTCGTCGCGGTCGACCACTTCCACATCGTGCAGCTCGCGAACAAGATGCTGTCCCAGGTCCGGCGCCGCACCACCGCCGAAATCCGCGGACGACGCGGACGCGCCACCGACCCAAAGGGAAGGCTCGCCGACGACTCCTGCGCAACCGCGAGGACCTCACCGACGAGCAGTTCGCGAAGATGTGGAACCCGCTGCTGGACGAGGGGAAGATCGGACAGACGCTGCTGACCGCCTGGATCGCCAAGGAAAGCCTGCGCACCCTCCTCGCTCTGGCCCGCACCGGCGCGGACCGCCACCGCATCGGCCAGGCCCGCTACAAATTCCTCACCTGGTGCGCGGACGCCGACATCCCGGAAGTGCGTACCCTCGCCACCACCGTGGACCGCTGGTGGAACGAGATGCATTCATCCCCGGCGTGAACGCCGGGGCTTTCTGCAAGAGTCCCGGTAACCGAGGCCGATCGCCTCGCTCACCCGGTGGCAGAACGTGGCGTCGTCCGGGCCGGTCAGGACTCGGTAGACGGGCAACCCGTCCGGTGGTGTGCTCACGAGTGAAGGATCTCAGGCCGGCTCCGGCTCTCGATGAGCACCCCCAGCTCAATCGCTCCCAAGGACGTAAGGGCGACCAGGTGCACAGCCGGTCAGAAGGTCGCGCGTGCGGGCGGTTTCGTGGGCTCGGGCGCGTCGTCCACGGTGCGGTTGGCGTTCAGTCCGATGGCGACTGTGAAGGAGATCCCGCAGCCGATCAGCATGTACATAGCGACCAGGTACCAGCCGCCGTCGGCCCACAGCACGAGGACGCCAGCGATGAGCGGAGTGAAGCCCCCGCCGATGGCGCTGGCGAGTTGATAGCCGACGCCTGCACCGCTGTAGCGGTATTCGGCGCCGAACATGTCGGTGAACAAGGACTGCTGGACCGAGACGGCCATGTCGTGCGCACCGTTGACCAGCAGAATCGAGGCCACCAGGATCAAGACCATGGAGCCGGACTGCAGTGCCACGAAGAAGGGGAGGGAGCCCAGAACACCCAGCCCGGCGCCCCACGCGTATATGGTGCCGCGGCCGTAGCGGTCGGCGAGGTAGGCGAAGACGGGAATGGTGACGATGGCCGCTGCGCCCACCACGAGGTTGATGGTGAGCATGCTGTCGCGGTTCAGACCGAATTCCGCGGTGCCATAGCTCACGCCGAACGTGGTCACACCGTAGAAGGTGAAGAGTTCGACGAACCGCAGGCCGATGATGGCGAGGAATCCGCCGGGGTTGGCCTTGATGGCCGCGAGCAGTGGCAGCCGCAGAGGTTGGTCTTTGGATCGGGCGGCGATCTGCTCGGTGAAGACGGTGGATTCCTCGACCGAGATACGCACGATCAGCCCGACGATGACGAGGGCCGCGCTGAAGACGAACGGGACGCGCCAGCCCCATTGCTGAAAGTCCGCTTCGGGCAGGCGTCCGGAAACGATTTTGATGGCCGCGGTAGCCAGCAGAAGCCCCACCGAGGCACCGACCTGGACGCCGCTGCCGTAGAGGCTGCGCCACTTTCGAGGAGCGCTCTCGACCGCCATCAGAGCTGCGCCGCCCCACTCACCGCCGACGGCGAAGCCCTGGACGGCACGTAGAGCGACGAGCAGGACCGGGGCCCAGATGCCCACTTCACCGTAGGTGGGCAGGACACCGATCAGGGTGGAGGCGAGCCCCATGATCACCATGGTGAGGACGAGCATCTTCTTGCGGCCCACCCGGTCGCCGAAGTGGCCGAAGACAATGCCGCCCAGGGGTCTGAAGAGGAATCCGACACCGAAGGTGGCCCATGCGGCGAGGGTTCCGACGGTGGGACTCACTTCGGGGAAGAAGAGATCGTTGAACAGGAGCCCGGCCACGATGCCGTAAAGGAAGAAGTCGTACCAGTCGACGACCGCCCCCATCAAGCCGGCGGCAGCCGCGCGCTTTGCATGAGGTGATGTCCGGCTCATTTCAACGTCCAGGTGTTGATGAGGAGGGGACGGCCGAAGGCCGTCTGTGGGGTTGATGATGGGAGTACTCGGGCAGCACGCTGCCCGGTCTGGGGAACACGTAATGCCCCGAGCACAGGCCGTGAGTGCGTGAGGGATCGTTTTGGCGCTCCGTGAGCGTCCAGCGGTCCGATGAGCCCACTTGGTGACAGGCGTTCCGACAACCACGGGCAATGGTCCGTGTGGCGGACCCGTAGATCCGCTGCGCAGAAGTTACGCCTCTCCAGGGATGCCAGCAAGGGGAGTCGTCGAATTGATCCCCACCGGTTCGTTCGCCACGTCTGCCGCGACGATGCCCGAGGTGGCAACTGCGATCACGGGCCTGCGAGTGGCGTCCCGCGGCGAGGAGTGGTCGACGAGTCCGGGTGTTCGGGTGATGGCTTCACACCGTACGTTCCCCCAACTCCCAGGGGATGTGGCCGAACGCTGGTCGCCGACTGCGGTCTCCGCGCTGGTGCGCGTCGCCGCGCGGATCGCGCTGGTGGACACCCCGAGGTCCGGGGCGCCCGTGTGAAGCGCGTTGGACGGACAGAAGCTGCCCCGGCCTCGACGCGACGGCCTGCAAGGCGTGCCCGTCCCCGCGCTGCTCGCCACGACCGAACAGCGATGCAGGGGCCGTGCCGCTGGCTGTCGACAGGGCTTGAAACACAACTCGGACGAGGGTTGTGCAAAACGTTTTGGATCCTTAGCGTCCGGTTTGAACGGAAGGATTCCAGGATGCGGCGACTGATCGTGACGTCCTGCTCGGTGCTTGTGGTGCCCGAGCAGGGCCCGTGCCGGGTGGAAGCGGACCAGGACATCGTGGTCGAGGACGGGGTGATCGTGTGGCTGGGTCCCGCGGGTACCCGGCCGGAGGCCGCCGGGGTCGCGAGCTTCTCCGGAGCTGAGACGGTCGACGGGACCGGGCTGTTGGCCATGCCAGGGTTGGTGAACTCCCATACGCACAGCCCGATGGTGTTGATGCGGGGTGCCGCCGAGGACGTCAGTGTCGAGGCGTGGTTCAACGAGCGGGTGTGGCCGATGGAGGTCAACCTGACGCCTGCCGACATCGGCCTCGGTGCCGAACTCGCCTGTGCGGAGATGCTGCTCAGCGGGGTGACCGCGTTCGCCGACCACTACTTCCACGCCGAGCGGATCGCCGAGACCGTGGTACGGACCGGGATCCGCGCCGACATCGCGCCCACGTACTTCAGCAGCCGTGGCGGCAGGGCGCTGGAGGAGAGCATCGAGACCGCCGGGGCGCTGCACGGCGCGGGCGGCGGGCGGGTCACCGCGTCGCTCGGGCCGCACGCGCCGTACACCGTGGACGACGAGGACCTGGCCCGGATCGCGGAGCGGGCCCGTGCCATGGGCGTACGGATCCACATCCACGCCGCCGAGCACCTGGAGCAGACGGAATCGAGTCTCGCGCGGCGCGGCATCACGCCCATCGGGGTGCTGGAGCGGACCGGCGTTCTGGACGCCGGGGCGTTGATCGCCCATGGATGCGGGATCACGGAACCGGATCTCGAGGTGCTGTCGCGGTACCGAGACCGGACGGCGGTGGCGTGCTGCCCGAAGGTGTACCTGAAGCACGCCCTGCACCCGCTCACCCCGGTCCGGGGCCTGCTCGGAGCCGGGGTGACCGTCGCGGCGGGGACGGACGGAGCCGCCGGACACAACACACTTGACGTGTGGGAGGCCATGCGGCTGGTGGCACTGACCCAGAAGCAGGCGGAGCGGGACGCCACATGGATGACTGTCTCCGACACCATTCGGCTGGCCACGCGCAGCGGGGCACTGGCGCTGGGGCTGGGCGACCGGATCGGTGCCCTGGAACCCGGCCGCCGGGCGGACATCGTGCTGGTCGATCTGTCCGGCCTCCACTGCCGGCCTCTGCACGACCCGGTGGCGGCTCTGGTCTACAGCACCCGGGCGAGTGATGTGCGCACGGTGGTCGTGGACGGGCGGGTCGTGGTGCGCGACGGGCGCCTGCTGACCGTGGACGTGCCTGGGCTGCTGGCCGAGATCGAGGCGCGGGTGCCCGCGCTGCTGGACACCTCGCACGGCAGGGCGGTTCAGCGCTATGACCCCTGACACAGACGCCGACGAGGGCAGACGCCGGGTGCGGCGGCCCGCGTCGATCAAGGACGTCGCGGCCGCTGCCCGGGTGAGCCCGACCACGGTCTCGCACGTGCTGAGCGGCAACCGGCCGGTCGCCCAGGAGACCGCGGACCGGGTGCGCGCGGTGGTCGCCAGGCTCGGCTTCGTGCCGGCCTCGACCGCCCGCAACCTGCAGGCGGGTTCCACGAACGTCATCGGCCTACTCGTTCCCGACATCACCAACCAGTTCTTCGCGGAGCTGGCCAAGGGCGTCGAGGACGCCGCCCACGACCTGGGTTACGGGGTCATCCTGTGCAACACCGAGTTCGACCCCGAGCGCGAGGACCGCTACCTGGAGCTGCTGCGGGGCCGGTTCATCGACGGGATGGTCTACGCGTCGGGTTCACCACCCTCCCGCGACCGGCTGGCATCGCTGCTCGGCCGCTTCCCCATAGCCCTGGCCGACGAGGTGGTCCCTGGGCTGCTGGAGCAGACGATCCTCGTCACCGCCGACCACCGCGCGGGCGGCCGGCTGGTCGGGCAGCACCTGCGGGAGCTGGGCCACCGCAGGGCGCTGGCGGTGAGCGGCCCGGGGGACCTGGTCAGCAGTGTCGAGCGGATCGCGGGATTCCGGGAGGCGTTCGGCGACGAGGGCGTCACTGAGGTCGAGGGCGCCTTCGTCGAGCGGTCCGGTTACGACATGGTGGCCGCGGCCCTCAACAGGGGCGGCCCGCGCCGCTTCACCGCGGTGTTCGCGGCCAACGACCTCATGGCGCTCGGCGCGGTCGCCGCCCTGGAGGACGCGGGGCTGAGCGTCCCGCACGACGTGTCGGTGGCGGGCTTCGACGACATCATGCTCGCCGCCCGCGTCCACCCCCCGCTCACCACCGTCCATCAGCCCGCGTATGACATCGGCCGCACGGCCGCCGCCCAGTTGCTGCAGTACGTCCACCGGGGCGAGGTACCCCCCGCCTCCCGTCACATCCTCCCGGTCCGGCTGAAAGCCCGCGCCAGCACGGCCGCCCTGCGCTGACACCGCCCGTAACCCAGAAATCCCGTAACCCCATAACCCGAACTGAAAGGCACGGCGCAGCGATGACGCATGTCCTCGTCGTGGGTGAGTCCTGGTTCACCCACTCCATCCACCACAAGGGGTTCGACTCCTTCCACACCTCCGAGTACGTCGAGGGGGCGGGCGCCTTCCTGGGCGCGCTGCGCGATCGCGGCCACGAGGTGACGTACGTACCGGCGCACGAGATACCCCACCGGCTGCCCTCCTCGGTCGAGGGATTCGCCGCGTACGACGTGGTGGTGATCAGCGACGTGGGGGCCAACAGCTTCCAGCTCCCGCCGGAGACCTTCGCCCGCTCCGTTCCCGCGCCGGATCGCCCCGAACTGCTGCGGGCGTACGTCGAGGGCGGCGGCGGCCTGCTGATGGTGGGCGGCTACCTCACCTTCACCGGCATCGACGCCAAGGCCCGCTGGGGGCGCACCCCGCTGGCCGCCGCACTGCCGGTCGCTCTGCACGACCGCGACGACCGGGTGGAGCTGCCCGCCGGTGCCTCGCCCCGGGTCGTCGCCCGGCACCGGGTGGTCGACGGGCTGGGCGCGACCTGGCCGTCTCTGCTCGGTCTCAACGAGGTGCGGGTACGGGACGGGGCCGAGCTGCTCGCCGAGTGCGGCGGTCACCCGCTGCTGGTGGTCGGTGGGTACGGCGCCGGGCGGTCGGCGGCCTTCACCTCCGACCTCGCGCCGCACTGGGCGCCGCCGGACTTCCTCGCGTGGAAGGGATACCCGGAGCTCTGGGACCGACTGGTTTGCTGGCTGGCGGCGGCCGACACTGCTGCGGCAACCGACCCGGCGGGGGAGGAAGCCTGATGGTCACTCCGCACATTTCCGCCGCACCCGGCGACTTCGCCCCGGATGTGCTGATGCCCGGCGACCCACGCCGGGCCCGACGGATCGCTGAAACCTTCCTGCAAGACGCCCGCCTGGTCACCGAAGTACGCGGCATCGAGGGCTGGACAGGCACCTACCGGGGCAGACCGCTGTCCGTCCTGGCCTCCGGCATGGGCATGCCGTCCGTGACCATCTACGCCACCGAGCTCTTCCGCTTCTACGGAGTACGCAGCATCGTCCGCGTCGGCACCGCCGGCGGAATACCACAGGCGGTGGGTCTGCGCGACGTCGTGGTGGCCACCGCCGCCCACACCGACTCGGCGATGAGCGACCATCGCGTCGACGGCGTGCATCTGAGTCACGCCGCATCGTTCGACCTGGCCAAAGCTGCCGCGGAGGCAGCGGCCGGGGCTGCCGGAACGGGTGCGCGCGACGGGCCGGGCGTGCACATCGGGCCGGTCTTCACCAGCGACCACTTCTACCTCGCCCGCCCCGGCCTGTTCGAGCAGCTGGAGGCCCACGGCACGCTGGCCGTCGAGATGGAGGCCGCCGGCCTGTACGCCACCGCCGCCGCCGAGGGCGGCCGGGCCCTGGCCGTGCTGACGGTCAGCGACCACATACGCCTGGCCCAGGCGCTCACGCCGGCCGAGCGCGAGGCCGATTTCGAGCGAGCCGTCACCATCGCAGCCACCACACTGGAAACAAGCTCCTAACACAGAGGCGTACGAAGACGTATGGCCAAAACGTTTTGCATTGCATAGCTTTCGGCCAACGCGAAGGAGAAAAGAACGATGAACAAGATCAAGGCCCTCGGGGCCATAACAGCACTCTCCGCACTGCTCGCCGGATGTGGATCAGCGACGGGCTCTTCCGGATCCTCAAGCTCTTCCGGCTCTTCGGCCGGAAAACTGAGAATCAAGTTCGTGGTCAACGGAAACCTCGGCGATCGTTCGTTCTTCGACTCCGCCTACGCGGGCCTGAAGAAGACGGAGAAGGACCTCGGCTACAGCCTCAAGGTCGTCGAGCTGGGCGGCGACCGCACGAAGTGGCAGTCCGGCTTCGAGGACGCGGCCTCGGGCGACGACTACGACGTGCTCGCGGCGGGCACCGTGGACACCGCTGCCTTCATCTCCAAGCTGGCGCCCGAATACCCGAAGAAGAAGTTCTGGCTTTTCGACTCCACCGTCGACTACACGGGCAAGAGCGGCTGTTCCAACAAGTGCGCCAATGTGTACTCCGTCACCTTCAAGCAGAACGAGGCCGCCTATCTGGCAGGATTCCTCGCCGACAAACTGGTCGCCGCCAATTCCCTCCCCGGCGCCTCCGGCAGCAAGAAGGTGGGCCTGATGGGCGGGGTGAAGATCCCGGTGATCGAGGACTTCGTCGTCGGATTCAAGGCCGGATTCAAGGCGGCCGGCGGAAATCCGTCGTCCGGTGTCCTGGTGCAGTACGTGGGCGGCGACAACCCGTTCGGCGACCCCGCGAAGGGCAAGGAGATCGCCTCGTCCATGTACTCGCAGGGGGCGGCCCTGGTGTGGCCGGTGGCGGGCTCCTCCGGCCTCGGCGTGTTCGAGTCGGCCGTCACCGCCAAGCGCTACGCCTTCGGCGTCGACTCCGACCAGTACAAGACCCTGGGCGACCCCGCCCAGCAGCAGACCGTGGTCACCTCCATCCTCAAGAACGCCGGCAACGCCCTCTATCTGGCGGCCAAGGAGAACAAGGCCGGCACCCTGGCCTACGGCAAGTCCTCCGCGGTCGGCCTCGCCGAGGACGGCGTGGGCTACGTCGACAACGCCAACTTCGACAAGCTCGTGCCTGCTGCCGTACGCGCCGAACTCAAGTCACAGGCGGCGAAGATCGCGTCCGGCGCGGTCCAGGTCCCGTCCGCCTTCTGACCTGCGGCCCTGGTACGGAAGGAGCCCCCGTGGACCAGCATCCCCCGCCCCGCCCCGCCCTCGCCCTGCAGGTCACCGGCCTGGGGAAGACGTACCCCAACGGCACCCGCGCCGTCAGCGACGTCGACCTCGAGGTACCCGGCGGCGAGATCCGGGCGATCGTCGGACAGAACGGCGCCGGCAAGTCGACGCTGATGAAGCTGCTGTACGGCCTGGAGCAGCCGTCCGCCGGACAGATCCGCGTCCACGGCGAGGCGTTCAGGCTCTCCGGACCCCAGGACGCCATCGCCCTCGGGGTGGGCATGGTCCACCAGAACCTCATGCTGGTGCCGTCCTTCACCATCGCCGAGAACGTCGTCCTCGGCGTGGAACCCGGCCCGGCCGCCCGGGTCGACCGGTCCGCCGCCGTCGAGCGCACCGCCGCGCTGGCGAAGGAGGCGGGCCTGGCCGTCGACCCGCAGGCCAGGGTCAGCGACGTCTCCGTGGGGATGCGGCAGCGAGCAGAGATCCTCAAGGCACTGCACCGCGGCGCCCGCATCCTCATCCTGGACGAGCCCACCGCCGTCCTCACCCCACAGGAGACCACCGACCTCTTCGAAGCCGTACGCGGGCTCCGCGACCAGGGCATGACCGTGCTCTTCATCTCCCACAAGCTCAAAGAGGTGCGGGAGATCAGCGACCGCGTCACCGTGATGCGTGCCGGGTCCGTGGTCGGCACCGTACGCACCGAGGACGCGTCCCCCGCGCAGCTGGCGTCCATGATGGTCGGGCGGGAGATGTCCCTGGACATCCCGAGGCCCCCCGCGCACCCCGGTGCGACCGTGCTCAAGGTGCGGAACCTGGCCTCCGGGGCGGACGCGGGACAGCCCCTGCACGGTGTCTCCCTCGAGATCGCCGCCGGGGAGATCGTCGGCCTGGCGGGCATCGAAGGAAACGGCCAGACCGAACTGGTGGAGCTCCTCGCCGGGCTGCGCCGCCCGGCCGCCGGCTCCGTCACCGTCGACGGCACCGATGTCACCCACCTGGATGCGGCGGCGCACCGCGCGGCCGGTATCGCCCACGTCCCGGAGGACCGGCTGTCCAACGGGGCGGCCCTGGACCAGTCCATCGCCGACAACCTGATCGTCGACCGCTTCTCCAGGCCCCCGCTCGCCCGGCGCGGCGCGCTGCACATCCGCCGCATACGGGAGCTGGCCGAGGACCTGATCCGCCGTTACGCGATCCGGGCCCCGCACCCCGCCGTACCGGCCGGAGCGCTGTCCGGCGGCAACCTGCAGAAGGTCGTCGTCGCCCGCGAACTGTCCTCCCAGCCGCGCCTGTTGCTGGCCGCCCAGCTCACCCGGGGCGTCGACATCGGCGCCATGCACTTCATGTACGAGCGGCTCGTCGAAGCCCGCGACGCGGGCGCGGCAATCCTTCTGGTCTCCGCGGACCTCGGCGAACTGCTCGCGCTCTCCGACCGGCTTCTGGTGATCAAGGACGGCCGGCTGGTCGGTCGCTTCGACGATCCGGCCGGACTCACGGAGGAAGAGACCGGGCTGTACATGCTCGGCGTCGAACAGCACTCACAACAGCGGATCACGGCAGGTGCACGATGACGACCACCGTCGAGCTGGAAGGCCGCCGCGAGTTCCTCGCCGCCAGGCGCCAGTCCACCGCTGTCGAGCTGACGATGACCGTGCTCACCGTCGCCGTCGCCGTCCTCATCGCCTTCCTGGTGATCCTGGCGACCGGCAAAGACGCCCCCGGCGCCCTGAACGCGCTCCTCACCGGCCCCCTCGACCGCACCCCGCGCATCGGCCGCTGGCTCGCCGACGCCACGACGCTCTCCCTTCTCGGCCTGTCCGTCGCCATCCCCTTCCGGGCCCGGCAGATCAGCCTCGGCGCGGAAGGCCAGGTGTACGCGGGTGCCCTGGCGGGCGCGCTGGTGGCGATCAACGTCCCCCTGCCGCCGGTCGCCGCCATGGTCGTACCGCTGTGCGCAGCCGCTCTGGCGGGCGGCGCGCTGGGCGCGGTGCCCGGGGTGATGAAGGCCCGCCTCGGGGCCAGCGAGATCGTCGCCACGCTCATGGTCAACGCCATCGTCGTACGGGTCTTCGACTGGCTGCTCACCGACCACCTCAAGGCTCCCGCCAGCGCCGCCGTGCAGTCGGCTCCCATCCGGCCCGACTCGGCGCTCCCGCTGCTCTCGGACTTCTTCGGCGTCCCCCTGGACCAGGCCAACATCGGACTGTTCGGCATGCTCGCGGTGACCGCCGCCGTGTGGTTCCTGCTCGCAAGGACGCCCCTGGGCTACCGCATCCGCATGACCGGCTCCAACCCCGAATTCGCCCGGTATGGCGGCATCGACGTGCCCCGCACCATCGAGTGGAGCTTCGTCATCGGCGGCGCGCTGGCCGGACTGGCCGGCGCTCACCTCGCCCTCGGCGTGTACGGCGGGCTCCAGCCCGACATGGCCGGCGGCATCGCCTTCGAGGGCATCGTGGTCGCCCTGCTGGCCCGCAACAACCCGGTCGCCGTGGTCGCCGCCGCGCTCCTCTACTCGTACCTGCGCGTCGGCGGTGACGTGATGGAACAGCAGACGGACGTCGGTTCCGAGGCCGTGACCATCATCCAGGCGGTCATCGTGCTGCTGGTGACGGCCCGGACGCTGCCCGAACTCGTCAAGCGCCAGCTCGCCAGAAGGCTTGCCCGAAGGGAGGCCCTCTGATGGGCCCCGTCCTCGACGTCGTGCTCAGCGCCGGCTTCCTCGCCGCGATCCTGCGGGTGTCGACCCCCTATGTCCTCGCCTCCCTCGGCGGACTGCTCGCCGAACGGGCCGGCGTGCCGAACATCGCCCTGGAGGGCTCGATGCTGGCCGCCGCGTGCACCGGGGCCCTGGTCGCCGGATACAGCGGCTCGGTAGCGGCCGGGGCCGTCTGCGGGATCGCCGCCGGCGCGCTGCTCACCCTGCTGCTGGGCGTACTCCACCTGTACCTGGGCGCCGACGCGATCATCGCGGGCATCGGCCTCAACCTGCTGGCGTCCGGCGCGACCGCGTACGCCGTGTACGCCCTGCTCGGCGACAAGGGCGGCACCAGCCGGCTGCACAGCGGAGCCCTCCCCGAGGTCCGCCTTCCACTGATCGAGGACATCCCGGGCCTCGGCACAGTGGTGAGCGGGCAGAACCTGATGACCTGGATCGCCCTCGCCGCCGCCCCGGCGGTCGCCTGGCTGCTGCACCGCACCCGGTTCGGCTTCCACCTGCGCGCCGTCGGCGAGTTCCCCGACGCGGCCCGCTCGGTCGGCATCCCCGTCCGCCGCGTCCAGTTCGCCACCCTGGCACTCAGCGGAGCGCTGGCCGGCGCCGCCGGGGTCTTCCTCAGCATGGGCGCCGTCTCCTTCTTCGTCACCGGCATGACGGCCGGCCGCGGCTACATCGCCCTGGCCGCCGTCTTCCTCGGCGCGCTGCGCCCCTGGGGCGTCTTCCTGGCCGCGCTCGGCTTCGGCGCGGCCGAGGCCCTGGCCGTCCAGCTCGGCAACCTGAGCATTCCCTCGCAGCTGGTCTCCGCCATCCCGTACGCCCTCACCCTGCTCGCCCTGGCGTTCTTCGCCTGGCGCCGCCGTCGCCCGGCCCGCCCGGCTTCCCCGGTCTCCGGCGTGGCCGCGGATCCGGCGACCAACTGAACCTCGCCCCCTGTTTTCTTCGCCGTCCCTCCCTTGTTCCCTCCCGCATGCCCTGTCCCGCACGCCCTGCCAAGGAGCCTCCATGAGCATCCGTGCCACCCGCGCCCGGATCATCGCTTCCGCCCTCGCTCTAGCGTCCGTGACGGCCGTCTCCGGCGCCTCACCGGCTGCCGGGCACGACAGCGCCGTACAACTGGACTTCATCGGCGAGCGAGAACTGCCGAACGCCATGGCGTTCCAGGGCACCACCGTCGGCGGGCTCTCCGCCATCAGCTACGACACCCGGACGGGCTTGTACTACCTGATCAGCGACGACCGGTCGCAGACCGGCCCCGCCCGCTTCTACAGCGCCCGTGTCACCTTCGGCGGCGGCCACCTCACTGGCGTCGAACTCATAGGCACCCACTCATGGTTGCGGCCGGACGGCACCACCTATCCGCCCACTTCCACCCCCGCCGGGCAGCCCGCCACGGTGGCCCCGGATCCGGAGGGGATCGCCGTCGACCCGTCCGACGGCAGTCTGGTCTGGACGAGCGAGGGCGAGCGCATCGTGCCGTCCGACGGCCCCGCGGTCCTCGGCGACCCCTGGATCCGGCGTGCCACTACCACCGGCGAGTACAGCGGACAGCTCCCGTTGCCCCCACAGCTGCACATGAACTCCCAGGCCATCGGCCCCCGCCGGAACCAGACCCTGGAAGGCGTCACCTTCACCCCCGACGGCCGCCAACTCGTCACCGCCATGGAGGACCCCCTCTACCAGGACGGCGACGACCCCACCCCCGACCACGGCGCCCTCACCCGGATCACCGTCCACGACGCACGCACTGGTCTGCCCGGGGCGCAGTACGCGTACCCCCTGGAACCGCTGTTCGCCACGCCTCCCGCAGGCAGCACGGACACTAACGGCGTCAGCGACCTGGTCGCCCTCGGCGACGACCGCTTCCTGGTCCTCGAACGCGCCTCCGTCTTCAGCACCAACACCTGGAAGGCCCGCCTCTACCTGGTGGACCTCCGCGGCGCCACCAACGTCCTCGGCCGCGACTCCCTGGTCGACGGCCCCGTCCGGCCGGTCCACAAGACACTTGTGTCGGACCTGTCCGACGTTCCCGGGCTGCCCAGGGTGGACAACGTCGAAGGCATCACCCTCGGCCCGCGCCTGCCCGACGGCCGTCGCACGGTCGTACTCGTCTCGGACGACAACTTCGCTTCACGGCAGGTGACCCAGTTCATCGCCTTCGCCGCCGACGGCATCTGAGGTCCGGTCGGCGGGTGGACAGGAGATTGATCGCTCAGCGTGCGCGCCGTTCCGGTCCTGCCCGGCCCCGCCGCGACGTGACCCACATGGAGCCCGGCGCAGAGTAGGTACTGCGAGCCTGCCGGCAGCTGCACGGCCGTCCGGGCCGCCCGGCGGCGGTGGATCTCACTGTCCGCCCTGTCGTGGAGCCCGACTGCGCCGCCTGCCGGTCCGTGGTGGAGCCGCTCGCCCGGGTCGCCGACGTCGTCAAGGCCGGCGGCGAGGACCTGGGCGGGCTGTGGCCGGAGCAGGGCCCGGGCGGGTCCGCCCGCGCACTGCCGGCGCCAGGTGGTGCTGGAAGCAACGCTGGCCTCGCCCACTCGATCGGGGCCGGGGATGGCCGGTGCCCCGGGTCAGTGGGCCTGGCTGAGGGGGTGGTCGAAGCCCTGGGCCGAGATGAGGGCGGCAGCTTCGGCGAGGTCGGTGGCGAAGTGCTCGACGGCCTCGTACGGGAAACGGTGGCTGGGCCCGCTCAGGGAGAGGGAGGCGACGGCCTTGCCGGTGCGGCCGATGATGGGTACCGCCACGGCGGTCAGGCCCTCGTCGAACTCGCTGCTGCTGACGGCGTAGCCGCGCTCTGCCGCCTCCGCCGCCCAGGCCCGCAGGCGTTCGACGTGGGCCTCGCCGTGGGGCGAGGCGAGAGCGACTCGGCGAAGGAGCGCGTCGGAGGCGTCGCGCAGAAGGATCTTGGAGGAGGCGCCGGCCCACAGTGGCTGCTCGTCGCCGACATCGACGACGTGGCGCAGTGGGCGGGGGCTTTCTTCGTGGGCGACGCAGATCCGGTGGAGGTCCCGGGCGACGAAGAGGTTGACGGTCTCCCCGAGCCGGTCGGCGAGGTCGCGCATGACCTTGCGGGTCTCCTGCGGCACCTCCCATTGGCTGCGGGCGAGGTAGGCCCAGCGCCACAGGCTGGGACCAGCGGCGTATCCGGAGGGGTGGGACCGCAGCAGGCCGGTCTCCTCCAGCGTCTGCATCAGGCGCAGCACGGTGGTCTTCGCCAGCCCGGTGCCCTCGGTGATTTCGCGCAGGGTGATGACGGGACGCTCCTCGCTGAGGAGGTTGAGGATGTCGAACGCCCGTCGCACGCTGCGCACGCCGGTGCCGTGCTGCTCCCGCTCGACGTCCGTTTGCGGCTCTCCGTCGCTCACCTGCTACCTCCTCGTCGTGACGGCCATGCCCTGTCGGCCGCGCTTATCCGTCTGTGGCACCTCGACCATAGTCCGCTAGGCGGACCAAGTGAACTGCAATGTTGAAGCAATCTTGGCGTAACCCTTGATGCGGCTAATCCGCCCCCCTATGGTGCCGCTCATCGGTCCTTTTGATCCGCACTGTGGACCAAGTGATCGAGGGTCGCCGCCCGCACCTCCGTGGCGATGGCCCGGTACGCACGAGACCGTGTGCTCGCACCCCAGGGCTCCTCGCCGTCGCGTCGCGTCTGTCCCCACCGCAGCCATCCCGGCGGTCCCGCCCCGCGTGACTCTCACGTGGCCGGCGGCCACCGGTCCAGCCCATACAACGGAGTGTGTGAGATGAGCAGTACCCAGCAGGCGACCCGGGCCGGCGGCGCCGGCCTGGCGAAGAGGGCGGCGATCGCGAGCTTCATGGGAGCCGTGGTCGACTGGTACGACTTCTTCCTCTACGGCATCGTCGCGGGCCTCCTCTTCCCCGACCTGTTCTTCCCCGGCTCCTCCCCGGCCGTGGGCACCCTGGCTGCCTGGGCCACCTTCGGCGTCGGCTTCCTCTTCCGTCCGCTGGGCGGCATCGTCTTCGGCCACTTCGGGGACCGGCTCGGCCGCAAGCGGATGCTGGTCCTCACCATGCTGATCATGGGTACGGCCAGCACCCTGATCGGCGTCCTGCCCACCTACGCGCAGGCCGGGGTCTGGGCGCCCGCGCTGCTCGTGCTGCTGCGCGCCACGCAGGGCTTCGCGGTCGGCGGCGAGTGGGGCGGCGCCGCGCTCATGGCGGTGGAGAACGCGCCCCGCAAATGGCGCTCGCTCTACAGCAGCGGAGTCCAGGTCGGCGCATCCGTCGGCCTGCTGCTCGCCACGCTGATCACCAAGGTCATGTCGGGCACTGTCTCGGACGCAGCCTTCCGCTCATGGGGCTGGCGGGTGCCCTTCCTGGTCAGTGCCGCCCTGGTGATCGTCGGCCTGATCGTCCGGGCGAGGGTCGAGGAGTCCCCGGTCTTCACCGAGCGGGTCGCCACGATGGCAAAGACCGCGCGACCGCGCGTCCCGCTGCTCAGCGCGGTCCGCTCCAATCCGACCGGCTTCTTCGCCATCATCGGCCTGCGCCTCGTTGAGCTGTTCACCTTCTACGGCGTGACCACCTTCGGCCTCGCCTACGGCACCGGCGAACTCGGCCTGAACCGGGACAGCCTGCTCAACGTCAACCTGGCCGTCGGCGGTCTGGCCGTCCTCACCATCCCGGCCTTCGCCTACCTCGCCGACCGTTTCGGCCGCCGCCGGGTGTACTGCTGGGGCGCGCTGATCGGCGCGGTGAGCGTGCTGCCGTACTTCTGGGCGATGGAGTCCGGCTCGATCGTGCTGATCATCCCCTGCGCGGTCCTGCTCGTGAACGGCGCGCACGACATGGCGGTCTCCGTCCAGCAGTCCCTGTTCACCGACATGTTCGGCCCCGAGTACCGCTACAGCGGCGCCGGCGTCGGCTACCAGCTCGCCAGCGCGATCGGCGGCGGCTTCACCCCGCTCATCGCCGCCTCCCTGGTCATCTGGGCGGGCGGCGGCTGGACCCTGGTCGCCGCCTACATGGCGCTGGGCTGCGCCGTCTCCTTCCTCGTCGCGCTCCGCCTGCGCCGCGTGGACGAGGCCAAGGCGCCGGCCGTCGCACCCGAGAGGACGGCCGCGGTCTGACCGCCCAGCGGTCCGGGACCGGGGCAGAATGACCGGCTCCCGGACCGCCTACGGCCTGATGCGCCCTTACCCCTGTGGTCTCACACACCTAAGGTCTGAGTCTACTGGACCTAATGAACCGCTTGACGGTCAGCTTGGAGCTTCAGTGAAAGCAGCAGTCTTCACGGCGACGGACCGGATCGAGACGGTCGACGACTGGCAGGAGCCCGTCTGCGGCCCCGGCGACGTGATCGTGGAGGTGGCCGGTGTCGGCCTCTGCGGTACGGACCTGGCCGTCTTCCATGGCAGGCGCCAACCGCCCGCCACCCCGTGGATCGTGGGCCACGAGGGATTCGGCCGCGTCATCGCCGTCGGCAGCGTCGTCCCGGACCGCACGGTGGGCCAACGGGTGGTCATCGAGCCCAACTATGCCTGCCTGAAGTGTGTCGACTGCCTCACCGGCCTGACCTCGGCGTGCCCCCACCGTGCCATCGTCGGCCTGAACGCCCCGGGCGTCCTGGCCGAACGCGTCGCGGTTCCCGCGCACTTCGCCCACCCGGTTCCGGCCGGCCCGACGGACGCGGACCTCGCCTGCGCGGAGCCGTACACCGTCGCGCGAGCCGCGGTGCGCCGCAGCGGCGTGAGCGCGAAGGACCGCTGCCTGGTCGTCGGCGCCGGGGCGCAGGGCCTGCTGCTCTGCCTCATCCTGGCGCGCCTCGGCATCGAACCGGTCGTCACCGAACCGCACCCGCTCCGGCTCGAACGGGCGGTGCGGCTCGGCGCCGTCGCCGACGACGGCCGCAAGGGCTTCACCTACGTCTTCGAGACCTCCGGGTACCCCCCCGCCCTGAGCCCGGCGGTGGACCGTGCCGCCCCCGGCGCCACCGTGGTCCTGGTCGGCCTCAATGCCGCCCCGCTGCCGCTGACCACCGACGCCGTGGTCCGCCGCCAGCTCGTCCTGCGCGGCTCGATGATCTACGACCACCCCGGTGACTTCACCGCCGCCGTGGCTGAACTCCCCGAGGCCCGGCCCGGATCCGTCATCGAGGCACGCTTCCCCCTGACACGGGCACAGGAGGCGTTCGCCGGCGCCGCCCAGCGCGCCGGAAAGACCTGGATCAGCGTCCGCGACCCGGACGGGAGCGCGGATGCGTAGGTCCATCGCCACGGTCTGCCTCAGCGGAACGCTGACCGAGAAACTGACCGCCGTGGCGCGCGCCGGCTTCGACGGGGTCGAGATCTTCGAGAACGACCTCGTGGCAAGTCCCCTGTCTCCTGAGGAGATCCGCACCCGCACGGCGGACCTGGGTCTCACCATCGATCTCTACCAGCCGATGCGCGACGTCGAGGCCGTCCCGGAGGAGGTCTTCACCCGCAATCTGCGCCGCGCCCGGCGCAAGTTCGAGCTGATGCGGCGGCTCGGCGCCGACACAGTCCTGGTCTGCTCGAACATCTCACCGCAGGCCCTGGACGACGACGCACTCGCTGCAGCGCAGCTGCGGCGACTGGCCGACCTGGCCCAGGACTTCGGTATACGAGTCGCCTACGAGGCGCTGGCGTGGGGCCGGCACGTCAGTACGTACGACCATGCCTGGTGCATTGTCGAGATGGCCGGTCATCCGGCGCTCGGCATCTGCCTGGACAGCTTCCACATCCTCTCCCGGGGCTCCGATCCCAAGGGCATCGAGGACATCCCCGGCGAGAAGATCTTCTTCCTCCAGCTCGCCGACGCGCCGCTGATGGCCATGGACGTTCTTCAGTGGAGCCGTCACTACCGCTGCTTCCCCGGGCAGGGCGGCTTCGACGTCGCCGGGCTCCTCCGTCACGTCATCCACGCGGGCTACAACGGGCCGCTCTCGTTGGAGGTCTTCAACGACGTGTTCCGTCAGGCGGACGCGGGTCGCACGGCTGTGGACGGGCTGCGCTCCCTGCTCGCCCTGGAGGAGAGCGTCGGCGTTCTCCCCCTGCCGGCCCCGGTCATCCCAACTGGCGTCGCCTTCGCCGAACTCGCCACCGGCGACCCCCAGCCGGTCAGCAAGCTGCTCGGCGCGCTCGGTTTCACGCGCACCGCCCGCCACCGCGGCAAACCCGTCGAGCTGTGGGAACAAGGCGCCGCCCGTGTCCTGGTCAACACAGGAACCGCCACCCGCCGCAGCGGCACCACGCTGGCCGCCATCGGACTGGAGAGCCCCGACCCGGCAGCCGCCGCCCGCCGTGGTGAGGCCCTGCTCGCCCCCACCCTGCCCAGGCGCCGCACTGCCCACGACGTCCCCCTGGAGTCCATCGCCGCGCCAGACGGCACCGAACTGCTCTACTGCGCCACCAGCCGATCCCAACTACCCAGCTGGACCGACGACTTCGAACCCCTGGGCGATGCTCCGCGCCCGGCCTCCGGCGTCACGGCCATCGACCACCTGGCCCTCACCCAGCCCCGGCACCACTTCGACGAGGCGGTCCTCTTCCACCGCACCGTCCTTGGCCTGCGACCGCGGGACACCGTCGAATTCGCCGACCCCTACGGCCTCTTCCGCAGCAGGGCCCTGTCCGCACCGCGGAACGGACCACGTCTCGTCCTCAACCTCGCCCCCGGCCCAACGGAGGAGGGCGAGTCCCGGGCTCAGCACGTGGCCTTCGCCGTCGACGACATCGTCACGGCGGTTCGCCGCATACAGGGGGCGGGCGGCGAACTCCTGCGGATCCCGGCGAACTACTACGACGACCTTCAGACGCGGTACGAGTTTCCCGACGGGGAGCTGGAGACTTATCGCGAGCTCGGCATCCTGTACGACCGCGACGAGCAGGGCGGGGAGTTCCTGCACTGCTACACGGCGACCCTCGGCCACGTCTTCTTCGAACTCGTCCAGCGCATCGGAGGCTACCGCGGCTACGGCGCCGCCAATGCCCCCATCCGCCTCGCGGCCCAACGGCATTAGCCCCGGCTCTTCAGCGGAATTGGTTGATCTGACGCCCTGACAATAGAAAAATGCCGCCGACCTGCAAGGATGCGAGTGTCTAGATCGGATCCGGCACAGGAGTCAGGGCACCTTTCTGGTGAGCGAGCGTACAGGGTGGGACCGCGGTCTGTCTGCGACGGACGACGGGAAAGGGCTGGTCGGGCCTGCCGGGGCGGTGCTGTTGCGCAGGCTCGCCGACCGCGTCGGCCTGACCGACGCGCTGGCGGGAGTGCTGCCATCGGGCACGACCTCGTCGTGGCGGGACCGGGCCACCGCGCTCGTCGGCCTCACCGTCGCGATCGCGCTCGGCGCCACGAATCTGCTGGAGGCCGAGCAACTCCAACTCCACCACGGCCCCCTGTTCGGACCGGCAGTGTCGGACTCCACGCTGCACCGGCTGCTGTCCACGACGGACGAGACGAGGCGTGCACAGATCGCGAAGGTACGGCAGCGGGTGCCTCGCCACGTCTGGACCCTGCTGCATCTGCGGCCCCGGAGGACACCGCGCAAACGGCGAGTTCGTCCGGCCCGTCGCACGCCTGGACCAGCTCAGCTACTACCCGCGCCTGGCAGCCCGCGCCCGTGAACTCGGCCAGAGCAGCCACGATGCGGCCGCCATCGCGGACATCTTGAACAGCGAAGGATTCCGCCCACCCAAGCGCCGTGAACGCTTCGGAGCCGAGGGGATCCGTCATCTCCTGCAGGATCTGGGCTGCGTCAGCCGCCGCGAACAAGCCCTCCGCCGCAACCGCCCCGCACTTGGCCCCGGCGAGTGACGGCTGACCGACCTCGCCGGCGAGCTCGGCATCCCGCGCGTCACCCTCTACGGGTAGCTCACCCAAGGCCGGGTCACCGGCCACCAGGGCGACGACGCACATCATTCTTGGACCATCCAAGCCGACGCAGCCGAAGTCGACCGGCTCCGCGCGCTCCATCAGCAGTCCCGCGGCCACCAGCCCCGACAAGCCTGGCTCGACCACCAGAAGACCGCGATAATCCAAAACGATGAAGGAGAACAGCGACAGTGAAGCCAAGGCATGACTACGACAGCAGTCTGGCTTGCTCCTCTCGATGTCGAAGCGTCGCAGGAAGGACTGCCAGCAGCGGTCGAGGTCCATCTCGGTGGCGGCGGTACCCGACCACCACAGCCAGAGAGGCTTGTTCACCCCGCCGCTGGGCAGCTTCTCCACGGCCAAGCGGATGACGGTCCCCTCGATGATGGGCAGCGGCCCTTCGTGATCGAGCCAGGCGGCCCGCCGGGTCAGTCTCGGGTGCAGCCGGTCCTGCCTTGGGCGGTCGCCTTCCCGTAGCGCCGGGTGTCGGTGACCGTCACGGCCTGCTCGGTGCCCCAGGTGGCCGGGGCGCCGAAGACGAACTCACCGCCATGCTTCAGCGGTCGCCCGCCTTGCGGCGGCTCGGATGGCGCGAGGCCGAGCGAATCGACCTGAAGCACGGCAGCTTGCACATCCATCGGCGTGGCGACGCGAGGCCCTGGATGGTGGTGCCCGCGGTCGGCTTCCCCAACCTGTTGGTCTTCCTTACCCTCTTCAACCTTCTGCAGCACAGCCCCAGCAGGTCGAGGTTGGACGACGCCGTCTGACGCAGCCAGATGTCGCAGTGTTCCTGGGGCGTGCAGGGCAGACGAAGATCTATCGGCTCGTTGTCCGCACCTCCGTCGGCGAACGCCTGTACTGCGTCGTCGATCACCGCCGTGACCCGGTGGTCGACGGGGTAGCCGCCGAAGTCGGAGCTGTACGCGATGCGAAGACCGGTCAGATCACCCGCCGTCGCGCGGGACCAGTCAACCGGCGCGGAGGGCACGCTGAACGGATCACGGGGGTCCCATCCGTCCGCCATGACCTACAGCAGCAGAGCCGCGTCGCCGACCGTTCTGGCCACCACACCGCTGCTGGCGAGGGGAGCGTGCTTGAACGCGTTGGGGCGGGCCGCCCTCGGTACGACGCCGAAGGTCGCCTTGTATCCGTAGACCCCGCGCCAGGCGGCGGGGATCCGGATCGATCCGTCGGCATCGGATGCCTGGGCGACGGCTGCGAGGCCGTCCGCGACGGCGGCGGGGCTCCCGCCGGAGGATCCCCCGGCGTTCTTGCCGATGGCGAACGGGGTGCTGGTCGGGCCGATCAGGGTGTTGTCCGTGGTGCCCTTGTGCCCGAACTCTGCTCGACCCCGAGGCGCTCGCCATGGCTGGACGGCGAAGGCCTCAGCGTAGGTGATCTCGACGGGTGCCTCGCCACCCGTCGAGGAAGCGTGCACCAGGTCCGCGCGTACCCCGCCCGGGTTCATCAGGGCGATCTGGGCTCCGCCCCGCTCCGGGTCCGGTTCCTTCGACTTGTCGATGACCGCGCTCTGGTCGGCCTCACTGGTGCCGGTGCAAGGAAGAGAGCAGGCCGGGGCAAGGGGTCTGTGGACCGTATGCCGTCCGACTGCAAACGAACCGGGCGGGCTAAGTGCCTGCTCCCCCGCTGCGACGCAGCGGTCACCAGGTGTCGTCCCACTGGTCCAGCAGGGTGTCGGCCGTGGCCCCCTCGGATACGGCCGCCGGACCGTGCAGGAGTTGTTCGGCCCAGATGATCTTTCCGCGGGCGGTGTAGCGGGTGCCCCAGCGTTCGGCGAACCGAGCGACGAGGAACAGCCCACGTCCACCCTCGTCCGACGCGGACGCGCGGCGCAGGTGCGGCGACGTACTGCTGCCGTCGGCGACCTCACAGATCAGACTGTTGTCGTCGTACAGCAGGCGAACCCGGATGGGGGCGATGCCGTAGCGGATAGCGTTGGTGACCAGTTCGCTGATCACCAACAGGGTGGCAAAGGTGAACCGCTCCAGTCCCCATGCCTCCAGACTGTCGTTGACGTCGGCACGGACTCGGGAGACGGCCGCGGGGTCGTCGGGGACCTTCCAGGCGGCGACCTGGTTCGGGGGCAATATCCGGGTACCGGCCACCAGCAGGGCGATGTCGTCGCTCGGGAGTGGAGACAGCAGCGCGTCGAGTACCACCTGGCAAGTCTGCTCGGGCGTCCGGTCCGGGTGTGCCAGGGCAGTGCGCAGCAACTCCAGTCCGGTGTCGAGGTCGCGGTGGCGGTCTTCGACCAGACCGTCGGTGTAGAGGACCAGCCGGGACCCCTCGGTCAGGGTCACTTCGGCGACCTCGACCGGCAGGCCACCGCCCAGACCCAGCGGCGGGGACACGGGCACGTCGGGGAAGGTGACGGTGCCGTCGGGATCTACCTGGGCCGGCCCGGGGTGCCCGGCCCGGGCCAGGGTGCACACGCCGGTGGCCGGGTCGTAGATCGCGTAGAGGCAGGTCGCGCCGACGACCCCGTTACTGAGGCCGTCGATGGCCTCGCCCTGATCGATGCGGGCGACGAGTTCGTCCAGGCACCCGAGGAGTTCGTCTGGCGGCAGGTCCAGGGCCGAGAAGTTGTGGACCGCGGTACGCAGCCTGCCCATGGTGGCGGCGGCGTGCAGACCGTGGCCGACGACATCGCCGACGACTAGCGCCACTCGTGCCCCAGGCAGTGGGATCACGTCGAACCAGTCTCCCCCCACCCCCGCCTGGGCGGGCAGGTAGCGGTAGGCGACCTCCAGCGCGGACTGCTCGGGCAGCACGTGGGGCAGCAGGCTGCGCTGCAACGTCACCGCCATCGTGTGTTCCCGGGTGTAGCGGCGGGCATTGTCGACGCACACCGCCGCGCGGGCCGCCAGTTCCTCGACGAAGGAAAGCTCCTCTTGTTCGAAGGCCCCAGTGGTTTCCGAGCGCCAGAAGTTGGCCAGCCCCAGGGTGACGCCGCGCGCACGCAGGGGCACCGTGATCAGTGAGCGGATTCCGTAGTCGACAACCTCGCGGGCCCGCTCGGGATCCTGGGCCTGCCAACCGGGCGCGGCTCCCAAATCCGGCACGAGGACCGCACGGCCGCTTTCCAGAGCCAATGCGGTCGGCGAGCCCGGGAGGAACGGCACCAGCTCACCCAACGGGATGAGGGGCTGATCCTTCCGGTTGCCGCAGACCGCGCTGCGCCGCAGCGCCCGGTCTTCGGCGCCGGGCTCTTCCCCCCGGCGCACCGCGTCCAGCAGTTCAACCGTGACGAAGTCGGCGAACCGGGGGACGGCGACCTCAGCCAGTTCCTCGGCGGTACGCACCACATCCAGGGTGGTCCCGATGCGGACCCCGGCCTCGTACAGCAGATGCAACCGTTCTCGCGCCACCTCAGCCCGGCCGGCCAGCGCCTGCAGTTCGGTCGAGTCCCGCAGGGTCACCACGCTTCCCCGCGGCCCCTCGAGGTCGACGGGCCTCTTGTTGAATGCCAGCAACAGGTCCCCGGCGAGGTGCACCTCGTCGGTGGCCGACCTCTGCGAGACCAGCAGTTCGACGGTGCCCGCGTCCAGCCGCAGATCAGTGATGTGGCGCTGCTCGGCGTCCGCCGGCAGATCCAGTAGTCGGCGCGCTTCGTCGTTGGCCAGCAGCAGCCGCCCGTCACCCCCGACGATCACAACGCCCTCGCGCACCGCGTGCAGCACCGCATCGTGATGCTCGTACATGCGGGTCATCTCGGCCGGACCCAGGCCATGGGTCTGGCGCCCCAGTCGACGGCTGACCAGCGCCGACCCGCCCGCAGCAAGAGCGAGCGCCCCAGCCCCGCCGCCGAGCACAGTCGGTATCTGGCGGCCCACCGAGTCCTCCACACGTCCGATCGTGACCCCGACCGACACCAGGCCGGCGATCGAACCGTCGCGCCGGAAGACCGGCACGGTCGAATTCTGGGCGATGCCCTGAGGCGAGCCGGAGATCCGCGTGACGGTCTTGCCAGTCAGCAGCGGTTTCACCGAGCCGATGATGTGCTTCCCGATGTTCTTCGGGTCGGGGTGGGTGAGGCGGATCCCGTCCGGGCTGATTATCGTGACGTAGTCGACGCCGGACGCCTTCCGGACCGCCTCGGCTCGAGGCTGCAGCGCCGCGCTGGGGTCGCCGCTCTCCAGTGCGGGGACTACGTCGGGGGAGCGGGCGAACGTCTCCGCGACGCCCAGTGACCGGTGCTTGGCGTCCTCGACGCTGTCGCGCTGGAACTGCGCGGTCAGCACAGCCACTGCGGCAGCGATGAGCAGCACCACGATTGTCGCCTGCAGGAAGAACACCTGACCGGCGACGCTGCGCACGATCAGCAGGGAGCTCAGCCGTGGCATTGGCGAGGGCGGGGGGGTGGCGTGCTCGCTGGGTTGATCATCATCGGGGTGGAACCGGTTCCGCGTGGTAGCCGAACGCTGACGCTGGCGGAACGGCCAGAGTGACGAGGCCCGAAATCGATGAGCGCCTTTACTCATGGATGAGCACCTCTAGTCATATGAACACGCTTGCCTGTTATATCTATATAAACAGGCTTTATCCGCTATTGTGGAGAGTTCCATGTCGGCGTGGGCACAGAGCCGAATCTCGGATCGGCGCGTGGCGAGAACCTGGCTGCGTTGCTGGGAGAAGATCAGGCCGCTGATCACCGCGCGGGATGACGACGCTCGCGCTGACCGACCGGGACACCGTCGCGGGCATGGTCCGCTTCGCCAAGGCGGCCGGGCCGCGGGTATCCGCCCCCTGTTCTGCGTCGACATCGCCGTCGCTCCCCTCGCCTCGCCCGACCCGGCGGCTGGCCGTGTGCGTACGCCGGTGCGCGGCGGCGCGCACGTGCTGGTGCAGGCGGGGGGCAGAGGTCTCACCCTCGCCACCTGCACCCAGCCCGACCTGGACCAGTGGAAAGCGGGCGAGGACCTCAGATACCGGGACCAGACCGGCCACTTCATCCGCTGGGCGAGCAAGAACCGGCTCGCGAAGGGGCTGACCTTCGGCGCCGAGCGCTGGCAGGGCCCCGTCGGCCCCCACGACTCCGAAGGCCGCTGGGACGACGCCCGCCGACTCCTCCACGACGCCACACTGACCACGGCCGACCGGGTCGCCGGACTCCTCCTGCTCTTCTACGCCCAACGACTCAGCACGATCAGCAACCTCACCGTTGATCAGGTCACCGAGGCGAACGGCCGGGTTTCGATCCAGCTGGGAACCTCCCCGACCGTCCTGCCCGAACCGCTCGCCGCACTGGTCCTCGACCTGATCGCAACACGCCGCGCCTACACAGTGATCGGACACGCCGACCAGACACCCTGGCTGTTTCCAGGTCAACGCCCAGGCCAACACATCAGCGCCGACCGGCTGGGCCTTCGGCTGATCGCCGTCGGAATCCAACCAGGCCAGGCCCGCTCCACGGCCCCGTTCGCCCTCGCCGAGGAAGTCCCCGCCGCGATCCTGGCCCGCATGCTCGGCATCCACATCCAAGTCGCCGTCCAGTGGCAGAAGGCGTCCGCCGGAGACTGGGCCGCCTACGCCGACGACGTCAGCCGCCGCGAGGGCATCGGCACCATGTCCAGGCGCGAGGCGCAATCGAATCGGCTCAAGTGAGCATCCGCGCAGAGCCCTTGGCGGCGTGCTCGACCGCGGCGGAAGCCAGCGCGCGGATGATCGGGTGGGGCCGGGTGCCGTCTCCCGCGAGTTCGGGCTGGAACAAGGTGGCGAGGAAGAACGGGTGGTCCGGCAACTCGGCGATCCGCAGCTCGCCTGCCTCGTCGACGCCGCTGAAGCGCAGTCCGTGCGCACGGAGCACATTCACGTAGTCCGGGCTGGTGCCATACGAACAGTGGTAGCGCTCGACGGTCCGATCGGCTCCCAGAACGCGTTCCGCCAACGATCCCCTCTCCACGTTGACCACGCCTTCGTGGCCGACCAGGGAGCATGCCAGCGGGACGATCAGCATGTCGCCCGCCTCCGGCCGGTTCTCCGCGTGGTTGACACCCGAGAGCCCGCACACGTCGCGCGCGAACTCCAGGACCGCGTGCTGGAAGCCACCACAGGTGCCCAGAAACGGGACCCCCTGCTCACGCGCGGTGCGAGCCGCCGCGATCGCCCCGGCTTCGCTGCGATACGGGCTGCCGCAGCCAAGGCCAGCCCGGACAGCGCGGAGGCGACCCATTCGGTCAGGGCCTTGCTGGAGGCGAGGCGCTCCTGTTCGCCCTCGGCGCTCTCAGCCATGAGCTGGTAGCGGCTGAGGAGGAAGGCGCCGACGCCGTGCAGACGCACCTCCTGGGCGGCGCTGCGCTCGGTGAGCAGGTTGCCGATGAGCCGGCTGGCCCGAACATGTTCGATCCAGCTCATCACCGACACGTACCGCTCCTGGGCCACGCGCATGGCGCCCCAGCCGCGCGGGGCGGCGATGAGGATCAGCATGGGCAGTAGGACCGGGTGGAGGACGGCGAGGACGCCGGCGGTGGTGATCAGGGAGATGAGGCCGTTCAGCGCGGCGACGCAGGCACCGATCATGCGGCGGGCGGAGCCCGGACCGTACTGGGCAACGTCAACGAGCCGCCGGAAGTCGGGGTCGTCGATGGCTTCCAACTCGACACTTGCGGCGGCGGCCAGGTACTGGGTGGTGGCGATCCGTTCGACCATCGGCTCCAGGCGCCCGGCACGAGAGGTCGACCACGCGGAGAGGGCGGAGTTGACCACACCGATGGCGGCGGCGGCCAGCAGGCCGGGCAGCAGCGCGTGCAGCCGCTGGGCGGCGTCGCCACTCCCGGCGAGCAGGGCATGCATGACGGCGTTGATGGCGAGCAGGCCGACGGCCGCGGCGATGCCCTGGCCGATCTCGCTGAACGCCACCGCGAGCAGCGCCCGCCGGTCGGCGCTCCACGCCATGCGCAGGGCGGCGCCGACGAGGGCCGGCATGGAGCGCAGCGCGGACATCATGGTCAGGTCCAGGCCCGCGTGCTCGTGGTGGGACCAGCCCATGTCGTAGCGCAGCGGTCCGCCGAACAGCTCCTGTTCGGCGTCGGAGACCCGGGGTTCGGCCATCTTCACCGGTCCAAAGAACCTCTTCACCGGGCGCCTCCCGAGGTGGGCCAGTTCAGTGCCCGGTACGACGGGCCGTGGGTGAGCATGTGGAAGATGGCGACGGTGTAAGGGTGGCAGTCCGGCGGGGGTTTCTCCATTGGCACCCAGAACAGCCCTTCGTGCTTGTCCGGCTCGGCGTTGTGCGGTTCGCCGGTCCAGGACTGGGCCACGAACACGGCGGTGATCCGGTCCATGCCCTCAGGCTCGTGGTGGTGGACTAGGCCGGCGAACTCCTGCCGGTCGGCGCTGACATGGACGCCGGCCTCTTCCTTCGCTTCGCGCCGCGCCGCGAGATCGAGCGGCTCGCCGGCCTTCAGATGGCCTCCCACGACGGTGAGCTGTCCCGGTGCGAGGTCCGCGTCAGGTTTGCGGCGCACGCACAGGGCGGCGCCGTTCGCCCGGAGCAGGATCTGGGCCACGTCGGCGATGAGCAGGTGAAGAGCGTCGCTCAACGCCGTCCCTCCTGCATCAGGCGCTCGACGGCGCGTCGGCCGCGCGCGGTCACGAACGTGTCGCCGTGCCGGGGGCCGTACGCGAGGGCGCTGGCCGCGTCGGCTGCGGCGAACGCCGCGAGCGCGCATTCCTCGGCATCGGACAGAGACCGGCCATACCCCTCGAACAGGGCAGTGCGCAGCTCAGGATGGTCCGGCCAGAGGGAGGCGGCGAGCTTGACGAAGTCGCAGACGAGCGGGCCCGGTTCGCTGCGCTCGAAGTCGATCAGCGCGCAACGCCGGCCGTTCCACAGCAGGTTGCGCTCCCAGAAGTCCCCGTGGCGCCACCCCGCGGGAAGGGGGCCGAGGCCGGGCAGCGTGCTCACGAGGCGGCGCAGCGTGTCGGATTCGGCGGTGGACAGGTGGTCACCGGCCTCCGCAGTGTGCTTGTCCAGCCCGGACTGTGCGCTCTCGATAACGTGCGCGGCCTCGTCCTGCGCCTGGTGGCCGGGCAGAGCCTCGTGAAAGCGGCGCAGGAGCTGGCCGGCTTGCCGGTGGGCGGCGCGGCGGCGCGCGGGTGACTCCTCTCCCTTCAGCGGTTCGCCGTCCACCGCGGTGAGGATCAGGGCGAGCAGGTCGGCGGAGCTGCCCTTCAGGGTGGGGGCGTTGCCGTGGCCGAGGTGAGGGACGGCTTCGCGGTAGGCGCGGGTCTCCCGGGTATACAGGACAGGCGCGGGCGCCACCTTCACGTAGTGGTCGCCGGTGCTTCCGGTCACCTTCCACACCTGGGAGTTCTCCCGGGGGTGCGAGGTGTCCCGCACGTCCTTAATGGGGCCCAGGACCGTTTCCACCCAGGAGGCGAGGTGTCCCGGGAGGCGTGTGGAGTCCGTCATGCGAGGTACCTCGCATCCGGTCGTGCCCCATCGGCGAGGAAGACTGCGCCAGCGGCGGGGCAGGCGGTGGTGTCCGAGGAGGCAGCGGTGTTTTCGAACGCAGGATGAACGAGCGCAGGGCGGCGTAAGGGATGCATGGGTGCTCCGCGGGGCGAGATGCGGACAGGTGATCGGGTAACGGGAGGTTTCCTGTCGCCGTCACGGGTGCGCTAGGGCGAAATCTAGAACCTGATTTCGAATACGCGGGCCTCTCCGTGTGCGGCCGAAGGTGGCGTGCTGTGACGCTGTGTTCGATCACTCATGTGGGTTCCGGTACCTCCTGTGGGGGATTGCCAGGCGCGGGCGTGGCCATCGCAGGGGCCAGTTCCGGGCGGAGATCGACGACGTGGCGTAGGAAGCTGCGCTTCGAGTAATAGGTGTGTTCGGTCGCCCACCCGCGGGAGAAGAGGTGGCCTCGGAGCCAGTCGTTGATGCGTTCCATTTCGTGCAGGACCTCGTCCTAAGGCCTCGGCGTAGTCGTATGGCGTCCGATTTGTGGCTAAGCGAGGTCGACTTCGGCAAGATCGAAAACCTTCGCATCGCGCCATGCCGCGGGAGGGGGCGGCGGCATCCCGCCATGGTGCGAAACCGCCGCCCGCCCTCCGACCCAGTCCTTGTTTCACCTATCGAGATTCGATAGATTCCCATCGTAGCTCGATGGAAGGATGGGTCATGGGAAAGCTGACAGTGCGCGCGCTGCGCGCCGTGCTCGTGGTGGTGCTCACCGGCACCGTGTTCGTACAGGCATTGATGGTGTGGGCGTTGGTCAGCGGGAGCGACCCGGAGGACGGGTCTCTCCCGCTGACCCCGCTGCGCGTGATCACGATCCTGGGCATCGGGGCGGCCCAGGTCGCCCTGGTCTGTGTATGGCGACTGGTAACGATGGTTCGACGCGGAACCGTGTTCTCCCACGCCGCCTTCCGGTACGTGGACGTCATCATCGGCGCGATCGTTGCGGCTGCTCTCGTGTGGTTCGCGGTCACGGCCCTGAATGCGCCGGACCAGCGGGACGACCCGGGCGTCACCCTCATCATGGGCGGGATTGGCGTGGCCATCCTGGGAGTCGCGCTCATCGTGCTCGTGCTGCGGATGCTGCTCGCCCAGGCCGTCGCCCGCGACGTCGAAGCAGCGCAGATGCAGGCCGAGTTGGACGAGGTGATCTGATGCCGATCGCCGTCGACATCGACGTGATGCTGGCCAGGCGGAAGATGTCCGTGGGCGAGCTCGCAGACCGCGTAGGGATCACGCCCGCCAACCTGGCGGTACTCAAGAACGGCCGCGCCAAGGCGGTGCGCTTCGCGACGCTCGCCGCGCTCTGCGAGGTGCTCAAGTGCCAGCCGGGCGACCTGCTGCGCTGGGAGGCCGAGGACACCGCGGGTGAATGAACCGTGCCTGCCGACGCGTCATCGCCGATCCCGCTTGCCTTTGACCAACTCCGCGAGCATCCCGGGGCCGTGCCCGGGGAGATCCCGGGCCTGCTGGAGCGACTGGCCGAGGTGCCCGACCCTCGCGATCCGCGCGGCGTACGGCACGCTCTGGTCGTCGTGCTCGCGCTGACCGCGTGCGCGGTTCTGGCCGGAGCGACCTCCCTGCTGGCGGTGGGTGAGTGGATCACCGACGCCCCGCCGTCCGTCCTGGAGCGTCTCGGCGTACGGCCCGATCCGCTGTCCCCGAAGCGGTGCCTGCCGGCGGAGGCGACGGTGCGGCGGCTGCTGGGACGCATCGACGGCGACGCGCTGGACCGGGCGGTGGGCCGCTGGCTGGCCGACCGGCACGCTGGGGCCGACGGCCGGCTGCACGCAGTGGCGGTCGACGGCAAGACCCTGCGCGGAGCGGCCAGGGCCACGGGCCGCAAGATCCATCTGCTCGCCGCCTGCGACCACCTCTTCAGCCTGGTCCTGGCCCAACTCGACGTAGGCGAGAAGACCGGCGTGCCGCTCGCTGGAAGCAGCGCTCGACGTCCGTCGGAGCCTGCACCTGCGCTCGCCGGTCGCTGTACTCGATCGGCTGCTACGCGCTCGTGCCACGACGGCGAGTCCGATCGGTGGAGCTGCGCATTGAGCCGACGCTCGTGAGTGCGCGCTCTCAGAGGTCGACTGGCGACACGTCGTCGCCGAGCGGGGGGTGGACCCGCGTCAGCAGCCGCTCCTTCAGGACGGTCGCGTAGATGGCGGCTTGCGTGGTGGCGGGGTGGCTCGGCGGCCAGATCCCGCGGCGGAAGACGCAGCGACGGCCACGGAAGAGCATCACTGCGGTGGCGGCGACGACCACGTTGTCCGCTGCATCGGACACGGCTTCGCCGGTGAGTGACTCGAACTCGCCGCCCCGTCGGTCGCAAAGATCCAGGACGGCCTGGCGGGCGGACCGCAGGAACACGTCCTCAACTGACCTGCGGTCGGGCGGTCATTGGTGGTCGTTGTTGGCCGTCCTCGGAGGGCCCAGAAAGGGCCCAGCATCGCCGCCGAACAGCAAGAAGAGCACTAGGGCGCGCCGTGCTGCTCTTGCTGGTGGCGGCTTGGGGCTTGTCGTGCTGCTTGTCGCTTGTCGGATCGCAGGTCAGAGCTCGTTTCGGGCTTCTATGGGGGCGGCCCCGTCTTGGCGCGACAAGCGACAAGAGCACCAGCGCGCGCCACCGGCTCGCCGTGCCGCACGGCGGGCCCGGCTTCCAGCCTGATCAGGACTGAGCGGTGGCGGCTCAGCCGTGAGGGGTGCCGCCCAGCGCCGAGGGTGACTCCCTGTGGGGGGGCGAACCGGGGCCGGTGGGGCGCGAAAGAAGCGAAAGCCCATATTCCGTGACGTCAGTCACAGGTCACCATCAATTGACCGGCGCGCTTAGTAGATGCAACGTGGCGGACATCTAGGGATTTGCCCGTCTTGGTCTGGATGTGTATCTCGCCGCGCTTTTCCGGGATTCCGCTCGACTGGCCCGCGCGCCCGCGACCCCATGCTGTAAGGCTTCTGACGCCGCGACAGCTTTTCCTCCTGTCGCCATGTCCGGACCGGAGGCCCGTGCACTGTCCTGGCGAGGTCCTGGGACCTACGAAGCGACGTAGTGGCGGGACCCATTGCGCGCCCTGTCGAGCCGTTCTAAGAATGTCGACCCACAGGACGTCGCTGCAGTTCGGAACCGGTGTTCACGCCGAGTCGACCGCGCGCTGTGGCGCTCGGCGTCACCGAGTGAGTAGGAGCACCCCCCACATGAATTCGTCCCGAATGTCCCCGAGGTTCCTTGCCCTCGCTATCGGCCTGGGTCTGGCCTCCAGCGCGCTGGGCGCAGCGGTGCCGGCGAGCGCCTTGACGGCCCCCACCCCGTCCGCTTCCGCCGATGCCTCCGTGGCGGGGTACGACGGGTCGGCTGAGGAGGCTGCGAACAACAAGGCGTTCTTCGAGGCTGTGCTCAAGTCGGTCGCCGAGAAGAGTGCCGCCCAGCCCAGCGGGCAGGCGGTGACCCTCCACTACGACGCCTCCAAGGCGCCGAGCTTCCGTTCGCAGATATCGAGCGCGGCCGCGATCTGGAACAGCTCCGAGTCCAACGTCAAGCTCGAGGAGGCTTCGAGCGGTGCCGACTTCTCCTACTACGAGGGCAACGACCCGCGCGGGTCCTACGCCTCCACCAACGGCCACGGAAGTGGCTATGTCTTCCTCGACTACGCCCAGAGCCAGCAGTACGACTCGGTCCGCGTCGCCACCCACGAGACCGGGCACGTGCTGGGCCTGCCGGACGACTACGGCGGGCCGTGCAGTGAGCTGATGTCGGGTGGCACCGCCGGCCCGTCCTGCACCAACCGCTACCCGAACGCCACCGAGCGTGCGCGTGTCGACGAGCTGTGGGCCAGCGGAGGCGGGCAAGCTCCGGGTACGGGGAACCAGTCCGCTGGCGGCCCGAGTGCTGCACCGTCGGCACCGTCCGTGGCCCCGGGCACGGGGAACCAGCCCGCTGGCGGCCCGAGTGCTGCACGGCCGGTATGGCCCGCGGGGCCGGGTCACGGTCCGTGGCGTCCGCACCACCGCACGCTCTGGAATTGATTGCGTTCCCACTCATCGCGCGCCCAGGCGTGAGGTCGGGTGTGAACTCACTAGTCGATCTTGATGATCGCCTGGCAGAGGATTGTCCGGGGCGGGCGTCAAGCATCACGCGACGCCGACCCGTCAAGCATCGACTGAAACCTGGACCGCTTCGGCTGGGATGCGCCACAGCGGAGCGGCGTACTGTTCCGGCCGACTGCTGAGCAGGAGAGCTCTCAGGTCCTGACGCTGCTTGCCGTTGAGGCCCAGGGCCTCGGTGATCCTGCGCAGCGTTGGCGTCGATCCCCTCACCGGCAAGGAGGCGATCCGCTGCTCAGGCGGCGCTGCCAGCGGGTTCCTGGGAATTGGGTCGGTCAGCACGCCCGCCGGCCACCTCGACCAGCTCCCCGATGACACCGCTTTTGCCCGCGGTCGGTCGATCACGGTCGGCTCGATCGAAGGCGCTCGCGCATCATCCGCGGGTGTCTCGAAGCCACCGGTGTCTACTGCCGCCTGACCAGCCATCACCTCTGAGTATCTGGGCCTGCAGAGAGCATCTCGGTCGCGGCGCGCTCGACGTCCGCCTCCGACACAAGTACCAACTGAGCTGCTTTCCCCAGCGGGACGAAGCTGTCCACGCTCGCGACCCGTCTGACCGCCCCGGTGAATCTGGCATCGACCAGGGCGGTCACGACTCCCTCTGACACACCTCCCGTACGGCGGGTCTCGTCGACCACGAGGACGCGTCCCGTCGCACGGGCTTCCCGCAGCAGGTCGTCGAGCGGCAGGGGGGCCAGCCAGCGCAGGTCGACGACCCGGCTGGCGATGCCCTGTTGATCCAGTCGGCGTGCGGCTCGCAGGGAGATGGGGAGGCCGTTGCCGAAGGTTACGAGGGTCAGGTCTGTGCCTGTGCCGTAGGTGCGGGCTCGGCCGATCGGTACGTGGCCTGCGGGGGGCGGGTATGCCGCCAGCCAGGCGTTGTCGCCCTCCTCTTGGAGGTCTCGCGTGTGGTAGAGCGCGATCGGCTCCAGGAAGACGCTGACCGTGCCGTCCACCTTCGCGGTCGCCACGCACGTGCGGAGCATCGCCGCCGCGTCGTCCGGGCGGGAGGGGGAGGCAATGACCAGGCCGGGGATGTCGCGCAGGGCGCCGAGCGCGTTGTCGTTGTGGAAGTGGCCGCCGAAGCCGCGCTGGTAGCCGTAGCCGGCGATGCGGACCACGAGGGGGTTGCGGTACTGGCCCTGGGAGAAGAACTGGAGCGTGGCGGCCTCGCCTCGCAGTTGGTCTGCGGCGTTGTGCAGGTAGGCGAGGTATTGGATTTCGGGAACCGGCAGTAGTCCGGACAGGCCCGCCCCCAGCGCGAGGCCGAGGATGGACTGCTCGTCGAGCAAGGTGTCGAAGACCCGCGCGGTACCGAAACGCCGCTGGAGGCCCCGCGTCAGACCATAGACCCCACCCTTGCGGCCGACGTCCTCGCCGAAGACGACCATCTCCGGGTGGCTGCCGAGCAGGTCGGCGAGTGTGTGGGTGATGGCCTGGGCGAATGTGACGGGCTCGCCCACGGGGGCTGCGGGTGCTTCGGTTGTACGGCGTGCCGTAGCCGCCACGAGGTCGGGGCGGCGGGGTGCGATGGGGGCTGTGATCTGCGCGGCGGTGGTCAGGGGCTCGCTCTCCAGGGCCTCCTTGGCTACGGCGAACACCCGTCCGCTCACCTCGTCGTACCGGTCGAGAACCTGTTGCGGTGACAGGATGCCGGCCGCTGTGAGCAGCCGGGCCGTGGCCAGCAGTGGGTCGCGTTCCAGGTCCGCGGCGACTTCGGACGGCGTGCGGTAGGCGGCTTCGGCGTCCGAGCCCGCGTGGCCGAGGAAGCGCACCATCGACAGGTGCAGGAAGGCGGGTTGCCGGTTCTTGCGTACGTGGGTCACTGCCTCGCGCGCGGTGTCGAAGGCGGCCTGCGGATCGCAGCCGTCCGCGGCGAAGTAGGTGAGAGAAGGCCGGCTGCCGTAGGCCTGCCGCACCCAGTCGTGCGGTGTCGGGACGCTGATGCCCAGGCCGTTGTCCTCGCAGACGAACAGGATCGGCATCGGGAGGCCCTGGTAGGCCGCGTGGCAGGCGCTGTTGATGGCGCCTGCCGCCGTGGAGTGGTTGACCGAGGCGTCGCCGAAGGAGCAGCAGACGACGGCGTCGGCGGGCCAGGTGCACTCGGTTCCGAGCCGCTTGGCGCGGGCGATGCTCCATGCCACACCGACCGCTCGGGGCAGGTGGGAGGCGATGGTCGACGTCTGCGGGATGACGGCCAGTTCGTGGCGCCCGTATACCTTGTGCCGTCCACCGGCGATCGGCTCCTCGGCCCCGGCGGCCACCCCCAGCAGCATGTCCCTGACCGCGTCGACGCCGCCGGCCTGCCGGGCGCGGGCGCAGTAGAAGGCGCCGGATCGGTAGTGCAGTAGCGCCGGGTCGGTGGGGCGCAGGGCGAGGGCGAGTGCGGCGTTGCCCTCGTGCCCGCTCGATCCGATGGTGTAGTAGCCGCGGCCCTGTTGTTGCATCCAGCGTGCGGCGGCGTCGGTGTGCCGGCTCTCCAACTGCGCGTCGAACAGGTCCAGTGCGGTACCGGTGTCCAGTCCGCCGGCGTCGCGCAGCGGGATCGCCGCGTCCGCAGACCGCAGACCGGCTACCGCCTCGCGGAAGTGCCGCTCCAGGTCCTCGACGGCGCTCACAGGCGGAAGGACAGGTCGGGCTCGAGCGTGGCCACGTCCATCTGCGCTTTTTGCAGACGGCCGGAGTGGTCCCAGTTCATCGACTGCCAGCGGGTGAACTGGTCGAGCACCCACTGCCCCGACTGTCGACTGCCGTTGCCCGACTTGCCGTTGCCGCCGAAGGGAAGGTGGGCCTCGGCTCCGGAGGTGGTGTTGTTGACGCTGACCATGCCTGCGGAGATGCCGCGCCGGTACGTCCATACCTCGTGCGGATCGTTGGTGTAGATCGCGGCGGACAGTCCGTAGCCGTGGGCGTTGGCCAGATCGACGGCCTCGTCGAGGTCCCGGTAGGTCGTGACTCCGACGATGGGGCCGAAGGTCTCGTTGAGGAACAGTTCGTCGTCGCGGCGCACTCCGTCGACGATCACCGGGTGGTAGAACATGCCCGCCTCAGGGTCCCCGACGAAGCCCTTGCGCGGGTTGCCGGTCGTGATCCGCCCGATGCCGTCGGAGCCGTAGGTGCGGTGGTGGTCCTTGATCCAGCCGAGGAAGGTCTCGTAGCGCTGCGCGAAGCGCTCGTCGAGCATCGGGCCGTAGAGGACGTCCTCGAACGCGTCGCCGATCCGGGCCGCGCGGCTCGCGGCGTCGAAGCGGGCGAGGAAGTCCTCGTGCACCGACTCGTGCACGATGAGCGTCCCGAGGGAGGTGCAGCGCTGCCCCGCGGTGCCGAATCCGGAGAACAACGCCCCCTCCACCGCCAGGTCGAGGTTTGCGCTGGGGGTGACCACCTGGGGGTTCTTGCCGCCCAGCTCCAGGCAGGGGGTCTGCAGGTGGCTTCCGCACAGGGCGCCGATCTTCTGGCCGACGAGCGTGGAGCCCGTGAAGCCGACCTTGTCGACCAGGCCGGCGTCGAGGGAGGCCTCCAGACCGGCGTATGTCTGCTCCCCGTCGGAGAGGACGAGGTTGAGTACGCCGTCGGGCAAGCCCCCTCCGTGCACGAACACCTCGAAGAGGGCCTTGGCGCTCGCGGCGGCGTACTCGGCGGGCTTCCACACCACGGTGTTGCCGGTCACGAGCGCCGGTACGAGGTACCAGGACGGCACGGCCACCGGGAAGTTGCCGGCGGTGATCACCGCGACCGCGCCCACGGGGTTGCGGAAGGTGAACAGCTGCTTGTCCGGCATCTCCGAGGGCACCGTCTGCCCGTACAGCCGGCGCCCCTCGCCCAGGAAGAAGTCGCAGGTGTCGATGATCTCCTGGACCTCGCCGAGTGCCTCGGCCAGCGGCTTGCCGATCTCCTCGGTCACGATGCGGGCGAGTTGGTCCTTGTTCGCCTCGACGAGCCGGCCGATCTTTCCGATCGCGGACCCGCGCACCGGCGCCGGAACGTCCGCCCAGGACCGCTGAGCCGCCTTCGCGGCCCTGGCGGCCTCGACGAAGGTCGAGGCGTCCCCGAGCGAGACCTCGGTGACCACTTCGGCGGTATGACCGGGATTGGGGCGCCGAAGAGTCCCGCCGGGAGCGCCGGCGACCGGATGGCCGGCAACGATCGAGGCGACGGAACGGGCCATGTCTTTGCCCTGCCTTTCGAGTGGGTTGGGCTGGGGTGGCTGGTACGGGGTCGGCTCGTACGGGATCGTCCGGTACGTCAGTGGAGACCGGCGAGGATCCGGTCGAGGGCCCGCAGGGCGAACCCGAGCTCGTCCCGGGTGATGGACAGGGCTGGGCGGAAGCGCACCGTACGCTCACCGCACGGCAATGCGATCACCTGCTCCTCGGTTCGCAGCCTGCGCACCACGTCATCGCGCACGGCGCCGTCAGGCAGATCGATGGCGCACATCAGTCCGCGGCCTCGCGCGTTGGCCGCCATCGGTGTGTGTCGGACTTCGAGATCACGCAGTTCGGTCAGGAACCACGCTCCCACGGCAGCGGCATTGGCCACCAGGTCGTCCCTTTCGATGATCTCCAGGATGCGGCGGGCCCGGACCATGTCGACGAGTCCGCCGCCCCAGGTGGAGTTGATCCGCCCGGAGACCCGGAGGACGTTGTCGGGTACCTGGTCGACCCGGCGGCCGGCCATGATGCCGCCGAGCTGGACCTTCTTGGCGAAGGCGACGATATCCGGCTCCAGACCGAGTTGCTGGTAGGCCCAGGTGGTGCCGGTGATCCCCACCCCGGTCTGCACCTCGTCGAGCACGAACAGCGCGTCGTACTCGTGGCAGAGCGCCTGCATCGCCTGCAGGAACTCCGGGCGCATGTGGTTGTCGCCGCCCTCGCCCTGGATCGGCTCGGCGATGAAGCAGGCGATGTCGTGCGGGTTGTCCTCGAACGCTCGCCGCGCCTGCGCGAGGGCCTCTCGCTCGGCCTCCGCGACCTCGGCGAGGTGGCGCTCGAGGGGGAAGCGCACCGCGGGTACGTCGATGCGCGGCCAGTCGAACTTCGGGAAGCGGGCCGTCTTGTTGGGCTCGGTGTTGGTCAGCGAGAGGGTGTACCCGCTGCGGCCGTGGAACGCCTTCCGAAGGTGGAGCACCTTGGTGCCGAGCTCGGGGGAGCGGCCTGCGGCCTCGTTGCGGCGGCTCTTCCAGTCGAACGCCGTCTTGAGCGCGTTCTCGACGGCGAGCGCCCCGCCCTCGACGAAGAACAGTCTCGGCAGGTCCGGATCGCCCAGCACCCGGGCGAACGTCTCGACGAACTCGGCGTAGTGCGTGGTGTAGACGTCGGGGTTGGCGGGCTTGTTCGCCGCCACCTGTGCGAGGAGGGTCATGAACTCCGGGTCGTCCACGATGCCCCGCGCGTTGAGCCCCAGCGGGGCGGACGCGAAGAACGAGTAGAGGTCGAGGAACTTCCCACCGGTGCGCGCGTCGACGATCCACGATCCCTGGCTGTCGAGCGGGTCGAGCACAAGCTTGAAACCGTCGGTCAGCACATGCCGGCCGAGTCTCTCGTGCACCTCGTCGGGGTGGACTGTCGACACTGCGGCAACCGTCATGGAGGCACCTACTCTCGATAGCCGTCTACCGAAGAAACTTCGTTGAACGCGAGAATCAGCGAAGATATTTTAGATATCAGGCGGTAGAGGCCGCAAGGTTTTGTGCAGCGGTAGATGCGGATGCGTCGATCGGTGGAGCTGCGCATTGAGCCGACGCTCGTGAGTGCGCGCTCTCAGAGGTCGACTGGCGACACGTCGTCGCCGAGCGGGGGGTGGACCCGCGTCAGCAGCCGCTCCAGGGAAGATCGTCCATGATCAGCAGGACGGGGCTGTCGTCGGCCGCCGACCGGAGCAGGGCCAGCGTGGCGTTGCAGACGACCAGGCGCTCAGGAGGCGGGCCGGCGCCGAAACCCAGGGCGACGGTCATGGCTTCTCTGCCGGAGGCGGTGAGCCGGTCGAGTGTGCTGTGCAGCGGCAGCAGGATCTGGTTCAGCGCCGAGTAGCTGACGTCCGCCTCGAACTCGGCACCCGCCGCGCGCAGCACACGGGTCCCTTTCTGCGAGGCGGCCCTGGCCACGGCGTCCAGCACCGCGGACTTGCCGACGCCGGGGTCTCCGGACAGCAGCAGGGCGCCGCTCGCACGCTGCTCGAACAACCCAAGGATGTGGTCCAGGTCGCGCTCGCGTCCCACCAGGAGGTCGGCGGCGCCGGCGTGCAGCGCATCAGCGAACACCACGTGCCACCACCCATTCCGCGTCCGGCCCGGCTGTGGTCGAGGGGCCTGACTTGGGGGGGCACGGTAGCGGATGCCGCAGGTCCGTGCGGTGCGCTGAACGGCTCCGGGGCGGACCGTACCGCGACGCGCGCGTCGTCCGCTTCCTCCCGAAACTTGCCATCTGCGTCCCTCTGTCGATGCCCAGCCATTGCAGGAGCGCGCGGGTCCGCGCCGGTGCCGTCCCTGCCGGCGTCACGGCGCGGTCGCGGGGAGTGGCCGGCGGCTCGCTGTGCGCGACGGCGCCCTCTGGGCTCGCAGGTTCAGCGTGCGGGCCCGCGCTCACGGCGCATGTGCTGCGGCGGGACGAGATCTGGCCGCGCTCACGGCGCATGCCGCGGCGGGGCGAGATCTCCCTGTCCGATGCGGCTGGCGCTCGCGCTCGGCGCCGAGGCCGTCCTTGTCGGACGCCCGTACGGCCCGGGCGGCTGCGGAGGCCGATTCCCTTGTCCGGCAGTATTTCTGACGATACGTCACAGTGAACTCCACTGCCGTCCCGCTCCGTTCGCCCTCCGCGGTCGCCGATCACAACGCGGGTTTCCTCGGCGGCCAGACGCAGACCTTCCCGGACCGGACGGAGCAGGGCGCTGGGTGGAAGGCAGATCTCCAGGCGGGAGGAGGTCTCCGTGGGGTGAGAAGCCAGTCGTTGAACCTGCCGATCCTGATCGTCCCCTTCCGCAATCAGCGCTCCACTGTCTGGGCGCCCCGCTCTTGCCGCGCACCGTCTCGAGCGCTTCAATGCCCTCACCCTCCACAGGAGAACGCCTCTCCCACACCCACCGAAGGGGTTCTTCTTGACCGCCGTACGCGCCACCGCCGTCACCGCAGCGGCCTGCGCCACCGTGCTCGCCACCGCGCTGCCCTCCTCCGCGATCAACTCCTACAACGCGACACCCGCGCCCGAACGCACCGAAGTCGGCGCGCTCGTGGCCACCTGGGACAACGACAACAACCCGGCGACCCCGGATCGGGTCGACTGGGTCTGCTCGGGCACGATGATCGACGCGGACACATTCCTGACCGCGGCACACTGCACCACGGACTGGCCGGACAACGTGAGGTTCTACGTCTCGCTCGACCAGGACGTGCAGGCGGGACTGGACGCCGCCGCGAAGAAGTACCCCGGCGATCCGGCCGCACAGGCCAACGCCGTCGCCGTCCAAGGCACGGCCCACAGCCACCCCGACTACCCGGGCCCCGCCTCGGACCCGCACGACATCTCGGTGATCGAACTACCCGCCGCGAAGGTCAAGAGCCGCTGGTCCTTCACCCCGGCTGCCCTGCCGACCGCGAACCAGCTGGGCGCACTCGGCCCACAGGCGCTGAACTCCACCGACTGGCTCGTCGCCGGATACGGCACTCAGGAAGCAGTCAACGGCCCGGGCGGACAGACACATCCGGGCGGCGGTGTGCGCATGAAGGCGCCCGTGACCTTCAACGCCCTCAACAACGCCTGGGTGCGTCTGGCCATGACCGAGCCACAGGGCAACGGCGGCGCCTGTTACGGCGATTCCGGCGGCCCCAACTTCGCAGTCGTCGGCGGCAAGAGCATCCTTGCGGCGACGACCATCACCGGCGATACCCCGTGTTACGCCACGAACGTTTCGTACCGGCTGGACACTCCGGGTGCAAGGGCCTTCCTGTCACCGTTCGTGAGACTGCCCTAGGTTCTCACGAGGTCGGGGACTGGCGCGGTGGCTGACGCTCCGCTTCCAGTCCCCACCGCTTCAAGCTCGTCGAATGCCTGTCAGAGCGCGTCGACCCCGCTCACCCTCCAGCCGTCGGACGTGCGCGTCAGCGTCATCCGGACCCGGTTCAGGTCCACGCGCGAGCCCGAGACCTGGGTGCTCGTGGTCACCTGGTTGACGAAGAGGAGGACCACGGCCCGGTCTGCCGAGGTCGAGATCACGGAGGCTGCCGGGGAGCCGCCGGTGGGCTGCGCGACCGTCGCCTTCACCACACCGTGGTATTTCTTGGCCGTCGGGCCGACCACCGTCGTGGTGGTCTTTCGGTACTCGTCGCGGAAGTGGCCGGTGAGTCGGGCGCGGGCCGCTGCGAAGTCGCGGTCGAGGTGGCGGTAGTCGTACGAGAGCACGACGGGTGCTGCCTGCCGCGCGGCTGTGAGTGCCTGTCCGCGCGCCTGGTCGGCCCGGACTCCCTCCCGGTACTGCCATCCGAGCACGGCGGCCGCGACCAGGCCCGCCACGAGCAGGACGCACAGGACCGCGGTGAGCAGCCGCCGCCGAACGCGCCGCGGCGCCCTGCCGGGGCCGGGTTCGTCCTCCTCCTGCCGCGCGTCCTCCTCGAAAGACTCCGGCGAAGGCTCCGGTGGGTCGTCCCAGCCGTCCTTCTCTGGGGCCTCGACGAGCACGGTGCGTCCGGGGGCCGGTGCCTCGGGCCGCCCCCGGGCCTCCTCATCAGTGGCTGCCGGGTCCGGTTCGCGGTGGCCGCGCTCCGCGCGCTTGGCCGCCGCGCGGGCGGCCGCGGTGATGGTGCGCCGCGTGCCGGGTCCGGAGCCGCGGCCTCGGGTGGTCGTCTTCGTCACGGTCTTACTCCTCAAGTCCTCAAGTCCCCATGTCTTCATGTCTTCATGTCTTCATGTCCTCATGGGGCCTACGGCGGTCGATCGCGGTCAGCCGACGAACTCGACGTCCGAGGTCAACCAGCGGCCGTCCCGGTGCACCAGGTCGAGCTGGAGCCGATAGGTGCGCGCCTCGCCCTTGGGGGCGGCGGTGTTGGTCACCTTGCTGTCGGCGACCACCAGCACGCGGGCCGAGTGCTCGTCGGAGCGGACGATGCCCGCCTCCAGGACCTGGCCCTCGGAGACCGACTTGTTCTGGGCGACCAGCTGCGTCAGCTGCTCGGTCTGCGCGGCGAACTGCTTCTTGAAGTCGCCGGTGGCGCCCTCGAGGACGTTCGCGCTGTCCCGGTCGTAGTGCCGGTAGTCGAGCGAGGTGAAGTTCAGCGCCGACTGGCGGGCCGCGGCCAGGATGTCCTGGCGTCGCTGCTGAGCCTCGCGTTGGTCGACCAGCCCGAGGGTCAGCCAGATCGTCAGCGCGGTGGTGAGGACGGTCGCCACGACGAGCCCCACCGACCAGGCCTTGCCCGGCAGGGCACTTCTCATGGCCCTGATCGACAGGGCACTTCTCATGGCTCTGCTCATGCCATCGGTCCGACCAGCAACCATTGCCACGACTCCCCTCCGAACACCGCCTGTTGGCCGCCCGTCGAGCCGATCTCGACGGGCCTTCCGTCCGGGCCGGTGGCGGTGCCGGTCTCCGGGTCGTACGGCGTGATGTACGCCGTCTGGTTCGCGCCGCCGGAAGCGGTCGACGTGCCGGGGGCGTTCTGCGCGCCCCGCACCGACGTCTTGCTTCCGCGCGGGGCCGTGCAGCGCGCGTCGGTGTTCGCCGCGCGCGTGCTGGTGTCCGAGGGGTCGCGCCGAGTTGTCCCGTATCCCTGGGTGCACGGCGGCGGGTCGTCGGCGTTCACCACCAGGCCGAAGTGGGTGGTGCCGTCGCCCGGGACGACCGTGTAGCTGCCCGCGACCAGCGCCGGGAAGGTGACCAGGGACTGCTCCACGCCGGGCAGGCGGGCCAGCGTGACCTGGCCGCCGCTGATCAGGTTGGCCAGCAGGACCGAGAGCCGTGGACCGGTGGACTTCAGCAGCGAGTTCACCTGCTGGGCGGCCGGCGTCGCGTTGCCGATCAGCTTGCGCAGGTCCCCGTCGCTCGACTTCAGCTGTGCGCTGAGCGCCGCCAGATCGTGCGCGAACGACTTGATGGACGAGCCCTGGTCGGTCTGCGTCTTGAGGACCTTCCGCGAGTCCTCGATGAGCGAGATCGTCTGGGGGAGTGAATCGGACGCCGACTCCACGAGCGCGTTGCCCGAGTCCACCAAGCGGCTCAGATTCGGGCCGGTGCCGGAGAAGGCCTTGCCCAGCTCGTCGACTGTGACCTGGAGATCGTCCTTGCCGACCGAGTTCACCAGGCGGTCCAGGCTGAGGACCAGGTCCGTGGTGGGCAGCGGCACGCGGGTGCTGCCGCGGGGGATGGCGCTGCCGTCGAGGAGGTACGGGCCGTGGGAGGTGCGCGGCTGCAGATCTACGTACTGCTCGCCCACCGCCGAGCGGTTCGCCACCACGGCGAGGGTGTCCGCCGGGATGCGCGGCGCGCCGTCCTTGATGTCGAGGGCGACCGAGACGCCGTCGGCGCCGGTCAGTCGCAGCGCGCCGACGCGGCCCACCGGCACCCCGCGGTACGTGACCTCGGCGCCGGGGAAGATGCCCCCGGAGTCGGCGAAGTCGGCCTGCACGGTGTAGCCGCGGCCCAGGATGTCGTCCACCAGGCCCGTGTACTCGGCGCCGACGTACGACACCCCGACGGCGGTGACCGTGGCGAAGGCGAGGAGTTGGGCCTTGACCGTACGGGTGATCACGGCTGGACTCCCTTCAGCATCAGCTCCGCGAGCGCGAGGTTGATCCCCTCGGGCAGGTCCGCGTCGCTTGTGCCGGTCATGTAGCTGCTGGTGCACACCGGCGGGCACAGCGGCCCGCCGCCACTCGACGGGGCCGACGGGGACGACGGCACCGAGGGGGACGACGGCAGGCTCGGTGTGCTCGGCAGCGCGGTGGGTGTCGGAACGCTTGGCAGCTCGGGGAGCTTTGGTACGTCGGGAGTGCCGGGCTTCTGGGAATCGCCGTTGCCCCGATCGGAGTTGCCGCCCGTCACGTTCCCGTAGATGCCGGCCAGGTCGAGATCCGCGGTGATGTGGAGATTGACGTAGTCACCCTTGACGGCGTCCACCGCGTTGCGCGGGAACGGGTAAGTGGTCAGCAGCTCCAGGGAGTTGGGCAGATCGTTGCCCGCCTTGTTCAGCTGTTGCAGGATCGGCCGCAGCTGTTTGAGGTTCGCGACCGTGTCGTCGTGCGAGGCCGTGACCACCTTGGTGCCCGTCTTGCCCAGCTTCGACAGGGCGGTGAGCATCCTCGTCAGATCGCGCCGCTGGTCGGCGAGGACCTTCAGGGCGGGCGGCATCGTGTCGACGGCCTGGGCGATCGTCTTCTTCTCCTTGCCGAGCCGGCCCGCGAGCCGGTCGACCGCCTCGAGGGCGTGGACGATGTCCTTCCGCTGGTCGTCCAGGCCGCCGATGAAGGTGTTCAGCTCCTTGAGCAGCGATCTGACCCGGTTCTCCCGGCCGTCCAGAGCCTTGTTCAGCTCCACGGTGATCGTCTTGAGCTGGGCCACTCCGCCGCCGTTGAGCAGGGCGGACAGCGCGGACAGCACCTCCTCGATCTCCGGATTGCGGCCGCTGCGGGACAGCGGGATGCGGTCGCCGTCGCCGAGCCGGCCCACGGGAGCGGTGCCGGTCGGGGCGGAGAGGGCGACGTACTTCTCGCCGAGCATGCTGGTCTGCCGCAGCTCGGCGATCGCGTTGGCGGGCAGCTTCACCGAGTCGGCGACCCGGAGCCGTACGCGCGCGTGCCAGCCGTTCAGCTCCACCTTCTCGACCGCGCCCACGGTGACGTTGTTGACCTTCACCGCCGACTGTGGCACCAGGTCGAGGACGTCGCGGAACTCGACGGTGACGTGGTAGGCGTGACCGTCGGCGGCGGCTCCGCCGGGCAGCTGGACGTCGTACCAGCCGTTGAACTCGCAGCCGGACAGCAGTAGCGAGCCGACCGCGGCCCACGCGACCGCCCCGACCTTGCGCAGTGCGCTCATGCGCTCGCCCCCAGAATTCCGCCGAGCGTCCGGTCGACCGTTCCCGTCACCGCGGAACCCTGCGGCACCTTCGGCAGGGAGTCGAAGAGGTCCTTCAGCTCCTTGCAGTCGGGGTTCTTGCCGCCTTCGTCGCCCGTCGTCTTCAGCACGGAGCACAGCAGCGAGGCCGGATCCTGTGCCTGCTGCGCGTTGTTGCGGGTGTCGAGGGTTCCCGAGGACGGGTTGTAGGCGTTGTTCAGGTTCGACAGACCCGTGGGAGCGACCTCCAACAGCTCGGCCAGCGCGGCCCGTTGGGTGACGAGCACCTTGGTCACCTTGCTCAGGCCCTGCACGTTCGAGGTCAGCGACTTCTTGTTGTTCTTCACGAAGGAGGACACATCACCGAGCGCAGTCCCCAGGTTCTTGAGCGCGTCCGCGAGATCCTTGCGCTCGCCCGCGAGCTGCCCGGCGACCTCGGCGAGGCTGGTGTTGAAGGACCGCACGCTCTTGTCGTCGGCGGCCAGCGCCGCCGTGAACACCTGCAGGTTCCGTACCGTGCCGAAGAGGTCCGTGCGGCCGTCGGACAGCGTGGTGACCGCCTGCGAAAGGTCCTCGACCATCTGGTTGAGGTTCTCGCCCTGGCCGTCGAGGTTGTCCGCACTCACCCCGAGCAGCCGCGACAGCGCGCCGTCCTGGTTGGCGCCCTTGGGGCCGAGCGCGTCGGCCGTGGTGTGCAGACTGTCGAAGATGCGGTCCAGTTCGACCGGCACGGCCGTCCGCGTCTCGGGGATGACGGCGCCGTTCCGCAGTACCGGGCCCTTTCGGTACACCGGCAGCAGCTGCACGTAACGGTCGCTGACCACCGAGGAGTTGATGATCGCGGCCTTGGCATCCGCCGGGACCTTGCGGCCCTCGTCGTACTTCAGCTCCACCCGCACCCGGTCGCCCTGCGGCGTGATCTTCTCGACCTCACCGATCCGGACGCCGAGGACGCGGACGTCCGAGCCGGGGTAGATGCCGACGGTGCGCGGGAAGTACGCGGTGATGTGCACGGACTCGGAGCGCGGCCACAGGACGTAGGTGAGCCCGGCGACGAGGGCGAGTGAGGTGATGACGGCCACGCGCCTCTTCAGGTTCTTCACTGGGTGCCTCCCGTGCGCGGCACCACCGGAGCGGCGACCAGGTTCTGGACGTAGCTGTCGAACCAGCGGCCGTTGCCGAGGGCGTTGGTGAAGACCCGGACGTACGGCGCGAGCAGCTTGACGCTCCGGTCCAGGCTCGACTGATTGCGTTCGAGCATCCGCACCACGGTGTTCAGGCCCTTGAGCGCGGGCCCGATCTCCTTGTCGTTGTCCGCGACCAGGCCGGAGAGCTCGATGCCGAGCGCGGCGGAGCTCTTCAGCAGCTTGTGGATCGCCGTGCGTCGCTTGCTGATCTCCTTGAACAGCTTGTCGCCGTCCTTGACCAGCGCGGTGAAGTCCTCGGAGTGCTCGGCCAGCACGCCCGTGACGCCGTTCGCGTGGTCGAGGAGTTCGCCCAGCGCCTTGTCACGCGAAGCGACCGTCCGGGAGATCCTCGACAGGCCCTTGATGGACGCCCGCACCTCGGCGGGCGAGTCCTGGAAGGTGGTGGAGATGGTGTCCAGGGCCTTCGCCAGCCGGTCGGTGTCGACCTTCTCCGTCGTGGTGGTGAGATCGCTGAACGCCTGCACGACGTCGTACGCCGGAACCGTCCGCTTGAGCGGGATCTCGCTGCCTGGCTTCAGCTGCCCCGATCCCTTGGGGTGCAGCGCGAGGTACTTCGCGCCGAGGATCGTCTTGACCCGGATCGAGGCACCGGTCTCGGTGCCGAACCTCGGATCGCCCTTGATCTTGAAGGTGACCTTGACGTGGTCGCCGTCCAGATCGACGTCCTCGACCTTGCCGACCTTGACGCCGGCGATCCGCACCTCGTCGCCGGGCTTGAGGCCGCCCGCCTCCGAGAAGGCCGCGCTGTACGTGTCGCCGCCGCCGATCAGCGGCAGGCTGTCGGCGTTGAACGCGGCCACGGTCAGCAGCCCCAGGATGGTGAGGCCGACGGCTCCGATCACCACGGGGTTGCGCTCCCGGAACGGGATCAGGCGCGGGCGGCGTATCCGTATGCGGGGCAGCTTCGGCGGGTCGATGCGGACTTTGACCAGGGGTTCCGGGCGGCGGGGGCGCGGTGCCCGGCGTGGAAGCAGCCGTATCTTGGGGAGCTTCGGCGGGTCGATGCGGACCTTGACCAGCGGTTCCGGGCGGCGCTTACGGGTCCTGTGCGGAAGGAAGTGCTTCGTCATGCGCCGCACCTCGCCCGCGCCACGTGCAGGTCGGGAGTGAGCACCTGCTTCGTCTTCGGCAGCACGATCCGGCCGTCGAAGTCGCAGAGGTAGAAGTTGAACCACGAGCCGTAGGACGCCGTCCCGGTCAGCTCGTTGAGCTTGTTCGGCAGCCGCTTCAGGACGCCCTCCACGGTGTTCTCGTTCTTGTTGAGCGTTCCGGTGAGATCGGTCAGCTCGGCGATGTCGTCCTTCAGCGGCGGACGCGCGTCCTTGAGCAGCCCCGAGGTGGCGTCCGTCAGGTCGCCGATGCCCACCAGCGACTGCCCGATGGGCTTGCGGTCGGCGGACAGCCCCGAAATCACCCGACGCAGCTGCTTGAGCAACCCGGAGAAGCGGGAGCCGCGCTTGTCCAGCGTGTCCAGCACGGTGTTCAGGTTGTCGATCACCGAACCGATCAGCTTGTCACGGCCGGCCAGCGTCGTGGTGAGCGAAGCCGTGTGCATGAGCAGGCTGTTGACGGTGCCGCCCTCGCCCTGGAGGGTCCGGATGATCTCGGTGGCGAGCTGGTTGACGTCCTGCGGGCTGAGCGCGGCGAACAGTGGCTTGAAGCCGTTCAGCAGCGCGTTGAGGTCCAGCGCGGGCTGCGTGCGCGACAGCGGGATGGTGGAGCCGGGCTTGAGCCGGGTGCCGTCTCCCGCGCCCTCGGTCAGGGCGACGTAACGCTGTCCGACCAGGTTCCGGTAGCGGATGACCGCGCCGGTGCTGTTCAGCAGCGGACGGTCCGCGCCGACCGTGAAGGTGACCTCCGCCAGCGTCCGGTCCTTGATCCGGATGCCCTCGACCTCGCCGACCCGCACCCCGGCCACCCGGATGTCGTCGCCGTTCTCCAGGCCCGTCACGTCGCTGAACACCGCGCGATACGTGTGCTCGGGGGTGAGGGAGATGTTGACGATGGTGGCGGCGAGCAGGGCCGTCGCCAGGATCGTCACCAGGGCGAAGAGGCTGAACTTGATCAGCGGGGCGGCGGTCTGCCGGGCTCCTGACGTCCTCGTGACCCTCGCGGACTTCACGTACTTTGCCGTCTCCGTAGTCTCCGTAGCCTTCGTGGTCTTCGTCGTCTCCGTGGTCCTCATGCGACGCTCACCGCCGTTCCGCGCGCCATCGGCCCGAACAGCAGGGTCGCGACCGGCGGCACCTCGTCGGCGGGTACGCCCATGACGGGCGCCACGAGCGAACCGACGGCGCGCTGCTCGGCCCGGGTGGCGGAGACGCCGCCGGGGCCGGACGGACTGCCCTTCGCGGAACCGTCGTTGAGGTGGACTCCGGGCGCGGGCACCTGCGGATGGGGCAGGTCGCGGCAGTTGGGCCCCGACCGCTCGCCGTAGCGGGGGTACTCACCGGGTTCGTACGCCCCTTGCTGGCGCACGACTTCGAGCGTGATGTGCATCTTGCCGCCCCGGAATGCCTGCTCGGATGCCTGCTCCTCGCGCACCAGGCCGGCGAGGAGGCAGGGGTACTCGGGCGAGTAGCGGGCGAAGAGTTCGAGCGTGGGGCGGGAGACCCGGCCCAGGGTGATCAGCCGGTCGCCGTTCGCGTCGAGGAAGTCGTTCGCGGTGCCCGCGGCGGTGGCCGTCGTGGTGAGCGCGGACGCGAGCCGGTCCCGCTGCTCGACCAGGGTTCGGCTGGTGGTGACGGTGTTGCGCAGGATCTCCATCAGGTCGGGAGCCGCGTCGCCGTACACCTCGGCGACGTCGGCCAGCCGGGCGAAGTCCTCGGTGAGGGACGGCAGATGAGGATTGAGCCGGTGCAGATAGTCCTCCACGCGCGTGAGGTTGTCGCCGATCCGGTCGCCGCGCCCTTCGAGGGCGGTGGCGAACGCGGAGAGCGTGGCGTTGAGCTTGCCGGGCTGCACGGTCCGCAACAGCGGCAGCAGGTCGTTCATCAGCTGCTGGAGCTCGATGCCGACGCGGGTGCGGTCCTGGGTGATGACGTCCCCGGCGCGGATGGGCCGGGCCGAGGACCGCGCGGGCGCGACCAGGTCGACGTACTTCTCGCCGAACAGCGTCTTGGGCAGCAGGCGCGCGTGCACGTCGGACGGGATGGATGCGACGTACTCCGGCTTCAGCGCGATGTCGAGCGTCGCCTTCGTCCCGTCGGCGTGCACCGCGCGTACCTCGCCGACCAGCAGCCCGCGCAGTTTGACGTCGGCGCGCGGATCGAGCTGGTTGCCGAGGCTGTCTGCCTCCAGCTCGATCCGTACGGCCGGGGTGAACACCTGCCGGTACACGGCGACGGACAGGGACAGCAGCAGCGCGAGCACGGCGAGGAACACAACGCCGTACAACCGCAGTCTCAGCACTCTCATACGGCTCACCCCGCAATCCGTACGGTCGTGTTGGCGCCCCAGATCGCGAGCGACAGGAAGAAGTCCAGGACGTTGATCGCGACGATCGAGGTGCGCACGGCGCGGCCCACGGCGACGCCGACGCCCGCCGGCCCGCCGCTCGCGTAGTAGCCGTAGAAGCAGTGCACCAGGATGATCAGGACGGCGAAGACGAGCACCTTCCCGAAGGACCAGAGCACGTCGACCGGCGGCAGGTACTGCTGGAAGTAGTGGTCGTAAGTGCCCGCCGACTGCCCGTAGTAGCCGGTGGTGATGGTGCGGGCGGCGAAGTACGAGGACAGCAGCCCGATCACGTACAGCGGGATCACCGCGACGAAACCGGCGATCATCCGGGTGGTCACCAGGAACGGCAGCGAGGGCACGCCCATGACTTCGAGGGCGTCGGTCTCCTCGCTGATCCGCATCGCGCCGAGCTGGGCTGTGAAGCCCGCGCCGACCGTTGCGGAGAGCGCGAGCCCGGCCACCAGCGGGGCTATCTCCCGGGTGTTGAAGTACGCCGAGAGGAACGCCACGAAGTTGGAGGTGCCGAGCTGGTTGAGCGCGGCGTACCCCTGCAGGCCCACCTCCGTGCCGGTGAAGAACGACAGGAAGGCGATGACGCCGACCGTGCCGCCCACGACGGCGAGGGCGCCGCGGCCGAAGCTCACCTCGGCGAGCAGCCGCAGGATCTCCTTCTTGTAGCGGCGTACGGTACGGCCTGTCCATGCCAACGAGCGGCCGTAGAAGGACAGTTGGCTGCCCAGTTCCTCCAGGCGATTCAGCAGCGCCATGACTCAGCCCCTCTGCGGAACGACTTGGAAGTACACGGCGGTCATCACGAAGTTCGTCACGAACAGCAACATGAAGGTGATCACCACCGACTGGTTCACGGCGTCGCCCACACCCTTCGGGCCGCCTTTCGCGGTCAGTCCCTTGTACGAGGCGACGATCGCGGCGATCGCGCCGAACACCAGCGCCTTGATCTCCGCCGCCCACAGGTCGGAGAGCTGGGCGAGCGTGGTGAAGGAGGCGAGATAGGCGCCCGGTGTGCCGTTCTGCAGGACGACGTTGAAGAAGTAGCCGCCCGCGACGCCGACGACCGACACCAGGCCGTTGAGCAGCACCGCCACCACCATCGACGCCAGGACCCGCGGGACGACCAGCCGGTGGATGGGGTCGATGCCCAGCACCTGCATCGCGTCGATCTCCTCGCGGATCTTCCGCGCCCCGAGATCCGCGCAGATCGCCGTGCCGCCGGCGCCCGCGATCAGCAGCGCGGTGACGATCGGCGAGGCCTCCCGCAGCACCGCGAGAACCGAGGCGGCCCCGGAGAAGGACTGGGCGCCGAGCTGCCGGGTCAGGCTGCCGATCTGCAGCGCGATGACCGCCCCGAAGGGGATGGACACCAGGGCCGTCGGCAGGATGGTGACGCTCGCGATGAACCAGGCCTGCTGGATGAACTCCCGTGCCTGGAACGGCCGCCGGGGCATGGTCCGGACGACGTCCAGCGCCATCGCGAAGAGGTTCCCCGACTGCCTGAGTGCTCCGGTCGGTGACAGCCTCATGCGTCCGCCACCTCACTGCGGTGCAGCTCGGACTCGCGGCGCGCGATCGCCTCCCAGCGAGGTGGGCGGGTGATGGCGGGGCTCGGCAGCAGACGCGGTGTCATGTCGTTGCCGACATGGCGGGCCCGTCGGTCCATGTCGCCGAGCCGCGCCAGCTCCTCCTCGACCTGCGCGGCGTCCTTCTCCTCGGCCATGCCGATCGGCCCCTGCATCCGGCCGTTCAGGAATTGTCGTACGACGGGTTCGTCGCTGGTGAGCAGCTTCTCGCGGGGCCCGAACATGACCAGCTCGCGGCGGAACAACAGCCCGATGTTGTCCGGCACTTGGCGGGCCGAGGCAATGTCGTGCGTGACGATCAGGAAGGTCGCGTTGATCTGTGCGTTGAGGTCGACGATCAGCTGGTTGAGGTACGCGACGCGCACCGGGTCGAGGCCGGAGTCCGGCTCGTCGAAGAGGATGATCTCCGGGTCGAGGACGAGGGCTCGGGCGAGACCGGCTCGCTTTCGCATGCCGCCGGATATCTCGCCGGGCAGCTTCCCCTCCGAACCGATCAGCCCGACCATGTCCATCTTCTCCAGCACGATGCGCCGGATCTGGCTCTCGGACTTGCGGGTGTGCTCGCGCAGCGGGAAGGCGATGTTGTCGTACAGGTTCATCGAGCCGAACAGCGCGCCGTCCTGGAAGAGCACGCCGAAGAGCTTCCGCACCTCGTACAAGTCGTGCTCGCGCAGCTTCGTGACATCCCGGCCCGCGACCTTCACGGAACCGTGGTCCGGCTTCAGCAGTCCTACAAGCGTCTTGAGGAACACCGACTTGCCCGTGCCCGAGGGGCCGAGCATGACCGAGACCTCCCCGGCGGGCAGCGTCAGCGAGACGTCCTGCCAGATGACCTGGTGACCGAAGGACTTGGTCAGCCCTTCCACACAGATCTCGACACCCATCCGGTTCACCCTTCGCGCCGTGGAGCAGCTCCGACATCTGCTCTACGGGGAGGGGCGGGGCGTCCGTCGCGACGGACGCGGATTTTTTCGAGGGTTCTGAGGCTTCTACGGCAGTGCCGTCGGGGTCGGTAGCTCGACGGGAGCCTCCGGTGCGGCCGGAAGCGTCGTCGGGACCGCGGACACGGCCGGCAGATCAGGGAGAGCGGGCACGCTCGGCAGGTCGGACACCCCCGGGACGCCGGGAACGGACGGCATCGGCGACAGCGAGGCGGTCGGCAGCGGCGGCACCGGCAGCGGCAGCAGCGACTGGTTGTGGTCACCGGGCGATGCCGTCGGCGTCGCTCCGTGTGAGGTAGAGGCGGCCGACAGATCACGGGCGTTCGGGGTGGCGCCCCGGCCGGCGCCGTCGGGCCGGACGGTCTCCGTGGTCTTCTGGGCCATACGGGACACGGACGGACGCGGAGTCGTGCCCTGCCCGTCCCCGTCGTGGACGTACGGCAGCACGAACCCCGCCACCACCAGCGTCGCGGCCGTCGAGGTCACCGCCACGGCCTGCGCGTGTCCGCCCGCGCGCAGCTTGCCGCGCCCCCACAGAAACACGGCGAGGCCCAGCGTTCCGGCCAGCGAATTGCGCAGCGTGCGCCTGGCCCGGGCGAGCAGCGACTCGACGGTTCGATAGCTCAGCCCCATGCGCACGGCGACCTGGCCGACGTCGAGGTCCTCGGACTTCAGCCGGAGCGCCTCGGCCTGGCGCGCGGGCAGTTCCCCGCTGCGCACGGCCAGCCACCTGGCCTCGGCCCGGTCGCACACCGCCTCCTCGACGGGTACCGGACCCGGCGCGTTGAGCGTGGGGCTGCGGTGTACCTCGGCCTCGCGGTTGACCTGGCGGTGCCGGTCGACGCACAGCCGCATGGTCACGGTCGTCAGCCAGGCGCCGAGACGCTCGTCGTCCAGATCGGGGCGCTCCGCGGCGCGCAGCATCGCCTCGTGCACCGCGTCCTCGGCGTCCTCCGGGCTCATCGACCTGCGCCGGGCCACCTTGAGCAGTTGCTCGCGATGGCTCCACATGCGCTGCCAACGGTCGTGGGCAGCCTGTATCTCCGCAGGCATGTCCGGCATGTCCGTCGCCATGAGGGCCCCTTTGCGCTCACCCGCCGGTCCTGTGCCGTCCCGGCGGGTGGCGACATTACCGCCCGGTATCCGCGGTTGTGGAGGGGGAGGAGGCGATCGAGTCCACACCGTTGCTGGTCAGCGGGCCGTCGCTGGGCAGCAGGTCGGCGCCGGGCAGTTCGATGTCCGTGCCGGGCGTGGGGAGTTGGGGCTCCTGCGTCTCCGTGGGCCCGCCCGCCGAACGGGACGTGCCGGGGGTCGGGGTCGGTGAGGCGGGCGCGGACGGTGCCGGGGAGGGGGCGGCGCTCGGACGGGTGGACGGCTTCGGCGTGGCCGGCGGCTGCGACGGCTTCGGGTGCGCGGGGGACTCCGCGCGGTCGTCCGGCACCACCCGGTGCCCTTCCAGGTAGTACGCGTACCAGGCTCTGACCGTGCGCAGATACGCCGTCGAGTGGTTGTAGCCGAGGACCGCCCGGTCCAGCTCCGCCGGGTCGGAGAGGTCCCGCCCGCCCGCGCACAGGTAGCGCCCGGCGGCGAGCGCCGCGTCGAAGACGTTGTCCGGGTCGGCCCGTCCGTCGCCGTTGCCGTCCGTGCCCCAGCGGGCCCAGGTCGACGGGATGAACTGCATCGGTCCGACCGCCCGGTCGTAGGCCGGGTCCCCGTCGTACGCGCCGCCGTCGGTGTCCCGCACGACGGCGAAGGCGCCGCCGTCCAGCCGCGGCCCGAGAATCGGCGTCACGGTCGTACCGTCCGCCGTCACCCGGCCGCCCCGCGCCTGCCCGGACTCCACCTGGCCGATCGCGGCCAGCAACTGCCACCGCAGCCGGCAGCCGGGCGCGGTGCGCGCGAGCTCCGCCTCGGCGTGCCGGTAGGCGCCGAACACGCTCGCCGGCAGGGCGGCGCCGGCCATCGATGCCCCGCGCTCGCGTTCCCGGGTCCGCAGTGGCGGGAGGCTGGTGCGGTACGGGGTGTCGCCCGACACGCTCGGCCCGTGCTCGGCGGGCGCCTCCCGCTGGGGCGTGGAGGCCCGTGCCGGTACCGCCCCCGGCGCCTGTGACGCGGTCAATGCGGCCATCGCCGCCGCCGCGATCGCCGCACCCCGGACGCCTCTGATGCTGTGCCCTGCCACGTTGCGCTCCCCTCCCTGTGGGCCGATGTCGTCTGCTCTACGGGGCGGGGCGGGGGGTCCGTCGCTCGAGGCGCGGCTATTTCGGGAAGGGGAGCGCGCGCGTGCCCGCAAGGGGGGCGCGCGGGTCCGCGCGGGGCCGGCCTTGCGGCGGGAAACCGATCGGTTTACTCTCGCAGGAGCAGGTAACCCGATCGGTTTCCCATTCCTTGTTCCCGGGAGTACCCATGACATCCATCGAAGGCTCGGTCGCCCTCGTCACCGGCGGCAGCCGCGGTATCGGCCGGGCGCTGGTGCAGTCCCTGTACGAGCGCGGTGCGAAGAAGGTGTACGCGACCGCGCGCGACCCCCGGACGGTCGAGCACCCCGACGCGGTGCCGCTGGCGCTGGAAGTGAGCGATCCCGCGTCCGTCGCCGCGGCCGCCGAGCAGGCACAGGACGTCACCGTCCTGATCAACAACGCCGGCGCGTCCGTGAACGCGAACTTCCTGGACTCGCCCGTCGAGGACGTCCGCCGCGAGTTCGAGACGAACTTCTACGGCCCGCTCCTCGTCACGCGCGCCTTCGTGCCGATCATCGAGCGCAATGGCGGCGGCCACATCCTCAACGTCCACTCGGTGCTGTCGTGGATCGGCCTCCTGAATTCCTACAGTGCGTCCAAGGCCGCCCTCTGGTCGCAGACCAACTCCCTGCGGCTCGACCTGAAGCCGCGCGGCATCGAGGTCACCGGACTCCATGTCGGTTACGTCGACACGGACTTGGCCGCCCATGTCGATGCGCCGAAGTCCACTCCCGAGAGCGTGGCGGCCCAGGCGCTCGACGGCATCGAGTCCGGTGCCTTCGAGGTGCTCGCCGACGATGTTTCCCGGCATGTCAAGGCCCAGCTGTCTCAGGACATCGGCGTGATGTATCCGCAGCTGGTGGCGTAGTCGGGCCGAGGCCGGAGCGGTAGCGCGAGACCGGCAGCGTCGGACCGGCAATGTCGGACCGGGAACGTCGGACCGGCAGCGTCAGACCGGCAGCAGGCGGGCGATCAGCTCGCTGAGCTGCCGGGCGTTGCGGCACTCGTGCATCTCGACGAGTTCGGCATAGGCGGGCGCGGCGGAGTCGCCCGTGCCCCACTGGGACCGCTGCTCGGGGTTCAACCAGTAGACACGACGGGCCCGTTCGGAGAGGTGCCGCACGGCCGGGAGGTTCGGGTCGCTCATGTTCGTACGGGCGTCGCCGAGGACGAACACGGTCGTGCGCGGCCCGACCGCGTCGGTGTACCGCTCGTCGAACTCGCCGAACGCGACACCGTAGTCGCTGCTGCCGTGCCAGCCCGTCAGAGTGGCCTCCGCCTGGATGCGGGCGCCCAGCCCCTCCGGGTCGGCCGTGCCGTGCACCAGCAGGCCGGTCACCTCGTCGATCCGGTTGACGAAGGCGAACACCCGCACCTTGCTGAACTGGTCGTGCAGCGCCTGCACCAGCAGCATCGTGAAGTCCGAGAATCCCGACACCGAGCCCGACACATCGCACAGCAGAACCAGTTCGGGCCGAACGGGGCGGCGCCTGCGCAGCACGGGTCGCATCGGCACCCCGCCCGTCGACAGCGACCCGCGCAGGGTCCGCCGCAGGTCGATGGTGCCGCGGGCGGCCCGGCGGCGGCGTGCGGCGAGCCGGGTGGCCAGTTTGCGCGCGAGCGGCTGAACCACCCTGCGCAGATCGGCGAGTTGGGTGCGCCCGGCGAACAGGAAGTCGACCCGGTCGGCGGTCGGGGCCACTGCCCGCCGCGCGATCTCGTCCCGGCCGCGCCGCTCGGCGACCCGGCGCCGTGCCTCCGTGGCGACCTGCGCGCGGAAGGCCTCGATGCGCCGCCGGATCTCGTCCTCCAGCAGCCGGTCGGTGAACCCCGCTCCGCCGCGCTGCGCCCGGACGCTGTCGCGAACCCGCGCCATCAGCGTCTGCGGTCGCAGCCGGTCGAGCGTCTGGTACGACGACCAGCCGTCCGACCCCGGCGAACCGTATCCACCGAAGCCGTCCACAGCCTCGACCGCCAACTGGGCAATCAGCGATTGATCGTTGGCCGCAAGCGCCGCCGCGAGCCGGCTGCGCAGGTCCTCCCGGTCGGCGGGCGCTTCGCTGTCCGACAGCGCCCCGACGCGACGCGGAAAGTACACGTCGAAGACCGGATCGAACACCCGCCGTTGCCCCGTGCTGTGGAGCAGCGTGGCCGCGAGGCCTTCACGCAGCCGTTCCCGGTCCGCGAGGCCGAGCGCCTCCAACGCCTGTGCGGCGTCCAGGGTTTCCCCGGTGCCGATCCGCACCCCGTGTGAGCGCAGCGCTCCGACGAGACCCGTCAGTCGGTCCGCCACATCGGCCGCCTGGTCGGCCGCGCCCGCCGACTGCTCCGCCGCACCGGCCGACGGCGCGGTCACACGGCGCCCAGGTCGAGCTTGGCGGTCGCCTTGAGCACGTCGTCCTGATGCTTGAGGAGCACGCCGAGGCTGTCGTGCACGACGCTCTCGTCGAGGGTGTCCGCCCCGAGAGCGATCAGCGTGCGAGCCCAGTCGATCGTCTCGGCGACCGAGGGGACCTTCCGCAGGTCCATCTCGCGCAGCGCGCCGACCACCCGCACCACGGACTCCGCCAACGCCGCGTTGAGCCCCGGCACCTTCAGCCGTACGATGCGACGCTCCAACTCCTCGTCCGGGAAGCCGATGTGGAGGAAGAGGCAGCGGCGGCGCAGCGCCTCGGACAGCTCGCGGCTCGCGTTCGAGGTGAGGACCACGAAGGGGCGGCTGGTCGCGGTGATCGTGCCAAGCTCGGGGACGGTGACCTGGAAGTCGCTGAGCACTTCGAGCAGCAGACCCTCCACCTCGACGTCGGCCTTGTCGGTCTCGTCGATCAGCAGCACCTTGGGCTCGTCGCCGCGGATCGCGGTCAACAGCGGGCGCGCCAGCAGGAATTCCTCGCTGAAGATGTCGGTGCGCGCCTCGTCCCACGTCTCGTCGCGGCCCGCGCTGATGCGCAGCAGCTGCTTGGCGTGGTTCCACTCGTACAGCGCCCTGGACTCGTCGACGCCCTCGTAGCACTGCAGCCGGACCAGTCGTGCCCCGGCGACCTCGGCGACGGCCTTGGCGAGTTCTGTCTTGCCGACCCCGGCGGGGCCCTCCACCAGGAGCGGCTTGCCGAGGCGGTCGGCCAGGAAGACCGTCGTGGCGACGGCGGGAGACGCCAGATAGCCGGTCTCGGCGAGGCGTGCGGAGACATCGTCGACGGATGTGAAGAGCAACGGGGCCTCCAGCTCGGCACGGGCGAGATCGGCTCACTATCTAAGCGCTTGTTCACCACCCTGTCACGTGTGAGGGCGCTCGCACAGCGTCACGTGTGAGGGTGGTCGCACAGCGTCACGCGTGTGCGTGCTCGCGCAGCGTCATGCGTGAGGGCGCTCGCGCAGCCGTATACCGATCGGTTTCCTCGCTCTCTCTTGCGAGGTAACCTCCCCGTATGGCCACTACAGACAAGGCGTCCCCGAGGGACCGGCTGCTGGACGCGGCGGCCGAGCTCTCCTACCGCGACGGCGTCTCCATCGGCATCGAGGCACTGTGCCGGTCGGCCGGTGTCTCGAAGAGGTCGATGTACCAGCTCTTCGCCAGCAAGGACGACCTCCTCGCGGCGAGCCTGGAGCGGCGCATTCCGCAGTACGTGGAGCAGCTCGCGCCCGAGGCGGGGGAGGCCGTCACGCCCCGCGAGCGCATCCTGGGCGTCTTCGAGCGGCTGGAGAAGGCGGCGGCGCTGCCCGAGTTCCGCGGCTGTCCCTTCTTGGCCGTGCTGGTCGAACTGAAGGACCCCGAGCACCCGGCGAGTGCGGTCGCCGGCGGCGCCAAGCAGCGGCTCAAAGAGGTGTTCCGGGCCGAGGCCGAGCGCGGTGGCGCGCGCGACCCCGATCTCCTCGCCCGGCAGTTGATGCTGGTCTTCGACGGTGCGAGCGCCCGCGCGGGCGCCCGGGTCGAGACCCTCGACGGGCTGACCACCACGACCGCGACGGTGCTGCTGGACGCCGCGGGCGTCGAGTAGCACCGTCGCTACAGCTACAGCTACCTCAGCCGGTGACCGTGAACCACGTGGCCCGGGACTTCTTCCACTCCGGGTGAGTGAGGTCCTTGGCCTCCGTGCCGTCGCCGTACAGGTCGGCGGAGCCGTCGTCGGTGATCAGCTGGGCGCGGGCGCCCGGCACCGTCAGGTCGGGGACGTCGACGACGGACTCCCAGCCGCCGGGGTCCGAGGTGGGGAGGTCGAGGCGCTTGACCGGGGCGTGGGCCGGGTCGCCGTCCCAGGAGTAGAGGGCGTACGGGTCGGTGTTGTCGTCGGCGGCCCAGGAGCCGGCGACGATCAGGTACTGGTTCGAGGCGTTCTTGCGGATGTCGCGGACCGAGAGGCCGCCGAGGTCGAGCTCGATCGGGGTGCCGAAGGTGGCCGACGCGCCGCTGCCGACCATCTTGTCGATGTTCGTGACGGGGACGAGGAGCGCCTTGCCGCCCGCCACCGCCGGGGCGAGGGGCGCGCGGAAGCCGATGTACGCCGTGGTCGTCGAGCCCGGCGCGAACTCCAGGCCCTCCACGTTGAAGCCGTCGATCTGCTTGGGGACCTGGCCGGCCCCGGTGCCCGCCGCGAAGCCGTAGCGGTCGCCGTTCGCCTCGTCCCAGGCGACGAGGTCGTCGCGGAGCTTCGCGTACGCGCCGCCGTACGAGAGGGTCGTGGCCGCGCCCGAACCGGTGACCTTGGTCATGAAGACCGTGTTGCGGGCCGACTTGTACTCGCCGTCCTTGTTGTTGCCCAGCGAGCCCGTCCAGTAGATGGTGTCGCCGACGCGGGCGGCACCCTCGATGTCGATCTCCTTCGAGACGCCGATCCTGGAGCTGAAGTCCCAGGTCCTGACAGGTGCGCCCGACGTCGAACGGTCGTACAGGCGCAGGGTGTTGGACTCGTCGTCCGCGACGACCGCATAGCCGCCGCCCACGTCGACGGCGGCGGAGGCGTCGCTGGAACCGGTGAAGTACCTGCTGTCCGCGCTCTGCTGGACGGCGGCCGACGCGGCGTAGTGCAGCGTCTTCGTGGCCGTCTGGCCGTCGACTCCCGTCACCTTCACGGTGAGGTCGGTGTAGCCCCGGCCGCGCGCGGCGACGGCGACCTTACGGGTCGCGCCGGTTCCGGTGACGGTGACGTCGCCGGTGGTCGCCACGGAGGTCCTGCTGCTCTTGGTCACCGAGACGACGAGCGCACCCGCGTCGGCGCCGCTCTGGGCGACCGTCACCTGCACGACCGGATCACCGCTCGCACCCACCGCGCCGGACAGGTACGCCGCCGACAACGAAAGGCTCGGCGTGCCATAACTCGCCGCCCGCGCCTGGCTTCCCATGCCCATGACGGCGAGCGTAAGCACCCCGCTCACCACGGCAATCGCCCGGCGGCCCGAGGGAAAAACGCAGTCCTGCACTGGGACCCTTTCGTCGACGTGATGCCGACGAGAAGGCTCAGCCGCCCCCGCCAACTCCACGCGGCGCGCGTAGGTCTGCGGGGTGAACACCTTCGGACACCGGCTGGTCGTCGGGTCGCAAGTGCCTCTTAGGCTCCGGGAGTTGGGCCCTTCCCGAGGGGGCCGAGCGACCGCTCCGTGACGCCCGCCAAGTGGGCGGTGAAGACCTCGCGCGCGTCCGGCGTCAGCGTGCGCAGGGCCACCAGTGCCGTGATGACGACGTCGCAGAGTTCCGACTGCACGTCGTCCCAGGTGTGGGTGGTGCCCTTGCGCGGGTTCTGGCCCGTCGCGCCGATCACCGCCTGGGCCACCTCGCCGACCTCCTCCGACAGCTTCAGCATGCGCAGGAGCAGGCCCTCCCGGCCGTCGTGCGCCCGGTTGGCGTCCAACCAGGCGTGCAGGCGGTCGATCGAGTCCCAGACGTCTTCATCAGCCATCGGACCTGCGTCTCCGGAGTCAGCCATGCGGCCAGCCTCCCCAGAGGCCGCTCGCCCGACGCCTCTTCATGGACCCGATGCCTCCCCGTAGACCCGACGCCTACTCGTCGACGAACGCCTACTCGTCGATGAACGCCTGCTCGTCGAACAGCGCCTCCTGCTCCCCCTCCGCCGCCTTCCGCACCCTCTTGTTCCGCGCTCCCACGACCACCGCCGTGACCGCCGCCGTCACGCCCAGCGCCGTCGGCACCATCCAGCCGCGGTTCACCGTGTGGCCCAGCAGATGGTCGAGGGACAGCCGTCCGGGTCCCGCCACCGCGAGGCCCGCGGCCGTCAGACCCAGCGACGCCGCGTACTCGTAGCCACCGCCCTGCGCGAAGAACCCGTTCGGTGCGTGCACCGCCGCCGCGCCCGCCATCGAGCCGGCCGCCGCCGCACCGGCCGCGGGCGTCGCGAGGCCCAGCGCCAGCAGTGTGCCGCCGCCCGCCTCCGCGAGCCCGGCCGCCGTCGCGCTCGTCTTCCCGGGCATGTAGCCCATGGCCTCCATGGCCGCCCCGGTCCCTTCGAGACCGCCCCCGCCGAACCAGCCGAGCAGTTTCTGCGCCCCATGCGCGGCCAGCACTCCGCCCGTGCCCAGACGGAGCAACAGCAGTCCCAGATCGGTTCGGTCGAAACAGGTCACGGTGACTCCCAGAGCAGACAGCGGCAACGGTTCCCTCCCCGGGGTCTCCACCGTCGCACCGATCGGACGAGCCCGACGCTCCCGGGCAGCCGTTCGGGTGGCGGGCGCGGGGGACCGGTGTGAGTCTGGCTGGCATGACGATTCAGGTAGCGAAACTCAGCGAGCCGGCCGTCCGGGCCTTCGTCACCGCGGTGAACGCCCACGACCGGGATGCCTTCCAGGCGCTGCTCGCGCCCGGCGCCACCATGTCCGACGACGGCTCCGACCGTGACCTCGCCGACTGGACCGAGCGGGAGATCTTCTCCTCCCACGGCCACATGGACGTCGACAACGAGTCCAACGGAGGCCGCTCCCTCATCGCCCGCTACAGCAACGACACCTGGGGCGAGATGAAGACGAGGTGGAGCTTCACCGTCGACGACGGCGGCAGGATCACCCGCTTCGAGACCGGCCAGGCGTAACCGTCTCCCACCGGGGGCTTGCCTTCGCGTGCGCTCCAACTCCTAGCGTCCAGTGGCATGGAGACCACTGAGTACGGGACGACTGAGCACAGGACACTGGGACGCAGCGGTATCGAGGTGAGCCCCCTCGGCTTCGGCTGCTGGGCCATCGGCGGCGAGTGGTCGACCCCCGACGGTCAGCCGCTCGGCTGGGGCAAGGTCGACGACGAAGAGTCCGTACGGGCGATCCGGCGTGCACTCGACCTCGGTGTGACCTTCTTCGACACGGCGGACGCGTACGGCGCCGGGCACAGCGAGCGCGTTCTCGCGCGGGCGCTGGGCAACCGGCGGTCCGACGTGGTCGTGGCCACCAAGTGGGGCAACGTGATCGACGAGGAGCGTCGGCTGGCCACCGGCAGCGACGACTCCCCGGCGTACGCCCGCCGCGCGCTGACCGCCTCTCTACGGCGCCTTGACACCGACTACGTCGACCTTTACCAGCTGCACCTCTCCGACGCGGACCCGGAGCGTGCCGCCCAACTCCGGGACATCTGTGAGGAGTTCGTACAGGAAGGGCTGATCCGCGCCTACGCGTGGAGCACCGACGACCCCGAGCGCGCGGCCGTCTTCGCGCAGGGCGAGCACTGCGCGGCCGTACAGCATCGGCTCAATGTGCTGCAGGACGCGCCCGAACTCCTCGCGCTCTGCGAGGAGTCGAACCTCGCGAGCGTCAACCGCAGTCCGCTGGCGATGGGGTTGCTGACCGGGAAGCACACGGCGGGGCAGGCCCTCGAAGCGGGGGACATCCGCAACGCGCCGCCCGCCTGGCTGCCGGGCTTCACCGAGCGGGGCGGCGCCGACCCGGAGTGGCTCGCCCGGGTCGACGCCCTCAGGGAGATCCTCACCAGCGGCGGCCGTACGCTCGCGCAGGGCGCCCTCGCCTGGTTGTGGGCGCGCAGCCCGCGCACCGTTCCCATCCCGGGGTTCCGCTCGGTCGCCCAGGCCGAGGAGAACGCGGGCGCGATCGCCGAAGGGCCGCTCACCGCCGGGCAGTTGGCCGAGGTCGACCGCGTACTCGGACGGTGAGCGGCCCCGAAGACCGACGCGGGATCAGAAGCCCTGACCGCCGTACGACGGCTGCTGGGCCGGCTGCTGGACAAACGGCTGGGCCGCGGCACCGCGCGCCCCGCCCCGCTCGGTCAGCGTGATCTGCCCCGCCTTGATGGTCGCGAGACGCGGCGCGCGGCGGGCGATGGACGAGTCGTGGGTGACCATGATGAAGGTCAGCCCGTACTCGTGCCACAGCCCTTCGAGCAGGCCCATGATGTCGTCGCGGGTGCCCTCGTCGAGGTTGCCGGTCGGCTCGTCGGCGAGCAGCACCTTCGGCTTCTTGACCAGCGCGCGGGCGATGGCGACGCGCTGCTGCTGACCGCCGGACAGCTCGCTGGGCGCATGGCCCAGGCGGTCGCCGAGACCGACCGAGCTCAACGCCTCGGCGGCCCGCTCGCGCCGCTCCTTGGGCTTCACACCGAGCGGTACGAGGGCGGTCTCGACGTTCTCCTGGGCGGTCAGCGTCGGGATGAGGTTGAAGGCCTGGAAGATGATGCCGATCTTCTCGGCGCGCAGCCGGGTCAGCTTGGCCTCGCTGATGGAGGCGAGGTCCACGCCGTCCAGTTCGACGCTTCCTGAGGTCGGGCGGTCAAGACCGCCGATCATCTGGAGCAGGGTCGACTTGCCACCGCCCGTGGGGCCCTGGATGACGAGCTGGTCGCCGTCCTCGATGGCGAGGTCGACGCCGCGCAGCGCCTCCACCGTCTCCTTGCCCCGTGTGTAGCGCTTGGTGACGCCGGTGAGCTTGTACATGAAGGTCTCCGAAGATGAAGGGGGTGGGGCGCCGCGGCCCGGGGGGAGTGGACGCGGCGCCCCGGCTCAGGGGGATATGGCCCGAGGGCGAGTTACGAGACGCTGCGCAGCGCGTCCGCCGGGCGCATCCGGGAGGCGCGCCAGCCGCCCATCCCACCGGCGATCAGACCGCCCGCGATGGCCAGGCCCGCCGCGAGCGCGATGGTGGTCAGTGAGACCGGTGCGGACAGCGCGATCTCCATGGTGTTCTTGGCCGCCGAGGCCGCCTGCTGGCCGGGACCGCCGCCACCGGGGCCGCCGCCCATGCCGCCACCGCCGCCCATGCCACCGGTGGAGCCGAGCTCCGCCGTCAGCTTCGGGCTGATCGCCGTGACCGCGTACGCCGCTCCGAGGCCGAGGGCGATGCCGAGCGCGCCGCCGAGCAGGCCGTTCACGATGGATTCGCCGACGACCTGGCGGGTGACCTTGCGGGACGGCCAGCCGAGCGCCTTCAGGGTGCCGAACTCACGGACGCGACGGGAGACGGCGGAGGAGGTGAGGAGCGCCGCCACCAGGAACGCGGCGACGAGGACGGCGATGGACAGCCACTTGCCGACGCTGGTCGCGAGGTTCGAGGCGGTCGACAGCGAGCCGGAGACGGTGTCCGCGAGGTCGGCGGAGGTGGTGACCGTCGTGCCCGAGATGTTCTTCTGGATCGTCTTCTTGACGGCGTCGATCTGCTGGGAGTCGGTCGCCTTGACGTAGATCGTGGTGACCTTGTTCTTCGAGTCGCCGAGCGTCTGCGCCTGCTTCAGCGGCAGGTAGACGTCGGTGGTCGACTCGCTGCTGTCGGGCGTCGCGACACCGATGATCGTGTACTTGGTGCCGGAGATCTTGAAGGTCTTGCCGACCTTGTACTTGTTCTCCTTGGCGTACGACTTGCTGACCACCGCGACCTTCGCGTTGGTCTGCGAGGTCGTGAAGGTCTTGCCCGAGGTGATCTTCGAGGTGGCCAGCGGGCCGAGGTCCTGGTTGGTGACGTCGACGCCCGCGACGGAGTACGAGTTCACGTCGAAGGAGGCGCCGCCGCCCTGCACCTGGGGCTGGCCCGTGCTGGTGCCACCGCCGGGACCGCCCTGGCCGCCGCCTTGCTGCTGGGTGGAGGAGTGCGCCTTGCCCTGTGTGAAGGAGCCGTTGACCTTGGTGACGTTCAGGCTCAGCGCGCCCACCGCGCTCGCCACGCCCTTCTGCGCGGCGACCTCGGTGACCAGCGAGGACTTCAGGGACTGACCGCCCTGCGTCATCACGCGGTCGGAGCTCTGTGTCGTCTTGCTGTTGTTGGACTTGGCGTCGAAGTTGAACTTCGGTCTGCCCGAGGAGTCGCTCGAAGGCGCCGTCTGGGCCTTGGTGACCGTCATGTCGGTGCCGAGCCCGTACAGCGACTTCAGGACCTTGTCCTGTGCCTGCTGCATGCCGGCCGACACCGAGTTGACGGTGATGACCAGCGCGATACCGAGCGCCAGACCCATGGCGATCACCAGCGCCGCCTTCTTGCGCCGGCTCAGCTCACGCTTGAGATAGATGCCAAACATCCCGTTCCTCAAAGGTTCTTGGCGCCCGCTGTGGGCGCGGCCACAAGCTATGGAGGAACCTTTGAGCCGGGCTGAGTAAGGGATGTGTGAGGGCTGAGAAAGTCGCGCCCGAAATCAATATTCCGTAAGACAGCCGATTCCTAGGCTCTCTAGGGCGTATTGCCAGGAAACGCCTGTTGAGTGACCCCTTGGTGAAGACAGCGGGCTCGCCCGGTACGCATCTCCCGGTGGGACGGTGGACGGTCGTACGGGGCGGGCCCGCGCCATTTTGCCGCGCCTTTGTGAGTCCTTTATTACCCCGCTGTGCCACGCCGCGGAGGCGCTTTGTACGGTCCCGGGATGCGCGTTTCTTCTCGGGTTTCCCGTCGTGCCGCCCTCGGCCTTGCCGCGGCCGTCCCGCTGGCCGCGGCCACCTCCACGGCCGCCCCATCCGCATACGCCGCCACGACGATCGGCGGTGAACGGCTCGGCCGTACCGGCGTTCAGGTGCGTGGCGTCCCGGGGCTGCCCAAGAGGCTCACCGCCCGCGCCTGGGTCGTCGCGGACCACGACAGCGGCCAGGTGCTCGCCGCGTTCAACGCGCACCGGCGCCTGGCGCCCGCGTCCACCTTGAAGATGCTGTTCGCGGACACCGTGCTGAAGAAGTTCGAGCGGACCGAGAAGCACACCGTGACCGACGCCGATCTCGCCGGGATACCGATGGGCTCCAGTCTCGTCGGCGTCAAGCCCGGCATCACGTACACCGTCGAGCAGTTGTGGCAGGGCGTCTTCCTGCGCTCCGGCAACGACGCGGTGCACGTGCTCAGCCACATGAACGGCGGCGTCGCCGCGACCGTCGCCGCGATGCAGGCCAAGGCCGCGGACCTGCAGGCCCTGGACACGCACGTGGTCAGCCCCGACGGCTTCGACCACAAGGGGCAGCTGTCGTCCGCGTACGACCTGACGCTCTTCGCCCGGCACGGCCTGGCCGACGCCGACTTCCGCGCCTACTGTGCGACGAAGACCGCCGACTTCCCGGCCGGCGGCAAGAAGACCTTCCAGATCCAGAACACCGACAGGCTGCTCACGGGCGCGTGGGGCGTGGAGATGTACGACGGCCTGATCGGCGTGAAGAACGGCTACACCAGCAACGCCGGCAACACCTTCACCGGCGCGGCGACCCGCGACGGGCGGACCCTCCTCGTCACCGTGATGCACCCGAAGAGCGGCGGCAGCGGCGTCTACGAGGAGACGGCACAGCTCCTCGACTGGGGTTTCAAGAACGCGGCGAACGCCGAGCCGGTCGGCACGCTGGTCGATCCGCTCAGCGAGGGCGGTGCGAGCGCCAGGCCCCACCGGAAGGCGGCGAAGGCGGCCGCGGGCGCTCAGGGCGGCACGTCGGGGGACGGCTCGTCGTGGGGGTCGCTCGGTGGGGCCGGGGGAGCCGTCGCGCTGCTCGCGGGCGGGGCGCTCGTGCTGCGCAACCGCCGGCGCAAGCCGGCCGACGACGCCACGGACGGCCGTCACCGGCGCTGAACCTCGGAGCGCCGCACACATGTTGGGGCAGCCGTTCCGCGATCCGGTGCATACCTCGCGGTCCCGCGCGAGGTCCGCCCCCACCCGGTCGGCGGAACGGCTGCCACCTCCCCCATCGGTGTGGACCAGTGGCCGTACCGAAGTCTCGTGCTCCAAGTGTGAAGTTCTGGTGGAGGAGATGTTGAGCATAAGCCCGCTACCGGCTGATACGGTCCGGAGTTTCTGCTTCCGTTTGTGCAAGTTGAGTCGTTGACGAGTCGTTGACGAACCGTTGATGAGTGGTTGATCGGCTGTTCATGACGCGGGCGCGATCGGCTCAGCCGCGTCCCACGTACGGCATCGTCGTCGCCACTACCGTCGCGAACTGCACGTTCGCCTCCAGGGGCAGCTCCGCCATGTGCCGGACCGTGCGCGCCACATCGGCCACGTCCATCACCGGCTCGACCGCCAGTTCGCCGTTCGCCTGGAGCGCTCCGGTCCGCATCCGCTCGGTCATGTCGGTGGCCGCGTTGCCGATGTCGATCTGACCGCAGGCGATCCGGTATGGGCGCCCGTCCAGGGACAGCGACTTGGTCAGGCCCGTCAGCGCGTGCTTGGTCGCCGTGTACGCGATCGACTGCGGGCGGGGCGTGTGCGCCGAGATGGAACCGTTGTTGATGATCCGGCCGCCCTGCGGGTCCTGCTCCTTCATCTGCCGGTACGCCGCCTGCGCGCACAGGAACGCGCCGTTGAGGTTGGTGTCCACCACATGCCGCCAGGCGTCGTACGGCAGCTCTTCGAGCGGGACGCCGCCCGGGCCGAACGTGCCGGCGTTGTTGAAGAGCAGGTCGAGCCGCCCGAAGCGGTCGCGCACGGCGGCGAAGAGGGCGGCCACGTCGTCTGGCCGCGAGACGTCGCTGCGTACCGCGATCGAGGGCCCCTCGGGGACGAGGGCCGCGGTCTCCTCCAGGGTCTCGGTCCGGCGTCCGGCCAGCGCCACCGACCAGCCGGTGCGCAGCAGTTCCACGGCTACCGCACGGCCGATGCCGGAGCCCGCTCCCGTCACCACGGCGATCTTCGTCTGCGGGACGTTCATGGTGTTCATGGCATTCATGGGGCCGCAGCGTACGGGAGAGTCCGCGGTGCGGAAGGGAGAGTCCGCAGTGCGGAACTCAGCCCGTGCCGACCTCGCCCGGATAACGGACGCCGATGCGGTCCCGTATCGCGTCGAGCGTCCGCATCACGGCGAGGCTGCCGTCGAGGGGGACGAGCGGGGACTCGGTCTCGCCGGCGCGCAGGGCGCGCATCGCCTCGGCGGCCTCGTGCCTGAGGCTGGTGCGCGGGCCGTCCGCCGGGTCGGCCGTGAACTCCTCCGGGTCGCGGCCGTCGCGGTGCAGCACGAGGCGGTCCGGGAAGAAGAAGCCGTCCGGGATGTCGATGCGGCCCTGGGAGCCGGTGACGGAGCCGGAGACGGGGGTGCCGCCGTTGATGGAGCAGTGCACCGAAGCGAGAGCGCCGCTCTCCCAGGAGAGCACTGCTCCCGTCTGGAGATCGATGCCCTCGTCGGAGAGCACTGCTCTCGCGGTGATGTCCGAGGGCTCCCCGAGCAGCAGCTGCGCGAACGACACCGGGTAGACGCCCAGATCGAGGAGCGCGCCGCCGCCCTGGGCGGGGTCGCGCAGCCGGTGCGACGGCGGGAACGGTCCGTTGATTCCGAAGTCGGCCTGCACCGTGCGGACTTCGCCGATCACACCGTCGTCGACGAGCGTCTTGAGCCGCCGGACCAGTGGATTGCAGTACATCCACATGGCCTCCATGAGGAAGCGGTCGTGCACCTGCGCGAGGGCGACCAGTTCCTCGGCCTCGCTCGTGTTCAGCGTGAACGCCTTCTCGCACAGCACATGGCGCCCCGCCTCCAGGCACATCCCGGCGGCGGCCCGGTGTGCCGAGTGCGGAGTGGCGACGTACACGATGTCGACGTCCGGGTCCTCGGCGAGCGACGCCCAGTCCCCGTACGCCTTCGGTATCCCGAACCGCTCCGCGAACGCCTTGGCGGAGGCGTCCGTCCGCGAGGCCACCGCCACGACCTCGGCGTCCGGCATGTCCACCAGATCCGCCGTGAACGCCGCGGCGATCCCCCCGGTCGCCAGAATCCCCCACCGCACGCGCTCGCGCTCGCCCGTCATCCCCGCCCCTTCGCCCTGTGATCCCGAAGATCTGTGACCCCGAACACCCCGTTCGAGCTGAGAGCATAGGTGGCGGATTACTCGGAGAGGGAGGGGCACATGCCCGAGCGTGGCCGCACCACGCGGGGAGAGCGGTTCGAGCGGGAGGAAGCCGCCCCGGAGGGGCACATAGCGAACGCCGCGCTCGCCGGCGTATCGCAAGCGGCGCCCAAAGCGCCGGACACCGGCGCCCTCCGCCGCACCGGACTCCTCGTCACCCTGATCCTCGGCGGCCTCACCGCCACGCCCCCGCTGGCGATGGATATGTACCTCCCGTCGCTCCCGGAGGTCACCGAGTCGCTGCACGCCCCGGCCGCGACCGTGCAGCTCACGCTCACCGCGTGCCTCGCGGGCATGGCGCTCGGACAGCTCGTCGTCGGCCCGATGAGCGACAGATGGGGCCGCAAGCGCCCCCTCCTCGCCGGCCTCGCCGTCTACATCGTGGCCACCGTGCTGTGCGCCCTCGCGCCGGGCGTCGAACTCCTCGTCGCCTTCCGGCTCGCGCAGGGCCTCGCGGGCGCGGCCGGGATCGTGATCGCCCGGGCCGTCGTCCGCGATCTGTACGACGGCGTGGCGATGGCCCGTTTCTTCTCCACCCTCATGCTGATCTCCGGGGTCGCCCCGATCATCGCGCCGCTCATCGGCGGGCAGATCCTGCGCTTCACCGACTGGCGGGGCGTGTTCGTGGTGCTCACGGCGGTCGGCATCGCGCTGACGGCGGTCGTCTGGTTCCGGCTCCCCGAGACCCTCGCACCCGCCGAACGGCACAGCGGTGGCGTCGGCGAGGCACTGCGCGCCATGCGCGGGCTGCTGGCCGACCGCGTCTTCGCCGGGTACATGCTCGCGGGCGGCTTCGCCTTCGCCGCGCTGTTCGCGTACATCTCGGCGTCCCCGTTCGTCGTGCAGGAGATCTACGGGGCCTCCCCGCAGACGTTCAGCCTGCTCTTCGGCCTCAACTCCGTCGGTCTGGTGATCGTCGGCCAGATCAACGGCAAGGTCCTGGTCGGCCGGGTCAGCCTCGACAAGGCGCTCGCCGTCGGCCTCGGGCTGATCACACTCGCGGCGGCCGCGCTGCTGCTGATGTCCACGGGCGCCTTCGGCGAGGTGGGGCTGGCTCCGGTGGCCGCCGCCCTGTTCGTGCTGATGTCCTCGATGGGCCTGGCCATGCCCAACACACAGGCGCTCGCCCTCATGCGCGTCCGGTACGCCGCCGGCTCCGCGTCCGCCCTCCTCGGCACCTCCTCCTTCCTCATCGGCGCGATCGCCTCGCCCCTCGTCGGCATCGCCGGGGAGCACACCGCTGTCCCGATGGCCGTCGTCCAACTGGCCGCAGTACTGGTGGCCATCGCCTGCTTCGTGGGACTCTGCCGCCCCTGGCAGACGGGACGCACATCGCACGGAAAGGCGGCGGACAGCTGAGCGCGCCGAGACTGCACACAGACACACCGGAACGGGCCGGGCTCGCCCCCGAAGAACTGCGTCACCTCGTACGGGAGGTCCGGTCCCTCACGCGCGGACCGGACCCCTGGGCGGCGGGTGTGGTGGTGATCGCGGGGCGCGGTCCGGTCGTCGCCGTCGAGGAGGCGGCGGGGTGGGCGGTGCGCTACGCGGCGTACGACGAGGAGACGGACACGGGGGTCGAGCTGCCGCCCGGGGCGCGGGTGCCCATGACCGTCCACACACCCTGCGACCTGGCCTCCCTCACCAAGCTGTTCACCGCGGTCGCCGCGGTGCAGCAGCTGGAGCGCGGCACGCTCGGCATCGACGCGCGGGTGGGTGCGTATCTGCCGGAGTTCCGCGCTGCCGCCGCGTACGACATCACCGTGCGGCAGCTGCTCACCCACACCTCCGGGCTGCGCCCCGAACTCCCGCTGTACGACTGCCCGGACGACGCCGCGCGCCTGGCGCTGCTCCGCGCGGAGGCCCCCTCCTCCGAACCGGGCGCATACCTGTACTCGGACTTGAACCTGCTCCTCCTCCAGTACATCCTGGAGCGCATCACCGGGCGCACGCTCGACGTCCTCGTCCGGGACTGCATCACACGGCCGCTCGGCATGACCGCCACCGGCTTCGGCCCCTGCCCGGGCGCGGCGGCCACGGAGGACCAGCGGCGGCCGTGGGCCAAAGTCGACCGGGGGATGCTGCGGGGTGTGGTGCATGACGAGAACGCGTGGGCGCTCGGTGGGGTGGCGGGCCATGCGGGCCTCTTCTCCACGGCCCACGACCTGGCGGTCTTCTGCCGCACCCTGCTGGCCGGCGGCTCCTACGGCCCCGCCCGCATACTCGGACCCGACTTCGTCGAGCTGATGCTGACCCCGCCCGGCCTCGGCTTCGCCTTGGACCAGCCCTGGTTCATGGGCGCCCTCGCGGGGCGCGGCGCGGCGGGCCACACGGGCTTCACGGGAACGTCCCTGGTGCTGGATCCGGCGACGGATACGTTCCTGGTGCTGCTGGCCAACACTGTCCACCCCAGGCGTCGCCCGGCGGACAACGCGCCGCGGGCGGCCGCGGGGACGCGGCTGGCACGGGCGGTACGGGGGGCTTGAGGGGTCTTCTACCGCCCCCCCGACCCCGTTGCGCAGTTCCCCGCGCCCCCTTTTCAGGGGCGCGGGGAACTGCGCAGTCTTTTGGCGGGGGCCTGGGGGCGCAGCCCCCCAGGTACGGGACGGGCAGGGGCGGAGGGGGCGAGAAACACCCCGCCCGGACACAACCCATTCGCCTCCCGCCCGGAGGGCACCCCGCGGCGCACCATGGGCATCAACTGCCCCTGCGGTTGCGTAAGGAGCCCTCCTTGCACCCTTCTCGCCGCGCCACACCCCGGCGCTATCTCATGTGCCCACCCGCACACTTCGAGGTCACGTACGCCATCAACCCCTGGATGAACCCCGCCAAGCCGGTCGACGTGCCGCTCGCCGTCGCCCAGTGGGAGAACCTCCGCGACCGCTACCGCTCGCTCGGCCACACGGTCGCGGAGCTCACCCCCCGCCCCGGCCTGCCGGACATGGTGTTCGCGGCGAACGGCGCGACCGTCGTGGACGGCCGGGTGCTCGGCGCCCGGTTCGCGTACCGCGAGCGCGAGCCGGAGGCGGCGGCGCATCTGGACTGGTTCCGCGCGCACGGCTTCGCGCAGGTGCGGGAGCCGGTCCACGTCAACGAGGGAGAGGGCGACTTCGCGGTCACCACGTCGTACGTGCTCGCGGGCCGCGGCTTCCGCGCGAGCCCTCTCTCGCACGGCGAGGCCCAGGAGTTCTTCGGCCGCCCGGTGATCGGGCTGGATCTCGTCGACCCCCGCTACTACCACCTGGACACGGCCCTCGCCGTCCTGGACGACAGGGCGGACGAGGTCATGTACTACCCGCCCGCGTTCTCCCCCGGCAGCCGGGAGGTGCTGCGCCGGCTGTTCCCCGGCGCCCTGATCGCCGCCGACGACGACGCCGCCGTGCTCGGCCTCAACGCCGTATCGGACGGCTTCCACGTGCTGTTTCCACAGGCCGCGACCGGCCTGTTCGACCCCCTCCGGGAACGCGGCTTCGAGCCCGTCGGCATCGACCTGAGCGAACTCCTCAAGGGCGGCGGCAGCGTGAAGTGCTGCACGCAGGAACTGCGGAACTAGTCCCGCGCGTCCGGTGGCCAGGCGTCGCCCCACTCCGCGTCACGGGCCGCCCGGTACAACGGTCCGTGGCGCTTGGTCACGGTCTCCCGGCGCAGTGACGGTTCGGTCTCGCACAGATCCAGGAGCACTTGGCCCTTGCGGATCTGCGGCTTGCGCACGACGCGGGAGGAGGCCGGGGCCGGCGGGAAGCGGGTCGCGGCGACGTAGCTGAACTTCTCGTCCTCGTACGGCAGGGAGCCACCCTTGACCTGGCGGTGCAGGGAGGAACGGGCCACCCGGGCGGAGAAGTGGCACCAGTCCTCGCCGGGAACGATGGGGCAGGTCGCGCTGTGCGGGCAGGGGGCGGCGACGTGGAACCCGGCGCGGATCAGGCGGTCGCGGGCCTCGATGACGCGGGTGTAGCCGTCGGGGGTGCCCGGCTCGATGATCACCACGGCCTGGGCGGCGGCCGCGGCGGCGTCCACGACGGAGGCGCGGTCGGCGTCGGTGAGCTCGCCCAGGACGTAGGACACGGTGACGAGATCAGTGCTCTCGATGGTGAGCGCTGATCCGATACGAGAGCGGTGCCACTCGGCGCTCTTCAACTCCGGGTTCGCCGCGGCGATTTCCCGGCCCAGCGCGAGTGCGGGCTCCGCCCAGTCCAGCACCGTCACCGGGCGGGCGCCCTCCCAGGTCGCGTTCACCGCCCACGTCGCCGCGCCCGTGCCGCCTCCGACGTCCACGTGGCTGCCCGGCGCCCATCCGGGTACCGCGTCCGCGAACGCCTCCAGGGCCGCGTGCACCGCTTCGAACGTGGCGGGCATGCGGTAGGCGGCGTACGCGACCACGTCCGAGCGGTCGCGGAGGATCGGGGCGTGCGTCGGGGTGGTCCCCCGGTAGTTGGCGATCAGCCGCTCGACCGCCTGCGCGGCGGCCTTCGGCGGCAGCCCGTCGAGCAGCCCGGCGAGGGCGGTGCGCAGGGTGTCGGCGGGGGTCAGGGGGGCGTTCACCCGGTGATTCTACGGTTGGCCGGGGCGGGGCTCGGAGCGGTTGTTTCGCCCCCTCCGCTCCTGCCCGTCCCGACCAGCCTTTCGGCTGCGGGTGCGTGGGGGTTGCTCGCGCGGTTCCCCGCGCCCCTACAAGGGGCGCGGGGAACCGCGCGTCCTTACCCCAGCCCCGTCGCACCGCCCCCGCCGGAGGCGAGACGTACCGTATCGTCGCCCTGATAAGTTCCCCCCATGGCCGAAAAGCCCAAGCCCAAGCCCGCCCCCGACGCCACCCGCCGCAGTGAGAAGTCGCGTCGCGCGATCTACGACGCCGCCCTCGCCCTCGTCGGCGAGGTCGGCTACCCCAAGACCACGATCGAGGGCATCGCGGCCCGTGCCGGAGTCGGCAAGCAGACGATCTACCGCTGGTGGTCCTCGAAGGCGGACGTGCTCCTCGACGCCTTCATGGACCACGGCGAGCAGGCCGCGCGGGCGGCGGGGCAGGAGCCGTACGAGATCCCGGACACGGGGGATCTGGCCGCCGACCTCAAACTGGTACTGCGCGCCACCGTGGACGAACTGCTGGACCCCAGGTTCGAGATCCCGTCGCGCGCCCTGGCCGCCGAGGGCGTGGTGAACGAACGGCTCGGCGTCGAGTTCGTCGGCAAGCTCCTCGAACCCCAGCTCCAGCTGTACGTGAAGCGGTTGCGCTCGGCGCAGGGCAAGGGGGACGTACGCCGGGACGTCGACCCTCGCATCGCCCTGGAGCTGTTCGTCTCCCCGCTGGCCCAGCGCTGGCTCCAGCGCACCGGCCCGATCTCGTACGAGTACACCGACACGCTCGTCGACTACGCGCTCTTCGGCCTCGCCCCGCGCTGAGTCGTCGACCGTGCCGACAACCGGCCCGGTGTGTCCGTGATGATGCCGTCGCAGCCCAGCGCGAGCGCCCGGTCGCGCTGGGCCGGAGTGATCACCGTGTGCGCCCACACACGCGGAACGCCGGACTTCACGGCCCGTACGAGATCGACGTCACGCGCCTTGTGGTCGACGTCGAGGAGGTCGACGAACGACGTCCAGCGCTCGGGGCGGTCGCTGCGCATCTGGGCCGCCGACCGCCACAGTTGGCTGAGCAGGCCCAGCCGGTGGGCACGCCGGGCCACTTCCGGGTCGTTGGAGTTCACGAACGCCGAGCGGGTCAGATCGCGGGCGCGGATCATCGCGGCGAGTGTGCCCAGGCTCTCCGGGTCCTTCGCCTCCAGCGTCAGCACAATCCGTCCGCCGAAGCGGTCCAGTACCTCGGCGACGGTCGGCGGCCGCTCCAGGTGCCGGCTGCCGGGGCGCGCGCCCTTGGGGCGCAGCCGCACGCCCCGCCAGTCCCGCAGGCTCAGGTCCCGTACCGCTCCGCGCGTGTAGGTCGTGCGGTCCAGGGTCGCGTCGTGCATGACCACCACGGTTCCGTCGCGCAGCATGCGGGTGTCGAAGTCGAGCACCTGCGCCGTACCGCGCTCGTACGCGGCCGTCAGGCCCGACATGCTGTTCTCCAGGACTTCCCGGGCGCCACCGCGGTGGGCGACGTAGGTGATGCGGGGGAGGGAGTCCACCGTCAGCGGCCCCGTACCCCACTCCAGTGGAGACGGCGGGCCGCCGGGCCTGGTGAGGGCGAGTGAGGTGAGACCGGCGAGACCCAGGAACGCAGTCCGTGTGAGCATGGCGACCACGGTAGGGGTGCAAATCCCGCCAAAGTGTGGAATGACACCCGATCCGGGCCGGGGAGACACATCTCCCCACCCACCCCGGATGTGGGCTCTGGCCACCCAGGGCGCAGGATGGTGGGACCATGGGGCTTGGTGATGGCTTGCAGATGGCCTTTTGAAGGCCTGTTGTCGGCACGAACGGCTAGGCGAGGGGATAAATGAGCGCAGAGTTCGCCCGCCGCTCCGGCGCGCAGGGCAGGATCTCCCAGTGGCTCCGCGGACGCCGGCCGAAGGATCCTGTGGAGAGCGCGGACCGCGGGCGTGAGGCCCTGCTGCTCGCCGCTGCCGCCGCGGGGCTGCCGCTCGCGCAGGCCGCGTACCCCTCCGGCTACCGGTGCTCCTGTGACCGCGTCGGCTGTCCCACTCCGGCGCGCCACCCCGTCTCCTTCGCCTGGCAGACGCAGTCCACGACCGACCGTGCGCAGATCGAGCGGTGGGCCCGGCACCAGCCGAAGGCCAACTTCATCACCGCGACCGGCATGGTGCACGACGTTCTCGACGTGCCGCTGGACGCGGGGCGCGAGGCGCTGGAGCGCTTGCTGGCCTCCGGCATCGAGGTCGGGCCCGTCGCGGAGTCGGGCGGTGACCGGATGCTCTTCTTCACGGCCACCCGGGGTACGCCCGAGGACGAGGACGAGTGGTGGCCCTGCGAGCTGGACTGCCATCCCGAGACGATGGACGAGCATCCGGGGTTGCGGTGGCACTGCCGAGGGTCGTACGTCCTTGTTCCGCCGGCGCGGTTGCCGGGTGACCTGACGGTCGAGTGGGTACGGGGGCCGGAGTACGCCTTGCCGGATCCGCTTACGCTCCTTGAGATCCTGACCGACGCGTGTGCCCGCTACGCGGGGGATGACTCGGAGCAGCTGGCGGCTTGGCCCCACCGGGGCTGAAGTCCGCTTGCAAGGCGCCCGGCGCTGCAGGCTGTGCCCTCCCGTTCCGCTCGGCAGCGGTGGCGGCCGCCCCGGCGGCAGCCGTCACGCAACCGTCGCGGTTACTCGCCCTTCGCCCCCGTCAACCCCTCGATCCGCCCCAGGATCGCCACGCCCTTGCCGGCCGCGTTCTTCGGTGGGTCCAGGGCCGCCTGGTTGGAGATGAACTCCAGGGTGAGGGACTGCTTGATCTCGCCGGTTGTCAGGGCCTGGACGTCGGCGGTGGGGGTGGGGATCTCGGTGCCCGCCGCCGCGGTCTGTTTCTCGTAGCGGTGGGTGGTGAAGAAGACCAGGGCCCCGCCGTCCGTGGTGCGCAGGCCCACCGGGGCGTAGCCGCCCGAGGCCAGCGGCTCGTCGATGTACTGCCGGGCGAGGCCGGGCTTGCTGGCGAACTTCTTGCGCTGGGCGCGCCACTGTGAGGTGTGCGTACCCGCGGCGAAGCCGTCGCCGCCGGCCTTCAGATACGTCGCGTACGACTGGCTCAGCTTCTCCGGCTCGATCGCGAGGGCCGCGTCGTCCACAGTGACCGGCTCGGCCCAGCCGGCGTCGTCCTTCTTGAACGTCGGTACGTCGTCGGCGGCGAGGACGGTGAGATACGAGACCTGCCAGACGTCGTTCGCCCGGGAGCGGGTGAAGACGAGCAGCCAACGGCTGGTCGGCAGGCCCTTGTTGGCCGCGGTGTCGGCCACGAACCAGCGCGGCCAGCCCGCCTTCTCGGGTATCACGAACTTGGCGTCGCTGAACTTCAGCGGCGAATGCGTCGGATTGCCGCCCGGGTTGTTCTTGTGCCCGGCCTTGAGCTTGGCGCCGTCGATGTCGGCGAGCGGCCCGGCGACCCGGTCCGCGTCCAGCGAACTGTCGTACTGCTTGTCCGCCTTGTTGTACGCGGTGGTGAAGTCCTTGAGCGCGCGGGCGGCCTCGGCCCGGGTCGCCGCCGGTACGACCTCCCGCTCGCCGTGCACCACCACGCAGCCGCTCGCCGTCAAGGACAGAACGGTCACCGCCCCTGTGGCCAGGGCGAATTGGTTCAGACGGTTCGGACTACGAAGCCTTCGAGGGCTGCGACCCGCGCGATCCCTGCTCATCAGGTACCTTCACCTTCCCCTTCCCGGAGGCGAACCCTACCGGGGCGAGGAAGATCGCGAGTGTCGGGACCAGGTACAGCGCCCACACCGTGACCTGGAGGACGGTCGGGTCGGGCTGGAAGTTGAAGACGCCCTTGAGGAGGGTGCCGTACCAGCTGGTCGGGTCGATCGTGCTGCTGATGTCGAAGGCCAGGCTCGTCAGGCCCGGGACGAAGTCGGCCTCCTGCAGGTCGTGGACGCCGTACGCGAGCACACCCGCGGCGACGACGACCAGCATGCCGCCGGTCCAGGTGAAGAACTTGGCGAGGTTGATCTTCAGCGCGCCCCGGTAGAAGAGCCAGCCGAGGAAGACCGCGGTGGCCAGGCCCAGGGCGACGCCGATCAGCGGGCGGGGCGTGCCGTCGCTGGCCGCGTGCACCGACGCCCAGACGAACAGCGCCGTCTCCAGGCCCTCCCGGCCGACCGCCAGGAACGCGGTCGCCACCAGCGCGCCGGTGCCCATCGCCAGCGCCGCGTCCAGCTTGCCGTGCAGCTCGGACTTCAGGTGCCGGGCCGTACGCCGCATCCAGAAGACCATCCACGTCACCAGGCCCACGGCGACGATCGACAGCGAACCGCCGAGCGCCTCCTGCGCCTGGAACGTCAGCTCCTGGGAGCCGAATTCGAGCGCGAAGCCGAAGCCGAGCGCGATGGCGACGGCGACGGCGATGCCGATCCAGATCGGCTTCAGCGCGTCCTTGCGCTCCGTCTTCACCAGATACGCGATGAGGATGCAGACGACGAGGCTGGCTTCCAGCCCCTCGCGCAGGCCGATCAGGTAGTTGCTGAACACGGGCTACGCCTCCTTGGAGAACAGCGCGCGCCCCCACCAGTCGTCCTTGTCGCGGACGCCGGGCGGGACGGCGAAGAGCGCCGAACTCACGTGCTGGATGTACTCGTTGAGCGCGTCGAGGCGCGACAGGTTCCGCTGCACCGGAATGAACCCCTTGCGCACGTCACGCTGGTACGCCAGGAAGAACAGGCCCGCCTCCAGGCGGCCGAGGCCGTCCGTGCCGTCGGTGAAGGAGTAGCCACGACGCAGGATCGTCGCGCCGTCGTTGGAGTCCGGGTGCGCGAGCCGTACGTGCGCGTCGGGCTTCATCGCCTTCAGGAACGGCTTGTCGCGCTCCTTGGCCTTGCCGACGGGGGCACCCTCGCCCTTGTCGCGGCCGAAGATGTCCTCCTGCTCCTGCAGTGAGGTGCGGTCCCAGGTCTCGATGTGCATCCGGATGCGCCGGGCGACGAGATACGAGCCGCCGGTCATCCAGTCGGGACCGTCCTTCTCGCCCACCCACACGAACTTCTTCAGCCGGTCCGTCTCCGTGCCGGCGATGTTGCGGGTGCCGTCCTTGAAGCCCATCAGGTTGCGCGGCGTCTGCGCGTCCGGGGTCGTGGACGAGGTCTTGCCGAAGCCGAGCTGCGACCAGCGGACGACGACCTTGCCGAAGCCGATCCGGGCCAGGTTGCGGATGGCGTGCACCGCGACCTGCGGGTCGTCCGCGCACGCCTGGATGCACAGGTCGCCGTTGCTGCGGGCCTTCTCCAGGGCGTCGCCCGGGAACTTCGGCAGGTCGACCAGGGCCTCCGGGCGCTGGTCCGCCAGCCCGAACTTCTCGAACAGGGAGGGCCCGAAGCCGATCGTCAGCGTCAGCCGGGACGGCTTGAGGCCCAGTGCCTCACCGGTGTCGTCCGGCGGCGCCTCGGCCAGACCGCCGTACGCGCCCTCGCCGACCGCGTGCCCGGCGGTCATCCGCCGTGCGGCCGCGGTCCACTCCTTGAGCATCTGCACGAACTCGGCGCGGTCCTCCGTCTTCACGTCGAACGCGGCGAAGTGCAGCCGGTCCTGCACCGCGGTCGCGATGCCCGCCTGGTGCGTGCCGTGGAAGGCGACCGCGGCGCCCGCCTCGGCGGCGATCGGGTCGACGTCGTTGCCGGTGCGGGTCATCGCCACCGCGCCGCCGGCAGCGGCGGCGCCGAGCGCGAGGCCCGCACCACCCCAGCCGATCAGCGAACGGCGGGAGGGCGAAGAGCTGGTGGTGTCCTCGGTGGCTTCCGTGGTGTCCGTGGTGTCCGTCATGGTGGCGGCTCCTACTTCACGACGGCGGCGGCGAGCTTGGACAGGGGCTCGGCGAGCGCGTTGACCGCGTCCGAGAGCTCCTTGCGGTCGGCCTCGCCGACCTTGTCGTACGAGGTGAAGTCGTACGAGGTCTTGTCCGTGCGGTACTTGTCGAGCAGCGTGTTCAGCGCGGCGAACTGCTTGTCCAGCTCCGTCGTCAGCGCCGCGTCGTTCTCCTTGGCGACCGGCTTCAGCAGCTCGTACGCCTTCTGCGCGCCCTCGACGTTGCCCTTGAAGTCGCTCAGGTCGGTGTGCGAGTAGCGGTCCTCCTCGCCGGTGACCTTGCCGGTGGCGACCTCGTCGAGGAGCTCCTTGGCGCCGTTGGCCATGGAGGTCGGGGTGATCTCGGCCTTGCCGACCCGCTTCTGCCAGTCGGTCAGGTCGGTGACCAGCTGATCGGCGAGCTCCTTCTCGCGGTCGCCGATCTTCTTGTCCTGCCAGAGGGACTTCTCCAGCCGGTGCCAGCCCGTCCAGTCCGTGGCCGGGTCCTGGCCGTCCTCCAGGCCGTCCTCGCGCACGTCGACCTTCGGGTCGATGTCACCGAAGGACTCCGCGACGGGCTCGGTGCGCTCCCAGCCCAGGCGCGAGGTGGCGAACTCCTTCTTCGCGGCCTCGATGTCGCCGTCCTTGATGGCCTTGGCGAACGCCTCGGCCTTGGGCAGCGTCTCGTCGGCCTGGGTCTGCGCGTACTCACGGTAGGCGGCGACGGCCTTGTCGAGGCGCGGGTCGCGCTTGGCGACCTTGCCGCCGGTGACCGTGAGCTTCTGGCGGACGCCGTGGCCCTTCATGCCCGGTCGGCAGGCGATCTCGTACGAGCCGGCCTTGACCTCGGCGGTCAGCGTGTACTTGGTGCCCGGGCCGATGTTCTCCTTCTCGGAGACGATGCGGTCGTCCGGGAAGACGATCTCGACCTCGGTGGCCTTGGAACCCTTGTTCTCGATCTTCAGGGTGACCTGGCCGGCCGGGACCGACTTGGCGGAGGTGTCGCACTTCGAGTCGGCGGCGGTCACCTGGATCGCGTCGCCACCCTTGGCGTCGCTCTTCTCGGTGCAGCCCGTGACGGCGGTCAGAGCCGCCGCGGTGGCGGCGGCGGTGACAACTGAGAGTCGGACGGCTCGCATTCAGGCTCCAAGAGAAGAATCGGACAATCCGCACGGCGGGGCCCGTGCCGGCTTGGTGAGGCTGGCCTAACTTATCTGAGGCTTGCCTCACCGATACCCACCCGTCTGGTGATTCAGCTCTCACGGACGGTGTACAGGAACGGCTTGATCACGACAGCTCAAAACGAATCCCAAGGAATGGTCAAGCGCAGGTCAAGAGTCGCGTTTCGGGGTGATCAGTGCCGCACCGGTCCTGGGGTGCGGGAACACCTCCACCGGCCGGCGACAGACGTCGCTCAGCAACTCTCCGGTGAGGACCGCGGCCGGCGGACCGTCAGCCGCGACATGACCGGCGCACAGAATCGCCACCCGGTGCATGTACGCCGCCGCGAGCCCCAGATCGTGCAGCACCATGACCACGGCGTCCCCGGCCTGCGCCCTGTCCCGGCACACGCTCAGCACCAACTCCTGGTGCCGCAGGTCGAGGGCGGCGGTCGGGTCGTCGAGCAGCAGCAGCGGGGCGCGCTGGGCGAGCACCCGGGCGAGCGCGACTCTGGCCCGCTCGCCGCCGCTGAGCGCGGAGAAGGGACGGGCCGCGAACTCGGTGACCTCCGTGGCCGCCATCGCTTCGAAGACCGCCGAGTCGTCGTCCTCCCGGTCCAGGGCCGTCCAAGGTGCGCGGCCCATCCGTACGACCTCTTCGACCGTGAAGGGGAAGGAGAGAGCCGTGGACTGGGGGAGCACGGCCCGGCGCAGGGCGAGTTCGGGCGCCGTCCAGTCCGCCGCGGGACCGATGCCCGGGGCCCGCCACCATCCGCGGCAGATGTGGCACCATGCCGCCGCGGTGGTCGTCGCCAGACGTGGTCTGGGCTGCCCGGCCCGGCGCGGGAAAGACGGACCCCGCCAAACCCCCACCACCCATGCCTCGCCGCGTGTTGAGGTGGGGGCCGTGCGACCGGAGGATCGCTCCGGGCCGGCCGTCCCCGAAGCGCCGAGTCACCGCACCCGGGGCCGCACGGAGCGGACAGCTCCGGCCAGGACGACGCGCAGCACCACACCCGTGGTGCGTCAGACGCGAGCGCGCCCGCCCGGAAAGCACCCGCCCCACGGCCCCACCACCGTTCGGGGCCCAGCGTTCCAGACCAGCAACTCACGCTGTTCGGACGTCCGGTATGGCCGGCACCGGACAAATCAACTCAGGAACGCAGATGCTTGAATGCCGGAGTGACTGATTACGACGTGCTCCGGGTCTTCTGCGGACCCGACGGACGGTATGGCAATGAGCTCGGTGTCGTGCGGGAGGGCGCGGTGATACCGGACCGTGAGGAGCGGCAGTCGTTCGCGGCGAAACTAGGGTTCAGCGAGACCGTGTTCGTCGACGATCCTGAGCGCGGGGTCATCGACATCTACACGCCCACGCTGCGGCTGCCGTTCGCGGGGCACCCCTGTGTCGGTACGGGCTGGCTGCTCGACGTGCCCGAACTGGTCACGCCCGCCGGAGTGGTGGGGGTTCGGCTGGACGGGGAGTTCAGCTGGATTGAGGCGCGGGCGGAGTGGGTGCCGACACGTACGGTGCGGCAGTACGGGTCGGCCGCCGAGGTCGACGCGCTGTCTGTCCCCGCACCGGGGGATTGGATCTATGCCTGGGCCTGGGAGGACGAGGCCGCCGGGCGTGTGCGTGCCCGTGGCTTTCCCGGGCGTGACGACGGGATCGACGAGGACGAGGCGACGGGGGCGGCGGCGCTGTTGCTCACGGCCCAGCTGGGCCGCGCGCTGAACATCATCCAGGGGGCGGGGTCGCAGATTCTTACTGCGCCGCAGCCGGAGGGGTGGATTGAGGTGGGGGGTCGGGTGTGGCTGGAGCGGAGCTGAGGGCCGAGCGTTGTTCGGCCCTCGCCACCCCTTTCCTTCCCAGGTTCTCGGCTTCGCTTGAACAGAGGGACCCCATCCTCCCCGGGGGCTACCGCCTCACACCCTGCCTTCCCGCCCACCCACCCGCCCGTCTCGGCAGTCCCGGCCTCCGGCGAGCAGTCTCTGCGCGCGCCTTCGGCGGCAACCCCCGCCCCCTGTCGGCACCCGAAAAGCAGTTGCCCGGGCCGAAGCCTCCCCTGAGCATGGCCTTTCGTGACCCCGTCCTCCCGCCTCCGTTCCCTCCTGCCCGATCTCGCTCCCTGGCGGGCCTCCGCCGACTTCCGGCGGCTGTGGCTGGCGGGGCTGATCACGAACTTCGGGAGCTTTCTGACGTCCGTCGCGCTGCCGGTGCAGATGAAGGTGCTGACCGGGTCGGCGGCGGCCGTGGGGGCGATCGGGGCCGTGGAACTCGTACCCCTGATCGTGTTCGGGTTGTACGGTGGGGCGCTCGCCGACGCCCTGGACAAGCGGAAGCTGATCGTCTACACGGAGGCCGGGCAGGGAGTGTTGTGCGCCGGACTGCTCGTCAACGCGTTGGTGCCGCACCCGCCGGTGTGGCCGTTGTACGCGGTCGCCGGGCTCTCCTCCGCGCTCGGCGCGATCCAGCGGCCCGCGCTTGACTCGCTCGTACCGCGGATCGTCGCGCACGAGCACCTGCCGGCCGCGACCTCGCTCAACTCCCTGCGCTGGACGGTCGGCGGCGTCGCGGGCCCGGCCCTCGCGGGCGTCGTCGTGGCGTACGCCGGGCTCGGCTGGGCCTACGCGGTGGACCTGGTCACCTTCGCGGTGTCGGTGGCGCTGATCGTGGGGCTCGCCGCGTCGCCCGCCGCGCACGAGGCCGCGAAGCCGTCGCTGCGGTCCATCGCGGAGGGCGCGCGGTACGCGTGGAGCCGCAAGGAGCTCCTCGGTACGTACGCAATCGACCTCGCGGCGATGTTCTTCGCGATGCCGCTTGCCGTCCTGCCCTTCCTCGCGGACGAGCTGGACGCCGAGTGGTCGCTGGGGCTGATGTACGCCGCGCTGCCGGCTGGCTCCCTGCTGGTGACGCTGACCAGCGGGTGGACCTCGCGAGTCCACCGGCACGGGCGGATGGTGGCCGTCGCGGCGGCGTGCTGGGGGCTCGCCATGGTGGCCGCGGGTGTCGTGGACAACGTATGGCTGGTGCTGCTCTTCCTCGTCCTCGGCGGCTGCTTCGACATGATCAGCGGGATCTTCCGCGCCGCCATCTGGAACCAGACGATCCCGGACGAGCTGCGCGGCCGCCTCGCCGGGATCGAGTTGCTGTCCTATTCCGTCGGGCCCCAGCTCGGCCAGGTCCGCTCCGGGGGCATGGCCGCGTGGACGAGCGTCCGGACGTCGATCTGGTCGGGGGGCCTGATCTGTGTGGGGGCGGTGGGCCTCCTCGCCGCCCTCCTCCCAAAGCTGATGACGTACGACGTTCGCACGAACGAGCACGCGATACGGCTGAGGGAGGCGCGGGCCTCGGAGGGGGCTGCGGCCACGGCAGGCTGAGCCCGCGATACCCCCGCTGCCCTGATGCCCGCGCCACCTGCGAGCTCCCTCAGTTCAGCATGATCTAGCGCGGAACCCCGGGCGTTCACGCCCGGGAGGAAGCGCTTCTCTGGACTGCTCTGACTTGCGCGGGTGCTCGGGTCCGCACTGTTGACGTCAGTCGGGACGTTTCTGGTTCTCGATGTACTCCTTGATGATGCTGAGTGGTGCGCCGCCGCAGGATGCGGCGAAGTAGGACGGCGACCAGAAGTGATCACCCCACAGGTACTTTCGGATGTGGGCGGGAAACTCCTGGCGAAGCCTTCGGGCGGAGACGCCTTTGAGGGAGCCGACCAGGCGCGAGATGGCGACCTTGGGCGGGTAGTGCACGAGCAGGTGGACGTGATCGCGTTCGCCGTTGAACTCGACCAGTTCGGTTTCGAAGTCGGCGCAGACGTCCCGCATGATCTCTTCGCAGCGTCGAAGGATCTCGTCCGTGAACGGGCCACGCCGGTACTTGGGCGTGAAGACCAAATGTGCATGGAGGGTGTAGACGACGGTTCGGCCCCTGCGGATGTTGGGATTTGGCTCCCAGCGTGGTGACATAGATCAATGCTACGATCTTGCTCGTGAAGGTCGTGACGCAGGTCAAGCTGATACCGGATGCCGCACAGGCACCGGCGATCGCTGCGACCCTGTACACATTCAACTCGGAGGCCAACTGGGTCTCCGAGGTCGCGTTCATGAACGGTGTGCCGCGTGAGTACGCGTTGCGGAAGCTGGCCTATGCGCAGCTCAAGGAACGCGGGCTCGGCGCTCAGGTCGCGCAGCACGTCATCAAGAAGGTGCGCGACGCCTACACCACGCTGCACGCCGGCCTGC
>NZ_JBVHRI010000022.1:0-159661 GCF_055566975.1 Streptomyces sp. NPDC027189
GGTGAGCTGGAGTACCTCGCCCGCGTCGACGACCAGGTCAAGCTGCGCGGCTTTCGTATCGAACTCGGTGAGATCGAGGCGGTGCTGGCCGGCCACGAGGGCGTCGCGCAGGCGGCCGTCCTGGTCCGTGAGGACCGCCCCGGCGACAAACGCCTCGTCGCCTACACCATCCCGACCGCTTCCGGAGCGACCCGACCTCTGAACATCGCCGGCGTTCGTGAACACATGGCGGCCCAACTCCCGGCCTACATGGTCCCGTCGGCCTACGTGTCCCTCACCTCGTTCCCGCTCACCCCGAACGGCAAGCTGGACCGCCGTGCCCTGCCCGCCCCCGACTACGGTCCGGAGAGCGAAGGCCGGGCCCCGCGTTCACCGCGCGAGGAGATCCTCTGCGGTCTGTTCGCCGAGGTCCTGGGCGTCGACACCGTGACGATCGACGACGACTTCTTCGCACTCGGCGGCCACTCGCTGCTCGCCACCAAGCTGGTCAGCCGCATCCGCTCCGTACTCGACGTCGAGATCGCCGTACGCCGTCTCTTCGAGGCGCCCACCGTCGCCGAACTCGCCGCAGAGCTCAACGGATCGGCGGTCGTCCGCGGCCGGGTGGCGTCCACGGCGCGGCCCGCTCGGGTCCCGCTCTCGCACGCCCAGCAGCGGCTGTGGTTCCTGCAGCATCTGGAGGGTCCGAGCGATGCGTACAACATGCCCGTCTCCCTCGACCTGTCGGGACCGTTGGACACGGACGCCCTGCGTCTGGCGCTCGCGGACGTCGTCGCCCGCCACGAGAGCCTGCGCACGGTCCTCGCGGAGGAGCGCGACGGCGGTGCCTATCAGGTGGTCCTGGAACCGGAGAGGGCACACGTGCCGTTCACCGTCGAGACGGTGGACGAGGCCGATGTCGACCGGTTGATGCGACGTGCCGCCGGCTACGTCTTCGACCTCGCCTCCGAAATCCCACTGCGCGCCTCGGTGTTCGCGCTGCAGGGCCACGCGGACCGCCGGACCCTGCTTCTGCTGACCCATCACATCGCGGGTGACGCTTGGTCGCGCGGCATTCTTGTGCGCGATCTGACGGCGGCGTACGCGGCGCGCGTCGCCACAGGCGAGGCACCGTCGTGGTCTCCGTTGCCGGTTCAGTACGCGGACTACAGCTTGTGGCAGCGTGAACTCCTCGGCTCCGAGGAAGACGAGAGCAGTGAGATCGCGCGCCAACTCGCCTATTGGAAGGGTGCGTTGGCCGGGCTTCCGGAGGAGCTGTCGCTCCCGTTCGACCGTCCGCGGCCGGCGGTGTCCTCGTACGAGGGTGACCGGGTCACCTTCGAACTGCCGACGAGTGTGTATGAGGGGCTCACGCGGGTGGCCCACGAGAGCCGCTCCAGTCTGTTCATGGTGCTTCAGGCGGGTCTGGCGGCGTTGCTGACGCGGCTCGGTGCGGGGACGGACGTTCCTATTGGGACGCCGATCGCGGGGCGTACGGATGACGCGCTGGATGATCTGGTCGGGTTCTTCGTGAACACGTTGGTGCTGCGGACGGACACGTCCGGTGATCCGACGTTCGCGGAACTGCTGGAGCGTGTGCGGGCGCAGGACCTGGCGGCGTACGCGCATCAGGACCTGCCGTTCGAGCGGCTGGTGGAGGTGGTCAACCCGGAGCGTTCGCTGTCCCGGCACCCCCTCTTCCAGACCATGCTCAGCTTCGACAACGCGGGACGAGGCGGATCCGCCGGTGCGGGCCCGGACGGGCTCACCGTCACCGGACGGCCCCTCGGCGCGCCCTCCGCGAAGTTCGATCTCTCCTTCGAGATCGCCGAGCGTCCCGCGACTCCCGGACGTGACGCCGGGCTGCACTGTGCGCTGGACTTCAGCACGGACCTGTTCGACCGGGTCACCGCGCAGCGCGTCACCGAGCGCTTCGTACGTGTCCTGACCGCGCTGGCCGCCGATCCGCACCGGCGCATCGGCGAGGCGGAGATCCTCGCGCCGGACGAGCGGCGGCGGATGCTCGTCGAGTGGAACGACACCGCCGTTGAACACCCCGACCGGACCCCGGTGCACGTCCTCTTCGAGGAGCGGGTGGCCGCCGATCCCGACGCGATCGCGGTGGTCGATGGTGAAGACTCGCTGACATACGGCGAGTTGAACGGCCGCGCCAACCGCCTCGCGCACCTGCTCCTCCGGCAGGGCGTCGGCCCGGAGAGCCGGGTGGCGGTGTTCCAGGAGCGCTCCCTCGAACTGGTCGTGTCGACGCTGGCCGTGCTCAAGGCGGGTGGCGTGTATGTGCCCATCGATCCCCAACAGCCCCCATCACGATCCGAGTTCATCCTCCAGGACACCGGTGCCGTGGCCCTGCTCACCGACCGTGACCCCGACGACCTCGGGTTCGCCGTCGACGCCCCGGTCCTGAGGGTGGGCACCGGGACGGACCTCTCCGGTGAACGGGACACCGATCCCGGAGTGCCGACGGACGCCGAGCAGCTCGTGTACGTGATGTACACCTCGGGCTCGACCGGCACCCCCAAGGGCGTCGCCAACACTCACCACAACGTCGTCCATCTGGCGGCCGACCGGTACTGGCGCGGCGGCCGTCACGAGCGGGTGCTGATGCACTCGCCGTACGCCTTCGACGCCTCGACCTTCGAGATCTGGACGCCCCTGCTGACGGGCGGCCGGATCGTGGTCGCTCCGGCCGGGCGGCTCGACGCCGCCGATCTGGCCGCCGTCATCGCCGAGCAGGAGGTCACCGGCCTCTTTGTGAGTGCCGGACTGTTCCGGGTGCTCGCCGAGGAGCGGCCCGAGTGCTTCCGCGGTGTGCGCGAGATCTGGGCCGGCGGTGATGTGGTCTCGCCGGCCGCGGTCCGCCGGGTGCTCGAGGCCTGCCCCGGCACCGTCGTTGCCAACGAGTACGGGCCGACGGAGACCACGGTGTTCTCCACCGTCAACCCGCTGCGGACCCCGGACGAGGTGCCCGAGGCGGTCGTCCCGATCGGGCGGCCCCTGTGGAACACCCGCGTCCATGTCCTCGACGACGGGCTGCGGCCGGTGCCGCCCGGCGTCGCGGGCGAGTTGTACATCGGCGGTGCCGGTGTGGCCCGCGGCTATCTGGGCCGGGCAGGGCTGACGGCGCAGCGCTTCGTCGCCGACCCGTTCGCGGGCGACGGTGAGCGCATGTACCGGACCGGCGACGTGGTGCGATGGCTGTCCGACGGGCGCCTGGAGTTCCTGGGCCGCATCGACGACCAGGTCAAGCTGCGCGGCTTCCGCATCGAGCTCGGAGAGGTGGAAGCCGTCCTCGCGCAGCACCCGGAGGTGGCCCAGGCCGCGGTGATCCTGCGCGAGGACCGGCCCGGCGACAAACGGCTCGTGGCCTACGTCGTTGCCGACGCGGGGGCCGACCCTGCCGCGCTGCGCGGGCATGTCGCCGCCGCGCTGCCGGAGTACATGGTCCCGTCCGCGGTGGTGGCGCTGGACGAGTTGCCCCTCACGCTGAACGGCAAGCTCGACCGGCGTGCGCTGCCTGCCCCCGACTACGGTGCGGAGAGCAGTCGTCGGGGCCCGCGCGGTGAGCGGGAGAAGGTGTTGTGCGGTCTGTTCGCCGAGGTGCTGGGTCTGGCCGAGGTGGGGATCGACGACGGGTTCTTCGATCTGGGCGGCGACAGCATCATGTCGATCCAGTTGGTCAGCCGGGCTCGGCGGGCCGGTCTTGAGCTGTCGGTGCGGGACATCTTCGAGCAGCGCACGGTGGCCGCGCTGGCGGAGGTCGTGACCGAGAGCGCCGGCGTGGCGGTGGAGGAGCCGGGGGCCGGTGTCGGCGACGTACCCCTCACACCGATCATGCGGTGGTTCCTCGAACGCGGTGGCCCTGTCGGCCAGTTCAACCAGTCGCGGCTGATCCAGGTGCCGGCCGGGCTGCGGTACGAGCACCTGACGGCCACTGTGCGTGCGGTCCTGGACCGCCACGACGCCCTGCGGTCCCGGCTGACGGACACGCCGGAGTGGCGCCTGGAAGTACGGGAACCGGGCACCGTCGACGCGGCCTCGCTCGTACGTCGAGTGGACGCCTCGGGCCTCGGTGAGAGCGCTCAGCAGGATCTCGTACGGCGGGAGACCGTGGCCGCGCGCGAGCGCCTGGACCCGGCCGAGGGACGGCTCTTGCAAGTGGTCTGGTGCGACAGGGGAGTCGAGGCTCCCGGTCTGCTGCTCGTGCTCATCCACCACCTGGTCGTCGACGGCGTGTCCTGGCGGATCCTCGTACCCGACCTGGCGGAGGCGTACCGGGCCGTCACGGCGGGCCGGGACCCCGAGCTCCAGCCCGTGGGAACCTCTTTGCGACGCTGGGCCCAGCGGCTCGTCGAGGCCGCTGCGCAGCCCGCCCACACGGCGGAGGCCGCCTGGTGGCAGGAGGTGCTGCGGCCCGGGGACCCACAGCTCGGGAGCAGGCCGCTCGACCCGGCCCGCGACACCTATGCCACGGCGGGGCATCTCACCCGCACGCTGCCCGCCGAAGTGACCGAGCAGGTGCTGACCCGGGTGCCGTCCGTGTTCAAGGCCGACGTCAACGACGTACTGCTGGCGGCGTTCGCGCTGGCCTGGGCCCGCCGGCGCGGCAGCCGGGGACCCGGGGCACTGCTGGACCTCGAAGGGCACGGACGTGAGGAGGAGATCGTCGACGGGGCGGACCTGTCCCGCACCGTCGGATGGTTCACCAGCCTCTATCCGGTACGCCTGGATGCCGGTGCCGTCGATCTCGCCGACGCCTTCGCGGGCGGCCCCGCGGCCGGCGCGGTGGTGAAACGGGTCAAGGAGCAGCTGCGGGGCGTGCCCGACAAGGGCATGGGGTACGGGCTCGTCCGCCACCTCAACCCGCGGACGGCGCACGGATTCGCCGGGCTGCCGACACCCCAGGTGGCCTTCAACTACCTGGGCCGCTTCACCACCGCCGGGATCGAGGACGCGGGCAGCGCGGCGATCCCCGACTGGACCGTGCTGGCCACCGCAGCCGGCATCGGCGGCAGCGACCCCAGGGTGGCGCTCGCCCACGCCCTGGAGCTCAACGCCCGCACCAACGACGGGCCGCGCGGACCCGAGCTGGCCGCCACCTGGTCCTGGGCCGCCGGAATCCTCGACGAGTCCGAGGTCGGGGAACTGGCCGAGCTGTGGTTCAGGGCGCTCGAAGCGCTCGCCGAGCATGCCGAACACCCCGACGCCGGCGGGCTCACCGTCTCGGACGTGTCCCTGAGCCTGCTGAGCCAGAACGAGATCGAATTGCTGGAAGACGAGTGGAGGACCTCGTAATGGCGAAGCAGTCCGGACTGCAGGACATCCTGCCGCTGGCCCCGCTGCAGGAAGGCCTGCTCTTCCACAGCGTGTACGACGAGGCGGCGCCGGACGTCTATCTGGTGCAGCAGGCCATCGACCTGGAAGGAGACCTGGACGCGGCGGCCCTGCGCGCCGCGTGCCGGACCCTGCTCCGCCGTCACGCCAACCTGCGCGCGGCATTCCGCTACCAGGGACTCCAGCGTCCCGTCCAGCTGATACCTCATCATGTTGAGCTGCCCTGGGAGGAGTTGGACCTCACACGGCTGCCCGAGCGGGAGCGTGCCGGGGCGGCGGACCGGGCACTGGAGGAGGACCGGCTGCGCCGCTTCGACCTCGGAAAGCCGCCCCTGATGCGCTTCACGCTGATGAACCTGGGCGAGCGGCGTCACCGCTTCGTGCTGACCAACCACCACATCCTGCTGGACGGCTGGTCGCGCCCCATGCTGGTACGCGAACTGCTCGCCCTGTACGCGGCGAAGGGCGACGACAGCGGACTGCCTCGGGTGCAGCCGTTCCGCGACTATCTGCAGTGGCTCGCCCGGCAGGACGGGGAGACGGCGCTCGCCGCCTGGCGCGAGGCGCTGGCCGGCCTCGACGGGCCCACGCTCGTCGCCCCGCAGGCGGCGGAGCACACCCCGGTCGTCCCCGGCCGCCTGGAGACGGAGCTGGACACGGCCGCGTACGAAGCCCTCGGCGCGGTGGCCCGGGAGCGGTCCCTGACCCTCAACTCGCTGGTCCAGGGCGCCTGGGCGGTCGTGCTGAGTGGGCTGACCGGCCGCGACGACGTGGTGTTCGGCACGACCGTCTCCGGGCGCCCCCCGGAGATCGCCGGGATCGAGACCATGGTGGGCCTGTTCATCAACACCCTGCCGGTCCGGGTGCGGCTGCGCCCCGACGAGCCGCTGGTGGACACCGTGCGCCGGATCCAGGACGAGCAGAGCCGGCTGCAGGCACACCAGCAACTGGGGCTCGCCGAAGTCCAGCGGCTCGCCGGCGCGACCGAACTCTTCGACACCACCATGGTGTTCGAGAACTATCCGGTCGACATCGGCGCCGAGCACGACGAACCGGGCGGCTTCCGCGGCCTCTCCGTCACCGGCGCCCGCAACCGGGACGCCACGCACTACCCCCTCGCGCTGGTCGCCGTCGGCCGCGGCGGACTGCGGCTGCGCCTGGACCACCAGCCCGACCTGATCCCCGGGGAGACGGCCCGCGCGGCCCTGGACCGCCTCGTCCGCCTGCTGCGCTGCATGGCCGCCGATCCCGAGCGGCCGGTGGGACAGCTGGACCTGCTGTCCGAGGACGAGCGGCGCGCCGCACTGGAGCTGGGGCGTGGCGCGGAGACCGACACCTCCGAGGTGAGCCTGCCCGAGGCGTTCCGCGCCCAAGCGGCACACACCCCGCACGCCGTCGCCGTCCGGTGCGGGGACGCGGTGCTGGATTACGCCGAACTCGACGCGCGGTCGGACCACTTGGCCCACCTGCTCACCGAGCTCGGTGTGCAGGCCGAAACCCCGGTGGGGCTGCTCATGGAGCGCTCCGAGCACCTGGTCGTCTCCGTGCTCGGCGTGCTCAAGGCGGGCGGCGTCTATGTGCCGCTGCGGCAGGGCGACCCCGCCGACCGGCTGCGTCAGGTCACCGCAGTCGCGGGTGTCTCCCTTGTCCTGACCGACGAGGCCCACGCGGAGCGTGCGGCGGAACTCGGGCTCAAGGGTGTGCGGGCGGACACCCCGTCGGCCGACGGCCCCGTGCGCCTGTCCGACAGCCGCATCCCCGCCGACCGACTCGCCTACGTCATGCACACCTCCGGATCCACCGGCACGCCCAAGGGAGTCGCCGTCACCCACCGGGACGTCGTCGAGCTCGCCCGCGACCGGTCCTTCACGGGGGGTGCGCACACACGGGTGCTCGTGCACTCGCCGCACGCCTTCGACGCCTCGACATACGAGCTGTGGGTACCGCTTCTGTCCGGCGGCACCGCCGTCGTCGCCCCGCCCGGCGACCTCGACGCGGACCTGCTCGGCAAGACACTCGCCGAGCACGAGGTGACCGGACTGTGGCTCACCTCCGGGCTCTTCCAGCTCATCGCGGAGGAGGCACCCGAACACCTCGCGGGCGTACGGGAGGTGTGGACCGGCGGTGACGTCGTACCGGCGACCTCCGTGCGCCGAGTGAGGGAGGCCTGCCCCGGCACGACGGTCGTCGACGGATACGGGCCCACCGAGACGACCACCTTCGCGGTGCGCCACCGGCTGCCCGCGGGCAGCGCGGTCCCGGCCGCCGTCCCCATCGGCACCCCGTTGGACAACACCCGGCTCCTCGTCCTGGACGCCGCACTGCGTCCGGTGGCGCGCGGTCTGGCAGGCGAGCTGTACATCGCGGGTGCGGGACTCGCACGCGGCTACTGGCGGCGCCCCGGACTCACAGCGGAACGGTTCGTCGCCGACCCGTACGGCCCGCCCGGCGCCCGCATGTACCGCACCGGAGACCTCGTACGGTGGACATCGGAAGGCACCGTCGAGTACCTGGGACGCGCCGACGAGCAGGTGAAGATCCGCGGCTTCCGTATCGAACTCGGCGAGATCGAGGCGGTGTTGGGACGTCACGCCGACATCGCCCAGGCCGTCGTCACCGTGTGGGAGGCACAACCCGGCGACAAACGCCTGGTCGCCCATCTCGTCACGGAGCGAGGCACCGGACCGGCCCCCGCGGACCTGCGCGCGTACGTCGCCGCCGAACTGCCCGACTACATGGTCCCGTCGGCGTTCCTCGCCCTCGACGCGCTGCCGCTGACCGGCAACGGAAAGATCGACCGCCAGGCACTGCCCGCACCCGAATCCACCCCCACCGAGAGCACGGGGCGCGCCCCGCGCACCCCGCAGGAGGACATCCTGTGCGGCCTGTTCGCCGAGCTCCTCGGGGTGCCCCGGGTCGGCATCGACGACAGCTTCTTCGCGCTCGGCGGACACTCGCTCCTCGCCACCCGTCTGGTCGGCCGCATCCGCTCGGTGCTCGACGCCGAACTGACCGTGCGACAGCTCTTCGAAGCACCCACCGTGGCCGCGCTCGCCCGCGCCCTCGACACCGCGGGCGCGGCACGCCCCGCTCTGGAGGCCGTAAGGCCGCGCCCGGACCGGATACCGGCCTCCTACGCCCAGCGCAGGCTGTGGTTCCTGCATCGCTTCGAGGGCCCGAGCCCTACGTACAACATCCCGCTCGGGCTGCGGCTCACCGGCGACCTCGACGCGGCGGCCCTGCGCGCGGCGCTCGCCGACGTCGCCGAGCGCCACGAGGCGTTGCGCACCGTCTTCGCCGAGGACGCCGATGGACCCTGCCAGATCGTGCTGCCCCCGGCTGAGGCCCGTCCCGAACTGACCGTCGTGCCCGAGGTGGCGCCGGAGCGGCTGGATCGGGAGCTCGCGGCGGCCGCGACGTACGCCTTCGACCTGTCGGCCGAAGTGCCGCTGCGTGCCTGGCTGTTCGGGACGGGGGAGCGCGAGCATGTCCTTCTCCTGCTGGTCCACCACATCGCCGGCGACGGCTGGTCGGTGCCGGCCCTCGCCCGCGACCTCACCATCGCCTACACGGCCCGGCACACCGGCGCCGCCCCGAACTGGCACCCGCTGCCCGTCCAGTACGCCGACTACAGCCTCTGGCAGCGCGCCGCCCTCGGGTCCGAGAGTGACGAGGACAGTCTCATCGCCCAGCAACTCGCCTATTGGAAGCAGGCGTTGGCGGGACTCCCGGACGAACTCCCGCTGCCCGCGGACCGGCCCCGGCCCGCCACGTCGCGAAGCCGCGGCGACCGCGTCCTCTACGAGGTGCCGAAGGCGCTGCACGAGCGGATCGTCGCCCTCGCCCGCGCCTGTCAGGCCAGCCCCTTCATGGTGGTCCAGGCGGCGGTCGCCGCGCTGCTCACCCGGCTCGGCGCGCGCACCGACATCCCGCTGGGCACGCCCATCGCCGGACGGACCGATGACGCCCTGGACGGTCTCGTCGGCTTCTTCGTCAACACCCTGGTCCTGCGCACCGACACCTCCGGCAACCCCACGTTCCGTGAACTGGTCGCGCGCGTCCGCGAAGCTGATCTGGCCGCGTACGCCCACCAGGACCTGCCCTTCGAACGGCTGGTGGAGGAGCTCAACCCGAAGCGCTCGCTCTCCCGGCACCCGCTCTTCCAGACCATGATCACCTTCAACAACACCGATCAGCGGCCGAGTTCCGCGGGCGCCGGTCTGCGGTTGCCCGGACTCACCGTGGAACCGGTGGCGTCCGAAACCGGCTCGGCCAAGTTCGACCTCCTGCTCTCGTTCGCCGAGCGATACGACGCCGACGGGAGCCCCGCGGGGCTCGGCGCCGGCCTGGAATTCAGTACCGACCTGTTCGACCGGGACACCGCCGAGGCACTCGTCGCCCGACTCCTGCGGCTGCTGGAGTCCGCCACCGCCGAGCCCCAGGGCGCCATCGGTGACGTACCGCTCCTGTCCGACGTCGAGCGGAATCGGGTGCTGGCCGACTGGAACGGCACCGCACGCCCCGCACCACGCGCCTCGCTGCCCGCGCGGTTCGAGACGAACGCCGCCCGGGCTCCGCGCGCCGCGGCCGTGGAGGCACCCGAAGGCACCGTGTCGTACGAGGAGTTGAACGCACGAGCCAACCGGCTTGCCCGGCTGCTCATCGACCGGGGCGCGGGTCCCGAGAGCGTCGTCGCGGTCGCCATGCACCGGTCCGCCGAGCTGGTGACGGCCCTGACGGCCGTCCTGAAGGCCGGAGCCGGCTATATGCCCGTCGACCCCGAATACCCGGCCGAGCGCATCGCGTACATGCTCGACGACGCCCGCCCGGCCTGCGTCCTGACCACCCGGGACCTCGTCGGCACGCTCCCGCCGGCGCTCACCGCACGCACGGTCGTGGTGGACGACCCCGGCACGGGCGAGGCGCTCCGCGCGCAGCCGGCGGCCGACGTGACGGACAGCGAGCGGATCGCGCCACTCCACCCCGCCCACACCGCGTACGTGATCTACACCTCCGGCTCGACCGGCCGGCCCAAGGGCATCACCATGCCCGCGGGCGCCCTCGCCAACCTCCTCGACTGGCACGACCGCGCGCTCCCCGGCGGCCCGGGCACCAGGGTCGCGCAGTTCACGGCGGTGAGCTTCGACGTCTCCGTCCAGGAAATGCTCTCCTCGCTGCTGGCGGGCAAGACGCTCGTGGTCTGCCCCGAGGACGTACGCAGGGACCCGGTGCGGCTGGCCGGCTGGCTGCGGGACCACCGAGTCCAGGAGCTGTACGCTCCCAACCTCGTCATCGACGCCGTCTGCGAGGCCGCCACCGCCTCGGGACTCGAACTACCGGAACTCACCGACCTGGTACAGGCCGGTGAGGCACTCACCCCACACGGCGCGATCCGCGCCTTCTGCGCCGCCCGTCCGGGCCGGCGGCTGCACAACCACTACGGCCCCGCCGAGACCCATGTGGTGACGGCCCATCAACTCCCGCCGGGAACAGCCGAGTGGGCCCCGACCGCGCCCCCGATCGGCTCACCGGTGGACAACACGGCCGTGCGCCTTCTCGACCCCTGGCTGAACCCGGTCCCGCCCGGCGTCCCCGGAGAGCTGTACATCGGCGGAGCCGCCCTGGCGCGCGGATACCTCGGCCGTCCGGACCGGACCGCGGAACGGTTCGTCGCCGATCCCTTCGGGCCGCACGGCAGCCGGATGTACCGCACCGGCGACCTGGCCCGGCAGCGGCACGACGGGCTGCTGGTGTACCTGGGCCGGGCCGACAGCCAGGTGAAGATCCGGGGCTTCCGCATCGAGCCGGGCGAGATCGAGGCCGTCCTCACCGCCGAACCCGGCGTCGCGCAGGCAGCCGTCGTGGTGCGTGAGGACCGGCCGGGGGACCGGCGCCTGGTCGGCTACGTCGTCGCCGGTGCCGCGGCACCCGATCCGGCCGCACTGCGCGAACACGCCGCCCGGCAACTGCCCGCCCACATGGTCCCGGCCGCCCTCGTCACCCTGGACGCCCTCCCGCTGACACCCAACGGCAAGCTCGACAGGGCCGCGCTGCCCGCACCCGCGTATGCCGCGGGCGAGGAGTCGAGGCTCCCGAGGACACCCGAGGAACACGCGGTGTGCGCCCTGTTCGCCGAGGTGCTCGGCGTCGAACGGGCCGGTGCCGACGACGACTTCTTCGAACTCGGCGGCCACTCCTTCCTCGCCGCCCGTCTGGTCGCCCGCATCCGTGAGGACCTCGGCGGCGACCTGCCCGTACGAGCCGTCTTCGACACCCCGACCCCGGCGGGCCTCGCCGCGGTGCTGAGCGGGGCGACCGCGGTCTCCGGCCGCGACTCCACCGGCGTGCTGCTGCCCCTTCGAGCGCGTGGCGATGCGGCGCCCCTGTTCTGTCTGCACCCCGGAGGCGGCTTCAGCTGGTGCTACTCGGGACTCGTCCGGCACCTCGGCGCCGATGTCCCGGTCTACGGCATCCAAGCACGTGGCCTCGACGGCTCCGGTGAACTCCCCGCGTCCATGGCGGAGATGACCGAGGACCACCTCGCTCGCATCCGCTCGGTACAGCCCCGCGGCCCCTACCGGCTGGCCGGCTGGTCCTTCGGCGGTCTCTCCGCGCACGCCCTGGCCACCCGGCTCCGCGCCGAGGGCGAGGAGGTCTCGCTGCTGGCCCTGCTCGACGCCTATCCGCCGGGTGAGAACGCGGACACCTCGGATCCGGTCGAGCACGAGGTCGTCGCGCACAACCTCCAGGCCATGGGGTTCGAATTCGACATGGCCGAGCTCATAGCAGACCAGGAAGGTGTTCTTCTGCGTTTCCGGGAGTTCCTGCAGTCCGGAAACCAGGCATTGGCACATCTGGAGGCCCAGGACATGCTGGCCCTCAAGGATGTCTATGTGAACAATGTCCGGATCATGCGCAGGTTCACGCCTCAGTTCTTCGACGGCGACGTACTCTTCGTCTCCGCCGAGCGAAAGTCGGAAGCCGACCGGGAAACCCGCCTGAATGTCAGCTTGTGGCAAGCCTTTGTGGGCGGGGCGATCGAAGTGTGCGCTATAGACTCGACACACGGAAATCTGATGACGGACGCCCGTCATGTGGCCCGAATCGGCCGTTTCCTCGCGGACAGGCTGTGAAACGTCCCGAATTCCAAGAGAAACCCAATTCGCGGAGAAGGAGCGATCGAATGAGCAGCAACCCCTTCGAGGACCCCGAGGGCACCTATTTGGTTCTCGTCAACGACGAGGGGCAGCACTCGCTGTGGCCCGCGTTCGTCGAGGTGCCGGCGGGCTGGCGGACCGTGCTCGCGGAGACCACCCGGGACGCGGCGCTCGACTACATCAACGTGAACTGGACCGACATGCGTCCCAAGAGCCTCATCGAGGCCATGGAAGGCGCTGGCGCGGCCTGAGCCGACCTTCGCGGGGCCCGCGCACCAGGTCGCTCGGTGCGCGGGCCCCGCATTCATGTGCAGACGCGCTCTTCGGTGAAGGCGCGCCCATCCCGCAGAGAGAGGGGGAAGTCCACCGTGCCGGTCATTCCCGTGAACGGAATTCGGCTCTCGTACGACGACGCAGGAGCGGGCGAACCGGTGGTGATGATCCAGGGAACCGGTGGCGGCCGTACCGTGTGGCAATTGCATCAGGTTCCCGCGTTCACCGCCGCCGGATTCCGCGTGATCACCTTCGACAACCGGGGAATACCGCCGACCTCCGAGTGCCCGGAGGGCTTCACGCTGCAGGACATGGCGGACGATGTGGCCGGGCTCATCGAGCGTCTGGACCTCGGGCCCTGCCGGGTCGTCGGCACCTCCATGGGGGCACTGATCGCGCAGGAAATCGCCCTGAAGAGGCCGGAGTTGGTGAGCCAGGCCGTCCTCATGGCAACGCGGGGCCGTACCGACGCACTGCGCGCCGCCCTCACCAGCGCCGAGATCGAACTCCATGACTCGGGCATCCGGTTGCCGGCCCGGTACGCAGCCGTGCTGCGCGCTCTCAAATCGCTGTCCCCGCGCACGCTCGACGACGACGCGGCGATGGCCGACTGGATCGACCTCTTCGAGCTGTCGTCCCCGGCAGGGCCGGGACAGCGTGCCCAGATGGAGGTCGGCAGGCTGGAGAACCGGCTCGACGCCTACCGGGACATCCGCGTCCCCTGCCAGGTCATCGCCTTCGCGGACGACCTCATCACCCCGCCCCATCTGGGCCGCGAGGTCGCCGACGCCATCCCGCAGGCGCGATACGAACTGATCGAGGGATGCGGCCACTACGGCTATCTCGAGGACCCCGAAGTGGTGAACAAGGTGATCGTGGAGTTCTTCGCCGACGCGGCCCGCTAGGGCCGGTCCGGCGTGATCCGCCGGACCGGCCCCGTGCCCGTCACCGCACCGTGCCCGGTGCCAACGACGCCGCGTAACCGGCCAGTTGCCGCCGCGGAGCGTTCAGGCCCTGTGCCCACAGCATGCCGTCCGCCGTGGTGTACAGGGCCGACACGTCGGAGACCGGCGAAGTCCCCGGACCGGGGGCCGCCTCCCACCCGGAGCCGTTCCACCGGGCGAGCGCCTGGTCCTTGGCCGGATCAGCGGTGAGCCCCGCCCACAGCGTCCCGTCGTGGTACGCGAGGGCGTTGAGGGAGAGGCTGTCCTTGCCGTCGTTCCCGGTCCAGGCGGCCACCGGCACGAACGTCAGCTTCCACGCGGCGCCGTCCCACCGCAGCGAGAACGCCTTGACGGCCCCGGTGCCGGCGTCGGCCACCGCATCGCGGTCGACCCCGCCGATCCACACCTCGCTGCCGCGCGTCACCACGGCGTTCGCGCTCCCCGACAGCGCGGACACGGTCGGCAGCTGGACCTCGCGCCACGAGGAACCGTCCCAGTGCGCCGCGTACGGACGCGACACACCGTCCAGCGTGCGTTCCGTGGTCGAACCCACCGCCCAGACGTCGTCCGCCGACGCGACATGCACGGCCTTGAGCGTGGTCCAGTGGCCCGGCACCCGAAGCCGCGTCACCGTCCACGCCGCACCGTCCCAGTGGGCGACCGCGGCGGGAATCTCCGCACCGTCCTCGCGATGGCGGCCCACCGCCCACACGTCGTCACGGGACACGGCGCGCGCCGCCAGCACCTCCATGTCGGGCACGGTCCGGTCGGACCACACGGAGCCGTCCCAGTGGTGCGCGCCGAGCTGCCCGCGCTCGCCCCGGCCGAAGGCCCACACATCGTCAGTGGCGGTGCCCGCCAGTACATCGGCCCCACCACCCACAGGAAGTGGCAGGGTGCGCCAGGTGCCGGCCTGCCGGGTCCACAGCGTGTGATCGTACGTACAGGGCAGACACACCGTGCCGGTCGGCACGCTGGTGCGCGCCACGGCCGACGACCCGTCGAACGGCACATACGCGCTGAAACCTTGGGGTGCCGGAGCCGGCACGGACTGCCACCCGGAAGCCGCCCCCGCCGGCGATGCCTGTACGAGGGACGCCGCCAGGACGAGCAGGAGCGCACCCACCCTTCGCAGCACCGTCAGCAGCCCGCTCGTGCCTCTGGCCGTGATCCGCATCTCCACTCCCGTCCGGGTCGGCGTCTGTTGTGCCCACCCTCGCGGCTGGTGTGGCCCAAGTCGCCTGCGGTGGCAGGTAGTTGCCGCCCGGGAACGAAGAGAGGAGGGAGGGTGTCCGACCGGGGGTGCCGGACGACCCTCCCTCCTCGGCGGAGGGACCTGGATCTACTGCTGGTAGTAGTCAGGTCGCGTGGTATCGCGGTGCGGCAGCGGAGCCCAGGTGCCGTCCGGCCGCTGCTGCGGGTATGCCGTCGGGGCGGCCTGCCGGTACGGCTGCTGCGGGGCCTGCTGGTACGGCTGTTGGGGAGCCTGCTGGTACGGCTGCTGACGCGCCTGCTGGTCGGCCTGCGGCCCGTACGACTGCTGGGGTGCGAACCGGGCGTACTGCGGCTGCTCCTGGGGCTGCTGCGGCGCGGGCGCGCCCTGACCCGTGACGGGTCGGCCGCGGCGGCCCCTGGAGACCCCGCCCGGCCACCAGTTCCACTTGCCGAGCGCCGTCATCAGGGCCGGCAGGACGAAGATCCGGATGACCACGGCGTCGAGCAGGATGGCCGCCGCGAGGCCCACACCGAGCTGCTTGAACTCGACCATGCTCAGGGTGCCGAAGATCGCGAAGACGCCGACCATGACGATCGCCGCGCTGGTCACGACACCGGCCGAGCGCGTGATCCCCTCACGGACGGCGTCCTTGGTGGACGCTCCCGTGAGCGCGGCCTCCCGGATCCGGCTGACCACGAACACGTGGTAGTCCATGGAGAGCCCGAAGAGCACCACGAAGAGGAACAGCGGCAGCCAGGACACCACCGCGCCCGAGCTGTGGAAGTCCAGCAGACTCTCCGCCCAGGTGTGCTGGAACACCGCCACCAGCACACCGAACGCGGCGGCCGCGGACAGCAGGTTCAGCAGGATCGCGGAGAGCGCCACGGCCAGGGACCGGAAGATGAAGGCCATCGCGCCGAAGGTCAGCAGCAGGACGAAGCCCACCACCCACGGCATGCGCTCCTCCAGATGACCGGTGAAGTCCACGCCCTGCGCCACCTTGCCGCCGACGGCGGACTCGGCGTCTGGCACGTCGGCCATCGCCTGCGGCACCCAGGTGCGCAGCACGTCCAGGGACTTCTTGGCCCCGTCGCTCTTGGGCTGGTACGGCGTGCCCACGTCGACGGTGTGGACCCGGTGGTCCGCCGACTCCTTGATGGCCGGCGTCTCGTCGTGGGCGAAGAGCTTGTTGTCCGCGGTGCGTTCGAGCAGTGCCTTGAGCGCCGTCCTGACTTCGCCGGCCTCCGAGGCGGGGGCACGCACGGCGACCTGATGCACGGTGCCCTTGCTGGGGAAGGCCCCGGTCAGCCGGTCCATCGCCTGCACGACGGGGATGTTCCGGGAGAGGTCGTCCGAGCCTGGCTGCTTGAGCTTCATGTCCAGAGCGGGCAGGGCGAGCAGCACCAGCGCCCCCACGGACACGACCAGCGTGACGACCGGCCGGGACAGCGCGGGGCGCAGCAGCGCGGGCCACACCCGCGACTCACCGGAGCGCATCGTCAGCCGCCACAGGAACGGCACGCGGGGCCGGTCGACCCAGCGGCCCAACTTGCCCAGCAGGGCGGGCAGTACGGTCAGCGAGGCGAGCACGGCAACCGCCACGACGATGATCGAGCCGGTGGCCAGTGATGCGAAGGTGGCCTCACTCGCCAGATAGAGACCGGCCATCGACACGATGACCGTGGTGCCGGACACCACGACGGTATGCCCGGAGGTCTCCGCGGCGATCTCGATCGCGTCGATGTGGGACTTGCCGTTCTGGCGCTCCTCACGCTCCCGCTTGAGGTAGAAGAGCGAGTAGTCCACGCCCACGGCCATGCCCATCAGCAGGATGACGTTGCTCACCGCGCTGGTCTCCGGCAGCACGTGGGAGGCCAGCGTCGACAGGCCGATGGCGGCGCCGACACAGGACAGTGCGAGCACCACGGGCACCCCGGCGGCGATGATCGCGCCGAAGACGACGAGCAGGATCAGCAGGGTGAGCGGAAGGCTGATCAGTTCGGCCTTCTCGAAGTCCTTGCCGAGGGTCTCGGACAGCCCCTTGGCCGTCGACCCCGTGCCGACCTCGTCGATCCTGAACCCCGCATGGGCCCGCTCGGCCGCGGCGCTCGCGTCGAGCAGCGGCTGGACCCTGGTGTCGGCGTTCTCGGTTTCGCCTTTCATGGTGACCGGGACGAGCAGGGCCCTGCCGTTCGGTGCGGCGACGGTCTGCCCCACGCTCTCCACCCCGGAGAGCGCCTTCATGCGCCGGGCGACGTCCGCGGCCACGGTCCGCGCGGCCCGCTGATCCAGTTTCCCGCCGTCCTCGGCGGTGATCAGCACGTTCTCCTCGGGCTTCTCGGTGAAGTGGCCCGAGTGCACGATCTTGCCCGCGCGGCCCGACTCCCTGACCCCGGACTCGTCGTCGCTGATCTTGTTGGTGCCGGCCGCCCCGCCGAGGAAGAGGCACAGGGCGACGAACACGACCCAGAGACCGATGGCGGACCACGGATGCGTGGCACTCCATCGCGCAATCCGTACCGTTGCCGGTTTCTTTCGCACCTTGCTTCCTTCCGTTGCTGCAGGTCCCGGCCAAGGAGCCGGACCGATCTCGATGGGGAAGACGCTAGGTCCGCCGCCTCGGGCAGGGATACGAGGTAAACCGCCGCAGTGTCCGTTGCTTTCCGCAGGTTCGGTATGCGGAAAACCGCAGGTTCGGCCCTGCGGAAAACCGCAGGAAGAAACCTGCGGAAAACCGTACCGGCCTTGGAAAATCTTGACCTCGAAATTTCTGAAGGTTACGTTCGAGCTGCGGATCGGCGGCGCCCGCGAATGGATCGAGAATTATCTCTCGATTGGAATGTCGGCCGATCGCGGAGCGTAACCCGTTGAACGGCGCATCCCTATTCTGTGGCAGGAAATTGCCATGATGCGAAGCAGGTCGAGGGGAGAAAATGGAAACCGCGGTCCTCACCCGGCAGCATGTTGCCAAACTCGTCAAGGAGAAAGGAATCGACCTTTTCATGGACCGGATGATCGTCCGGCTCCGTGCGGCGTTCACCGCCGACGACAAGGGGGTGACCCCGACTCGCGACGGATTCGTCCGTGGCCCCGGGGACACGGCCATCCTCGAGTGGATGCCACACCATGACCCAGGGAGTTCGATAACGATCAAGACGGTGGCGTACACACCGTCGAACCCGGCCACGTTCCAACTGCCCACCATCATCGGATCGCTCACGCGCTACGACGATGTGACGGGCCGTCTGCTGGCGGTCTGCGACGGCATCCTGCCCACGGCGATCCGCACCGGGGCGGCGTCGGCCATCGCCAGCGAGCTGCTGGCCCGCCCGGACAGCCGGGTGCTGGGCCTCGTGGGCGCCGGCGCCCAGGCGGTGACCCAGGCGCACGCGCTCAGCCGGGTGTTCCCGCTGGAACAGATCCTGGTGTACGACATCGAGCCGGCCCACGCACGTTCCTTCGCGGACCGGGTGGACTTCCTGGGACTCGACGTCCGGGCCGTTGAACTCGCGGAAGTCGAGGCGAACGCGGACATCATCTGCACCGTCACCTCGGTCGGCGTCGGCGAGGGCCCGGTCCTGAGCGGTGAACGCCTTCGGCCGCACGTGCACATCAACGCCATCGGTGCCGATCTCATCGGCAAGTTCGAGCTGCCCAGGACGCTCCTGAAGTCTGCCTTCGTGACGGCGGACCATGTCGCCCAGGCGCTGCGCGAGGGCGAGAGCCAGCAGTTGGAGCGCGACGATCTCGGCCCCGACCTGATGACCCTGTGCGCCGACCAGGAGACCGCGGCCCGCTCCCGGGACCGTACGACCGTCTTCGACTCGACCGGGTTCGCGCTCGAGGACCACGTGGCGCTCGATGTGCTCCTCGAACTCGCGGAGGAGGCCGGCATCGGCGACCGCGTGCAGCTGGAGCACCTGCCGGACGACGCGCTGAATCCCTACTCGTTCCAGTGAGCCGACATCGGTGAACCGCCCCTGGACGACTGGAGCGTCCCCGTCCGAGACCCCGTGCGGGCCGCTCGGACGGGGGCGCTCCGCGGTGTGGGTACCCGTCCGAGACCCTGCGCGGGCCGCTCGGACGGGGACGCTCCGCGGTGTGGCTTCCGGCTACGACTCCAGATAGCGCAGAACGGCCAGGATCCTGCGGCTGTATCCCGTGGTGTGCGTGAGCTCCAGCTTGTCGAAGATCGTGTTCAGGTTCTTCTCGACCGTGCTCATGGAGATGTGCAGCTTCTGCGAGATGGCCGCGTTGGTGTGCCCCTGGGCCAGCGCCTCCAGGACGCTCCGCTCGCGCGGTGTCAGCCGGGCCAGTGGGTCGCTGTGCGTTGTGCGGATCACCAACTGCCGTACGACTTCGGGGTCGATGGCAGCCCCGCCCGCGTGGATCCGCTCCAGCGAGTCGAGGAACTCCTCGACCTGCGCCACCCGGTCCTTGAGGAGATAGCCGACCCGCTCGGCGTTCGAGGTCAGCAGCTGGGCCGCGTAGTTGCGCTCCACGTGCTGGGACAGGACCAGCACGCCGATCGCGGGCCAGCGCTTGCGGATCTCCAGCGCCGCGCGCAGCCCCTCGTCCGTGTGGGTGGGCGGCATCCGGATGTCCACGACGACGATGTCCGGGGGCTGGGCCTCGACCTCCCGGATGAGGGAGGTTCCGTCGCCCACCGCGGCGAGGACGTCATGGCCCTCCTCGATGAGCAGCCGGATCAGCCCCTCACGCAGCAGGGTCGAGTCCTCGGCGAGCATTACACGCACGGCAGCTCCGCAGTGATGGTGGTGGGCCCCCCGAGGGGGCTGTGGACGTGCAGTCGGCCGTCGAGGGCGCCGACGCGGCTGTGCAGCCCGGTCAGTCCGCTGCCCGCCGGGTCCGCGCCACCGACGCCGTTGTCCTCGACCCGGACGACGACGATCGTGCCGTACTGCCGCACGCTCACGACGATGTCCGTCGCCGACGCGTGCTTGGCGGCGTTGGTCACGGACTCCGACACGACGAAGTAGGCGGCGGTCTCGACGGACGGGGGCAGCGGCTCGGTGAGGCCGAACTCCATACGGATGGGGATGCTGCACCGCTCGGAGACCCCGCCGAGCGCCTCGTGCAGCCCCAGATTGTCGAGCGCCGTCGGATAGACCCGCCAGGCCACCTCGCGAAGCTCGGTCAGGACCTCCTGCGACTCCTTGTGGGCCTGTTGCAGCAGTGCGTCGGCCTGCTCCGGCGTGCGGCCCCGGCGGGCCCGGCCGAGCAGCATGGCCAGCGCCACCAGCCGTTGCTGGACGCCGTCGTGGAGATCGCGCTCGATGCGGCGGCGCTCGGTGTCCACCGCCTGCAGCACCGCGGCCCGGCTGGTGGCCAGTTCGTCGATGCGCTGCTGGAGCAACTCCCGCTCCGAGGGGCCGAAGCACTCGCGCGCGAGCCGCGCGTCGAGCGCGTCCAGCGAGAAGAGCCCCTGCACGTCGAGGAAGAGCAGGACACCGCCGAGCAGCACCTGGGTGAGCAGTTCCTCCCAGCCGAGGGTGCCCCGGGCCAGCCCCGCGACGAGGAGTCCGGCCAGCACGACCCCGAAGCCGAGCAGTCCGACCACGATGCTGCTGAGCAGGCCCGTGTACGTCCGGGTCGCGAGGTAGCGCAGCAGCCGCGGGTCGGACACCTGGCGCTCGGGGAACCGGTCTCCGAAGAAGGCGGAGCGGCGCAGCCGTTCCACCGACGTCAGTCTGCGGGCCCCGGCGGCGAGCGCGATGAGCGCGCGCCGCCGGGTGCGGGGCCACAGCAGGAGCGGGCCGAGCAGTGTGCCGACCACGACGAAATACAGGAATCCGATCCACGCCGTGCAGCAGCCGAGCAGCACGCCGGCGGCCCGGCGCGGCAGTGCGGGGGGCGAGACCATCGGCGCCGCCCCGCCCGGTTGCTCCGGTCCGAGCTCTTCCGGGTGGTGATGGGTGGTGATGTTCGCCGAGTCCCCCTGCACGGAGGTCGACACTAGTCCGGCCGCACAGCCCGGGCAAGATCGACCGGAGTGTGCGGGAAGGTGCGCGACGGTGTCGGTGCTCACGACGTGCGACGGTGCTGGGCGCTGCTGCGCGAGCGCAGACGCATCACCAGGTACACCGCGAGGGCGGCGACGACCAGCACGATCACGACCTTGGTGATGACCCCGACGTAGGTCTCGACGAGGTCCCACTGGTCGCCCAGCCAGTAACCGGCCATGACCAGCACCGAGTTCCACACCAGGCTGCCCAGCGTGGTCAGCAGCAGGAAGATCGGCAGCGGCATGCGCTCCACGCCGGCCGGCACGGAGATGAGGCTGCGGAAGATCGGCACCATACGGCCGAAGAAGACGGCCTTCGTGCCGTGCTTGGCGAACCACTCCTCCGTCCGATCCAGGTCGGAGGCCTTGACCAGCGGAAGCCGGGCCCAGATCGCGTGCATGCGCTCGCGGCCGAAGAGGACTCCGATCCAGTAGAGGACCGCGGCGCCCACCACCGAGCCGAGCGTCGTCCAGAACAGCGCGGAGAACAGGCTGATGACGCCCTGTCCCGCCGCGAACCCCGTCAGTGGCAGGATCACCTCGCTGGGCAGCGGCGGGAAGAGATTCTCCAGGGCGATGGCCAGACCCGCTCCGGGGCCGCCCATGGCGTCCACGAGGTCGGCGGCCCACCCCGCGATGCCGCCGGCGGGCTCCTGGGGCAGAGCCAGGGTGATGAGGTCCATACGAATTCTCCAGGCTGACGGGGCGGGACACGGCAGGCGCACGCCGCGATTCACCGACAACGCTAGAAATCGCAGATCAGCGGCGGTATGAGGATTGCCGTCGAACTTGTGCGGTTCTCCGTACCCCGCACCCTGCGGTTTTCCGTACCCCGCACCCTGCGGTTTTCCGCAGGGTGCGGGTCCGCTTAGCCGCTCGTCGTCCCCGCGGCAATGCCCGTGGCACCTTCCTGCACTCCTGCGAAAGGCGCCCCGAGGCCCTGGTCGCACGGTTGTAGAGTCCCCTGCTGAACGATCAGGAAACGGCGCCCGGTCGCATGGATACCGGGGAATGACGGAGCGCCGCGCCCGGCGGCACAGCGGAATTCCGAGAATGCCGCGGAGGAGGGGAATGACAGCACCCGACGACTTGAACCCGAAATCCGCGCGTCGCCGTGTGCTTTTCGCCCCCGTGCCCGTCGCGCCGACCAAGCCGCTCACACTCAGCCATGTCAAAGGTCTGCTCTGGAACGATGTGACACACCGGGCCACCGGACTGCTGCACAGCGCCGACCTGCTCTACAGCTGGACCGTCGGCGTCGTCAACGCACAGACCCTGGGATTCTGGGCCCATCTCGACGACGTACACCCCGACATGGACTTCTCCGCCCTCGACGAGGAGCAGATAGGCCGCCTCTACGTCGCCTACCAGCGCGAGCGCTCTCTCCACGGCACCAGGGATCTCACCGCCCGGCGGAGCGCCGCCCAGAACCTCGACGGCGTACATCCGGCGGGCGCTCGCATCCTTGCTCTCTGGTCACGGCGGCTGCGGGAGCTCGGAATCCCCGATCCGGGGCTGCGGGCCGACCGGAAGCCGCTGCTCACTCTCGACGACCTCGTGCGGCTGCTCCTGGAGCACGGCCTCGGCGTCGACCACCGCGCCTGGAGCGGCCCGCTGTACCTGGACGGCACCGCCCACGGTCTGCCGCTGCGTCAACTCGTCGACACCGGCGGACAGCCCAACTACCTCGCCGGGGTGCTGCGCGAACTCGTCCCGCTTGTCGCGGAGTACGACGCCTTCGTCCTCACCTGCGACAGGGAGTCCCTGCCCGATTACACCCTCGTCCGCTACGTCCTGACCCGGCTCGGCGCACCCGCCGTCACGGTCGTTCCGCTCGGCCGGGTGCGCACCGACCCCGCAGCGTCCGGCCCGCCGCGCTCCAGCAGACACGGCGGCTGGGAAGGGCACACGGCGGCCGCCCTGGCCGACCGCTTCCTCGACCGGGTGGGCCCGCGCGTGTACCGGCTGGGCCTGCGCATCTATTTCATCGCGACGCTCGGCCGCGGCGACCGCGGGATCCACCGCACCGATCTCGTCTGGCGCTGCATGGCTCGGGCCGCCCGGCTGCTGGAGGCGGAGACCGACGACGCCGGCGCGTCCGCCCTCCTGCTGCACCGGCATGCCCGCCCGTACAGCCACGTCGATCCCTACCGACTCACCACCGCGCTGCTCACCCGCGGCCGTGAACCGGTCGGCAGGGACCTGCTCCAAGAGGTGTACCTCTGAATGTTCACGCAGGAAGAACTCCACCGGGTCCTGCAGGCCCGCATACGTGCCGCGGGCCCGCGGAGGCCGCGGGCGGCGCCCGCCATCGCGGTGTTGCGGACCTTCGATCCGTGCGGCTTCGTTCGGTCCGTCCTCGACTTCACCGCCTGGCTGCCCTCGGCGGAGCGACACGCTTGGCAGGCGGACTTCACCCGCGCCGCGTTTCTCGCGGGCAACCCGCGGAACCTGGCGGGCCGGCTGCCGCCCGCCGTCGTGTCGGACGACGGGGACGTGGCCTGGTATCCGAGCGGCTCCGGACCGCGGCAGCGAGAACTGCGCCTGCTGCTGCGTGCTGTACGCGGGCAACTGCCCCCGGACCTGCCCGAGCGGTTCGGCGTCGAGGTCCCGCCGCACGCGCAAGCCCGGTCACGAGAGCCGAAACAGTGGCTGATGGCGGTCGGCACTGCCGGACTGTCCCTGCCGCGCTACCTCGTCCACGTGAGTCACACGCTGGCCGAGGCCCGGCTGACCGGTGTGCTGGCTCCCGGCGACCGGCTGACGGTACATCATGTGCCGTACCTGTCGGGCCTCGACGGAGAGTACGCCTATTTGAGGGTCCATCAGGATGAGGGGGACCCGCAACGGCTGCGCGCCTACGCCGGTATCACCGAGCAGGGCCGCCGTGACTGACTTCTGGGTCCTGCTGGGCACCGACTACGTCGGCAAGTCCTCACTCCTCGAGGAGATTTCGGCACGCGAGACGCATGTCCTGCCCGTGTCGTCCGACACCTCCCTGTTGACCGAGCAGTACCAACCCCTTGTCGCACTCAGGGAGTTGCTCGGCACCGCGGTGTCGGGACCGCACTCGCCGGACTACGTCATGGCGCTGCTGAACGTCGCCGTGTCCTACCAATGGGACCGGATCTTCATGGCCCCGGACGGCCGCACCCTGCTCCTCGACTCCTACTACTACAAGATCCTCGCCAAGTCCCGGCTTCTCGGCCTCGGGGACGGTCCGTGGCAGCCGTACTGGGAGTCCCTGCCCGATCCGGCCGGAGTGATCTTCCTGGACGTCGACACCGACACGGCATGGCAGCGGGCCGGCCGTGGTGAGCTGCTCAACCCCCTTGAATACTACGGACGTTCATCCACCAAGGCGGGCTTCGTGGCCTTCCAGCGGGATCTGCGGACCGCACTCCTCGACGCGGTACGGCATCTGTGCGTGGAGCACGTTCCGACCGGTCTGAGCGTGTCCGCTACGGCCGACCACGTCCTGCGCGCGATGAAGGAGTGACCATGACCGCCGCCATGCACGACGCCGATGCGGCCTTCCGGCAGGAGCTGGCCGGGGCCACACACCGCATGGCGCGGACCCTGGACGACGCCGCCGGATGGCCCCGGCGCATTCTCGAGGACGTGCTCGCACAGAGCGCGGACACCGCGTTCGCCGCGGAGCACGGGCTGGCCTCGGTCCGTACGGTCGACGAATACCGCGCTGCCGTGCCGCTGCGGACGTACCAGGACTACGAACCCTGGCTGGCGCGTTCGGCCGACGGCGAGCGCAAGGTACTGACCCGCGACGAACCCAGGCTGTTCTTCACGACCAGCGGCAGCACCGGCTCTCGCAAGCGGATCCCGGTCACGGAGACCTTCCTCAGCAAGGTCTATCTCCCCTTCTTCCGGGCGGCGATGGGGGTGCCGGCCGAACACTTTCCGAGCGCCTTCTCACTTGGATCCGCGACGCTCAACCTGCGGCACGACCGGCTGGCGCGTCCCGCCACCACGGGGTCCGGACGCCCCAGTCTCGGCCCCAGCCAGGCCGATCTGCGCGGCGGCTTCGGGGTCACCCTGAAGGAGCCCGGCAGCGAAGCCCCCTGGGCCGAACTCCCCATACCCATGGACGAACAGGACTACCTGGCCAAGCTGTACGTCCGTGTCCGGATGGCCGTCGAGCACGATGTGCGCTGCGTGATCGGCCACAACCCGGCTCTGCTGGCCATGCTGCCGGAGCTGCTCGTCGACTGGTGGCCGGACATCCTGCGGGACGTTCGCGACGGGACGTTTCTGGGCCTGCCCGGCGGTACACCGAATCCGGGCGTGGCCACCGCACTGGAGCGCCGCGCCGAGCGTGCGGGAGCTCCCTCACCGGCCGTCGTCTGGCCCCGCGTCCAGTTGCTCTACTGCTGGACCAGCGGCGTGGCCTCGCTCTATCTGCCCCGGCTGAAAGAGGCGTACGGCGAAGGAGTCACCGTGCTCCCCACGCCGTCCGCCGCCTCGGAAGGACCCGTGGGCGTGCCGGTCGACCCGCACCCCACCGCGGGGCCGCTGGCCCTCTCGACCGCGCTGTACGAATTCGTGGAGGCGACGGCCGACATACGCCCCGACAGCCCGACGCTGCTGTACGACGAACTGGAACCGGGCCGCGACTATCACGTCGTCTTCTCGCACGTCGGGGGCCTCTACCGCTATGTGCTGGGGGACTTGACGCATGTCGTCGACCGCGTCGGACCGGTCCCGCGGGTCGAGTACGCCGGGCGGGCCGGGCTGTCCGATGTCGCGGGCGAGCGGCTCCATGAGTTCCAGGTGGTCCGTGCGCTGCGGGAAGCCGCGCGGCGTACGGGAGTCGACGTGGCGAACATGACGTGCCGGCCTCAGTGGAAGGGCGGAGTGCCTTGCTACGCCATGGCCGTGGCGTTGCAACCCGGTTCCCCGCAAGGGGGTGTGTCGCGCCTTGAGCGGTTGCTGGACGAGGAGTTGTGCCGGGTGAGCCCCGACTACCGGGCGGCACGTGCGGCCGACATGCTCGCTCCCGCTCGCGTGCTCCCGGTCCGATCCGACGCCTTCAAGGACCACTGGTACCGCCGGGTGGCCTCCGGTATGCGGCCGCCCGAGGTCAAGGACCAGGTTTTCCAGACGGATCCTGCCGCCTGGGACCGGCTGACCGGGCCGAAATAGGGAATCGTGGGGCGCCTGCTGACAGCAAAATGCCAACGCGGGGATTTCGTTGACTCTGAAATTCCGGTCGGGTTAGCCTCGATTCATCGGTGGTCAAGTCCCTTGAAATTTCTGGGAGTTGGTGTGCCGGTATGTCGAATCAGTGCGCAACGATGAGAGGAGAATTCCGATGGAGAACATGGAGCCGGAGACGGCGTATGAGGTCCCGGAGCTTGTGGAGCTCGGTGACTACGACGACCTGACCAGGGGCGTCGGTATTCCGCTGGCCGATTTCTTCATTCACTTCGACTAGGTCGAAGGCCGACTGAAGTAATCGCGCCATGAAGGGGTGGGGACGCGGCACCGCCGTGCACTCCCCGGAATTCGCGGCACGCCGCGTCCCCGCCCACTCAATTGCGGAGCTCGACCCCATGCGAGCTCACGGAATCGCGGAGGAACGATGGAAGCGGTATCGGCCACCCCTGGAACCTGGTTCATGGCCCTGCCGGACAGCGAGTCCGCGGCCGAGGTGGTCCGCCGACTGCGCTCCCGCACGGGCTTCACGCGCGCCCACGCCTCGGGGCGCCCCTGGATCATCGGCTCGGCCCCGGATGCGGGCCACGGCATCGAGTCCGCCGTCCACGCGGAACACGGAGCCACCAGACTGCTGGTGACAGGCACGCACTCCGTCACGGAGGCGGAGCTCGCGGTCTGGGCCCGACGCATCCGGCACCTGACCGACGTCGACCGGCTCGCCGCATCCCTGGCCGGCTCCGTCCATGTCGTCGCGTCGGTCGACGGACAGGTCCGCGTACAGGGCAGCGTCTCCGGCGTACGGCGGGTCTTCCACGCCTCCGTCGACGGCGTGACGGTCGCCGCGGACCGGGCCGATCTGCTGGCAGCCCTGACCCGGGCACCCCTGGACACCACCCGGCTCACGGCCCGTCTGCTCGCCATCACCCCCTCCGCCCTGATCGAACCGCTCTGGTCCGGGATCGAGGCCGTACCACCCGACAGCTGGCTCCACCTCGGCGCGCGCGGAGAGACAGGGCTCAGGCACTGGTGGCAGCCGCCGCCCCAGGAACTCAGCCGCGCTCAGGGCGCGCCCGCCCTTGCGCAGGCGCTGGAGAACGCGGTGGCCGCCCGAGTACGCGCGGGCGTGACCGTCGGGTCCGACCTGTCCGGCGGACTGGACTCCACCCCCATGAGCTTCCTCGCCTCCCGCGCGACCGCATCCGCCGCCGGGAAGCTCATCACCGTACGCATCGGCGTGGCAGACCCCACGCACGACGACCACATCTGGGCCGCGCAGGCGCAGCGACTGCTCGACGGCGACCATGTCACGCACACGGTGTTCGAGCCGGGAGAACTCCCGGACATGTTCGCGCGCATCGCCCGGCCCGTCACCGGTCTCGACGAGCCGACCCGCTGGATCCGCCCCGTCGCCAGGCTCCGGGAGACGGCGCGCCGACTCGGGGACAGCGGCGCGGTGGTCCATCTCACGGGGCACGGCGGGGACGAGGTCCTGCCGGTCAAACCGAACTATCTGCACGACCTGATGCGCAGGCGACCCGCCCTTGCCCGTGAACACCTCGCCGGAATGCGGGCGTTGCGACGCTGGCCCCTGTCCGCCACCATGCGGGCGCTGGCGGAGCGCAGTCCCTACGGGCCCTGGCTCGCCCGGCAGGCGGAGCAGTTGGCCACCCCCTTCCCCGCGGGCAACCAGCCCCTGTTCGGCTGGGAGTACCCGCTGCGACTGCCGCCGTGGGTGAAGCAGGACGCCGTCGCGGACCTCGCGGGCCGCATCCGCCGGCGCGCCGAGGGGGCCGAACCCTACGCACCGACCAGGTCCGGTCACACCACCATCGACCTGGCGCGTCAGCTGGGCTCAGCCGTCCGGCTGGCGGAAACCCTCACCGCGCGCGAGGGCGCGGTGCTGCAGGCCCCCTACCTGGACGACCGCGTCATCGAGGCATGTCTGGCGGTGCGTCCGGAGGAACGCAGCTCCCCGTGGACGTACAAGCCGCTCATGGTCGAGGCGATGCGCGGCACGATGCCCGCCGAGTCCCTGAAGCGCGCGACGAAGGGCGAGTTCTCGGACGACTTCTTCAAGGGACAGAAGCGGCACCGGGACCAGATGGCGGAACTGTTCGACGAGCCCCTCCTCGCCGAGCTGGGGCTCATCGACACCGGGATCCTGCGGCACATGGCGCTGGCCGCCTATCCGCCCGGCCTGCCCTGGTCGGCGCTCGACGCCACGATGGCGGCCGAGAACTGGCTGCGTGCGCAGGCGCAGACGCGGCAATGGACATTCGACAGGGAGGACCACCGTGTCAATCAGCCTGGCTGAGGGGGTGACCCTCGCCGAGACCGACGGCGGGGCCGTGCTGCTCGACGAGCGGTCCGGGCGCTACTGGCAGCTCAACGGCTCGGGAGCCCGCGTCCTGCAGAAGCTGCTGGCGGGCGGCACACCGGCCGAGGCCGCGGCCGCGGCGGCGGGCGGAGCGGGCGTGCCGGCCGAGCGGGCCGAACGGGACGCGAATGCCCTGCTCGACAAGTTGCGGCAGGCGGGGCTGGTTCTGCGATGAGCATGCCCGTCGCCCTCACGGAACGCCGCCGACTTCCGCTGCACCGCCGGCCGCTGCCGTGGCTCGCCACCGTCGCCGCCCGAGTGCTCATGCACCAGCCACCCGCCCGTATCCGCAAGGTGCTGCGTTTCGTGAGCCGGGGCGCGCGGCCCGCGACCGTCGAGGAAGCGCTGCGCAACCGCAGGGCGGTCGTTGCGGTGAGCGTCAGCTGCGCGGGCGAAGGGTGCGTCCAGCGGTCGATCGCCACCGCGCTGCTGTGCCGAGCCCAGGGCTCCTGGCCCACGTGGTGTTCGGGCGTGCGCGTCGTACCCTTCCTGGCCCACGCCTGGGTGGAGGTCGACGGCATGCCCGTCGACGAGCCCTACCCGCCCGGCTATCACACCGTGCTGATCCGCGTACCTCCTCGATGAATGGCTCGCACATGCTGATGAACGGCTCGCCCACGCAGATGACTGGGCTCACCGCGTTCGGTCTCGGACTGCGTGTCGAAGGCTTCTCACCGGGCGGCCCCGGCCGAGCCACCCTGACCCGGCCGACGGTCCGGGCGCTGCTGAAGGAGTTCGGAGTCCTCCACTTCGTGGACTTCCCGGACGACAACGACGTGTACGGCGACTTCGCGCGCTGGTTCGGCCGGCCCGAGCCGGTGTTCCCGGCCGAGCACCGGGTGCCCGGTCAGGAGTACATGCGGTTGCAGACGAATGTACGGGGCCTCGGCGCGAACGCGGGTGGCCAGTACTGGCACGCCGACGGCTCCTTCGCCGAGGTCCCCACGTCGGTGACGCTCCTGCTCTGCGAGGAGGCGCCCGCCGACGAGGGGGAGACGCTCTTCGCGGACATGCGCACCGCCTACGAGCTGCTGCCCGATCCGGTGCGGGAGTCCCTGCCCGGACTGCTGGGCAACTACCCGTGCCGCGAGATCGCCGCCCGGGACATGCAACGGGCCGTCGCGATGAGGACGGTCACCCTCTCCGCGGAGGACCGTCGCAGAAAGCTCGACCAACTGCGCGACTTCACTCGCCCGTTGGTCGGCACGGACCCTGTGACCGGACGCAAGGCCCTCCACTTGAACCAGCACTGGCTGCGGAACATCGAGGGAAGGACGGACACCGAGAGCGCGGAACTGCTGCAACTCCTGTACGGCACCGCGACGGCGCCCTCCAACGTGTACCGCCACCGCTGGACCACTGGCGACTTGCTCGTCTGGGACAACACCTCGGTCATGCACAAGGCGATCCCCGCCGGTCCGGGCCAGCGCAAGGTCACGCGCCGCGTCACCATCGCGGGGGCCGCCGGGCGGGGCGCGCTGCAGAAGGATGCTGCTCTGAGCTGATGGCGTGGAGTAGGCCGGGGCCGGTCTCGGCCCGGCCGTTGATCCGTGGAGTGCGAGGTACTACGTGCCCGTGCGCTGCTCTGCCGCTCCTGCTCGCCCATCTCCGGATCGGCTCACCAGTGTTTCGCCGATTGCGCGGCTTGCGCTGCCTGCCATCGGTTCCTCGGCCGGAAGGCGCTCCCCGCGGAGTTTGGGCGGCGGTCTCGGCGAAACCGGCGACCTGCTACGCCTGCCGGCCGAAGCGGCGCATCACGATCGTCTCGGAGGTGGAAACCACCGCATCCGCGCAGACGTGGTCTTCGCCACCGTCGGGCAGGACGTCGGCTTGATCGGCGCTGCCGGCCTGGCTCGCCACCGCTGAGCACGCGGTACACCACGGACGCGAAGGCCGCACGGGGAACGCCGCGTTCGGAGTGCCGTGCCCGTCAGCCGCGAAAGATCCCGGGCGCCTGACGGTCACGGCCGGGGCGATGGGCGGACAGCAGCGCCGGAGCGCCTTCGGGCGACGCACCGGTCCTCATTTGCTCAGGTCAGCGGACCCTTCCCCGTGCTTTCAGTGGCACCGGCGGCAGTTCGGGAGCGGGCAGCGGTGCCCCGTCGAACCCCTTCACTTCACCGAAGCGGGTGCCGGTCATCCACTCGGAGCGGGCCTGTGCGATGTCCTCCTGGGAACGCCCGACGAAGTTCCACCACATGACGATCTTCTCCTCGAAGGGTTCACCCCCGAGCAGCAGCAGTCCGCTGTCGCTGAGGGCGCGGAGGGGAAGTTCGGTCCGCCCGCAGCCGAGATAGAGCATCGATCCCGGGTCCAGACGCACTCCGTCGACCTCGGTGGCTCCCGACATCGTCAGCACGGCGTACTCGAAATCGGGATCGACCGGCAGTCGTACGTCGGTGCCCTCGGCGAGTGCGAGGTCGGCGCCGACCAGCGGGGAGTACGTGGTGCCCGGCGAGGCCGTGTGGTCCAGCTCGCCCAGGATGACGGTGGCGGTGAGGCCCGAGGCCGTGACGACGGGCAGGTCGGCGTGGTGTTCAAAGGCGGGTGTGACGTCGCGGTGGGCATCGGGAAGGGCGACCCACAGCTGGGCGCCATGCAAGAAGCGGGGATGGGGCTGAGTGCTCTGCTCGGCGTGGGCGATGGCTCGGCCGGCTGTCATCAGGCCGAGTTCGCGAGACCGGATGGTCGACTCACTGCCGATGCTGTCACGGTGCAGCACTTCGCCGGCGTGTAGCCAGCTGACTGTCTGCAAACCGGTGTGCGGGTGCGGCGGGACCCACATGCCGGGCTCGTCTGCGATGTCGTCGGGACCGTAGTGGTCCACGAAGCACCAGGCACCGACCATCCGGCGCCCGAGATTGGGCAGCAACCGGCGGACCACGGTGGAGCCGCCGATGTCGGCCTCCCGGGGGCTGAGGAGTTCTCGGACCGGGCGGGCGGAGACGTCGGACCGCCCGCCGCACAGGCGGGCCGGTGGGTGGAGGTCGAGATTGCTCATGGGCCTTGGCCCCTTCCGTCAGTGGGTGTCAGTGGGTCTTTCCGGCTGTTGCAGCGGTTGTTCATGGCGGGTATCCAGTGCGATCACGGGGGTGCCGCCGCGTACGGCGCGGGTGACAGGGCTTCGCTCGGCGATCTCCAGGAGACTCGCGCGCTGCACCTCGTCGGGGGCGCCGATCAGGTCGATGCGCCGGGTGATCCGGACCGCCTTCTCCGGGCCTTCCTCGTAGGCCAGGTGCACGCGGACACCGTCCAGGGGCCAGCTCTTGCGCTGGGCGTACATCCGGAGGGTGATGGCCGTACAGGAGCCCAGCGCGGACAGCAACAGGCCCGCGGGGGACGGCGCGGTGTCGGCGCCACCGAGTGCGACGGGCTCGTCTGCGGCGACCGGGTGTCGGCCGGCCCGTATGTCCACCCGGTAGTCGGTATCGCTACTGGTGACCACCGCCGCAGCTGCCCGAACGTAGGTGATGGCCGCGTCCGCCGTGTGTGTCTCCGCCATCTCCGGGATCAACCGGCTCACAGCCCGAACCGGGCCCGCTGCCCCTCGGGCACCAGGTCGACATATTCAGGGTGCTTGGAAATCCAGCCACGGATGTACGGGCAGAACGGAAGCACGGCAAGCCCCTGCTCCCTGGCCGAGTCGAGGGCTGCCCGAGCGAGTTTCCCCGCCAGGCCGCGTCCCTCGAAGCGGGGATCGATCTCGGTGTGGATGAAGGCGATCTCATCCTTGAAACGGTGATATTGGGCGAAACCGGCCATCTCCTGCGCTTCGAAGATTTCGAAGCGCGACTGGTCCGGATTGTCCGATATTAGCGGTTCCATTACTCCTCCTCGGTTGCCGTCGCGGATGGGGGTCAAGTGCTTGTCCTGGGATCGGGGCACGAGCACGCCACCCAATATAGTTGATGCGTCAACTAGAGTCACCTGGAGGGCATGCGCGCGATTCCCGAATCCGTCATCGCGTCCAACGAGGCATGGGCCGTGCGCGCCGCCGCAGGCGCGGCCGTCCCGGCGGCCTCATCGTCTCCCTCGGTTACCACGCCGCGGCTGAACTCGCCCTGGTCCGCCATCCCTTCGCCGGTGTCGATCGGAAGGGTGCAGCTCGTGGTGGGTACGCCGCCGAGAGCAACGTCTCGGCGGCACACGGCATCTCGGTGCGTCTCACGCACGACGGGGGTGACGGCGCATCAGGGCTCATTTCTTGCATCCGAGGTGTCACCGCAAGATGACGCGTCAACAAAGCATTTACACTGGTACGTATGACTGAGACGACGCGCTGGCTCACCGAAACGGAGCAACACGCCTGGCGCAGCTTCATTCGCCTCCAGGAGAAACTTGTCGGCCGGCTGGCCCGCGAGGTGCAGGCCGAGTCAGGCCTGTCCGGGGCCGACTACGGCGTCCTTGTGCACCTCACCGAGGTGCCCGAGGGCCGGCTGCCTGTCATGGAGTTGGCCAAGGCGGTGGAATGGGAGAAGAGCCGGATGTCCCACCACATCAACCGGATGGCCAAACGCGGCCTGGTGGTCCGGGAGGACTGCCCCACCGACGGACGCGTGGCGTTCATCGCCGTCACTCCCACCGGGCGCGAAGCCATCGCAGCCGCGGCCCCCCGCCACGTCGAATCTGTCCGCCGCCTGTTCATCGACCCGCTCAGCCCGGCAGAACTCGCCATGCTCGACCAGATCTCCAACCGGCTCCTCGAAGAGCTGGACAAAGACTGCGCCTGAGCAGCGGCACAGGGCATGGCGACCCGGCTCGCGCGGGACGTGTCGTACCTCGCGCCGCCCAGGGCCGGTTGCGCATCGCCGTGCCCCGGTTTGACCACACCAGCGACTCGGCGTCGCTGAAGCCCGACAGTCTCGGCGGTGCCGCCACCGAGGCCCTGCGGGCCGCCGCCACCGACAGCCCGCGAGGGTCGGGCGCGGCACACCCGGAGACACTCCTGGGTGGAGTCCCTGTTCGACGGCGACTGGACCGAGGAACCCGCCGCTTTCGCACACAGTGATGCGCAGTACGACGATGGTGTTCGACAAGCCCGTCAGGGGCGGCCGATGGCCGTCCGTGTGTCGCCGTGGGCCTCGTCGAGGCGCCGGTTGGCCTCTTCGGCCCGTTCCTTCGCTGCGAAACCGCCGTCCCCGCGAGGCCGCGAAGGAGGCCGACCACGAGGCGGCTACGACAAGGGCCCGGGTCAACGACCCGGGCCCCGTGTGTTGCCGCTCTCAGACGCTGTGGTTGCCGTCGATCTTCAGCGTCGCGCCGGTCAGCCCACCTGGATCGTCGAGGCGTTCTCGGCCAGCCAGGTGTCGAAGTCCTTGAGCCCCGGGTTGATCTCTCGCAGCCGGTTCAGGTCACGGGCGCCCGTGAACTCCCGGTCGAAGTCACCGTAGTACTGGAACATGTTGGCGATTTCCTCGGCCGCCGGGATGTCGAGGGCGCGGAAGACGTCGTAGGGCACCGACTGGAAGCGCACCGGTTCGCCGAGCGCGGCCCCCAGCTTCTCCGCGTACTGCGCACCGGTCAGATGGTCACCCGCCAGGTTGACGGTACTGCCGATGAACGGCTCGCCGCCCTTCAGGATGGCGTGAGCCGTCCGGCCGATGTCCGCCACGTCCACCCCGGCGAGGAGCTTGCCGTCCTCCAGTGGCAGGGTGAGTGTCAGTACGCCGTCCTCGGCGCGCTTGGGGGCCAGGGCCTGCAGGAAGCCCTGGAAGAAGAAGGTGGTGTTCAGGAAGGTGGTCGGCACTCCGGCCTGCCTGAAGAGCTCGTTGCCCTCGCCCTTGGCGTCGAAGTGCGGCACGTTGTACTTGTCCTGCAGCACGGGCATCCGGTCGTCGTCCAGCGGCAGCAGCTCGCGGGTGTCTTCCAGCGTCGACCACACCACGTGCCGCAGACCCGTGGCCTTGGCGGCCCGAACGAGGACCTCGATCTCCGCCGTCTCCTTGGCCGCCGAGCCGTGTGCCCAGAAGTTGGTGACGAGGAATGCGCCGTAGGCACCCTCGAACGCCTTGTGCACGGTCGGCTCGTCGTGGAAGTCCGCCTGTACGACCTCCGCCCCGAGTTCGGCGAGTTCCTTGGCGGCGGGCGAGTCGTGGGTCCGCGTGAGCGCGCGCACCGTGAAGCCGGAGGCGGGATCAGCGAGGATCGCCCGGGCGGCGCCGCCGCCCTGCGCGCCCGTTGCTCCGGCGACCGCGATGACCTTCTTGTCGTTCATGCCAGCTACCCCTGTCGGAGGAAGTAATTGATGCGTCAACTAAATTGCGACTGGTTGATGCGTCAACTTCCATGGGGTGTATCGAGCCATGATCATTTCGGCTCTCGCTCGTGCATCTCGCCATGTTCGGCCTTGGTCGCCCAGCAGGCCGACGGTGCGAACCTCTCGCCGTATTTCGTGGTGAACTCGCCTGCACGGGTGACGAATCCGATGAGGCCGCCCTCGTACTGGTGGATGTGCTGGATGGCGCCTCGGGGCCATGCGGGCGATCCGATGCGAGGGAGGAGCCGACGTCGGCACCGTCCGCCGACAGGGCCGATGGGCACCGGGTGAGCAGGTCCGGGTTGTCTTCCGCCGCGACACCGGCCGGCTCGCCTGTATGGGCCCGGACGCTGTATGCGGTCTCGGCCGGTGGGCGGGAAGCCCTCCTCAGGTGTCGCGCGGCACCTTCAGACGGGTCCGAAGCGCCGTCGCGATCTCTTCGGCCGCGGCAAGCTGGTCCGGCGTGAGGGCACTCACGAACAGTTCACGTACGGCACGCAGGTGGGGCAGGGACGCGGTCCGGAACGCCTCCGCACCCTCGGGCGTGAGCACCACCTCGGCGCCTCGGCTGTCGGTGACGCACTCCTCGCGCCGGATCAGCCCTCGCCGCTCCATGCGCCCGATCTGGTGCGAGAGTCGACTGCGCTCCCAGCTGATGCGGGCCGCCAGTTCGGAGGGGCGTAGTCGCCGCCCTTCCGCCTCTCGCAGTGCGAGGAGCACGGCGTAGTCGCCCGGCGACAAGGAGGACTCGCTCTGCAGGCGTGACGAGAGCTCGGAACGGAGCGCTTCCGTCGTCTCGATGAAGTCCCGCCAGATCCGCAGTTCCTCAGCGGTGGGAAGTGCTTTCCGTCGCCCTGTCATGGTGTCGCCGTCCTCTGTAGTTGACACGTCAATCATATGGGCGTAATGATTGACGTGTCAACGAACCGGGCCGTGCCGCACGGCCGGGGAGCGCAGCAGGAGGAGTCCATGACGGCCCAAGGCTTCGAACTGGGGCTCAACTCGTTTGGGGAGGTCGCGACCGATGCCGACGGCGCACTGAGCGACGCCGAGACCGTTCGCCTGATCGTCGAGGAAGCCAAGCTCGCCGAAGCCGTCGGGCTCGACGTGTTCAGCGTCGGTGAGCACTACCGACGGGGCCACAACGACAGCGCCACCCCCGTGCTGCTCGCCGCGATCGCCACCGCGACGCAGCGCATCCGGCTCGGCACCTCGGTGACCGTACTGAGCACCAACGATCCGGTGCGGCTGTACCACGAGTTCGCCACCCTGGACGCCGTCTCGAACGGGCGCGCCCAGCTCGTACTCGGGCGGGCATCGGCCACTGACTCGTTCCCGCTGTTCGGCTACGACCTCGCCGACTACGAGGAACTGTTCGAGGAGAAGCTCGACCTGTTCATGCGTCTCCAGCGCGAGGAGACGGTGACCTGGTCGGGGAAGTTCCGGCCGCCGCTCGTCGAGCAACAGCTGCATCCCCGGATGCCGCCGGGCGGCATCCCCACCTGGATCGGTGTGGGTGGCAGCCCGAACTCCGTGGTCCGCGCGGCCCGTTACGACCTGCCGCTCATGCTGGCCATCATCGGCGGGCGCCCCCAGCGCTTCGCCGGCCACGTCGAGCTCTACCACCGCACACTCGAACAGTTCGGGCACGCCAGGCGACCGGTCGCCCAGCACTCGCTGGGGATCGTCGCGGACACCGACGAGGAGGCGGTCGAGACCTGGTGGAAGTACTGGCAGCCGCTGGTGGCCCAACTCGCGAAGGAGCGCGGGTTCTACCAGCCGACCCGTGAGCGCTACCTGGCGGAAGTCGAGACGGGCGCGCTCTTCGTCGGCTCACCCGAGACCGTGGCCCGCAAGATCGCCACGATGGCCCGCGACCTGCGCCTGAGCCGTTTCGACCTCAAGTACGACGTCATGAACCTGCCCCGCGAAGCCCGAGCCCGCACCATCGAGCTGCTGGGCCGCGAAGTCGCCCCGCGGGTGAAGCAACTGCTAACGATGGAGCCCACCCATGTCTGATCTCGTCTTCGGTCTGGACACGTTCGGCGATGTGCCGGAGGACGACTCCGGCAACCCGGTGTCCGACGCGCGAGCCATCCGGCAGGTCGTCGACGAGGCCGTTCTCGCGGAAGAGACCGGCGTCGACGTCCTCGCCCTCGGTGAACACCACCGCCCGGAGTTCGCGATCTCGGCTCCGGAGACCGTCCTTGCCGGCATCGCCACGCGTACCCACCGCATCCGTCTGTCTTCCGGCGTGACCGTGCTGAGTTCCGACGATCCGGTCCGTGTGTTCCAGCGCTTCTCCACCGTGGACGCGCTCTCGAACGGCCGGGCCGAGGTCATCCTCGGGCGCGGCTCCTTCACGGAGTCGTTCCCCCTCTTCGGATACGACCTGAGCGACTACGACGTGCTGTTCGAAGAGAAGATCGAGCTCTTCGCCAAGCTGCTGGAGGAGAAGCCCGTCACCTGGAGCGGCACCAAGCGGGCTCCGCTCGACAATGCCGACGTCTTCCCCAAGACCGAGTCCGGGCACCTGACCACCTGGGTCGGAGTCGGCGGTTCACCCCAGTCGGTCATCCGCACCGCGCACTACGGGTTCCCGCTCATGATCGCCATCATCGGCGGCACCCCGGAACGGTTCGCGCCCTACATCGACCTCTACGAGCGCGCCACCGACAAGTTCGGCACGACTGCTCATCCGGTCGGGATGCACTCGCCGGGCTTCATCGCCGACACGGACGAGGAGGCCCGGGAGCTGCACTGGCCGCACTACCGGGTCATCCGTGACCGCATCGGCGCGCTGCGGGGCTGGCCGCCGATCCGCAAGGAAGAGTACGACGCCGAGATCGAGCACGGCTCCCTTTACATCGGCTCTCCCGAAACGGTCGCCCGCAAGATGGCCCGCGCCATCAAGGCACTTGGCGTCGGCCGGTTCGACCTCATCTACACCGCGGGGGCACAGCCGATCAGCGCCCGCCTGCGCGCCGTCGAGCTGTACGGCACCAAGGTGATCCCGATGGTCCGCGACATCCTCGCAGGCTGACGCCATGAACGGAGAAGACATGGACACCACTGCCGTGCACACCGTCGGCATCCTGGGTGCGGGGAAGGTCGGCACCGTCCTGGCTCGACTCGCCCTGGCAGCCGGCTATCGCGTGCTCGTCGCCGGATCCGGCGACCCGGCCAAGATCGCCCTCACCATAGAAGTCCTCACCCCCGGCGCCGTCCCGGTCACGGCCGCTGATGCCGCGGCGGAGGCAGACGTCGTCATCCTGGCGCTCCCGCTCGGCAAGTACCGCAGCATTCCCGCCGAAGCACTGCGGGGCAAGCTGGTCATCGACGCGATGAACTACTGGTGGGAGGTCGACGGCATCCGCGAGGACCTCACCGACCCGCTCACCTCCTCGAGCGAGATCGTGCAGGCGTACCTGTCCGGAGCGCGTGTGATCAAGGCGTTCAACCACATGGGATACCACGATCTCGAGGACGAGGCCCAGCTTGCGGGGACCACGGGACGCAAGGCGATCGCGGTCGCCGGCGACGATCCGGATGACCTCGCCACCGTCGCGCGCCTCGTCAACGCTGTCGGCTTCGACCCCGTCATGGCAGGCCCCCTCGCCGAAGGGGTACGGCTCGAACCGGGCACCGAGCCTTTCGGCGCCGATGTCGACGCCGGGGAACTGCGCGCGATGCTCAACCGCTTCCCGGAATCGGACCGTGGACGGACGGTGATCAGCGCGCGGACCGCTGCCGCGGCCGCAACCGAACAGGCCGCCTGACCCTCGCCCGCGAGGGCCGCCTGTTCGCCGACGACCCGGGGTCCTCGTACCCCGTGGTCATGCGGACCAGCAGCACGTCCCGCTCGATGACCGTGGGGATCTCCGCGTCGAACACCTCCAGCGCCGCTCGGGGGATCAGAGCGGCGGCGCGGCTGGTCGCCGGGAGCACGCTGGTCAGGCGACACCAGGCTCGGGTACCGCGGCCTGCCGGGCGCGGGCGACCATGCGGGCGGTGCCGACAAGGCCGCGCTCGAGCACCTCGGGGGGGCGCCTCCGTCCGCGGCGCGCACGGCGTCGGCGAAGTGGTGCATGTCCTTCTCCATCAGACGGTGTACGCCGCAGGGGTTTCGGAGGAAACCGTCTCCCGTGGCATGCTTCCCGCCGACTGGCGAGTGAGTCGGGCCCACGTCTCACGAGATGGGAGTGGGGCCTTTCGGCTGGTCAGGACGGACTGTGCGACCTCGCAGCCGCGGCCAGGCTCGGCTGGAGGCGGCGGGCGGCGTTGAGGTGGTCCGCGGTCCAGATGATGCGGACGGCTGTGTCCGTGGCCTGTCCGCTTTCGTCCCACAGGTCGCGGCGGAGCGAGTCGACCAGGCGTGCCTCGGCCGCGGGGTTGGGCGGCAGTGGATCGGGGAGTGTGGTGTGCCGACCGAGACTCGTGGCCAGGTCGCGGTACCAGCCGGACACTTGACCGGCGGAGCTCAGCAGTACGAGCCGGGCCTCGGTCCGGTCCGCTTCGGTGTACCGCTCTTCGCAGCGCTGCCACAGTCCCAGCACCGCGTCGGCGGCGAGGCGCAGTCCGACGATGCCGGTGACCAGGGTCGTCATGTCCGCCAGCGGCAGGCGTTTCGGGCCGCGTTCGGCGAGGTAGCTGCGGAAGGCGTCGTCAAGTCTTCGGGCCGCGGCGGCCGCTTGGCGTCTCTCCTGCAGCGGGACATCGGCCGGCGCGGGGCTGGAGCCGCAGCGACCGACCGCGTAATCGACCGCGCCGGTCAGATAGCGGGCGCTGTCGGTGTACGCCTCGGCGAGCGCCTGGTTGATGGCGGCCGCGGCGCCGCGCGGCCAGAAGAACAGGCCCACCAGCACGCTCACCGCGCCGCCGATGGCGATGTCCTGGATGCGCAGCAGCGCGATGTGCCAGTCCGGGTTCTGGCCGATGTTGAACAGGATGACCAGGGTGATGGTGAAGGCTGCCTGGCCGGCGGCGAAGGAGATGACGGCAGGGGCGATGCCGGCGACCAGCACGGCGAGGGGGAGCAGGAACCAGAGCACGGTGCCGTGCCGGCCGATGAGGTGCAGCAGTCCAGCCCCGATGAGCGACCCGACGATCGTGCCGCCCAAGGCGCGGACCGCGTTCTGCCCGGTGTTCAGGGCGTTCGAGCGCAGCACCGAGAGGGTCCCCAGGAGTACCCAGAACGAGTGCTGAACGCTCGTCAGGTTCGACAGGGCAACCGCGATGCCCAGGCCGACCGCTCCCCGGAGGCTGTTGTGCAGCCAGACCGAGTGCGGCTTCAGGTGGGCGACGGCCCGTTCGCGGGCCGACGCCAGCGGTCGGGCCAGGGCGCCGGGTTCGCGGCCGAGCAGCCGGTCCGGCCAGCCGCGTTGTTGCGCCGCCGCGGCCAGGCCCACGTTGCTTGCGATCTCGAGGGTCGCGAAACCCAATTCCTGGGCGCGGAATGACAAGTCCAGGGTTTCGATGAAGGCGCCGGGTTCCCACTCAGCGCCAGGTCGGGGTGGGGGCATGGAAAGGCGGGTGGTGGCGCTGCGCTCCATGCCGGTCATGGCCATGTCCAGGTCCTCCGATGCGGTGCGGAGCGCGTCGGGTGAGCCGTAGGGATCGTCGAGCAGGTCGGCCGCCTGGTCCAGTACCGCGGCGGCGACCCGCCGAACGACGTGTGCCCCGGGGTCGCAGGTCGGGTGGTCTCTGTTCGCGGGGCCGCTGTCGGCCACGATGGTGCACAGCCAGGTGAGCTCGTCGACCAGGCGGACCAGGGCCCGGGAGCTGGTGGACAGTCCGGTGGGCCGGTAGGGCGTGGCGTCGAAGGCGGTACGGAGGTCCAATGCCGCGGCGGTGGCCTGATCGGCGGTGGCCTCGCACTGCTGGGCGCTCGGTGCGTCAGGCTCTCCGGCCAGATGGGATGCGTCGGCGCGTAGCTGTGCCGCGGCCGCGCGGCAGACCCGGGCGGCGGGCGCGCTGAGCGGGTCGGCGGTGGGCCGGGGCCACAGCAGGGAGATCGCAAGCATGGCGCCGGCGGCAGCAAGGCCCGCTCCGGCGAGCCGGTCGGGTAGCTGCGACAGCGGTGCGGGCGAGGTCACCGGCAGGATGAAGGCCAGCAGCAGGGCGGTGGTCGCCCCCGCGAGGACGGAACTGACCACGCCCGAGAAGAGCACCAGGAACCCGACCACGACGGTGACGGCGACCGCGAGCCAGGTCTCGCGGGCCACGAGCGTGCCCAGGCAGATGAGCGCCGCCCACGCCACCGCGAGGCCCACGTGGGCGCGCAACCGCTGCACCATCGGGCCGGTGAACTCGACCAGCAACAACATCGAGAACGAGCCGAACGCCGCGAAGGTCGCCATGGTGGGCGCGTGCAGCACCTGGCTGCACAGTGCGAACAGGGCGGGCATCACCAGCGCGGTACGTGCGGCTCGGCGGGTCGCGGCCAGCTCCGGATCGTGGGTGCGCAGCCACCTGAGGCCCCGGCCGGATGTCTGCATCCGCTCGCACACCTCCCGTCGCCCGGCGCCCGCGTACCCCGTCGTCGCGAGTATCTGCCCGGGCCGGGGCCTGCGCAGGATCAGTGACGCCAAGCAGGGCAAGCGACGGCCGGTCGGGTGATCCGTGCGAAGTGGTCGCCGCCGGAGCGTCCCGTCGCTTGATGTGCCGGCGCACCCCCCCGGGGCGTGACGTCCTACGGGGCTATACCGACACCCTCGATACGGCTCCAGGCTTTCTCCTGTGCCGGGGTCATGGCCGGCCAGTCGCGTCCGCCCGGGCGGGCGGCGACCCGCGAGGCGTAGGGCGAGGGGTGGAAATTCGAGTCGTAGAAGCATCCCGTTCCGTAGAGGCTGTCGAATGTCGCGCACGACGCCGCGATCGACTTCGGGGTTGGCTTCTTCCCGGTACGCACCCACGTGTCCAGGGCCGAAATGGAGTCGGCGTATTCGGAGTTGCTCAGCTGACTGTGGTCGTGCTCCCCGGTGAACGTCTGCACCAGATAGTTGTCCCGGTGGCTGCCTTGCAGTGTGGCGCGGTATGCCGCCTCGTGTTCGACGAATGCCGTCGGGTCGTCGATCGCGTGGAGCGTGAGGACCGGGATGTCGACCTTGCCCGTGAGGTCGCTGTCGTAGGACAAGTCCCGTACGGCGGTCGGATCGGCGGAGAAGCGCTCGACACCCGCGTTGAGGGCCTTGTCGTCATGGGAGCCGGAGTATCGAACGCCCTGGTTGCTGAAGGGGTTACGGCCGCCGAGGCGGTTGTGGACGATGTCGCGGAAGGTGAAGGTGGCGAAGCGCAGGTGGGACTCCAGGGTGCGCTCCGGGATCTTTGTGACGGCGAGAATGTCATCGAGGTTGCGCTGCTGCTGTGCGGTCCGCTCCTGCGGGGCGGAGGAAAAGCCGGTGCACTCCTGAAGGCGGGTGCGCAGACCGTTGGTGGTCATGGTGGAGTCGACCCGCAGCCCTTGCCACAGCGGATATTGCGGCTCGGTGGGCCTGGGATGGTTCTGGCAGTAGTACTGGTAGACCACTCGCAGGTCGACACGGTAGTCGTAGCCGCGGGAACCGCCGGCAAGAACCCCATTGGTGAGCAGAGCCCCGTCGTAGGGGCCGTTCTTCTTCCCGAACAGTTCGACGACTTTGGCTGCGACGTCTCCGCCCCAGGACTGGCCATGCACGTAGGTCCGCTTCGGTGTGCCGAAGCGGGAGACGAACAGGCGGCGCACGTTCTCGGTGTCGGCCGCGGCCATGCGAGTGCCGTAGCCGCCGCGGCGGTAGGACGAACCGGCCCAGGCGTAGCCCTGATCGACCATGACTGCCCACCGGCCCAAGTCGTCGAGACTGCGCCCGGGGTCGGAGCCGTCGCCCAGGTCGGGCCCACCATGGGCATGCACGACCAGCGATCCGTTCCAGTGCTCGGGGACGGCGATGGCGTAGTAGGCGCCGTCGACGTCCTGGCCGGTGTAGCACTTGACCGTTCCATCGAGACCGGATGGGCACGCCACGGTCGCGGGGCCTTGGGTGTCCGCTGTCGCAAGCGTTGTTCCGGCGAGCGCACTGATGGTCATGCTCAATGAGGCGGCGGTCAATGCCGCGCCAAGTCTCCTGCGTCGCCTGCCTGTTTGCCGTGATGGGTTTCGCCTGATCAAGGTTGGCCCCCTCGCATGCGTTGGCGCGTCTTTGCGCTGCGATGCTAGGAACGGGTGCGGCACTGGACCATGGCTCGATCAATTCTGTTCATAGTGTTCGGACAGTCCTGGGGCGACTCGGGCACGCGCTCGGTGCGCTCGGTATCACGGTCGTGCGGAGGTCTGTTTCACGTTGTAGCCCTCGATCCGGAGTTTCGGCTTGTTCGATGAAAGAGCAGTGGCGGGCCATGACGCGGTGATGGTCCTGGACTCACCGGGGAGCAGCCACAGGTAGTTGTCGCTGTAGAGCGTCGGCAGCACCCGGTGATCGGTCATGGCGTCGCGCAGCGAGACACGCACCATGGCCGCAACCGACGAACCTCGGTTGCGCAGCCGGGCCGTGAGCTCATGGCGTTCGCCCGAGTGGTCCGTTTCGGTGATGTCGAGGAACACCGGGGCCCTTTCGAGGTTGTTCAGCGCCCGCATGTCGTGGGCACCCCGGTAGCGCCAGTACGTGTTCTCGGACAACGATCCGCCGCGTGCGTCGGTGAGGCGCACTCGCAGCACATGGAAGTCCGGCAGGTCGTCCGTCCAGCCGGCGGTGAACGCATACGTGGTGGCGGAGGGGGCGATGTCGACGGTCTTGCGCTGTTCGGGGGCGAGCCGGTGGCCGGAGAGGTCGTAACAGCGCGCGGACACCGTGGCGCCGGCGATGGCCCTGGGCGTGTGGTTCACCGCGACCACTCGCCCGTCCGTGGGGGCGGCCTGCACGTGGACGGGCTCGTTGGCCTTGCGGGCGCCGTAGTAGGTGCCGTTGACGTCGAAGTCGTAGTCGTACGTCTGCCACACGGTGCTGTACCAGGCGGGGTGGGACATCCACAGCATCAGCCCGCTCGCGTCGTCCCACAGGTGGGCGTTCCACGCCTCGAACATGGCGCGGGTGTTCTCGTAGTTGAGGAACTGCGCCTTGCGGCAGAAGTCCTCGAGGTCCTCGGCGGCATCGAGCCGGCCTTCGATGGCGGCCCGGTAGTTCTGCGGCGCCTGATTCCCCCTGGTGCTCCAGTCGTGGTAGTACCAGGGGCCGCCGATGGGCCACTCGGGCTCGTCGCCGACGAGGCGGCGCATCGTCTCCGCCGTCGACACGACCGGCATGCCGATCTCGGTGTGGAAGCCGAAGCTCCCGCTGCCGTAGGTGGACGCGGAGTAGTACCGCTCCGGCTCGACCCAGCCGTAGGGGCCGCCGCCGGACACGATTCCGCCGGCCGAGTTGTTCTGATAGAGCAGATCGGGTGCTTCGGCCCGCACCGCGGCGCGCATACCGTCGTCGACCGGGCCCGGAGGGTTGCCCTCGTTGGCCCCGCACCACACGACGATGCTGGGGTGGACGCGGTAGCGCCGCACGGTGTCCTGCGCCAGGTCGAGGAAGGCCTTGTGGTCGGGTGGATCCATGGCCCAGGCGTTGGGGAAGTCGTTCCACACCAGAAGGCCGTGCTCGTCGCAACTGGCGTAGAACTCCTCGCGGTTGCTGCTGCCCACCCAGTTGCGGATCATCGTGAAGTTCATGTCGCGATGCATCCGCACGGCTGCGTCCATCCGCTCGGCGGGCATGCGCCGCAGCAGTTCGTCCCAGCCCCAGTTTCCGCCGCGGCAGAAGACACGGACCCCGTTGACACTGATCTTGAGTGGCACGGGGGAGTTGTCGACCGACTTCACATCCGTCCAGCTGTCGCCGTCGTCGGAGACCTGGATGGTGTACGTCTTGGCGTAGGCCTGCTCCCACAGGATGACGACGCGGTCGAACGAGACCCTGGACCCCAGGTCGACCTGGACCCACTGGTCGTCCTCGAAGGCAGAGGACCAGCGGGTCGCGGGATTTCCGTCGACCGCGTTGCCCGGCTGGTTCCCGGGGTCGTCCATGGAGGAGGCGGTGGCCGGCTTGTGCAGGGCCAGATCGGCGTCCGGCGAAGCGCTGTCGACGACCGACAGCCCCCACATCGACGCCCCCCAACTGGTCGCCCGAGTACGGCAGAAGATACGCAGAAACCGTGCGGTGGTGGTGGCGAACTCCACGCTCTGCAGGCTCGCCGCACCCGCCGTCCGGAAGGGAAGCGGCACCGCCGTGTTGTCGACCGCTGTCACGTCCGTCCAGGTGTCGCCGTCGTCGGAGACCTGGATGGTGTACGTCTTGGCGTAGGCCTGCTCCCAGGTGAGGACGACGCGGTCGAAGGACAGCGAGGACTCGAGGTCGACCTGGATCCACTGGTCGTCCTCGAAGGCCGAGGACCAGCGGGTGCCCGCATCACCGTCCGTCGCGTTGCCGGGCTGGTTGGCCGCGTCGTCGACGGAGGAGGCGGCGGCCTCCTTGTGCAGGGCCAGGTCGGTGTCGGGTGCGGAGCTGTCCGAGACTGTCAGACCCCACAGCGACGATCCCCAACTGGTGGCGCGCGTACGGCACATGATCCTGACGTAGCGGGCTTTTTGACGGGTGAAGTTCACGGTCTGCGCGTACGCGTCGCTGCCGGACTGGAACGTCAGCGGCACGTCGTACTCGTAGCCGTACTGGCGGATCCCGAAGCGGGTGGTCCGACGGTCGCTCTCCTCGCCCGCGACGGAGGCGGCGAGGGTCAGCTCGTGCAGGTCCGGGGAGCCGTAGCCGTTGGGCCACCACAACTTCGGCTCATTCAGCCGTAGTTGGGGGTGGGTAGCGGGAGTGAAAGTGACGTCGACGCTCTCGCCGGCCGGCACGGTGACCGTCCGGCTCAGTCGTATGCCGTTGAAGGCTGCCGATACGGTGACGGGTCTGGCGTCCGCGTCGGCGTTGCGCACGGGAACCACGACGGTCAGTTCGGCCGTACGGGTGTCGGGCAGGTCCGGGAGCCTGGTGTCGACGCGGGGGTCGCCGAGAACGGCCGCTCCGGTGGAGCGCAGCCGGATGTGATTCCAGATGCCGGCGGCCCGGTCCCGTACGGCCGGCATCCAGTCCCAGCCCGACGAAGCCAGGTAGGTGGGCGAGTTGCGGTTCATCATGTTCGCGCCGGCGTCCACGAAGGCGAGGCCGGCCGGGCCCTTGTCGCCGGGACTGCCCGGGTACGGCATGGGGGTGATCTGCACGGCGAGGGCCTGCTCGCCGTCGGTCAGCAGCTCGGTCACGTCGTATGCGGCGCGGGCGAAGGGGAAGGTGAGGTCGCCGACTCTGCTGCCGTTGAACCAGATGTCGGCGGTGTGGTTGATGCCGTCGAACTCGAGCCAGACGCGGCGTCCCTCGCCGGTGCGCAGGTCCTTGGGGAGACGGAAGGCGCGCCGGTACCACCAGGCGTGGCGCGAGAGGGCCTCCGGGATGTGGAGGTTGTTGAACCCGGCGACCGGATCGGGCAGATGTCCTTGGTCCACGAGTGAGGACAGGACGGTCCCGGGGACGGTCGCGGGCAGCCAGCGGCTGGTGTCCGCCGATGGCCCCGACAGCGCGGCGCCGTCGCCGCCGGCCCAGTCGTCCATCGTCAGGTCCCAGCCGGACTCCAGCGGTACGGTGCCGTCCTCGGCGATCTCCAGAGCCGGCGGGGTCCGGTGGTGGGTGCCCCAGTCGGTCCAGCCGGTGGCGTCGGGCCGGGCGGTGCGGCAGGTGCCGTAGACCTGAAGGCCGTTGAGGCCCAGCGGGTTGGTGTTGGACCGCTTGTGCACGGTCATGCGCACCCAGCGAGCGGTCACGGGCTTCGCCAGGGTGATCTCCATGACCCCGCCCGTACCGGAGTCGGTGCGGTAGACGGCCGTCCACGCCTTGTGGTCCCGAGAGGTCTCGATGACGAAGTCGACCGCGCAACTGGAGAGGATCTCCTGCCCCGTCGTGTTGTCCCGCGGGTTGCCGCCGGGGGCGTCGGTGTAGGGCGGGTCGCCCGCCGTCGCCTCGAAGGTGAGGCGCAGCGAGTCGACCTCGCACGGCGCCTGGAGGTCGACGGATATCCACTGGGGATCGCCGGGCGCGGCGCGCCATCCCGTGCCGCGCACTCCGACGGTGTTGACCTTGTCGACCACGAACTCACCCGGTGTGGGGGCGTAGTCCGTGGACGACACGGAGATGGGGCGGTAGGCCGCGAGTTCACCGGGCGCGGCGGGCCGGTTCAGCTGTCCGGATTCGGCCGCGAATCCCTCGGAGGGCAGGGCCATGCCGAGCCCGAAGCCCGCGAGAAGGGTGGTGCCGGCGGAGAGGACGGTCCGACGGGACGGACGGGGTAACTGATCAGACATCAACTATGGCTCCGATCAGGGAAGTTCGAGGAAATGGGAGACCTGCGACATGCGGAAGACAACGTTACCAAAGCGCCTCTGACAACGTTGCCGAACACTGCACCCCGGGAGGAGGGCTGTCAAGGATTCCGGCCTGACCGCGAGAGGTCTTTGAATAAATTAGTAATAAATATTGACAGGGTTTCGGACGCGCGCCACAGTCGTCGCCGTGACGCCGACGGCCCCCGTTGCAGCGTGGCCCGCGTCACGTCCTCCTGCTTCCCAACCCCCGGGAGAGGCAAGTGACTTCACACCCGCAGGCCCGCACATCCGCAGGTCTCAGACATAGGCGCCGTGCCACGACGGCCGCGATCGCGACGGTCCTCGCCGTGACCGCGGCCCCCACCGCCACGGCGCAGACCGCCGTCGACCAGGGCGCGCCCGACTACTACGACAGCGGTCTCGCGCCGACGCCCTACATGGGCTGGAACACGTACTACGGGCTGGGCGCGCCCACGGAGAAGGAGGTACGGGCCGTCGCCGACAAGCTGGTCAGCAGCGGTCTGCGCGACAGTGGCTACGACATCGTCTGGCTCGACGGCGGCTGGCAGGCCGACAACCCCCGTGACGCTCAGGGGCGGTTGGTGGCCAACCCGGACCGCTTCCCCTCCGGCATCCCGGCGCTCGTGTCCTACCTGCACGAGCGCGGTCTGCGGGCGGGCATCTACACCGATGCCGGCGCCTACGACGGCGGCAAGAGTTGCGGCCTCGGCAGCCGCGGCCACTACACCGAGGACGCACGGCAGTTCGCGGGCTGGAAGATCGACGCGATCAAGGTCGACTTCCTGTGCGGGATCGGGGCGAAGCTCGATCCGGGGCCCGCGTTCAAGGAGTTCAGCGATGCGGTCGCCAAGTCCGGCCGCCGGATGCTGCTGAATCTGTGCAACCCGCTCACCGACGACTGGGGCCTGCCGCACACGCCCGAGCAGGACGCGCACAACACGTACGTCTATGCCCCGACGATGGCCGACTCCTGGCGCACCGGCACCGACATCGCCTGGGGCACCCCGAGCCCCGGGCAGTGGCCCAACGTGCTGCGCAACATGGACGCCAACGCCTGGCATCCAGAGGCGCAGGGGCCGGGACACTACAACGACCCGGACTACCTCATCCCCATGCGCCGCATGACCGACGGGTCGTTCGAACTCACGCAGGAGGAGTCCACCACCCAGTTCGTGATGTGGGCCGAGATGGGCTCACCGCTCGTGCTCGGCTCCGACCCGCGCACCCTGTCCGACTCGATGATCGGCACGCTCCGCAACCCCGAGATCATCGCCGTCGACCAGGATCCGCTCGCCGTCCAGGGCGTACGGGTGGCGACGGACTCGGTCGGCGACGCGTACAGCAAGGTCCTCCAGGGGCACGGACGGCGCGCGGTCGTGCTGCTCAACCGTTCCGACCAACCCGCCGAGCGCACGGTGCGGTTCGCCGATGTCGGGCTCGGCGGGCCGGTCCAGGTCCGCGACCTGCGGGCACGCGCCGACCGGGGCACGCATACGGAGTCGTACACCGTCGAGGTTCCCGCGCACGGCACCGCGTTCCTGAAGCTGACCGGGGCGGACGCCCTGCCCGGTACGAGCCTGGGCGAGAAGACCACGGCAAGCCCGGCCGTCGTGCGCGACGGCGACACGCTGACCACCTTCCTGCGGGGCCCGCACGGCTCCCTCGTCCAGCAGACCGACGGCAGGACGAGGGACCTCGGCGGTCCCGCGCAGGGCAGGATCCTGGGCCAGCCCGCCGCGTATGCCTCCGCGGGCGGCCGGATCGACGTCTTCGTGCGCGGCACCGACTCCCGGGCGTACCGGCGGATCTTCGCCGACGGGCGCTGGGGGCAATGGGAGAGCCTGGGCGAGCAGTTGACCGACGCGCCGTCCGTGGCCTTCACCGACCCCGCGCACTGGACGCTGTTCGCGCGCGGTGCCGACGGGCGGATCGTGCAGCGCGGGCCGTCGTCCGGGTGGACGTCCCTCGGCGCACCCGGTGACCGGCCGATGTACGGGCGCCCGTCCGCCGTCGTCGACGCCCAGGGACGCGTCCATGTTGCCGTGCGCACCGCGGCGGACGACGTATGGACGCGGACGCGGGAGACGTCGGGGGAGTGGTCGGCATGGAGCTCGCTCGGCGGGACCGTGAGCGGCAGTCCGACGCTGGTCGCCGCGGGAGACGGCGTGGTGCTGTACGCGCGAGCCGCCGACTACACGCTCTGGCAGCAGCGCTACCAGGACGGTGCCTGGCAGGGCTGGACCAAGCGGCAGGAGTTCCCCAGTGCCGCCTTCGACGGTGTGCTGGGTGCGGTTGCCGGGCCGGAGGGCACGGTCGACGCGGTCTTCCGTGGCGTCGACGGCTACGTCTACCGGACCCAGTTCAAATAAATTAGTAATTATTCTTGACGTGGCCGGAGTGCCACGCGAATCTGGATCCGCCGCGAGCGGGGCCCCGGCCGTCAGGAGGGCCGGCCCCGCCGCGCGGAGCCACAGGGAGTCCTTCATGACGAACCATCAGCCCAGCCGACGCCGGTTGCTCGCCGGACTTGGTGCCGCCGGGACGGCCGCACTCCTCAGCGGCTGTGTCACCTCCACCTCCTCCGGCAAGAGCTCCTCCAAAGGCGCGGTGACCCTCCAGTCCAACCTCTCCGCCCCGCAGGCCAAGGCCGCGATGGAGGACATCGTCGCCGCCTACGCCAAGCAGGGATCCGGGCACGCCAGCCTCAACACCGTCGCCGCGGAGACCTTCCGCACCCAGCTGCCGACGTATCTGACCTCTGCCAACCCGCCGGACGTGTACACCTGGTACCCCGGCTCGGTGGCGGACGCCTACGCGAAGAAGAACCTGCTGCTCGATCTCGACGACGTCTGGACCTCGCCCGACCTCAAGCGCTACTCCAAGGCGCTCAACTCGCTGTGCACCGCGAGCTCCGGCAAGAAGGTCTTCGTCCCCACCACCTACTACTGGTGGGGCATGTTCTACCGGAAGTCGAACTTCGCCAAGTGGGGCGTGAGCGAGCCGAAGAGCTGGGACGACTTCCTCGACCTGTGCGACAAGCTCAAGAGCAAGGGCATCGCCCCCATCGGGCTCGGCGCGGGCGGCAACACGCCCTGGGTGGCCTCGGCCTGGTTCGACTACCTCGACATCCGGATCAACGGTGCCGACTACCACCGTCAACTCCTCGCCGGGAAGCACCGGTTCGACGACCCCGAGGTACGCAAGGTCTTCGACCGCTGGCAGGAGGTGCTGCCCTACTTCGACCCGAACGGCACCGCCGTCGCCTTCCAGGACGCCACGACCACGCTGCTCAACGGCCGTAGCGGCATGATGCTGATCGGCACCTTCTTCGCCGACGCCGCACCCAAGGACGCCCTCGACGACATCGACTTCTTCCGCTTCCCCGTCATCGATGCGAAGGTCCCGCTCGCCGAGGAAGCGCCCGCCGACGGCTACTTCGCCAGCGCCCGCACCGGCCGCCACGACCAGGTCGTCGACCTGATGCGCTACCTCGCCACGGCCGAGGCCCAGGAGATCTACATCAAGGGATCGTCGGGCACCGTCCTGCCGTGCCACCCGGACGCGAAGGACGCCGGCACCGCCCTGGTGAAGAAGGGCCGCAAGCACATCGAGGAGGCCGTCGAGATCACCCAGTTCTTCAACCGCGACTCCAGCGACGCCCTCCAGCCCACCGCGGACACCGCGCTGACCAAGTTCCTGGCCAAGCCGAAGTCCATCGGCTCCATCCTCACCGACTGGCAGCGCGACGCCGAGAAGATCTGGCAGGCCTGACGTGGTCGTCCTGACCGCCCCCGAACGGAAGTCCCCGGCCCCGACGCCGCTTGGCGTCAAGCGGGGCCGGGGACCCCGTCGCACACCCCCGCTGGTGCTCGCCTTCGTCCTCGTCCCGCTGCTCGCCGAGGCGCTGTGGGTGTTCTGGCCCGCCTTGCAGGGCTTCTACCTCGCCCTCACCCAGTGGGACGGCGTCTCGGCGCCGAAGTTCATCGGCCTGGACAACTTCCGGGAGATGGCCCACGACGACACCTTCCGCGGCGCGGCCGGCCACACCGTGCTGTGGCTGCTCCTGTTCGGCGGCCTGTCCGCGCTCCTCGGCCTGGCCGCCGCACTCCTGCTCCAGCAGGAACGGCGCGGCGTCGGCTTCTACCGGGCCGCCCTCTTCCTGCCCGTCGTCTTCTCCCTGGTCGCCACCGCCCTCGTCTGGCAGGCGATCTACCAGCCCGACGGCGTCCTCAACCAACTCCTGGAATCGGTGGGCCTCGGCAGCCTGCGCCACGCCTGGCTCGCCGACCAGGACACCGCCCTGTACGCCGTGATCGTGCCCGCACTGTGGCGGCAGATCGGCTACGTCATGGTGCTCTACCTCGCCGGTCTCAAGGGCATCGACCCGGCCCTGTACGAGGCGGCCAAGGTCGACGGCGCCGGAGCGTGGCAGCGCTTCCGCCACGTCACCCTGCCCCAACTGCGCAGCGTCAACGCCGTCGTCCTGTCCGTCATCGTCATCGACTCGCTGCGCTCCTTCGACGTCGTGTGGTCGCTGACCCGCGGCGGCCCCTACCACTCGTCCGAGCTGCTGAGCACGTACATGTACTCCACCGCCTTCCAGTCCCTGCGCCTCGGCTACGGCTCCGCCCTGGCCGTCGTCATCTTCGTCCTCGCCTTCGGCGTCATCTGCTCCTACCTCGTCCGTGCCTTCCGGGAGGCCGACTGATGTCCGCCACGTCCACGGCGCTGCGCCGCAAACGAGCCGCGACCGCGGGCTTCCACCTGGGCGCGGGTGCGTTGGCCGTCCTGTGGCTGCTGCCCATCGCCCTTGTCCTGGTGACCAGCCTGCGCTCCTTCGACGACGTCGCGGCACACGGCCTGGGCAGTTGGCCCCGCTCCTTCACCCTCGGCAACTTCCGCCAGGCCTGGGTCGACGGCGGCCAGCAACGCGCCCTGATCAACAGCCTGGTCGTCACAGTGCCGTGTGTCCTGGTGACGCTGGCCCTGGCCGCCATGGCCGCGTTCGCCCTCAGCCGCTACGAACTGCCCTTCCGCCGCTTTCTGTTGCTGCTCATGCTCGGCGGCAACCTGCTCCCGCCGCAGATCCTGCTCATCCCGGTCTCCAAGCTGAGCGAGCTGATGGGCATCTTCGACACCCTGCCCGCCCTCATCGGCGTGCAGATCGGCTTCGGCGTCGGCTTCTACGTCTTCGTCCTGCACGGCTTCATGCGCGCCATACCGGCCGAGATCCAGCAGGCGGCGGTCGTCGACGGCGCAGGTCCCTGGCAGATCTTCTGGCGGATCATCCTCCCGCTGACCCGCCCCGCGCTCGCCGCGCTCAGCGCCCTGTCCTTCACCTGGATCTTCAACGACCTGCTCTGGGCGATCACCGTGCTGCGCAGCGACACCAAGATGCCGATCACCGCCGCCCTCATCGGGCTCCAGGGGCAGTACGTGTCGATGTGGAACGTGATCGCCGCCGGGTCAGTCATCGCGGCCGCGCCCACCGTGGCCGTGTTCCTGCGGTTCCAGCGGCACTTCGTGGCCGGACTCAACCTGGGAGCGGTGAAGTGACCTCGTACCGGCGCTGGACCCTGCGCACCGAGAACACCAGCTACACCGTCCGCCTCTCCCCGGACGGCCCGTGGGCCGAGCTCGACGCCTGGGGGCCGCTCGGTGTCGAGCACGGTCCCTCGGCCCTCGACTGGTCGAGGCGCACGCACTTCATCACGCCCGCCGACGCGGCCCCCGCCGAGTATCTGCCGTACGGGCTACGGCCCTTCACCGGCGCCGAGCTCGTGGCCGCTCGCCCGGGCGAGGAGCGGGGTGTGTGGTGGGACTTCGACGGCGCGGAGGAAGGGGAGGGGACGCTGCGGCTCGCCTTCACCGACGCCGTGCTGGGCCTCCGTACGGTCCTCTGCTACGAGACCGTGCCGGACACGGACGTGATCCTCCGCTGGACCGAGCTGACCGGCGTGGAGGAACTGCGCCTGGAGCGATTCGACTCGGCCGCCGTGAACATCCCCGTCACCGGCGCGGCCCGGCTCACCTACCTCACCGGCCAGTGGTCGCAGGAGTTCCAGCGCACCCAACTCGACCTGAGCAGAGGCACGTTCAGCATGGGCAGCCTCCAGGGTGTGCCCGGACACGCGTACGCACCCTGGCTCGCCGTGCAGGACGGGGATGCGCAGGCCGCGTACGGCGTCGCCCTCGAATGGCCGGGCAACTGGCACATCACGGCCGAGGCCGAGCCGGGTGGCGCCGTGCGCGTGCGCGCCGGGCGGGTCCCGCACGAGGGTGCGGTGCGTCTGGTTCCTGGCGACACCCTGGTGACGCCCCGCCTCGCGTGCGCGTTCAGTCCGGACGGCCTTGACGGGCTCTCCCGCGTCTGGCACCGCTACGAACGTCACCTCTCCGGCGAGCGGCTGCACCGCCCCCGCAAGGTCCTCTACAACTCCTGGGAGGCCACCGGCTTCGACGTCGACGCGGCAGGCCAGCTGGAGCTGGCCGAGGCGGCCGCGGACATCGGAGTCGAACTGTTCGTCGTGGACGACGGATGGTTCCCCGGCCGCGCCGACGACACCGGGGGACTGGGCGACTGGTACCCGGACCCGGCGGCCTTCCCGCAGGGCTTCGACCGGTTCGTCGACGACGTACGAGCCCTGGGCCTGGACTTCGGCCTGTGGGTCGAGCCGGAAGCCGTGAGCCCGAACAGTCGCCTCTACGCCGAACACCCCGACTGGGTCTACCGGATCGACGACCGCCCGGCCCGCCTGGTCCGCAACCAGCTGCTGCTGGACCTGGGCCGCACCGACGTCCAGGACTTCGTCATCAGCACACTCGACCGGCTGCTGACCGCGTACGACATCGGCTACCTGAAGTGGGACATGAACCGGCCGCCCACCGAACGCGGCCGCCCGGGCACCGAACGCGCCGACCGGCTCGACCTGGACGCCCGGCACGTCAGCGGATATCTGCGCGTCCTGGACCACCTGCGCGCCACCCACCCCGCTGTCACCGTCGAGGGCTGCGCGGGCGGCGGCGGCCGCATCGACCACGCCACCCTCGCGCGGACCGATGTCGTCTGGCCCAGCGACAACACCGCCCCACTGGACCGGCTGTCCATCCAGTACGGCTTCCTGCACGCCCACGCCCCGCACGTCATGAGTTCCTGGGTCACCGATGCCCCCGGAGTGTTCGACCCGCGTCCTCGCAGCCTCGCCTTCCGCTTCGTCAACGCCATGTGCGGCGTGCTCGGCATCGGTGCCGACCTGCGTGCCTGGACCGGGGAACAGCAAGCCGAGGCGGCCCGGTGGATCGCCCGCTACAAGGAGGTGCGCCAGGTCATCCACGAGGGCGAGGCCCGGCTGCTCGGCACCCCCGAGGACTCCACCTGCGGTGTGCAGTGCGACGCCCCGGACGCGGGCCGCACGGTCGTCGCCGCGCTCGGCACGGGACGCCTCGACGGCGCTCCGCTCGTGCCCGGCCGTGCCGACCGGCTCCGGCTGCGAGGCCTGGACCCCGATGCCCGCTACCGCGACAACGCCACGGGAACGACGTACAGCGGAGCCCATCTGCTCCACTACGGACTCCCGTTCACCTGGAGCGCCGGCCACGACGCCGAACTGGTGGTGCTGACACGGCAGTAACCCCGGTCCGGCATAGGTTGCCCAGCACGGCAGACCAGCAGTTCCGTTCTCACCAAGGAGTCGAACCCCACGATGGACCAGTCCGCACGACGGTACGGTGCCCGCTACACCGGCCGCACGACCGTGGTCACCGGCGCGGCCTCCGGGATCGGAGCCGCCACGGCCGAACGCCTCGCCCTGGAGGGAGCCGCCGTCGTGCTCGCCGACATCGCCGAGGAGCGCGGCGAGGCCGTGGCCGAGCAGATCACCAAGGCCGGCGGCCTCGCCCGGTTCGTCGGAGCCGACGTCGCCGCGCAGGACGACTGGACACGGATCGTGGCCGCCGCCCACGACTTCGGACCCGTGGACGTCCTCGTCAGCAACGCCTACACCGTCGACGTCACCCCGGCTCACGAGATGTCCCTCGCCTCGTGGCAGCGGCAGTTCGCCGTCAACGTCACCGGCGGCTTCCTCGGTTTCCAAGCGGTCGTACCCGATCTGCGGGCCCGCTCGGGGGCGGTGGTGCTGACGTCGTCCGTCCACGCCTACAAGGGCATCCCCGGACATCCTGCCTACGCGGCCTCCAAGGGCGCCCTGCTGTCCCTGTGCGGTCAACTCGCCGTCGAATACGGGCCCGAGGTACGTGTCAACGCCGTCGTGCCCGGGCCGATCCTGACCGCCGCCTGGGACAGGGTGCGCCCCGAGGACCGGGAGCGCAGCATCACCGAGACGGCCGCCCGCCGCTTCGGCACTCCCGAGGAGGTGGCAGCGGCCATCGCATTCCTCGCCGCCGACGAAGCCTCCTACATCACGGGGACGAGTCTCGTCGTGGATGGCGGCTGGAGCGTCGTCAAGGCCTCCGCATGACCACGCTCACCTCTGAAGCAGAAAGGCTGTACGACATGACGCCCTACGCCCGTCGCGGCGTGCACGGTCAGACCGTGGAAGCCCTCGCCCGCCGCATCCTGAGCGGCGGGATCCCCGAGGGAGCCACGCTCGACCTGGTGGCACTGCAGAGCGAGCTGGACGTGAGCCTCACCGCGCTGCGCGAGTCCCTCAAAGTGCTCGCCGCCAAGGGGATGGTCGACGCCCGGCAGAAGCGCGGCACCTTCGTACGGGCCCGGGCCGACTGGAACCTGCTCGACGCCGACGTACTGCGCTGGCAGTTCGAGGGCGGCCGCACCACCGAGGCCGACCGCGCGCTGCTGCGCAACCTCGCCGAGGTGCGCGCCATCATCGAACCGGCCGCCGTGCGCCTCGCCGCCGAGCGGCGCACCGATACCGACCTCGCCGCCCTCGACAAGGCCCTGGAGGCGATGGGGGAGCAGGGCACCGACGCGGCACACGCCGTCGAGGCCGACCTCGCCTTCCACCGCGCCCTGCTCGCCGCCACCCACAACGAACTCCTCGAACGCATGGAGATGGTGATCGAGTCGGGCCTGGCCCACCGCGACCGGATCGTGCACAGCCACCCCCACAGCGAGGACCCGGTACCGGCCCACCACGCCGTCCTGGACGCCGTACGGGAGCAGAACCCGCTGGCCGCCGAGGCCGCGATGCGTGCCCTGCTCGACCAAGCCGGCCGCGATCTGGACCGCATCGGCGGCTCCGACGAGACGGAAGGCTCCCGCGCTCAGTGAAGATCACTCGCATCGAAACCTTCCTCGTCCCGCCACGCTGGCTGTTCTGCCGCATCGAGACCGACGACGGCGTGGTCGGCTGGGGCGAACCCGTCGTCGAGGGACGCGCCGAGGTCGTCCGCGCCGCCGTCGACGTCCTGGCCGAATACCTCGTCGGCCAGGACCCGCTGCGCATCCAGGACCACTGGCAAGTACTCACCAAGGGCGGCTTCTACCGCGGCGGCCCCGTCCTGTCCAGCGCCGTCGCCGGCCTCGACCAGGCCCTGTGGGACATCGCGGGAAAGACGTACGGCGCCCCGGTGCACGCTCTGCTGGGCGGCCCCGTGCGCGACCGGGTCCGGGTCTACGCCTGGGTCGGCGGCGACGAACCCGCCGAGCTCACCGAGCAGATATCCGCCCAGGTGGAAGCTGGTTTCACCGCCGTCAAGATGAACGGTGCCGGAGCCACATCGCCGGTGGCCACCGCGGCCGAGACCGCGGCGGTCGTCGCCCGCGTGACAGCCGCCCGCGAGGTCCTCGGCCCCGACCGCGACGTCGCCGTCGACTTCCACGGCCGCTTCACCGCCGCCAGCGCCCGCCGGGTCCTGGCCGAACTCGCCAGTCTGCACCCGCTGTTCGTCGAGGAACCCGTCGTCCCCGAACAAGGGCACCTGCTGCCCGGGCTTGTCGCGGCGACCGACGTACCGCTCGCCACCGGCGAACGGCTCTACGGGCGCAGCGAGTTCCTGCCCGTCCTCGCCGCGGGCATCGCCGTCGCCCAGCCGGACCTGTCCCACGCCGGCGGCATCTCCGAGGTGCACCGCATCGCCTCGCTCGCCGAGACCTACGGCGCCCAGCTCGCCCCGCACTGCCCCCTCGGCCCGATCGCACTGGCGGCCAGCCTCCAGATCGCGTTCGCGACACCGAACTTCCTGATCCAGGAGCAGAGCCGAGGTATCCACTACAACAAGGACGCCGACCTGCTCTCCTACCTCGTCGACCCCGAACCGTTCCGGTTCGTGGACGGGTACGCACCGCGCAGCGAGGCACCCGGCCTGGGCATCACCGTGGACGAGGCGGCCGTACGCGCGGCCGACCGCACCGGCCACACCTGGCGCAACCCGGTGTGGCGGCACGCCGACGGCTCCTTCACGGAGTGGTGACGGTGCCCCTGGACATCGTCACCGACCCTGCGCACGGCGGCCGTTGGACATCGCTGCGGGCAGGCGGCCGCGAATGGCTGTGGAGGCGCGAGGCCCCGGAACGCGAGAGCGTGTCCCCCGGCGATGCCTTCGTGGATGCGGGAGGCCTGGAGGAATGCGTTCCCACCGTGCGGGGTGCACCCGACCACGGTGCAGCCTGGTCACGGCCCTGGACACGGGACAGGCACGGCACGGAAACCGTGCGTGCGAGCCGATTCGTTCTGACGCGCACGATGCGGCCCACGGCCGACGGCGCCGAGGCCGACTACGTCCTGACCGCCGACCCGGGTTTCCGCTTCGTCTGGGCCGCCCACGCCCTGCTCGACCTGTCCGAGCACGCTGTCCTGCACGCCCGCGCGGGGGCGAGTACCCGTCTCTTCCCGGAGGCGGCCACGCTGCTGGGCCGGACATGGCCGGCCGGCGCCCCCTGGGTGGAGGGAAGCTGGCCCACCCCCTGCGGACTGAGCCTGGACCGACTCGGACCGGACGACGGCACCGCGGTCGGTGCCGTCGTGGACGCGGCACGCTGCTGCGTCCATGACCACGAGGACCGCCTCGCACTGGCTCTCGAAGCCGAGGGGCAGCCTCTGTCGATCGGCCTGTGGCGCAACCTCGGCGGCTTTCCCGCCGAACGGCCTTATCGCAGTACGGGAGTTGAGCCGATGCTCGGCCGGGTCTTCGACCTCGCCGAGGCGGGCCCCGGTGACGCCGCCAGCGTGCCGGAGTCCGGGGAAGTCCGCTGGCGGCTCACGCTGACCGCGGACTGCCGCTGCCCCTGAACCGACCTGTGAACAAGGAGCCTCGTCCGTGACTCCACCCACGCGTAAACGCGCGGGCTTCCTGTGTCGGTGGCTAGGCTACGTCACAGAGGACCAGCCCGGCCCTGTTGAGAATGTTCAGTGCGCCGACGTGGTCTGCGTTGGCTGCGAACTTGCAGGCGGTGCACTGGAATTTTGCTTGGGTGGTGCGGTTCTCCTTCGCGATGTGCCCGCAGTCGGGGCAGGTGCGGGAGGTGTTGCGGGGGTCCACCGCGACGACGGTCCGACCGGCGCTTTCAGCCTTGCCTGCGAGGATCGCGAGGAACACCCCCCAACCCGCGTCGAGGATCGATCGGTTCACCCCTGCCTTCGCAGCCCGCTGGTTCGGGAGGAACGCACCGGGCTGTTCGGGGTCGGGCTTGGGCCGGGGGGCGCGGGTCATGCCCGCGGTGTTCAGCCGCTCGTGCGCGATCGCGTCGTGGTCACGCACGAGGGTGAGGGCGGTCTTGTGCGCGTGGTCCAGGCGCTGGCGCCGGATCTGCGCGTGGATCTTGGTGACCTTCCGTGCGGCGGCACGGTGCTTCTTCGTGCGGCGGCGGGTGCGCTTGGGGAATGTCGCCAGGTGTCGCTGCGCCTCGGCGAGTTCCCCGGCCGCCGCCTGAAGAAAGCGTGGGTTGGCGATGTGCTCGCCGTCCGATGTGGTCAGGAAGTGTGTGACTCCCATGTCGATGCCGACGGCTGCTCCCGTCCGGGGCAGCGGTTCGGCGGGCACCTCGTCGCACGACAGGACCACGTACCAGCGGCTTCCCTCCCGCTTGACGGCGATCGTCTTCACGCGGCCCTTCAAAGGCCGGTGCTGGTGCACGCGGATGTGGCCGACACCCTTCAGCCGGACGCGGGTGTGCGGATCGTGCGGGGTGGAGTCCCAGCGGCAGCCGTCGCCGTCCTTGGGAAAGATCACGGTGTCGAAGTGGCCGACGCCCTGGAAGCGCGGGTATCCGGGCTTCTCGCCTGCCTTGATGCGGCGGAAGAACGCTGCGAACGCCTTGTCCAGGCGCCGCAGCGTCGCCTGCTGGGCGGAGAAGGACCAGCGGCCCTGACGCTCCGAGTCGAACGCGCGGATCTCCTTGAGCTGGGCGGACTGGTCGACGTACTTGATGCTCGTCTTCGAGCTGTGCCGCCAGGCGTCCCGGCGTTCCTGAAGGGCCCCGTTGTAGAGCGAGCAGTGGTCGCGGAGCATCTCGCGCAGGGCCTGCTCCTGGCGGGCTGTGGGGCGAAGGAGAAACTTGTACGCGCGGATCACGACTGGCGCCGCCGGTCGATACGCAAGGCGTCGGCAAGGAGAACGCACGCGGCTGCGTTGAGCGAGACGCCCGTGCGGTGGGCGTACTCCTCGATCTGCCGCTTCAACTCGGGGGGAATGCGAAGGTTCAGCGACTCCCGGCGATCTCCTCTAGCCACAACCAAAATGCTACCAATTTTGACGAGAGCTCACGTCCAGGACCAGACCCTGCGCTGCTCCGCAGCGAACTCGCCAATTCGATTCCCCCACCGGCTAAAAGCCGGTGGTCCCCTCGAAAGGAATCTGATGGATCTTCGAGCGGCCCTGGCCGCCCACCGCCTGGTCGCGATCGTGCGCGGCGCCGACCCCGACGCCGCGTTGCGCACGGTGCTCACCCTGGCCGACGCGGGCATCGAGCTGATCGAGGTTTCGCTGACCGGAAAGGACGCCCTGTCCGTCATCGAGCGGGCACGGCGGGACCTCGGCCCCGACCGGCCCCTCGGGGTTGGCACCGTCCTGACCGCCGACGACGCCCGGGCTGCCCACCGGGCCGGGGCGGACTTCGCGGTCACACCCGCGCTGGGAGACGGTGCCGAGGCCGCACGGGAACTGGGCATGCCCGTCCTGGCCGGCGTCATGACTCCGACCGAGATCCTGAGCGCACGCGCCCTCGGTGCCGCAGCGCTGAAGATCTTCCCCGCTGCCCAGGCCGGCGGCCCCGCCTACCTCAGAGCCCTGCGCGGACCGTTCCCGCACGACCCGTTCGTCCCGGTGGGCGGCATCGACGAACCGGCCGCCCGCGCCTATCTGGCCGCAGGAGCAACCGCCGTCGGCGTCGGCTCACCCCTCGTCGGCGACGCCGCCGACGGCGGCAGCCTCACCGACCTCGGTGCCCGGGCCCGCGCCTTTCGAGCCGCCGTACAGGAGGTCGCGCAGTGATCGAAGCCCGCCGCCCCGACCGACTGGAACTCGGCGAAGGCATCCGCTGGACGGAAAACGGCATCGTGCTCGTGGACATCCTCGCGGGCCGGCTGCTGACCGCCCCCGAAGATCCCGGCGCGGCCTTGAAGGAACTGGCGCAACTGCCGGAACCGCTGGGAGCGGTGGCGCCCGTGGCCGACTCTCCCGGCACCTGGATCGCCGCGGCCGGGACGGGGATCCGCCTGCTGGCGCCCGACGGCTCCACGACGTGGCTGGCGCGCCCCGAGGCGGCGGCTCCGCTGCCCATGCGCATGAACGACGCCAGCGCCGATCCCTCCGGCCGGTTCTGGGCGGGCAGCATGGCCTACGAGGCCGACGAGGGTGCCGGCGCGCTCTACCGGGTGGACCACGACGGCACGGTGGTCCGCGTCCTCGACGGCATCACGGTGCCGAACGGGCCCGCGTTCACGGCCGACGGCCGCACCATTTATCTGGCCGACAGTGCCCGGGGGATCATCCGGCGATTCCCCGTCGACCCGGTGACCGCTCACCTCGGCGCACCGGAGGTGTTTGTCACCGTGGACGAGGGCAGCCCCGACGGCATGGTGGTCGATGTGGAAGGAGCCGTCTGGGTCGCCGTGTGGGGCACCGGAGAGGTACGCCGGTATCTGCCGGACGGCCGACTCGACCGCACCCTGAAGCTGCCGGCGCGTCAGCCCGCCGGTGTGTGCCTCCAACACGACGTCCTCCACGTCACCACCGCCCGCGTAGGTCTTGCCGCACCGGGCCCGCACGATGGCGCGCTCTTCGCCGTGCCGGTCGACGTACCGGGAACACCGGCGCCCGCCTGCCGGCTCGACACCGCTGGGCGGCCGCGGCCGACGGTCGCGGCGGAGCAGGCATGAACACCCCCTGGCCTCCCCTCAACGGACCGGTCGTGTGTATCGGCGAGACGATGGCAGCCCTGGCCCCCGACCCGCCCCGGCCTTTGCAGGACGCCGAGGCTCTGCACCTGTCGGTTGCCGGCGCCGAGTCGAACGTCGCCATGTATCTGGCGGACCACGGCATCCCCGTCGCCTGGCTCTCGGCCCTCGGGGATGACGCACTGGGACTCCGCGTCCGAACTGCCGTCGCAGCCGCCGGAGTCGACGTCTCGCACGTGCGTACCGACCCCCACCGCCCCACGGGCCTGCTCGTGAAGAACCCGCTCTCCACCGGTACCCGCGTCCACTATTACCGGAGCAACTCGGCAGCCTCCGCCCTCGGCCCCGAACTCCTGGAGCAGGAACCGGTGCGCACAGCCTCCGTACTGCACTTCACCGGCATCACACCGGTACTGTCCCCGTCCTGTCGGCATCTGGTGACGCGTGCCCTCGCCGTTCCCGCCGGTGAGCGGCCGTACGCGGTCAGCTTCGACGTCAATCACCGCGCCGCCTTGTGGCCGGCCGGCACAGCTCCGGCCCTGCTGCGTGAGCTGGCGGACCGGGCGGACATCGTCTTCGTCGGTCTCGATGAGGCGCAGGACCTGTGGGGCGCGAAGCTGACGGCGACCGGCATCCGTGAGGTGCTCCCGCATCCACGGATCCTGGTCGTCAAGGACGGGGCGCACGCCGCGTCCGCTCTCACCGTGGACGGCATCTGGACGGTGCCGGCCCTGCGGACGACGGTCGTGGAGCCGGTCGGCGCCGGTGACGCTTTCGCGGCCGGCTTCCTCGCGGGCCTGGTACGAGGAGTGACGATGACGCAAGCCCTCCGCCTTGGTCACCTCACCGCCGTGTCCGCGCTCAAAGTGACGGGAGATCACGGCGCCCTGCCCGGGGCCGAAGAGAGGGAACGGCTCCTCCACATCCCGGCGCAGGAGTGGGACGTGCTGAATGCCGACCATCTCTGAGGGAGTTTCTGCGAACGACCATCTCTGAGGGAGTTCCCGGGAATGGGAGACCATGGTCGGGTCCCTCGCCGGGAGGCGGAGGGCGGCTTTCCCCACGCGGCGCTCAGGGGATGGCCAAGCTGGGCAGTTGATCTTCCCACCCCGTGCGTTCGCCCCGGGCACTCTCGCCCTGGACGCGCCGTCTAGGGTGCGGACATGGTCTCGCAAAGCTACCTCTCCGAACTGTTCTCGCTGGACGGCCGGGTCGCCGTGGTGACGGGCGGCAGTTCCGGCATCGGCCGAGCGATCGCCGGGGCTCTCGCGCGGGCGGGGGCGAGCGTGGTGATCGTGGCGCGCAAGGAGTCGGAACTGGCCGCCACGGTCGACGAGCTGACGGCAGACGGCTGCCGGGCGGCCTGGGTGAGCGCCGACCTGAGCACCCGGGACGGGGTGCGCGCAGCGGCGGAGCAGGCAGCCGAGGTGTTCGGCGAGCCCGACATTCTCGTCAACAGCGCCGGGATCAACGTGCGGCCGCCGATGGGCGAGCTGGGCGAGGAGACGTGGGACGCGACGATGGCGGTGAACCTGGAGGCGCCGTATCTGTTGGGCCAGCGCTTCGGGCCCGGCATGGCCGAGCGGGGCTTCGGGCGGATCATCCACATCACCTCCCAGCAGGCACACCGGGCGTTCGTCCAGAGCGGCGTCTACGGGGTCTCCAAGGGGGCGCTGGAGTCGCTGGCCCGCTCTCAGGCCGAGGCGTGGTCGCCACACGGCGTCACCTGCAACACGCTGGTGCCCGGCTTCGTCATGACCCCGCTCAACGCGCGGTTGTCGTCCGACCCGGAGAAGGTGGCGGCGCTGGCCGCGCGCACGATGGTCGGGCGCAACGGCCTGGCCGAGGACTTCGCCGGAGCGGCGGTGTTCCTGGCCGGACGCGCCTCCGGCTACGTCACCGGGCAGGCGATCTTCGTCGACGGCGGGTTCTCCGTCCACTGAGCCCAAACCGAGGCGCTACGGACGGGCTAGCGCCGAGGCCAGCGCGTTCAGCTGCCCGGTCACCGGGCCGAGGGTGATCAGGCCGCTGCCGGCTCCGGCGAGTTCGGTGGAAGCCGGCTCCAGTTGTGTGTAGGCACGCCGCATCACCGACCGGTCGCCCACACGGATCGCTGCCTGCGCGAGAAGACACCAGAGTGCCTCGAACATCAGATCGCGCGGCGGCGAAGCGATGTCCCGCAGTGCGTGGCGGGCAGCGTCGTCGTGTCCTTGGGATACGAGCAGAACCGGACGCACCCAGGGTTCGTAGGGGCCCCAATCGGTCTGCCCGTCCATCTCGCCGATGAGTCCGGGCTTGCCGTGGCGGACGTAGAGACTCAGCCGGGCCAGCGGCAGCAGTCCGCGTTGCAGCCCCGGCATACCGGCCCCGTCCAAGCGGTCGGCAGCCTTCTCGTACGCGGATTCGGCCGCCCGCAGGGGCTGCGTCAGTGAATCGCGCAACGCCTGGTACCACGTGGTGAAGACGGACACGAGGGGCAGCTCGTGTCGTTCGGACAGTGTGTTCGCAGCCGCCGCGTGGCGGTCGGCTCCGGAGAAGTCGGCGAGGGCGCATCGTGACTGAAGGCGAATGAGGTGGCCCAGTACCTCGTACGTGACGAGGTTGTCGCGCGCGGACAGGGACACCACTTCGGCGCCGATCGCGTCGCGTCGGGCGGCCAGACCGGCCCGGTGAAACGTCTGCATGAAGACGCCGTTCAAGGCGAAGGCCAGCAGTGAGGGGTTGTTGAGGCGCCGTGCGATCTGCTCGGCCTGCCGGGCGGCCTGGAATGCGCGCGCACCTGCCCCCTCGGTCGCGGGTTCGGTGGGGAGTGTTCCGCGGGACTCCACGGCGATGGTGGCGAGCAGTCGCCCATGTGCCGCACCCTGGTTCGTGGCGGGCAGGAGCCGCAAGGTCCGTTCCGCCGCGCCCACCAGCCACGCGGCCTGCACCGGGTCGTCCGACCGGGTCCAGATCGCGGGCACGTCGTAGATGCCGATCACGCGGGCCGTGAGTTCGGGGTCGCCCAGCTGCTCCGCCGCGGCCACGGCCGCCACCCGGTGGCGTCGGGCGGCCTCCAGTCCGCCCCCGCCCGTCACCGCCAGGTCGCGCATCAGGCCGACGGTGGACTCCAGCCGCGTCCGGGCACGGGAGGCGACGGCGCTCTCGTAGGCTGCTGCCGCCTGAGCCCAGACCTGGTCCGCCGTTCCGCCGGGCCCCGGGTCCAGGTGATCGGCTTGCTGCAGCACGTCCGCTTCCAGACGGCGCAGCCTCGGGCCGGGATCCACTCCCAGGTGATCTCTGAGCATCTGCCGCGCGCGACGGACCACGGACAGCGCATCCGCCTGCCGTCCGGAGCGATACAGGGCAAGTGTGAGAAGCTGCCAGGCCTCCTCGCGCCAGGGATGTTCCGCGACATGCGCGTCGAGATCCGGTACGGCCTCGGCGGCCGCGCCCAGGGCGATCCGGGCTTCGGCACGGCGCTCAACGGCTTGGAGGCGGAGTTCGGTCAGGCGGGCGCGTTCCACGCGGACCCACGGCTCGTCCGCGAAGTCGGCGTAGGCCGGCCCCCGCCATGATCCCAACGCGTCGGTGAGCCGGGACACGAGGTCTGCGGGACGAAGACCGGCCCCGGAACCCACGGCCTTCTCGAACCGCCAGGCATCGACATCGTCGTGCGCCGCCCGTAGCGCGTAGCCGGGGCCTTCGGTGACCAGAAGCCGGGCCGGGGCCCGAGGCGGCCGGTCGGGCTCGAGGGAGCGGCGCAGGCCGGCGACGAAGGTCCGGATCGTGCCGACCGCGTCCGCGGGCGGTTCCTCCCACAGATCCTCCACCAGCCGCGAGACCGGTACGACATGGCGGCGGGCCACGATGAGACGGGCCAGCACCGCGCGGTGCATGGGGCCCTTGAGGGAGACGGTTTCTCCGGTCTCGTCCCAGGCCAGGACAGGCCCCAGGACCCCGAAGTCCATGCGCATGCCGGCGTCCGTCCTTCTCTCACGCTCCCGCTTCTGCTCAACGTACAGCGTGTCCGTCGTTCATTGGCTGCTCATTGAGGCCCCGCACGCTGGACTCATCGGGTGACCGGGACACGTCGCGGACGACCGGATGACCAAGCCCCATCGGAACGAAAAGAGCCCAGCCATGGAACCCACCATCACCGGTTTCGACCATCAGCGCGTAGCGGTGGCCGACGATGTCTCCCTCAACGTCGCCGTGGGCGGCTCCGGGTCGCCGATCGTGCTTCTCCACGGCTTCCCCGAAACCCATCTGATGTGGCGCCACGTCGCCAGGGACCTCGCTGCCGAGCACACCGTCATCTGCCCCGACCTGCGCGGCTACGGGGACAGTGACAAGCCCGTGGACGACGGTCCCGACACCTATTCCAAGCGGACCATGGCCCGCGACATCGTCACCCTGGCGAGGAAGCTGGGACACGACCGCTTCGCTCTGGCCGGTCACGACCGCGGAGCCCTGGTGGCCTTCCGGGCGGGGTTGGACCACCCCGACGTGATCACTCACCTGGCGTGCCTCGACGTACTGCCCACGGTCGACATGTGGGAAGCGCTGCACGGCACGACCGCGGCCGTCGGCTTCCACCTTTACCTCATGGCCCAGCCGGCCGGCCTGCCCGAGCGGATGATCGCCGCCAGCGCGGACGCGTTCTTCGGTCATTTCCTCGATCTGTGGGCCAACGACCCCGAAGCCATTCCGAGCGAGATCCGCGGCGCCTACCTGCGGGCCTGCCGCAACGCGGTGCCCTCGATCGTCGCCGACTACCGCGCATCCGCCGGGATCGACGTCGAACACGACCAGGACGACCGCGCGGCCGGTAACAAGCTGACCATGCCGGTGACCGTCCTTCAGCAGGACTGGGGCGCCGCGCTCGGCTTTGAGGCCGCTTCCCTGTGGGGAGCGTGGGCGCCCGACCTGCGGCATGCCACAGTCTTGTGCGGCCACTTCATGGCCGAGGAGGCACCGACCGACATCGCCGCAGCACTGAGGGCCCTGCTGGCACGGTAGCGGCGAGGCGGCCCGGCTCCTGACTGGCATCCAGGCAGACGTGGGAATCGAGGAGTCATGGCAGACGATCTGGCCGAAGTCCAGCGTGTGCACTGGCAGGACACATACACCGCGCATCCGGGGATGTACGGTGAGCAGCCGTCCGCGCCCGCGGTCCACGCCTGCGGAGTGTTTCGTGCGGCAGGGGCGAGGGAGGTATGGGAGCTCGGTGCCGGCCACGGCCGCGACGCCCTCTACTTCGCGGGCGAAGGCTTCACCGTGCGGGCCACCGACTTCAGCGCCACCGGCCTTGACCAGCTCCGTGCAAGCGCCGAGGCCCAGGACGTCATGGGGCGAGTCACCACCGTCGTGGACGACGTCCGTGACCCGTTGCCTCTTCGGAACGCCTCGGTGGACGCGGTCTTCGCGCACATGCTGCTGTGCATGGCGCTGTCGACCGCGGAGATCCGCGCTCTCGTCGGCGAGGTCCGCCGCGTCCTGCGACCGGGCGGGGTGTTCGTCTACACCGTGCGGCACACCGGTGACGCCCACTACGGTGCCGGAACCGCTCACGGCGACGACACCTACGAGCACGGAGGCTTCGCCGTGCACTACTTCTCCCGCGACCTGGTCGACGCGCTCGCCGACGGGTGGACTCTGGAGGAGGTCTTCCCCTTCGAGGAAGGCGACCTGCCCCGTCGCCTGTGGCGTATCACCCAGACTTTGCCCCGTTGATCACCCAAGGGTTTGCGAAGATGCCCGTCATGGCCTCGAATTCTCCTGCGGCATCCGCGGGCACCGACCGCCTGCTGCGGAGGGGGTTCGCCCTCGAATGGGCCACCTTGGCCTGGAACGTCATCGGCATCGTCGTGCTCGCGTTCGCCGCAGTCGAGGCGCGCTCAGTGGCTCTGGCAGGCTTCGGCCTGGACTCCCTGATCGAGATCGGCGCCTCGACCGTGGTGATCTGGGAACTGTCGGGCACCGGCTTGGACCGGCAGCGCAAGGCCATGCGCTTGATCGGCGCGGGATTCGTTGCGCTGGCGCTCTACCTGCTGGTGCAGTCGACGTGGGTCCTGGCCACTGGTTTTCACGCCCGCCACAGCCCGGCAGGGATCACGTGGACCGCGGTCACCGCCGCGGTGATGTTCGCCCTGGCCTGGGGCAAGGCCCGCACCGGCGCGGCGATGGACAACCCGGTACTCAAGACCGAAGGCCGTGTCACCCTGATCGACGGTCTGCTGGCCACCGCCGTCCTGCTCGGCCTGGTCCTGAACTCGGCCCTCGGCCTCTGGTGGGCCGACCCGCTGGCCGGCTACGTCATCGTCTACTACGGGATCAAGGAAGCTCGCGCCGCCCTGACCCACTGAGCCGCTCCGGTCGATGGCGACGTGGGGGAGGCTGCGGGGCTCCTCGGCGCATGTCGCGGGCGCGGGTTCGACGCCTGGCTGCGCGGCCACGGCGCGGTCGCTCTGTACGGGCTGATGGACGACGCAGCCACCGCCGAGGTCGCCCGATGCGAGGTCTGGCAGTGGCCGCGCCACGGTGCCATCACCCGTGAAACGGTGACCAGGATCCTCAACGGCGAGACGGCTGCCCTGACCGAGGAGCACCTGGCGGAGCTGGCCCGCCGTGCCGCCTGTTCCGGCGCTGCCGCCCACACGCCGGGCGACGCGAAGTCGTCGTCCGGTAGGTGAATAGTGCTGCCCGAGGGGCGACCCGGCAGATAGGCTGGCCGACGCAGCTGGTTCGCCCTGCCCGCCAGGCAGGCGCGTCGCAAGAGGGAACCCGGTGGGAATCCGGGACTGCCCCGCAGCGGTGAGTGGGAACGACCGCCGTCATACGCACTGGACCTGGAAACCGGGTCTGGGAAGCGACGGCCAGTAGGGGCCTCGTACGACACGAGGCGTGCCCGCGAGTCCGAAGACCTGCCACTGCCCGTGCGTGCCCAACACGTACGGCATCTCGGTGACCTCGAGGGCGGGTCGACGGTAGGAGCGAGCACATGTCCATGGCGTGGCTCGCTGTCCTTGCCATCCCTTCGCGCCCTCGTCCCGTCCCGGGAACCCCATGACGAGTGCTCGCGAAGGAGAGTTCCGTGACAGCCAAGTCCGCAGCCGCGGCGGCCACGGCCACCGTGTACGGCTACCCCCGCCAGGGGGCGAACCGTGAACTGAAGAAGGCGATCGAGGGCTACTGGAAGGGCCGGGTCACCGCCGACGCCCTCCGGGAGACCGCGGCCGGTCTGCGCCGTGCCAACTGGCGGCAGCTCGCCGACGCGGGCATCCACGAGGTCCCGACCGGCGACTTCTCGTACTACGACCATGTGCTGGACACCAGCGTCATGCTGGGCGCGATCCCGGCCCGTCACCGCGCCGCCGTCGAGGCCGACCCGCTGGACGGCTACTTCGCGATGGCGCGCGGCACCCAGGAGGTGGCGCCGCTGGAGATGACCAAGTGGTTCGACACCAACTATCACTACCTGGTACCGGAGTTGGGCCCTGAAACGGTCTTCACGGCCCAATCGGCCAAGCAGGTCGGCGAGCTGAAGGAGGCTCTGGAGCTCGGCCTGGCCGCCCGTCCGGTCCTGGTCGGCCCGGTCACCTATCTCCTGCTGGCCAAGTCCGCCCCCGGCGTCGCGGCGGACTTCCGGCCGCTGACCCTGCTGAACCGGGTGCTCCCCGCGTACGCCGAAGTGCTGGCAGACCTGCGGGCGGCCGGCGCCGAGTGGGTCCAGCTCGACGAGCCCGCCCTCGTCCAGGACCGCACCCCGGCCGAACTGAACGCCGCCGCCCGCGCCTACCGTGAACTCGGCGCCCTCGCCGACCGGCCGAAACTCCTGGTCGCCTCCTACTTCGACCGGCTCGGCGAAGCCCTGCCCGTCCTGGTCAAGGCCCCGGTCGACGGCCTCGCCCTCGACTTCACCGGACCCGCCGCGGTCAACCTCGACGAGCTCGCGTCCGTCGGCGGCCTGCCCGGCAAGCGCCTGGTCGCGGGCGTCGTCGACGGCCGCAACGTCTGGATCAACGACCTCGGAAGGTCCCTGTCCACCCTCGGCACCCTCCTCGGCCTCGCCGACCGCGTGGACGTGGCCGCCTCGTGTTCCCTCCTGCACGTCCCCCTGGACGCCGCCGACGAACCCGGCCTGGACCCGCGGATCGCCCGCTGGCTGGCCTTCGCCCGTCAGAAGGCCATCGAGATCGCCGGCCTGGCCAGGGGCCTCACCGAGGGCACCAGCGCGATCGCCTCCCAACTCCGGGCTAACCAGGCCGACTTGGCATCCCGAGCCGGGTCGGCCCTCACTCACGATCCCGCCGTGCGCGCCCGGGCCGCGGCGATCACCGGCGGCGACGCCCGCCGCTCCCAGCCGTACTCCGAACGGGTCACGGCTCAGCGTGCCCGCCTACGCCTGCCTCTGCTGCCGACGACCACCATCGGCTCCTTCCCGCAGACCGGCGAACTGCGCACCGCCCGCGCGGACTTGAGGGCCGGGCGGATCGACGCGGCGGCATACGAACAGCGCATCGAGACCGAGATCCGCGAGGTCATCGCCTTCCAGGACAAGGCCGGCCTCGACGTCCTGGTCCACGGCGAGGCCGAACGCAGCGACATGGTCCAGTACTTCGCCGAACAGCTCACCGGCTACCTCGCCACCCGGCACGGCTGGGTCCAGTCCTACGGCACCCGCTACGTACGCCCGCCGATCCTGGCCGGCGACATCTCCCGCCCTGAGCCGATGACGGTGCGCTGGACGACGTACGCCCAGTCCCTCACCGACCGCCCGGTCAAGGGCATGCTCACCGGTCCGGTCACCATGCTCGCCTGGTCCTTCGTCCGCGACGACCAGCCGCTCGCCGACACCGCCCGCCAGGTCGCGCTGGCCCTGCGGGACGAGGTGGGCGACCTCGAGGCGGCCGGGACTTCGGTCATCCAGGTCGACGAGCCGGCGCTGCGCGAGACGCTCCCGCTGCGGGCGGCCGACCGGCCCGGCTACCTGGAGTGGGCCACGGAGGCGTTCCGCCTGACGACGTCCGGAGTGCGCCCGGACACCCAGATCCACACGCACATGTGCTACGCCGAGTTCGGCGACATCATCCAGGCCATCGACGACCTCGACGCCGACGTCATCAGTCTGGAGGCCGCCCGCTCCCACATGCAGGTCGCCGACGAACTCGCCGCGGCCGGATACCCGCGCGAGGTCGGCCCCGGCGTCTACGACATCCACGCACCGCGCATCCCCAGCACCGCCGAGACAACCACCTTGCTGTACAAGGGACTTGAGGCCATCCCGAGGGAACGACTCTGGGTCAATCCCGACTGCGGCCTGAAGACCCGCGGCTGGCCCGAGGTCCGCGCCTCCCTGGAGAACCTCGTCACCGCCGCCCGCCAGGTCCGCTCCACCCTGACCGGCGCCGAGTCCTGACATGCGAGGGGCCGTCGCGCGGGAACGCACGCACGGCGGCCCCTCGCCCCGGCTACTCCGCCCGCTACTCCGCTGCGGTCAACGGCCGCCCGCAGCGCAGATTCCACCGCCCCGACCGGCCGCTGAGCTCCGTCACACTCAGCGGGGCCACGTCGAGCCGCCAGAAGGTCTGCGCCGGGACCGCGAGCGCATGTACAAGGCCCGCCCGCACGACGGCGGGCTCGGCGACGGCGAGGATCCGCCCGTCGTGCCCGGACCACGACTCCAGCCAAGTCCCCACGCGGTCCACCAGATCCAGCACCGACTCACCGCCGTGCGGCGCCCCGGCCGGATCGGCCAGCCATTCGGCCATCTCCTCCGGCGCCGCCTGGGCGACCTCGTCCAGCGATCGGCCACGCCAACGCCCCACATCGAGATCCCGCAACTCCAGTACCACAGCGGCATCCAGGCCTAGGGCCTCGGCGGTGCCGCGGCACCGTTCCGACGGGGCGGTGAACAGCACCTGATGCGACGGCAGAGCACTCGCGGCCGCACGGGCCCGCCGCGCGGCCGACTCGTCCAGCGGCGCGTCGTCGAAACGGACCTGTCGCAGGGCCGCGTTGACCGCCGGCGACACCAGGGTGATACGCGCCACCAACATTCCCTTCATCTGTACCAGTTCGCCCATGTAGGGGCGCACATTCGGCCACGTGCGCCGTAGCGGCCGTGGCCGCCGCGCGCTACGGTCTCATGGACATCGACGGCGTATGGAAGTCCGGTGAGAATCCGGCACGGTCGCGCCACTGTATGTCCGGCACAGGACCCGCACTCCCGGGGCCACCGCCGGGCGAGTCAGACCCAGGCCGTCGGAAGTGCACCAATGACCGGGACGCGTTGTTCCCAGGAGGTTCTGCCATGGCCCAGTCCGCCATTCCCGCGCCGAGCGCACCCCAGGTGTCGGAGATCACCCCCATCTCCCTCAAGGCGATCGCGCCGTGGGCGGCCTTCATCGGCATCCTCGCGCTGATCCTCCTGTACTTCGTCGGCGCCGAGCAGGGCGCCACCGCCCTGATCTCCGGCGAGAACGTGCACGAGTGGGTGCACGACGGCCGCCACCTGCTCGGCTTCCCCTGCCACTGACACAGCTGACACCGCTCAAGTCTCGGCCTCGTCCCCAGGGGAATCGAAGAAAATCATGAACTCCATATCGGTAAGGGCGCTACTCGTCCGCGGCATGCTCGCCGGCCTCGCCGCCGGCGTGCTGGCGCTGATCGTCGCCTACCTGCTCGGCGAGCCCCGCGTGGACTCTGCCATCGCTTACGAGGAGGGCCACAGCCATGAGCACGGCGTGGAACTCGTCAGCCGCACCATGCAGTCGACCGCCGGTCTGGCCACCGGTGTCCTGATCTACGGCGTTGCCATCGGCGGCATCGCGGGCCTGGCCGTCTGCGTCGCCCTGGGCCGCATCGGCCGCTTCGGCCCGCGCGCCACAGCAGCCCTGGTCTCCATGGGCGCGCTGATCGCCGTATACGTCGTGCCGTTCCTGAAGTACCCGGCCAACCCGCCCTCGGTGGGAGACCCCGACACCATCGGCAAGCGCACCACGCTGTACTTCCTGATGGTCGCGCTGAGCGTGCTCCTCGCCGTCGCGGCGACGATCCTCGGCAAGCGTCTGGCCCCGCGCCTGGGCAACTGGTACGCCACGGTGGCCGCGGCGGCGGCCTTCGTCGCGGCCGTCGGTCTCGCCTACGCCTTCCTGCCCGCGATCAACGAGGTGCCCAAGGACTTCTCGGCGACCCTGCTGTGGCAGTTCCGCCTGGCGGCCCTGGCCATCCAGGCCACTCTGTGGGTGTCCTTCGGCCTGGTCTTCGGCCACCTCGCCGAACGTCTCCTGTCCCCTCGTCCGGTGGCCGCCACCACCACCGGCACGACGACCGGCGCCGCAACCGCGGCGCACTGACACACACGCTCAACTCCGTTGCGCCGTCAGGCCTGCCATCTGGCAGCCGGACGGCGCAACGGCGTTGGGCGAGCGGGACGCCCACCGGTCTGCGCGGCCGGCCTCGCCGCCGTCCCCGGCGGCTGTTCGCCGACCGGGGCTACGGCTACGACAAGTACCGCCGACTCCTGCGCGGCCGAGGGAATCACTCCGAAGATCGCCCGACGCGGCACCCCGCACGGCTCTGGACTGGGCAAGACCCGGTGGGTGGTCGAGCGCGCCTTGTGCGCCACGAGGCGCTCTGTTTGTATCCCCGGTTCAGCCGGGAGGAACTCGGAAGGAGGTTCCTGGGCCTGATGACTTACCTGGATCCGAAAGGTGAAGGGGACAACAGCATGTCAGAAAACCAGTGACCGGGCTCAGTTGTCAGGGACGGTGTGCTGGGTGGCTCGCGCGATATGGCGAAGACTGGATTGTTTGAAGCCCAATCTCCAGCAGATGCAAGCTCCCATCCGCCGGAAAGACTACTGAAACCGGCGCCACGCTCTGTACTGGATTCGAAGGTTGTCCGGTGCACTTCCGGAGCGCGGAGCGATGCCCAACGAGGGCATTCAAGGAGATGAGTGGGACGCCTAAGCCGCGCTAGAACGTACAGACAGAGACGAACGTGGGATCGCCTACGGGACGCGAGTCCTAGGGCGACGGAGGCCCCGTAGTAGTCGTCGGAGTAACGACCGGCCAGGGAGGACGGGAAGGCCGTCCACATTGGGCGAAGGGGGCTAGGTGATTCGGACACCGAGACCCGGGAGGTATGCGAAATGCAGAGCGCCGAAACGGTGCTGGGTGTCCTGCGTGAGCGCGGCAGGCGTGGCCTGCCGTGTAATGAACTATATCGACAGATGTCCAACCCGCAGTTATATCTGCTGGCTTATGGGCGCATCTACGCCAACCACGGCGCGATGACGCCCGGAGTCACGCAGGAAACCGTGGACGGCATGTCTCAGCGGAAGATCGGACGCATCATCGATGCGATGTGCCACGAGCGCTACCGATTCCGTCCAGTACGCCGCGTGAACATCCCGAAGAAGAACGGGTCAACGCGGCCACTGGGACTGCCGACATGGTCGGACAAGCTTGTCGGTGAAGTCGTACGTCTTCTACTGGAAGCGTATTACGAGCCGACATTCTCCGACCACTCCCACGGGTTCCGGCCCAGGAAGGGATGCCACACCGCCCTGCGCGAGGTGGCTCACACCTGGACCGGAACTTCTTGGTTCGTTGAGGGTGATATCGCCGACTGCTTCGGGAGTCTGGATCACCAGGTCCTGCTCTCGATTCTTGGCGAGAAGATCCACGACAACCGGTTCCTGAGGTTGGTGCGCAACATGCTGACGGCCGGATACGTGGAGGACTGGAGGCGGGGAGCCACGCTCTCCGGAGCACCGCAAGGCGGAGTGGCCTCCCCGGTCCTGTCCAACATCTACCTGCACAAGTTGGACGAGTTCGTCGAGAACGTTCTGATTCCGGAATACACCCGAGGGGAACGCCGGGCTCGCAACCCGGAATACCTCGCGGTGGCCAACACGCTGGCAAGGGCACGCCGGCGCGGTGACAGGGCTGAAGTCCGACGACTGCGTCAGCAAATGCACAGCCTGCCCAGCTCCGATCCTGATGATCCGGAGTTCAGGCGGCTTCGCTATGTCCGCTATGCAGATGACCACCTGCTCGGGTTCACCGGGCCGAAGGTCGAGGCCGAGGAAATCAAACAGCGACTGGCGATGTTCCTGCGTAAAGAACTCAAGCTGGAGCTCTCCGAGGAAAAGACGCTGATCACCCATGCCCGAACCCAGGCGGCACGGTTCCTCGGCTACGAGATCACAACTCAGCAGAACAGCAGCAAAATCACCCGCGGCCGCCGTGTGGTCAACGGGCAAATCGCGCTGCGTGTCCCACTGGATGTGGTCAAGGCCAAATGTTCCCCCTACCTTGCTCACGGAAAACCCGCGAAGCAGGCAGCCCTGATGAACAGCGACGACCACGCGATCGTCGCCACCTTCGGGACCGTCTATCGGGGAATCGTCCAGTACTACCTGCTGGCCGGTGACGTCCACCGGCTGCACCGCTTGCGATGGGTCATGGAGACCTCAATGCTCAAGACCCTGGCAGGAAAGCACCGTTCAACAGTGTCGAAGATGGCAACGAAATACAAGTCCACCTTCGAAACAGCGAACGGGCCTCGCACCGCTTTTGAGGCCCGAATTGAACGGAAGAACAGGAAACCACTGGTCGCACGGTTCGGTGGGATTCCACTCCAACGGCAACGGACGGCAGAAATCGCCGACCATGAGCCAGTCCGGGTGGACTATCCGCAGAAGGAACTCATCACGAGGCTCCTTGCGGATATCTGCGAGATCTGCGGAAGCAAGGGCAACGTGCAAGTGCACCATGTCCGTGCGCTCGCCGATCTGGCACATGCCGGATGGCAGCCTTCTGACTGGGCGCGCGTCATGCTTCACCGACGTCGCAAAACGGTTGTGGCTTGCGGTACTTGCCATGACCGAATCCATTCAGAACGTCCTGCCAAACCACTCACGCAGTAGTCACTGGAGAGCCGGATGACAGGGAAACCGTCATGTCCGGTTCGGCGGGAGGCCGTGCGGAAAAGGACTCGTCCTCGACGAGCACCTCGCCGCGCGGCCCACCCAACCGCCTGGCTCCACCAGTTCAAGCGCCTCCGCAAAAACCCGTTGGCGGACCACGGCGACCGTTGCTAATCTCCCGGAGGCCGTGCGAGAGAACGAGGAGGTGGTACCCGTGAACGCAGTATCGACATGGGTGCTCCCCTCCGGGGTCACGGTCGGGCGATAGGTCGTCCGGGAGCGCCGTTCAAGAGCCCTCCCGAAAGGCACGACCATGCAATTCACTTCTGAACAGCGCCTCGACGACGGCGTCCTCGAGCGCGAATTCACCCTCGGCGAGATCCCCGGCACCCTGTGGACGCCCGGATCCGCACCGGCCCCGCTGATCCTGATGGCCCACAACAACGGCCTGCCCAAGGCGGAACCCCGGCTGGTGGCCCGGGCCCGGTACACCGCGGCGCGCGGCTACGCGGTGGCCACCATCGACGCCGCCGGGTGCGGTGACCGTCCCCGTTCCGCCGCCGACGAGCAGGCCCGTGCCGACCTCCGGCGGGCGATGCAGGCCGGCGAGCCGGTCGACGAGATCTTCGAGTCCTTCATCGGCCCGCTGGTCGAAAACGCGGTCCCGGAATGGCAGACCACTCTGGACGCCCTCCTTGAGCTGCCCGAGATCGGCGGCCCGGTCGGGTACTCCGGGGGGTGGACCGCCCTCGGCATTCGGCTGGCGGTGGTCGAGCCGCGCATCGCGGCCGCAGGCTTCTTCGCCGGGGGGTACGTGCCCCGTGCCCAGCGCGAGGAGGCCCGGCAGGTCACCATTCCGCTGCTGTTCTTGCTGCAGTGGGACGACGAAGGGAACCCCCGGCAACGGGCCCTGGACCTGTTCGACGCCTTCGGCAGCAAGGAGAAGACGCTGCACGCCAATCTGGGAGGGCACACCGGTACCCCGTGGTTCGAGCTGGAGGACGGCTGCCGGTTCTTGGACCGACACCTGAAGTGAGGCCGGGCCGTCTGGCGGGCAGCAGACGGTAGGCGGTGTCGGCCAGGATGCCGTCATCGAGGACAGGTCCCGGCCCTCCTCGATGGCGGTGGCCGGCAGATGCACAACCGCCCTTCCCCAGCACCGCCTACGCGTTCACGCGATGAGCTGGTCGAGAGGGAGACGCCGACACCAGGCCGTCGCCCGCCACTGCCACTACCTCCGCCGGACCGGTACGCAACACACATCCGCCAACCCCGCACCCGACCCGCCATCAGCCCACTACACTCAAAATCAGGCCCCTGACCAGCAGGAATAGCGAAAGGCTGCTGGATTACCAGGCGCATGGAATACGGGCATGCGCATCTCAGCCTTCAGGTGAAGAGCTTTCCGTCGAAGAGGAAGACCAGAGACGTTGTGTTGTAGTAGTTGAGGGTGATGCCGATTGTCGGGGAGTGCGCTCCGTCCGCCAAATTCCACTCGTTGAGGCCGAGGCGTCTGCTGTTGTCGCCGAGTGGGTTGAAGATGATGTCGCCGTTCTCCTGCGAGTGGGAGTAGTCCCACCACTGGCCGCGCGTGACGTTGCCGCAGTCGAGCTGTCGTACGACAGCGCCGTCGGGGAGCTGTTCGGGATACGTCAGGCACAGCTTGCTCGCCTGGTTCCGGAGTTGCAGTCGACCGACTGCGTTGCGTACCAGTTCCCAGGTCTGGTTCGCAGAGCCGTTGCAGGCGGCTTCGCGGGGCTGGGCGCCGGAGGCACCGGTCGTCTCCATGCACTGGCCCGTGGACTTGATGCGCAGCCGGGTGGTGCCGTCCGCTTTGGGAGGCTTTGGCGTCGGTGTCCGGGTCGGGGACGGGGGCGGGGTGTGGACTGGCCGAGTGACGCGGGGGGTTGGGCTCGGGGGCGATGGAGTGGACTGTGAGGGCTCAGGGGCGGTGTTGAGAGTCGGTGTGGGTGCGGGTGGTGCTGTCCGGATGTCGTTTCCTGTGTCGTTGAGGAGCAGGAAGGCTCCTACGGCCGCCACTGCCATGATTCCCGCCGCCACGCCCGCGCCCAGCGGGTTCACTTTGACTTTCGGCAGGTGTGTCCCAGCGGTCCCCGCGCCGCTGGCCGCCGTTCCCGCCTCCGCCAGCCGGGAGGCGAGGTAGGCGGGGGCCGCCCACAACAGCAGCGCGGCGGGCAGGACCAGACGCATACGCTCATTGAGGTCGGTCAGTTCCATCATGGCGTTGCGGCAGCGGGCGCATCCGTCGAGGTGTCTGGCCAGATCCTTGTTGAGGCGCCGGCCGGGACGGCGTATCGCGGCCGCGAGGAGACGGCTGAAGTGCCGGCACTCCGGCTGGTCCGCGGTTTCGACGTACTCGATGTGCGCCGTGAGGTAAGCCTCACGCAGGCCCTCGCGTGCGCGGGCGGCCAGCGAACCGACGCCGCTGGGGCTGATGCCGAGCAGCGTACCGACCTGCTCAGCCGACTCGCCCTCGATGACGGTGTGCCACAGCACCGCCCGCCAGCGCTCCGGCAGGGAGCGGAAGCCACGGACGATCAAGGCATCGTCCTCCTGACGGAGCACGTACTCCTCGCCGCTCTCCTCTGTAGGGGCGGTCTCCAGCCAGCGTTCGAAGTCCGGTGACAGGTCGGTGCGACGAGCGGTGCTCGCCCAGTCGGCGGCGGTTCGGCGGACCACTGACAAGAGATACGGGCGCCATGCGGACTCGGGGCCGTGTCCGGCACGTACCGCCTGCAGGGTGCGGGCGAAGGTCTGCCGGCGCTCCGGCAGCATGCGGTACGCCTGGGTCAGCCGAGAGCGCTGTGTGAGTGACCAGGTGCCGCCGGTCGAGGCCCAGCGGCGGAAGTCCGGATCGAACGGCCCGTCCGGCTGGTACACCCACTCCCGTAGAGCCAGGTTGCGGGCGGTGGTCAGCAGATGGAGCCGCCAGGATCCGGCGGGGAAGGCGCCGCGGGTGGTTGCGTCGAAGACGTGTGAGAAGGTCCGCTCAACCAGATGGTCGGCGGCTGTGGGGTCGTGGGCGCAAGTGCGCAGATCCCGAAAGTGCGGACCGGGTCGTTCTTCCCCTCCTTGCTGGAGTGGCGCCGGCGCATCGACCGGGCGCTGTTCGCCGTGGTGATGGAGGCATATGTGCACGGGGTCTCGACCCGCTCGGTCGATGACCTGGTCAAAGCACTCGGTGCGGACAGCGGGATCTCCAAGTCTGAGGTCTCCCGGATTTGTGGCGAGCTGGACGAGGAACTGACCGCGTTCAAGGAGCGCCCGCTGGATCACACCGTCTTCCCCTACGTCTTCCTGGACGCCACCTACTGCAAGGCGAGGGTGAATCACCGGATCGTCTCGCAGGCCGTGGTCATCGCGACCGGGATCTCCGTCACCGGGCACCGCGAGATCCTCGGGCTGATGGTCGGCGACAGTGAGTCGAAGCCGTTCTGGACGAAGTTCCTGCGTTCCTTACGTGCCCGCGGCCTGGAGAACGTCCAGCTGGTGATCTCCGACAGCCACAGCGGGCTGGTGGCCGCGATCCGCACCGTCTTCCTCGGCGCGGCCTGGCAAAGGTGCCGCGTTCACTTCGTCCGCGACGTCTTCGCGGTGATCGAAAAGGGCTCGGGAGAGATGGTGGCGGCCACCATCCGCACCATCTTCGCGCAGACCACCGCCGCGGCCGTCCGCACCCAGCTGGATGTGGTGGCCGGTATGCTCGGACGACAGTTCCCGCAGGTCAAGAAGATGCTGCTGGATGCCGCAGCGGACATCACGGCGTTTGCGGACTTCCCGCCGGCGCACTGGAAGAAGATCTGGTCGACCAACCCGCTGGAACGGCTCAACCGGGAGATCAAACGAAGGGCCGACGTCGTCCAGGTCTTTCCCAACCCCGCCGCCCTGGACCGACTCGCTGCCGCGGTCCTGGCCGAACTCCACGACGAATGGCAGGTCTTCGACCGCCGCTACCTCTCCGAAGCCTCCATGGCCGAGCTCTTCACCACCAAGCCGACCCCGCCCGAACCACAGATCACCCCACAACCGGAACCGAAACAGCTGCCGTGACTACACCATCCAGCGGGACATGACCCCTTGCGGCAGCTCCGTGGCCGCACACCTGGACCCGTCCGCAGGCGGTCGGACGTCGGCGCGCTGAGTTTCGTAACGCGCCCAATTCACCGGTCATCTGATCGATCCCCTGGACCGCCACACGCGCCACTGTCGAAGCATGACTGATACCCCCCACCCCATACCCGCGGAACCGGAGCGCGCCCCTGAGCCCGACGACGGTCCGGCCCGCGCCACCCGCAGATCCGTCATCGCCACGCTGGGCGGCGCGACCCTCGGAGTGGCCGCCCTCGGGCTCACGGGCTCCGCGACCGCACAGGCAGCCGCTGCCACGGACCGGAACGCGGCGGCCCAGTTACCCGCCCGGCCAGCCGCCGCCTGCGTCCTCACGCCCGAACAGACCGAGGGGCCCTACTACTTGGACCTGGAAACGGTCCGCAAAAACATCACCGAGGGCAAGGCCGGCGTGCCGCTCACCCTCCGCGTCACGGTGATCGACACCACGACCTGCACCCCTCTGCCCAACACCGCGGTCGACATCTGGCACTGCGACGCGCTGGGGATCTACTCGGGCTACGTGGCCGGCGGCTCCACCCCGGATACGACCTTCCTGCGCGGCGTGCAACTGACCGACTCCGCCGGTGTCGCGGAATTCACCACGGTCTACCCTGGCTGGTACGTCGGCCGTGCCCTGCACATCCACGTCAAGACACATGTCGGCGGGACCGTTTCCGGCGGGGTGTACCGGGGAGGCCACGTGTCCCACACCGGCCAGCTGTACTTCCCGGAGACGTACAACAGCAGGGTCGCCGCCCTGGCCCCCTACCGGAGCAACACGGCCACCCGCACGCTCAACGCGCGAGACGGCATCTACCGCAACGGCGGATCCTCGACCCTGCTGACCATCACACCGGTGGGCAGCGACCTCAATAAGGGAGTGACGGGGACCGTCGTGCTCGGTATAGATCCCGCCGCCACACCCTGACGGCATCCCACGAGCGGTAGTCGGTTCGCTTCGAAGGTCCCGGCTACCGCTGGTGTGTCGTCAATGGCCGCCGTGGGCGTGCGAAGGGACACGTAGATGGACGCGATGGTTTCGTCCACGGAATGTGCGGCCAGGAATCGGGGATGAGCCGGAGTCGAACGTGTGAGGTGTGCGGTGCAGCGCTGACCCCGAGACCGCACGGCGGTCGACCGGCTCGCTACTGCTCCAACGCGTGCAGACAACGGGCGCTCAGGCAACGGGCGGCGCGCGCGGATTCCCGTCGGCCCCTGGCGACCGCGTCTCCTGCCTCACCCCCCGCGTCGACCGCTGTCTCCTCGATCGCCCAGGGCCGCGACCTGCCACGCGCGCTCGACTCCTTCGTCGGCCGACGGCAGGAGCTGTCGCGCCTGCGCACCCTGCCGAGGACGTCGCGGCTGGTCACCCTGACCGGTGCCGGCGGCGTCGGAAAGACGCGCCTGGCAATGGAGTTCGCCAAGGGCCTGCCCGCCCGCGACGGACGTGTCGACCTGGTCGAACTCGACTCGCTTCAGGACGGCGCGCTGCTCGCGCAGTCCGTGGCCGCCGCGCTGGCCGTGGGCGAAGGGGCGGGACAATCCGGCCTCGATGTACTGGTCCGCGCGATCGGTGACGCTTCCCGGCTGTTGATTCTGGACAATTGCGAGCATCTGGCCGAGCCGTGTGCCCGACTGACCGCGGACCTCCTGAGCCACTGCCCTCGGCTGCGGATCCTGGCCACCAGCCGGGAGGCCCTGCGGGTACCCGGCGAGATCGTGTTCAGGGTCGGCGAGTTGTCCCTGCCGCCGGCCGGCGCCGGTGAGGACCCGGTAGCCCTGCTGCGGTCGGATGCAGTGCGGCTGTTCGTCGAACGTGCCTCGAGTTGCGCACCCGGATTCACACTCCACCGCGGCAATGGCCGAGCCGTTGCCGAGATCTGCCGCCGGCTGGACGGCCTGACACTTGCCATCGAACTGGCGGCTCGCCGGGCCGGCACCCTTCCGCTGAGTGACATCCTGGCCGGACTGGACGACCAGCTGTCTCTCCTGACCGACGGAAGCAGAATCGGGCCGCCGCGCCACAGCGGACTGGCCGCCGTGATCGACTGGAGCCACCGGCTGCTTGATCCGGCGGAGCAGGCCGTCTTCCGGCGACTCGCGGTCCTCGTCGGCGGCTTCGACACCGCTGCGGCGCAGGCGGTCTGCGCCGGCGACGGCATCGCACCGCGGCAGATACTCCGCGTCCTGTGCGCCCTTGAGGCCAAGTCCCTCATCGCACGTGTGCCAGGAGACGCGCAGCCCGCGCGATTCAGACAGTTGGGCGCCATCCGTGTCTACGCGATGGAGCGCCTGCACGCATCCGGCGAGCTGCACACCACTCGGGAACGGGCCACCGAGTGGCTGATCGATCTGGCGGACCGGGTGAGCGACGAGGTGTTCGCCGACCAGGCCGGCGGTCCGCTGACCGTCGAACGGGACAATCTCGCGGCGGCCCTGGCGTGGACGACCGGCCGCGACGGCTCCTCACACCTGCGGCTGGCGCTGGAACTGGCCCGGGTGCACTTCGAGCAGGAGCAGCCGTCGGCAGCCCGTTCGCTGCTGAGCGGACTTCTACAGCAAGCCGACGGCCGGGAGCTCGGCGGTGCGGTGCCGGCGCTCGCCGCGCGCGTGGCCTGCCAGCAGGCCGACCTGGCACAAGCACTGTGCCTGGGCGAGCAGGCGGTCGACACGGAGCGCACCCGCAACCACCCCGCCGGTCTTGCCAATGCCCTGGACGCGCGAGCCGCGGCACGGCTGTGCCGCGGCGAATTCCCCGCGGCCGTCGCGGACCTGCGCGAGTGCCTGGACATCGTCGCCGCGCTCGGCAAACCGCACGACACCGCGTGGTGCACCCATCACCTGGCCTGGGCGCTGCTCCAGGCCGGCCGGGAACTCGAGGCCGACGCGCTCATGTCCCGCTGCCTGCCGGTGCTCAGGGAGCACGCGCCGTGGAGCCGGGTCGCGGCCGCTCTGCACACCGCAGGCGCCGTCCGGCTGGCTCTGGGCCGGCTGGAAAGTGCCGAGGCTCTGTTCACCGAAGTGCTGCGGATCGTCCCCGAAGCAAGTTTCCACGCTCTGTACCCCATTGAGGGCCTGGCCCTCGTGGCCGCCGAGAGTGGCGACCTGCAGCGAGCCCTGCGACTGTACGAGGCGACTGCGCAGGCACGGCGCCGGTTGGACACCGAGCCCGAGGCTCCATGGCGACGCCAGGTGGAACAGACGGCGACTCGTGCGAGGACACGGCTGTCGGCGGCCGCGCGGGACGCGGCCGTCAGCGGCGGCCACCGGCTGCTCGGGGACCGGCTTGTCGCGTACGCCCTGCGGAAAAGGAGCGGTGGCCACCGAACGGCGACGGACGCCGTACAGCTCGTCGACGACCAGTCCACGCTCACCGCAAGGGAGTTCATGGTGGCCGAACTGGTCGCCGACGGACTGACCAACCGGCACATCGCGGACCGGCTCGGTCTTTCGATACGTACGGTCGCCACTCATCTGGACAAGGTCCGCGACAAGCTCGGCGTACGATCGCGCACGCAGATCGCCTTGTGGGTGGCCGCACGGGCCAAGGACGGGCGTACCTCCTTGCGATGAGTTCTGCGATGGGCCCAAGTGGCCCGCTGCACAACCACCTCGAAGCGCCCCGTACCAGTGGCCCTCAGGGCTCCAGGACGAGCAGCTGAGCCTCCTCCGGGGACCAGCCGACCGTCACCTCGCTGTCGAGGATGCCCGTGGCGCGCGAACCCGTGCCGAGTTCACGCATGACCACGTCCTGGCCGCCCACGTGCAGCCGGTGGCGGATCGTGGCGCCGAGGCTGGTGGACGACAACACCCGGCCGGAGCCACGGTTCTCGGCGCGGTCGGCGTCGACGAACCGCAGATGCTCGGGGCGGATGGAGACCGCGTACGCGTCGCCCTTGGCCCCGCGGTCCCGTACCCGGCCGACTCCCCATGCGCCGAGGTCGACGATGGCCTCGCCGTCCTTGCGCTCGAGCACCGTGCAGGGCACCAGGTTGGTGTCGCCGAGGAAGTTTGCCACCCAGTCGGTCCGCGGATGTGCGTAGACATCCTCGGGGGCGCCCTCCTGCACGATCCTGCCGTCGCGCATGACCACGATCCTGTCGGACATGGACATGGCTTCGTCCTGGTCGTGGGTGACGAACAGGACGGAGATACCGAGCGACTGCTGCAGTGTCTTGACCTCGTCCTGCATCTGCTCGCGCAGCCGCTTGTCCAGGGCGGCCATCGGCTCGTCCAGGAGAAGGGCCGCGGGGTTGAACACCAGGGCACGCGCGAGCGCGACGCGCTGCTGCTGGCCGCCGGACATCTGACGCGGACGACGGTCGCCTAGCCCGGCCAGACCGACGCGGGCGAGCGCCTCTTCCGCGCGCCCCCGCCGCTCGCCACGCTGGACCCCTCGCATGCGCAGCGGAAACTCGACGTTCTCGGCGGCGCTCATGTGCGGGAACAGGGCGTAACTCTGGAAGACGACACCGAGGTTGCGGTCCTTGGGAGGCAGCCGGTCCACCGGTTCGCCGTCGATCAGTACGGTGCCGGAGGTGAGTTCCTCGAAGCCGGCCACCATCATCATCGTCGTGGTCTTGCCCGAACCGCTCGGCCCGAGCAGGGTGACGAACTCGCCGGGTTCGACCGACAGATCGAGATCATCGACGGCGGCGACATTCCCGTACATCTTGCGGACGCCGCGCAGCTCGATGGCGCCACGCCGCTCCTCGTGGGGAGCCGAGGCGGATGTCTGCTGTGTGGTCGTGGTCGTCATGGATCACCCTGTCTGTTCGGGGGCGGTCAAGGGGAGCAGCCGTGCGACGGAGCGGCGGCGGATGGTGAAGCAGACCTGTACGAGCAGACCGAGCGTGGCGACGGTGACGAGCATCGCCGAGGACACGGCGATCTTCGGGGTCAGGTTGTACTGGATGTCGGTGAACATCTTCACCGGCAGCGTCGTCGCGTTCGGGGACTGCAGGAACAGCGCGATGACCGTCTCGTCGATCGACACCGAGAAGGCGAACAGGGCTCCCGCGATGAGCCCCGGCCGGATGACCGGGAGATAGACGAACCGCATGACGGAGAACGCTCCCGCGCCCAGGCTGCTCGCCGAGCGGACCAGCGCCGGGTTCAGCCCGGCGAGGCTGGCCCGCACGGTGAGGAAGGCGTACGGCACGGCGATCACGGCATGGGCGAGGCCGATCGGCAGGACCGTCCCCACCATGCCGACGGAGATGAAGAACTGGTAGAACGCCAGAGCCAGTACCACCGCGGGCACGATCATCGGTGCCAGCAGCAGGCCTGTGATCGCGGCCTTCCCGGGAAACGTGCGCCCGTGCAGCGCCACCGCGGCCGTCCCACCGAGCAGGACCGAGATCGCCACCGCGACACCTGCCGCTTGGAGGCTGGCGGACAGGGCCGACATCCACGCCTGGTCGCGGAAGAACCCGGTGACCGCCTCGGCGGACAACTGCTGGGGTGGAAAGGTGATGTAGCGGCTGCCGGTGAAGGCCATCGGCAGCACGATCAGCGTCGGCACGACCAGGAAGACGAAGACCGGCACCGAGGCGATCAGCGAGGACACATGTCGAGGTCTAGCCGGCCTCATATTCGCCTCCTGCACGAAGGATCCGCTGGTATATCGCGACGAGCACGCTGACGATGACGGTCAGTAGCAGCGCGAGTGCCGAGGCACCGGCGAAATCGGTCAACTGCCTTGCGTAGAAATCGATCTGATTGGCGATCATCATGTCTCCGGGACCACCGAGCACGACGGGCGTGATGAAGAATCCCGTGCTGATGATGAACACCAGCAGACCGGCTGCGGAGACGCCCGGCACGGTCAGAGGCAGGATGATCCGGCGGAAGATCGACGCCTCGCCCGCCCCCAGCGACCGGGCCGCGAGTTCGAGCCGGTCGTCGATCGCGGCCAGGGCCGCGAAGATCGGGAAGACGGCGTACGGCAGCAGGTAGTGCACCATGCCGAGCACCACGGCGAAACGGTTGTGGAGCAGGGCCACGGGGGCGTCGGTGATTCCGAGCCCCTGCAGTGCGGTGTTCACCAGGCCGTTGTCCTGCAGCAGGACCGCCCAGGCGAAGTTCTTCACCAGGACGCCCGTCCAGAAGGGCAGCAGCACCAGAGCGAAGAGGATGACCCGCGCCAGCGGCCCGCGCCGCCAGATCACCACGGCCAGCAGGTAGCCGAGCACGACCGTGGCGAGCGTCGACAGTGCGCTGATCTCAAAGGTGTTGAGCAGCGACCGCGACACCAGCGGGTCCTTCAGCACTCGCTGGTAGGCGTGGCCGTGAGTGCTGGCCGCAACGAGTTTGCCGAGGGGTGTCAGGAAGAGTACGGCGTCGAAGGCGAGTACGGGTGCCAGGAGCAGCAACCACGTGCCGCGCGGGCGCCGGCGCCGCCGCGGCGCGTCGGCCCCGGCGGAAGCGGATGCGGTCGCCGCGGCAGGCGTGACGGTGGACGTCATCAGCTGCCCGCCTGCCACAGCTTGAAGCGCTGCTCGGTCGCCTTGAGGTTCTTGGCCCACCAGGCGTCGTCGCGTACCAGGATGGAGTGCGCCAGCTTGGGGCTGGTGGGCAGCGAATCGGCCACCGAGGAGGGCAGCTTGGCCAGGGCTGGGGTGTTGGCCAGGGTGAGGTTGGTGGTCTGGATGAAGTCGGCGCCGGCCGCGGCGTCGTTGCTCATGAAGTCCAGGAGCCGGAAGGCCGCCTCCTTGTTCCTGGCGCCCTTGGGGACCACGAAGTAGTCACCCGCCACGACACTGTTGCTGGCGGTGAAGTTGAGCCTCGCGCCGTCCTTGCGGGCGGCGCTGATCCGGTTGTTGAAGCTGGTCGAGAGCGCGACCTCGCCGGAGGTCAGCTGCTGGATCGGCTCCTGATTGGCCGTGTGGTAGATCAGTCCGTCCCGCCCGGGGTGCTGGGCCAGGTACTTCAGCGCGGCATCGACGTCGAGGGGGTAGATCTTGTCGAACGGCACGCCCGCCGCGAGTCGTGCCGCCTCCAGGATCGAGCTGTCGGACAACTGCGCGTAGACGGATCGCTTGCCCTTGTAGCGCCCCTGGTCCAGGAACTGCTCCCAATTCTTGGGCGCCTGGGCGTCGGGGATGTGCTTCTGATCCCAGGCCATCACGAAAAGAAAGCTCAGATACTTGATGCCATAGTCGGCCTTCGCATAGGCGGGCAGCCCCTTGTCGCTGATGACGCCGTAGTCCAGCTTCTCCAACAGTCCCTCGTCGACGGCCTGAAGGTATTCCGGTGCCGTCAACTCCACCAGATCCCACTGGACATCGCCGGACTGGACCTGGGCCTTCAGCCCGGCGAGGCTGGTGTTGGCCAGCAGCGACGGACGCACACCCGACTTCTTCTCGAACGGCTTCAGCAGGGTCTTCGTCAGCTGGTCGTTGTACGAGCCGCCGTACGAGGTGACGGTCACCGTGGTGTTCGGCTTGGCCGACGGGGCCGACTTGGTGCTGCACGCGGTGAGCAGACTCCCCGCCAGGGGGGCCGCGAGCGCGGAGGCTCCGGCCGCCCGCAGGACCGACCGGCGGCTCATGCTTCTGTGCGACTGCTCATTCATTGTGGCCATGCCTTTCTTGGAACACGACGGCGCGCGTCAGAGCACACCCATGACGGGTGCGGGGCGCGATGAATATGGGGCGCGGCAGGGATCAGTGCCAGAGGGAAAAACAGGGGATGGGCGATCTGCGATCCGCATCATGAGCGACCAGGTCGAAATATGACCTGAGGAGCCAATAGCCGTCGCCAACGGCCATGACATTCCGGAACTCGTTCGCATCCGCCATCACGATCAGGCGATCCGCGGAAAGGGAACGATCCGGTACACGCGGTCTGCCTCAGCCCGGCGACCGCGTGGCGCAACAGTAGGGACATGTCCTCTGCGCGTCAATGAGTGATTTCCCAGCGGACGCGCCCATGTCCAGGAGACAGATGTCGCTTCGCGCTGCCCGGACCGCATGACCTCGTTTGGTGTGCAGATCATCCATACGGCGTCGGGACGGTGGATGAATCCACCACTTCTTGGCTGTTCGGGTGGCGGATAGCGTCACTGGCCTGGGACGGAGACCTGGCCTGGTCAGGTCATCCGTGCCTCAGCTGCTGTCCCTCAGGCATGGCCCGTCGGCGCGGAAGTCGCCAATTCCGCGCCGTTCGGTTCGGCCCTCTCACCCGGCACGACCGGAACGCAATCCCACGGCCGCCCTCCACCCCTGGGGCGCTGCGTCATCGCCATCCTCAAGTCAGCCCCAGCAGATCTCCTGTATCCCTACGATTCTCAAGCCACGAGGAGCACGGAACGTCGTGAGCGAAATCCTTACGCTGCGCAATTACATCGACGGTGATTTCGTCGACGCGAAGGACGGTCGCACGCTGCCGGTCGTCAACCCCACCACCGGTGAGGTGTACGCGAGTTCACCGCTCTCGGGGGCGGCAGACGTGGACGCGGCGATGGCAGCCGCGGCGGCGGCCTTTCCTGCGTGGCGCGACTCCACCCCCAGCACCCGGCAGAAGCTGCTCCTGAAGATCGCGGACGCCGTCGAGGCGCGCGCCGAGGAGCTGGTCGAGGCGGAGTGCCGCGACACCGGCAAGCCTCGCGCCGTGACCAGGACCGAAGAGATCGTCCCCATGGTCGACCAGTTGCGCTTCTTCGCGGGCGCGGCGCGTCTGCTGGAGGGCAAGGCGGCGGGAGAGTACGCGGAGGGCCTGACCTCCATCATCCGGCGGGAGCCGATCGGTGTGTGCGCGCAGGTCGCGCCCTGGAACTACCCGATGATGACGGCGGTGTGGAAGTTCGCACCGGCGATCGCCGCGGGCAACACCGTGGTCCTCAAGCCGTCGGACACCACCCCCGCGTCCACGGTCCTGCTCGCCGGGATCGTCGGTGGCGTACTGAAGGAGCTGGATCTGCCCGCCGGTGTGCTCAATGTCGTGTGCGGCGACCGGAGCACCGGGCAGCTCATGGTCGAGCACCCGGTCCCGGCCATGGCCGCCATCACCGGTTCCGTGCGCGCCGGCATCCAGGTCGCCGAGAGCGCCGCCAAGGACGTCAAGCGCGTCCACCTGGAGCTCGGCGGCAAGGCACCCGTGGTCGTCTTCGACGACGCGGACGTCGCGCAGGCTGTCGAGGGCATCACGACGGCGGGCTTCTTCAACGCCGGCCAGGACTGCACGGCCGCCACCCGCGTCCTCGTCCACGAGTCCATCCACGACGAGTTCGTCGCCGCGCTGGCCAAGGCCGCCGCCGACGTCAAGACCGGTGGCATCGACGAGCAGGACGTGCTCTTCGGCCCACTCAACAACGTCAACCAGCTCGCCCAGGTGAGCGGCTTCGTCGACCGACTCCCCTCGCACGCCAAAGTCGAGGCCGGTGGCCACCGCGTCGGCGAGATCGGCTACTTCTACGCGCCGACCGTCGTCTCCGGCCTCAAGCAGAACGACGAGATCATCCAGAACGAGGTCTTCGGCCCGGTCATCACGGTCCAGTCCTTCGCGGACGAGGACCAGGCCGTGGAGTGGGCCAACGGCGTCGACTACGCCCTCGCCTCCTCGGTCTGGACGAAGGACCACGCCCGCGCGATGCGCATGTCCAAGCGCCTCGACTTCGGCTGCCTATGGATCAACACCCACATGATCCTGGTCGCCGAGATGCCGCACGGCGGCTACAAGAAGTCCGGCTACGGCAAGGACCTGTCGGCGTACGGCTTCGAGGACTACACGCGCATCAAGCACGTGATGACATCGCTGTGAGGCACCGGGTACGCGTGTCCGACCTGCTGGTGACCTATGTGGAACTCCATGACAGCCGTGAGAACGTTCTGTCCCTGCCGTCAGGGCGGAGGTGCTCACTGATTGAGACGGGGGAGGGGCAAGACTCGCAACACCGCGCACGGCACAGGCCAAGCGGGTGCGGCGCTGTGCTAGGCATGTGTGCATGCCCCTCCCGCGATTTGTGCTCACCGATTCGCAGCGCCGCCTGCTGGCGGAGTTGGTGCTCCAGCCGCTCCCGGATCCGACCGAAGGCGAGGAAGCGGGAGCGGTGATCTACGGCCGGGGACTTGACGTGACCGAGGTTCTTGCGGACGTCCGGGAACTCGGCTTCCTCGGGCTGGCCGTGAAAGAGGACGGTGCGGTGGCTGCGACTGATCTGGGCACGGCGGTCCACTATGAGGCGCTCCACGAAGCCGCAGAGTTGAGACTCGCGGATGTGGTGCGACTGGCCGAGGCTGTTGAGGACGGCCACCCTCGTCTGGCATGCGCCGTGCGGAAGTTGGCGCAGGGTGACGTCTCGCTCGATCAGGCGCTCGCGAGTGTGGACCAGTAGAACTGGACCCGCGCCGGCCTCATCCGCCGCTGGCGCCTCCTTCATCCGAGTCGTGGAACAGCCCGCCGGTCGCACGCAGCCTCGCCTTGCGAGCCGCCGGGCGTATCGGCAGGACCCCTCCGCTCTTCAGGTCTTCCTGTGTCGTGGTCGGACCGGCCAGGATCTCGGAGAGCAGCTCGGCCTGAGCCGGGGCGAGACCGGTGAGCCGGCGCAGCAGGGAGAGCAGCTCGATGAGCTCGCCGGTCCACTCGGAATCCCAGCTCTCGACATGGATGTCGTCCAGCGGACTGGTCCTCTTGCTGTTCGGTGACGCCTTGCGATAGCCGAACCACTTCTTGACGATCTCCATGCCGCCGACGTCGTACGTCCACACCGCCTCGGGCACCGGACCGAACGCGCCGTCACCGACGCGAAGCGTGTCGGACTCGGGCTCGTATCGCATCCGGGAGGGCAGCACATCACCGATGTGGGTCAGGTACTTCACCTGCCGTGTGTCCCCCGGGGCGAACGTGATGTTCCCGGAGGGGCGTCCGGCGGCCGGATCGGCGCACCGCTCGCCGAAGGTGGAGATCCACAGCACTTCCCGGCCAAGTGCCACTGCCCTGTCCCAGAGACCACTGCTCCGGGTGAGGGGCAGGCGTACGCCGGGGGTGAGCAGCTCTTCCGTGAACCGTTCGGTGAAGCCGGGATGCCCGGCGACGGCGATGGTGTAGGCCGCAAGCTCGTCTGGGCCGACGCTCGTGCGGTCGAGAGTTCGGGCGAGGTACGGCAGGAGGCCGTGAGGAGTGTTGGAGGAGCCGTCGGGGTGCAGCAACGGCAGGATGCGCCCACCGCGGCCGTTGAAGTGGTGTGTATCGGGGATCAGATGTGTCGCCACCACGGCCGGACCAGAGCTGATCTCGTGTGACGACTGTTGGTTGAGGAACAGCTGGCCCTCGTGGAGCGCTGCCCAAAGATCTGGGCGCGGGAAGTCGATGACACGGTTGTCGGCGATGAGGTACTGGCGGTCGAAACTGCGCAGGGCCATGCGTACGAGATCCGGGGTGGTGTGCGTCTCTTCGTTGAGAGGGCGGGTCGGGGAAAATGTGCCGGGTAACGGCTGTCTTCTGTCGGTGAGCTTGAGATCGCGAGTCTCTTTGAACAGCTCGGCCTTCTGCACCCGGTCGGACTCGCGGATCAGCCGTGCCCATCTGCGGCGCAGGATCTCGGCGGACGGCGCACTCACCCATGAACGGTTGGCCTTGGTTCCCGGACTCCCCCAAGGGAACAGGTCGTTCAGCTCGGGAAATTCCTCCCAGCCGGACTCCGTGACCGGAGTCAACGGGCGTGCTCCTTGCGTATGGGTGTCACGCCATTCGCTGTCGTCGAGATGCATGTGCTGGAGCTGCCTGAACTTGTCGGCACGCGTCCCGGTCACGGCCCGGTAGTGGATGTGGGCCCGGTGTCCCGGTCCGCGTTCCATGCCCGCCTTGCGTACGAAGATGTAGATGGCGAGCGGCTGGGCGACTCCGGGAAACACGCGGGTCGCGATGTCGGGCCGCTGGCCTTCGGGCGAGAGGTTGATGACCCAGCCCTCGTCGCAGGTGCGCCGCAGATAGTCCCGCATGCCACGGCCGCCGGGCCCGGTGGCCCACCCGGAGGGGGTGATGAGACAGACCACACCGTGCCGGTCCTCGTCGTGGGCGTCGAAGACCTTCCAGGTGGCCCAGCGCCAGAAGTACACGTACATGTTCTTGAGTACGTGCTCATAGCGGCCGTTGCCCTCGTACCGAAAGGCATCCAGAACGGGAGGCTCTTTCCCCTCCGGCCGTTTTTCGATCCAGCCGCCGCGGCCCTCAGCCTTGTCGTCGTAAGGCGGGTTCGCGGTGACCGCCGTGATGGGGACGTTGGCCTTGACCTGGTTGGCCCGTCTGCGTGAGAGGGACAGCGCCCCGTAGGTCGAGGCCAGGTACTCCTCCTCGGCATAAGGGTTGTCCAGGGTGTCGGTGACGAACAGATTGAGCCCGCCCTCGGGCAACGGCACCTTGTACTTCTTCAGCAGATCCGAGGCACGTAACTCGGATACGGCGAAGGGCCCCATCTGCAACTCGAACCCGAACAACCGTGACGCGAGCCGGGAGATGGCATCACGGGCCATCGCCGGGCCGTGCCGCTCGACGGCCTGCTCGGCGACCCGTTCGATGATCGTGTGGAGGAAAGTGCCGGTTCCCATGGCGGGGTCGACGATCCTGACGTCGTCCGCCGCGAAGCCCAACTCCTGATCCAGCCGCGTGCGGAGCACCTCTTCGGTGAGGCGGACCATCTCCGCGACGACCTCGCGAGGCGTGTAGTACGAGCCGCTCTGCTGGCGGAGCGCAGGATCGTAGACCGTGAGGAAGTGCTCGTACAGGTGGAGGTAGGCATCCCGGTTGCCGCTCCGGATGGCAGGCCAGTCCACCTTGGCGATCGTGCGGGTCAGTAGGTCGAGCGTGACGGTGAAGCGGGCGTTGACGTTGTCCGTGAGCAGTTGGAGCGCCTTGCCCATGAGGGCGTGGTCGGCGTCGAGATGCCGGCCGATCTCGTGGAAGGAGTCCGGTGCGAGAGGGATGTCCTCGGTGCGGGCCAGGAGGAGAGCAAAGGTGACGGTCTGCGCATAGCCGTCGGCGAAGGTGGCATCGTCCGCGGACGGGAACAGATACCTGCGCCAGTCGTTCTTGAGCCCCGTGAACGGCCGCGCCCGCATGTCGTCGTCCGCAGCGCTCGATCTGTCCTCGGCGGCCAGCTGTTCCAACACGGCGGCCCGCAGCAGCCGGCACAGCGGCGCGACGTGCTGCACGAGGCGAGCGACCTGCGCGATGGGCTGGGGCTTCCACATCAGGAACTGCTTGAGCAGGATGTCGAAGGCAGCAGGATCACCCATGGCCAGCTTGTCGCCCGAACCCTTGAGGGACCCTGAAAAGAAGACCGCGTTGCCGATCTGTCGCCCGTCCCGGAAGAGCCGCCACTCCGTCCCGTTGGAATACAGCAGGTTGGGCAAGTCCCGGAGTTTCTCCCATTGTTCGCGGTTGCTCTTGCCGAAGGTTTCCGGGTCCACGGACAGGCCGGGCCGCTTCAGCTCGATGTAACCGATGATGTCCTGTCCCGCGCGCACCGCGTAATCGGGTCGTACTCCCAGGTCAGGCAGCCGGTACTCGTCGTGCCAGGTCACCTCGTGCTGTTCGTGATGTTCGCCGACCGCCTGCAGCAGGACTTCCAGGGGGCCACGTATCGCGGCCTCCGGACTGCCTCCGCCCGACAGTTTCAGCTTGCACGAGGCGCCGAACCGTGTCACGGCAGAGCGCAGCCAGCTGTACTCGTCTCTGTGCACAGGCCCCCCAGGAAGAGGCCGCTGTAGGTGATGGCCGTCAGCCTCAACTGCACCATTTTTGAGGCCTTATGGAGGAGCTGTCAGCAGGGCTGCACGCCTTTTCCATCGGTATATGCGGCGCAACGGGCGCACACGTCGACACCGTGCTCCCCGTTGTGCGCCCAGCTCACAATCCGGCGTCGAGCAAGAAGGGGCTCGGTTCCCCCGACCACGAGACGTACAGCCCGTCGCGGGCCCGCGTGCACGCCACGAACAGCAAGCAGCGTTCCGCCATCAGGTCGGCCTCGTGCTGCACACGGTCGACGTCGGCCGGGGTGACCGCTCGGGGGTAGGGAAGAGCGGCGTCGGTGGCGCCGATGACGGCTACGCAGCGGTACTCCAGGCCCTTGCAGGAGTGCATGGTGCCGACGTTCACCGCGTCGGCGTTCGGCGCCGTGTTCCCGCGCAGGCGGGCTGCCGCAATCCCCGCAGACTTGAGGCGGTCGGCCGCCTTGTCGCAGGTCTTGTTGAACCGGGCGCTGACTCCGATCTCGCCGGGCGCGACACCGCTCTCGAGCCAGCCGCGCACGCGCTCGACCAGCGCGTCGAGTTCGGCCTCCTCTGTGGCCGCGCCGTGCGTGTCGGGACCGCTGCCGTGGAGTGCCGAGCGGTAGCCCAGCAGGGTGTCGTTGCGTGAGTCGTCGGACAGGTCGTCGAAGGGTCGGCCGATGAGGAGGGCGGTGGACCAGCTGAGGATCTCGTGCGTGGAGCGGTAGTTCTTGCGCATCTTCGTCGACCGCCCCGCGACCTGGATGCCCACGGCCTTCAGCGACACCTTGGAGTCGTAGATGCGCTGGTGCGGGTCGCCCGCGACGAACAGGTCATCGGGGCGTGCCGGGGCTGCGGCGCGCAGCAGGCGCCACTGCGCGGGGTGCAGGTCCTGGGCCTCGTCGACCACGACGTGCCGGTAGCGCGGTCCCTCTGCCTCCAGCCGGTCGGCGGCCTCCGCGCAGGTGCCGAGGTACGTCCGCAGCCCGTCCGCGGCGAGCCGGTCGGTGAACTCCTGGACCGTGCGCCACACCAGCGGCCGCTTCGCCGCGTTCAGCGCGCTGCCGCGCCCACGCCGGTCGCAGGTCTCGTACGCCTCCTGGGTGCGCACGTTCTGGGCGAGGAGGACATGCTTGTACTCCTGCGCCAAGAACTGAGCCGTGCCCGTGAACCCGGCGGCCCGGGCGGCCTGTTCCCAGAGGGACTCCTCCTCGCCACCGCGCAGCGGCCTGCGCGAGGTGGACACCACCCGCCCCGCGAACGCGTCCACGGTCATGATGTCCACGCGGTCGCGCAGCGCCTCGTCCTCGACGAGTGCTTCGAGCCCGGCGCGCAACGCGGCGACCAGCGCGTTCGTGTACGTCGTCAGCAGGATGCGGTCGCCGTCGCGCAGGTGCCGCAGCAGGTGGCGTACGCGGTGCAGGGCGACGACAGTTTTTCCGGTGCCGGGACCGCCGGTGACCTGGGCGGGCCCGGAGTACGAGGGGCGGTAGGCGACCTTGTGCTGCGAGGGGTGGAGGAAGACCCGCCAGGCCGCGAAGGGCTTGTCGAGGATGTCGCGCAGCTCGTCGGAGTCCGTGACGACGGCGAAGCGGGTGCGGGTCCGGTGGATGGCGGTCGCGTAGTCGGTGGTGTCCACGGGCTCCGTCGAGGAGGCGCCCGCGAGGCTGACGGCCACCACGTCGCGCCATACCTCCTCCACGGAGAAGCCCGCGGCGAGGTACTCCAATACCTCCCGCTGATCCTGCGGGAAGTACGGTGCGAACACCTCCAGTTGTTCCAGATTGGTGAGGGCGCGTGCCTGGCGCAGCGTGGTTTCGTCGATGCCGAGCGCTGCCATGTCCCCGTCGGAGACCTTCGAGAACAGCCGCTGGTCCGGGGCAGGCGCGATCCGTTCGTAGGCCGGCGTCATCTCTTCGAGAGTGGCGATGTCGCGGATCTCGACGGCCTGCGTGACGGTGTTGATGCTCGCCTTCTGCTTGCTGGCCCACGCGATCGCTTTGTCATGCGGCATCACCCGCAGCAGGACGAACGTGTCGCCGCTGTCCGGCGCGAGGACGACGCCGCGAGTGCCCTGGTCGATGCGGATGGTACGGATGTGCGGATCCTTGGCCTGCTTCAAGGACTCCAGTTTCAGCCCCTGGTCCTTGAAGAGTTGGTCCAGGGTGAGGCGCTCGAACTTCTCCCAGGCCGCGAACACCCCCTCCCGCACCGAGCCCTGGAGCTTGCCGAGCTGGGCGCAGAAGCCTATGTCGAAGGCGAGGTGGGGCATGGGGCGCGGTTCTCCTCAGTCGCGTACGAGAAGCGGGTGTCGGTTGCAGTCCTCGGGTTCAGGGCCGGGGCGCTGTGGGCCGCCGGTGTTGGGTCAGGTCCCGTCGACCGACTCCGAGCCGTCGTCCGGCTCTTCGAGTTCTCCGAGGACGCGCCAGGCGAGGTCGGCCAGCGTCTCGCCTGAAGCGGTCGCCCACCGTGCGGTTCCCTGGTTCGCCACAGGTCGCTTTTCCCACTGTGCGAGCTCCCACATAGCGGAGACCAAGCCGGAGGGTGAGTACTGCTTGCCGTCGGCAGCCCAGAGAATCGGCTTGCTGCGGTGCGGCTTCCACGTCGCCCGCGATCGCTTTTCGTCCTCGGCGAGCCATTCCCGCAGAGCCTCGGCCTCCAGCGGGTAACCCGTCGTGAGCGTGAGCGGCTCCCCCTCTGGCAGAACGGCCTTGTCGATCAGCACCGAGACCGCGTTGGGGCGCCGGCGCTTGCCCTTCGCCGGTGTACGACGGTACTTGTCCGGCGCCGCAAGGCCCTCCGGTGTCGCCGCGGCCTTCAGCACATGGTCTGCGACCTCGCGGCACCGATCGACATCCGCACATACGGCGCGGATCTGCGGTAGTTTGTCGGAGAGCCCGTCAATCGTGGAGGCCACTGCGGGCAGCAAATCCTCCACTAGCTGTGGTATCCGCGCAGCCGCCTGAGTGGCCCACTCCAGCTTCGGGTCCGGCTCGTCGATGGCCTCGGTGTCGAGCCGACGGAACACCAGGTGGGTGAGCAGGTAGGTCCCGTGCTCGATCAGGGCGACGCCACGGCCCTCGTAACGCGGACGCACGTCGTGCAGGCTGCGCCGGACTTCCCTGAGGATCTGCACGGCGTTCCACAGCAGGTAGGCGCTCGGCTGGGGGCGGAACAGCACGTCGTAGATGCCCTGTGTCCCCCGCTCCCACAGCACGTCCAGGGTGGTGGCGATGCGGGCCGCGTACTGAGCGTCGGGGTGGGCGCAGGCCAGGGCACAAGCGGCTTCGACGACCGAGCAGCCGGTGTCTGGATGGGGGTCCAGCTCGCTGCGGCGGACGCTGTACTCCAGTCCGAGTTCGGCCCGCATCTCCTCGAGGATGCCTGCCTGGACCGAGTCGAGAGCGATGAAGTCCCGTGCCTCCACGCGGTTCTGGCGGTTGGTGGCCTGGGTGGTCTGCCTGGCGAAGTCCGCTGCCTTGCCCGTCACGATGATGCGGACGCCCACTTGTGCCGATGCGGCGATCTCGTCGTCGGCGACCGCCTCCGCCACGGACCGGACGGTCTGGGCTCCGTTGACGACGCTGGCGTTGTGCAGGGTCAGGCTTAGCGGGCGGGTGTGCGGCATCCGCATCGACTGAGGCGTCTTCTCCACCGACTCGCAGAGGACCGTGACACCGTTGTTGAAGTACAGGAAGTTCTCTGGTGTTGAAGTCAGCGTGTCGATCAGCTCGTTGTTGATAGGGGTCCTGCCGAGCGGGTTGCGGATGTTGAGGTTGAACAGGTTTGAGCCGTGTCCCACCCACTCGGCCACCTGCTCTGCCTCGACGACGCCTTGATACGACACGTACGGTGTGCTGACCTCGAACCACGGGAACAGGTCGGCCTTGAGCTCGACGGGCTGAGGTGCCAGATCGCTGCGGACCGAGCCCCACACCTCGGGCGCCAGGATGATCTGATGGTCCAAGACCTTCCCGTGACGGTTGAACTCCTTCTCGCCGTCTATCAGGGCGTGCCGGAACCCCTCGCCCACGTCGTCGGCCCGCATCAGGACCACGACCTGGGTGACGGGGACGGGGCCCCTCGACATTACGGTCTTCGCCAGCTCGGCCAGTTGCCGGCCGCGCGGATTGAAGGCGGCGAAGTCCTCGTCGTCGATGAGCCTCAGCCCCGCCAGCAGCTCCATGACGGCCGACCGTTCACCCTTGGCCGTGCCGTACTTACTCCATTTCCCCTGCACGAGATAGACGTGCGGATCGGGCCCGTCCACCACGGCTATGGCATCGATGCCCTTGTCGGCCTCGCCGTCGATGACGGTGAGAGCCGCCTCCTGCGGGCTGAACCCGGTGACGATCCGCACGGCCTGTGCGGTCAGTGCCCGTGACAGCAGGCGCGGCTCCTGCTGGTCGGTCGGCATTCCCTCCAGGTCACTGTCATCGATCAGCCCCGGGTCCAGGTAGACAGTGCGGAGTGCCTGTTGGACCTGACGGACTTGAAGGATCAGGTCCTCGTTGCCGGTGTTCTTCTTGTTCATGCTCCGCCCCTCCTAGGGGGTGCGATCACGCACACCCCGGTGCGCCCCCTGATCAGCGAGATCATTCCATGTCTGCCGGAACGAACCAGGAATTTCATCAGGATCCGGTGGATCCGGAGTCGTCCAGGCCCAGGCGGATGAGGGCCAGGGCCTCGGCCACCTCGACGGTCAGTTCGTCCGCGGGGCCGTACACCAGGCACAGGTCGTCGTGGAGCGGCTCGAGGAAGTGCCGGGCCTCCTCCGCGCTGCCCTGCGCGAGCAGCAGCATGCCGATGTCCCGGCGCAGCATGACGGCTTCCTCGCTGACGTCACTGTCGACGGTTCGTACGACGTCGAGTACGTCCCGCAGTGTTGCCATCGCCTCGGTCACCTGGCCGAGTTCGGCGCGGCAACGGGCTGCCTGGGCACGGCAGTCGAGGGCCGACTGGCTGCTGGGCCCGCTGATCCGGCCGTACGCGTCGGCCAGGGCCTCGAACTCCGGCAGAGCCGCCCGGAAGTCGCCGCCGAGCAGCCGGGCGCCCGCCCGCCGCATCCGCAGCGCCAGCACGACCTTGTTCTCTGCGCCCAAGGCGCGCGCCGCGGGCTCGATCATCTCCCCGACCACCTCGGCGGCCTGCGCGAACCGATCCTCCTCCATGAGGGCGTCGTAGTGCGCACGGACCTCTCTGACTTGCGCGCGCAGCGTGTCCGGCAGCGGCGCCGGTGCGGCAGGCGCCTCGGGTGACGCGGAACAGGGTCGCGCGACCGCCCCGGCCCGCGCCCGGGGTGCGAACGGGCGGCGGAACACGCCGGTCGGGTCGGGCGCCCCGGCGGGCCCCGCCTCCTGCGGGGCGGGCGGCTCACCCGCGGCCGGAAGGAAGGGCCGCAGCCGTTCATACACCTCCTGCACATCCGCGGGACGCGCCTCGGGCGCCTTGCGCAGCAGGTGGATGACGAGCTCCTCCAACTCGGCCGGTACGTCGGCGCGCAGTTGCCGCAGCGGCGTCGGAGCCGCGTTCACGTGCTGGGACATCAGCAGGAACTCGCTCTCCGCCGTGAACACCAGCTGCCCGCTGAGCAGTTCGTGCAGTACGCACCCCAGCGCGTACAGGTCGGCCTTCGGCGTGATCTGCCCGCCGCGCACCTGCTCCGGCGACATGTACTGGTAGGTGCCGATCGGACTGCCGGTCGCCGTCAGCTTGGTGACATCCGTCCGCAGGATCGCCGCGATGCCGAAGTCGAGGACCTTCACCGTCCCGTCCCGCGCCACGAGGATGTTGCTCGGCTTCAAGTCCCGGTGGATGACCGGCACGTCGTGCGCGTACGACAACACGGTGGCCACCTGCGCCGTGACGGCCACGGCCCAGCTGACGGGCAGCAGCTTGGCGGGGTGGATGTAGCCGGTCAGGGGTACGCCGTCGACCAGTTCCATCACCAGAAACAGGTGCTCGTACGTGTCGTCGAGCACCGCGTCGTAGACCTGTGGCACGCCCGGGTGCTGGATGCGTGCGGTGATCCGCGCCTCCCGCTTGAAGCGCTTGGCGAACTCCTCTGCGAGGTGCGCGGAGGTGACGGACTGCCCCCTGATCACCTTCACCGCGACCGGCCGGTCCAGTACGGCGTCGTAACCGCGCCATACGTCGCCCATGCCCCCGTGGCTGAGCTCCTCCAGCAGTTCGTAACGTCCTGCTACCTGCTTCTGCGGCACCCCTGCCCCCGTCGAGTGTCCTCGCCGGCGTGCGGTGGGTCGGCGCCGGTCCGACTGTTCGGGGACAAGTCTCGTGGTTGGGGCGATCTTCCGTCCAGCGGGTACGCCCTCTACGCCGGTTACCGGTCGGAGGTGGCCGAGATCGTCAGTTGCGCCCAGACCGTTTTGCCCGGGCCGGTGGGGCGTGGGGACCAGCCCCAGAGGTCCGCGAGCGCGGCGACGAGGAGCAGGCCCCGTCCATCGGTACGGTCGCCCGGGGGGTCGGCGGGTGCGGGGAGTCGTTCGCCGCGGGTGTCGGTCACCTCGACGCGTACGGTCCTGTCGTCGGCGGTGAGGCGTAGGTGGAAGTCACGGCCGGGGACGTTTCCGTGCCGGACGGCGTTCGCGCACAGTTCGGCGGCGATGAGGGTGAGTGCGCCGTGTGCGTCGCTGCCGTACGGGATACCCCAGGTGTTGAGCCGTTCGCCGCAGAGGCGTCGGGCGAGGCGCGCACCTCGTGGGGTCGAGCTGAAGCGCATGTCGAAGAGGTGGGTGGGGGTGGGGAGTTGGGTGGTGGCTGTGGTGTGTGGGGGATTGCTGGTCATGCATTCACGGTGACGCTGGGTGGCGTAGCGTGACCAGGGGTGACGCGCCGTCGCGGGGGTGTTGTACGTGGCGGGGTGGGCGGTGTACGTGCGGGTGCGGGGAGAGATGGTGACCGTGAGGGACGACGAGGTGGGGCAGCGGCCGGAGGACGAACCCGGCTCGGGTGTTGTGGCCGCGTTCGGGCGGCAGTTGAAGCTGCTGAGGGTGCGGGCGGGGCTGGACCGGGCGGCCTTCGGGAAGCTGGTGGGGTACGCGGCGGAGTCGATCGCGTCGATCGAGCAGGGGCGGCGGATTCCGCAGTCGAAGTTTGTGGACCGGGCGGATGAAGTGCTTGATGCCGGGGGTGTGTTGAGGGCGCTGAAGGAGGAGCTGGCGCGGGCGCAGTATCCGGCATTCTTTCGGGACGTGGCCAGGCTGGAAGCCGAGGCGGTGTCCCTCCACGTGTACGCGACGTTGGCTGTGCCAGGTTTGCTGCAGACCGAGGAGTACGCGCGCGCCGTGTTCACGATGCGTCGCCCTCTCCTTGATGAGGAGACCGTGGAGCAGCGCACGACGGCTCGTATGGCGCGGCAAGAGATCTTCATGCGAAGGCCGTTGCCGACGCTCAGCTTCGTCATCGAAGAGTCGGTCCTGCGGCGGCCCGTGGGCGGATGGGCAGTACTGCAAGGCCAGCTTGAACAGGTCCTGTTGCATGGTCAGCGGAGGAACGTGGAGATCCAGGTCATGCCCAATGAACGAACAGAGCACTGCGGGTTGGGCGGACCATTCACCTTGATCGAGAACCGCGAGGGACGGAGGATGGCCTACGTTGAGGTCCAGCGAAATAGCCGCCTGTACACAGAGCGGGCGATGGTGCGGGATGCCGAGGAGCAGTACGGCATCCTCCGAGCGCAGGCCCTGACACCGCGCGAATCGCTGGTCTTCGTCGAGGGACTGCTGGGAGAGAAATGATCCACCGGGATGTCGAGCTGACCGTCTCTGAGGCGGCCTGGTTCAAGAGCAGCTACAGCAGTGGCGAAGGCGGCGAATGCGTCGAGGTTGCCGCGACACCGAAAGCCGTTCTGATACGGGACTCGAAGCAGCTCGCCGGGCCCGTACTGGCCGTTGGGGCCGAAGCATGGGCCGGGTTCGTGGCGTTGGCCTCCGGCCGCTGACGCATAGGGAGCCGTGATTGGCAGATTTGGGCCAAGTGTTCAGGGGTCTGACCAGGCCTGATGGAATATGGAGTGGCTCAAATCTGCCAATCACGGGTGTGTCCGGAACTACACGTCGTCCAGACCCTCTTCGCTGCGGATCATGCGCCACGCGGCGCGCCGCGCGCTGCGGTCCAGGCTGGACTTGAAGCCCTTGTCGGGGCCGAAGTACTGGCGGCCCATGCCCGCGATAGTGTCGATGTGGTCGGCCATCTTGTCCGCGAAGACGTTGTCGAAGACGAGGCCGAAGTTGTCCTCGTCGTTGACGACGGCCGCCGCCCGCACCTTCGGGTCCGCCTTGGCCTCTTCGAAGGGGCGGATGACGTCCTGCTCGGTGAACTCGGTGCCGAAGCGTTCGTTGAACTTGTCGATCAGCTGGGAGAGCAGCGACTTCTCCGCTTCCTTCGCGCCGCCCGAGCCGTCGCCGAAGCCCTGCATCGTCGTCGACCCCTCGGCGGTGAGGGAGACGTCGTACTCGCCGGTCTTCTCCACCCGCATATGGCTTAGGTCGACCTCGCCTATGTCCACGCCGCCGTCCGCGCGGCGCGGCAGCCGGTTGAGGAGGTAGCGACCGTAGAGGTGCAGCCGCTCCAGCTCGGCGTCCCGGTAGGGGACGATCTGCGCGAGGAAGCCGTACTTCCTGACGTAGTCGTTCAGATCGGCGCGGAAGCCCTCCGCCGTCTCCTGATCGTCCTCGTCGTCACTTTCGAGCAGAGCGGTGAAGCGGGCGACGGCGGGGGAGAGCAGCCGGTACAGCTCGGCGTGCAGCTTCTCCCACTTGGACTGTGAGCCTGCCGCCTTCTCCTTGGCGGCGAAGTACGCGGCGGCGAACTCGTCCATCTCCTGCCCGGACAGGATCGGCGCCTGCATGACCCGGCTCTGCGCGGTGTAGAGCAGGTTGGGGTCGGAGGGGAGGGTGTTCGCCTCCTCGAAGTACGGGCGGAAGGACTCCTGTATGTCCTCGGCCTCGTTGACGAAGTCCAGCACCGCGAGGTCAGCCTGCGTCTTGCGTTCGGCGGTCCGGTTCAGCCGGGACAGCGTCTGCACAGCCGAGATGCCGGTCAGCGTCTTGTTGACGTACATCGTCGTCAGCAGCGGCTGATCGAACCCGGTCTGGTACTTCTCCGCGACGACCAGGATCCTGTACTCCCGCTGTCCCGCCCCGCCGGCGCGGGCGGCCTTGTCGTCGGCACGCGTGTACGCGAACGCCTTCGGCAGCGCGCTCTCCGACAGCCCGCCGTTCTCCTTCGGCTCGGTGGTCTCCTCGCCGTCGACGGTGAGCGAGCCGGAGAAGGCGACGAGGACACCCAGGTCGGGGTACTTGGTGTCGTAGTCCCGGTCCTTGATGTAGCTCTTGATGGCGCGCGCCATCTGCACGGCGGACTGCCGGGAGGCGGTCACCACCATCGACTTGGCCCGCCCGCCGAGACGGCCCCGGCTATGCGCCACGAAGTGCTCCACGATCACCGTGGCGTGCTGGGCGACCGTCGAGTCATGGGTCAGCGCGTACCGGGCGAGCAGGCCGTTCGCCTTCGACGGGTCGACCTCCCGCTCGTCGGGGTTCTGGTTCACCAGCTTCCAGTACGTGTTGTACGTGACGTAGTTGCGCAGCGGGTCGAGGATGAAGCCCTCCTCGATCGCCTGCCGCATCGAGTACGTGTGGAAGGGCCGGTAGGTCGCCTTGCCGTCGATGTCCTGCAACGTGCCGAAGAGTTCGAGGGTCTTGGCCTTCGGCGTGGCGGTGAACGCGAAGTAGGAGAGGTTCGCGGCGCGGGAACGCTGCTCGGCCCTCTTCTTGAGCTGCTCGTCGAGGGTGGCGGCGGCCGGGGCCTTGACCGTGGTCGCGCCCGCGTCGTCCGAGTCGGAGTCCAGGCCGAGGTCGCGCAGGGCGGACCGTACGGCGGTGGCGGCGTCGCCGGACTGCGAGGAGTGCGCCTCGTCCACGATGATCGCGAAGCGGCTGCCCTGAATCTCGGTGGGGTTGCGATGAAGGTAGTCGAGCAGTGCCGGGAAGGAGTGCAGCGTGACGGTGACAATCTTCCCGGTGTCGCGGGAGAGTGCCTTGGCGAGCTGCTCGCCCTTCGCCCCGTGCTTCTCGTCGATCTTCACGACGAGGCCTGCGGTCTGCTCGAAGTTGCCAACTGTTTCCCGGAGTTGGGCGTCCAGGTTGCGGCGGTCGGTGATGACAATGACCTTGTCGAAGACCGGCACGCCCGGCTTGAGGCCCTTGGCGACGGCCTCGGCGTCGAGTGCGCTGGGGTCGGTGGGGGTGTGCAGGTCACTGAGGCGGTGGGCGAGCCAGCCGATGGTGTTCGACTTGCCCGAGCCGGCCGAGGCCATGACGAGGTAGTCGTGGCCGGCGCCGTGGGTGGCGGCGTGCGTGGTGAGCTTCTTGACCGCGTCCCACTGCTGGAACCGCGGGAAGACCATCGTCTTCGTCGTGCCGCCGCCGGGCGTCTTGTTCTTGTGCAGGTGCACGAACCGCTGGAGCAGGTCCAGCCAGTTGTCCGGCTGCCAGACCTGCTCCCAGAGGTAGGAGGTCGCGTACGTGCCGAAGGCGGTCGGGGCCGGGTTGCCGGCGCCGCCCGGCTGGCCGGGGCCGTTGGAGCCGGTGTTGAACGGGAGGAAGCGGGTGTTCTTGCCCTTGAGCTGGGTGGCGACGAAGACCAGGTCCGGGTCGACGGCGAAGTTCGCGACAACGCGGCGCGTGAAGATCAGCTCGGTGGGGTCGCGGTCGGTGCGGTACTGCTCCTTGGCCTGCTCCACGCCCTGCTTGGTCAGCGGGTTCTTCAACTCGGCCGTGGCAACGGGGATGCCGTTAAGGAACAGGGTGAGATCGAGCCGGTTGCCCCAGTCGGCCTGCTTCGTCGCGTACTCGAGTTCGCGGACGACGGTGAGGCGGTTGGCCCGGTATCCGTCGAGGACGGAGTCGTGGGCGACAAGGTTCGGCTTGAAGTACGCGACGCGGAGGAGGACGCCCCGGTCCTTGACGCCGTTACGGAGCACGTCAAGGAGGCCGTTGGTGGCGATGGCCTGGTCGAGGCGGCCGGCGAACCCGCGCTGGGCCTCGTTCGCGTCGCTGCCGTAGACGGTGATCAGCTCGCTCCACTCGTCGGGCTGGGTGGCGCCGATGAAGGTGAACAACTCGTTGGTGTCCAGGCCGAGATCGGCCCGGTAGTCCTGCGGACGCGCCTCGCGCCAGCCCCGCTCGACCATGGCGAGGACGATGGCATCACCGAAGACGGACTCCGTGTGGATGGGGCTCATGGCTACGCGCTCACTCCGTCCGTTACGTTGCGTCCGCTGGCGGTGGAAACGTCAAACTGGCCGGTTACGGTGGCGGTGATGAGGGCTTGGCGGCGCTCGGCGAGCAGTGCATCTCGCCTTTCAAGTTGCGACACCTGCACCCGGGTGGATTTCTCAATATCCCGAAGTTGACTCGTGATCTGCAGCTGCATTGCCACACTTGGTGCCGGAATTCGCAACTGGCGGACCAACTCTTGACTAAGGTTGGGCTGACCGGCACCAACGGCTTGGGCCACGATCCCATCCTTGTGCGCGCGGAACCAATAGTAGGCAAACTCGGTCGAGATTCTTCCAACGGGAACTAGCGCGCAACACGCCTGATTCAGGGTTGAATCCATACCAAGAATGCCCACTCTTCCCTTTGTGGCACCCTGGCCGTACAAGGCCACCACAAGCGCTCCCGCTGGATGTACCGTCAAAGCAGAGAAATCAAGCAGTGCTTTCTTTGTGACGCTCTTCTCGACCCGCCCAATCAAGCCATCTCTAACATCGGCACTGTTAACCCAAGGATAGGGGCCATCAAAGTATGAAGCATCGCTCGACGTTGGCGTAGTACCACTCGCGGTGCGAAATTCCTGGCTGACTTTATGGAGCTTCCATCCATGATGCATCATAGGCATCCAAGGGACACCAGTTTCTGTCGCGGGCCCCTGGCCGACCGTCGTCTCCCGGCGCATGAACTCCTTGAATCGATGCCCAAGGAGTTCTACTTGTCGCTGGCTGCAGCGACGGATCTCGTCGATGCGGGCGGTCTCGGCGTCGAGGAAGTCGGCGATACGGCGTTGCTCCTCCAGCGGAGGCAGCGGAATTCGGATGGACTCGAGATCTGGCATGTAGATCGTGAGGTGAGTCGATCCATAGGCCAACCTCCGCCACTCTTGCTTCATGGCCCTGAGGACGAGAAGCAGGTAACGTGGATCGAGATCCGGTCCGGCATGCCACGTCACGAACGCCTGCGTGGTGGCCATGGGCCGACCGATTCGGACGCTGTAACCCACCGAGGCTGTACGAGACAGCATGACCGTATCAGTGGGGTGCAGCACGGCAGCACTGTTGGCCATACCGAGTTCACTAATCTGCTGCTCTGTCTCCATGAGAGGAGCCAAAGAGTCAGCTCGACGCGTGACATCAGGGGTCGTAACCCACCGGATTGTGCAGCTTTCCCAGTACTCTTTCTTATTCCGGTCGGGAGTGTGCCCCGTACCCATTCTTGCAACGAAGTTGAGAGGAACAACCTTCCAACTGCTCGGGATGGCAGGTGCCCATCCAAGCGAAGTAGCTTGCATACCGCTCATTCCGTCACCTCACCCAACAGCGCCTGAATCTCCGCCTCCAGCGACTTCAACTCCGCGTCGATCTCCGCCAGCGGCCTCGGCGGCTTGTACACGTAGAAGTGCCGCGTGAACGGGATCTCGTAGCCGATCTTGGTCTTCGTGTGGTCGATCCACGCATCCGGCACGTGAGGCAGGACCTCGCGCTTCAGGTACTCCTCAACGTCCTCCCCCAGCGGCACGTTCTCGAAGTCCCGCAGGTCCGCATCCGACTCCGGCGCACCCTTGACCTTCTGGACCTCACCCTCGGGGTCCCGGACGCCGATCGTCTCCCGTACCGCCTTCGCGAACGGCGCTCCCGACGGCCAGGTCAGGCCGGCCGCAACCACCGCGTCCTTGAGCGCGATGAACGCCTCGGTCCTCGCCATCCAAGACGAGCCGAGCAGCGTACGCACCGCCGCGACGAACTCCTCGCTCCGCTCCAGCTTGGCGACCGGCTTGGCCTCGGCCAGCGCCGTCAAGGTCTCCTCCGTCACCTCAAACCGCAGCTTCAACGGCCGCTCCACGGTGATGCGCTGGTAGCCGAAGTCCGCGTTGGCGAAGACCTTGACCTTGCCCTGCAGCGAGTGCTTGGGGTCCTTCGCGACCTGGACGGCCTCCGCGTACAGCCGGGTGATGTCGGCGATGTGGTCGGGGCGGCCGTTCGTCCCGTCGCCGAGCTCCTTGCGCTTGTCGCCGAGTGACTTGCGCATCTTCTGCCACTGGTCGCGCGCGTCGAGCAGCACGACCTTGCCCTTGTGGTCGGCGTCCTTGCGGTTGGTGAGGATCCAGAAGTACGTGGAGATGCCGGTGTTGTAGAAGAGCTGGTCGGGGAGGGCGACGACCGCCTCCAGCCAGTCGTTCTCCAGGATCCAGCGACGGATGTTGGACTCGCCGGACTCGGCCGCGCCCGTGAAGAGCGGGGAGCCGTTGAAGACGATGGCGATGCGGGAGCCGCCCCCGCCGTTCACGTCCACCGGCTTCATCTTCGAGATCATGTGCTGGAGGAAGAGCAGCGAACCGTCGTTGATGCGCGGCAGGCCCGCGCCGAAGCGGCCGGCGTCGCCGAGCGACTTGTGCTCGTACTCGACCTCCTCCTTGACCTTCTTCCACTCCACGCCGAACGGCGGGTTTGCGAGGATGTAGTCGAACCTGCGGCGGGCGTGGCCGTCGTCGGAGAAGGAGTTGCCGAAGCGGATGTTCTCCGGATCCTGGCCCTTGATCATGAGGTCGGAACGGCAGATCGCCCAGGACTCGGGGTTGAGCTCCTGCCCGTACACCTCGACCGTCGCGTCCGGGTTGAGGGCCTTGATGCGGTCGTCGGCGGCGCTGAGCATGCCGCCCGTGCCGCAGGCCGGGTCCATGACCGTGCGAACGACACCCGGCAGGCTGAGGGCGTCCGCGTCCGGAGCCACCAGCAGGTTGACCATCAGCTTGATGACCTCGCGCGGGGTGAAGTGCTCACCCGCGGTCTCGTTCGACTGCTCGGCGAAGCGGCGGATCAGCTCCTCGAAGATGTAGCCCATGTTGTGGTTGGGCACGACATCGGGGTGCAGGTCGAGGTCGGTGAACTTGCCGATCACCTGGTAGAGCAGGTTCGCGCCGTCGAGCTTGCGCACCTGCTGGTTGAACTCGTACTTGTCCAGGACCTCGCGGGCGTTGTCGGAGAAGGCGCCGACGTAGATCTGGAGGTTCTTCGCCGCGTTCTGCGGGTCGGCCGCGATCTTGCGCAGCGTCAGATCGCTCTTGTTGTAGAAGGCGTGCCCCGAGGCGCGCCGCAGGAAGCGGTCGGTGTCGATGTCCTGGCCCTCGAACTTGGCCACGGTCTCGACGACGTCGGCACGCGTCGGCTCCAGGACGCACTCCAGGCGGCGCAGCACCGTGAACGGCAGGATGACCTTGCCGTAGTCGGACTGCTTGTAGTCCCCCCGCAGGAGGTCGGCGACAGACCACGCGTGGTTCGCCAACTCCGTGTGCTTGTTGCTGTTCAATTCGATCCCCGAGTTCCTTCCGAAACGTGTCCCGCCCCTGCCGCGCCGTTCAGCGGCGCGGGTGCGTCCAAGTGTGGTCGATGTGTGAAGGTCCGTATGCTTACTGGGGCGAATCGCCACCCCGTGAACGTGTTGCCGTGTTGTCGTCGTCCCTCGACGGGAGCAGTTGGCCTCCGGTCAGCCCGCCCGACAGCAGCCTCGCCGTCTCCTCCGCCAGCCGCGTCGCCCGCCCTGCCTCCGCCCGCAGTTCGTGCACGCGCCGGAACGCCTCCCCGTACCGCCGCTGCTCCTCCAGCGGCAGCAACGGCACTCGCAGGCGGCCAGGGCTGACCTGCAGGATCGTGCTGCCCGAGGACGCGCCTGCGATGTTGTCGTCGGTGCCCAGGAACCCGGCGAGGAACCAGGCGTCCAGCCGTGCCGGGTCCGGACGGAAGAGGTGAACCTGAGGGCCGAGCAGCGCGCCCGCGTCCTCCTCGCCCGCGACCCGGGCCATGGGACCGCCCGCCGGGCCCGGACCACTTCCGCCCGCGACCCCTCGTACGAGGACGTCCCCAGCGAGGATGACCGGCGCCGACTCGCTGCGCAGGTCCGCCGGAGAGCCGGTCGGGCCCGAACCCCTGGCGATGTCCGCGCCGGTGAGGACCGCGAGACCCTCCGTGCCCGCTTCTCCCGCACCCTTCTCCGCCTGCCGCGATGCGTCCGGCACGGTCCGCAACAGCGTCAGCGCGCCGCCGCGCGCGAGGTCCGACGCCGTCGCTGTACGCCATGCCCGCGCCGAAGCGCCCGCGGCGCTCCAGACCGCAGAATCCGCCGCCCTGCCAAGGGACCTGGCGGCCTTCACGAGATCCCGGCGCGTGGCGGTTACCTCCGCGGACAACTCCGCCGGGTCCGCATCGGCCCGTGAGGCGCGTACCTGACGTGCCGGGGTCAGATCCACCAGGTCGTCCAGGAGATCGACAACGCCGACCGCGCGAGCGATCCCGGGTTCGCCCTCGTACGCGTCGGGGCTCTGAGTGAACGCTTCCCACGCCCCCAGCGCCTGACCGGTGATCTCGGTCCAGTCCAGGGCGGCTGCCCGCCCACCACCGCGCGTACGCGTCTGGAGGGCGCCCGAGCGTCCGGCGTCCGCGCCTGCCTCCGTTGTCGCCTGCGCCGTGTCGACGAACAACACCGACTTGCGCTCGGCACCGCCCGGTTCGGGCCGCTGAAGCACCCAGATCTGCAGACCGATGTGAAGCGGCGCCGCCGCGCCGGCCGGCAGTGCGAGCACAGCCCGCAGCGCGCCGCTGCGTACAAGTTCCGCTCGTACGCGGCGACCTGAGGCACGACCAGCCGTCGCGGGCGGCAGGATCAGGACGGCGTAGCCGCCGGGGGTGAGGTGCGCGAGCGAGTGCTGGACCCAGGCCAGCTCCGACTCGGCGCGGGCCGGGACGCCGTATGCCCAGCGGGGGTCGTACGCCAGCTCGTCATGACCCCAGTCCCGGTCGCCGTACGGCGGGTTGCACAACACGGCGTCGGCGACGAGGTCGGGGAAGGCGTCCGCGCGGAGGCTGTCACCGGCGCGCACGGTGACCGTGGTCTCCGGTGCCGTCAGCATCAGACTGACCGCACTGCGCTGCGTCTGCACGGGAAGTGAGTCCTGACCGTACAGCTCGCTCGCACCGTGGCGCGCGGCGGCTGCCAGCAGGGTGCCGCTGCCGCAGGCCGGATCGAGGACGCGGGCCCAGGAGTCAGGGATCAGGCGGGCCGCGAGATCCGCGAGCGGTTCCGGCGTCTGGTAGGTGCCGCTGGCGGCGCTGTCCTCCAACTCCCGCTCGGCGAGCACACGCAGTGCGGACTGGCCGCCCTCGTCCCGTACGCACAACAGCAGTGCGCGCAGGACGGCGGGGTCGGCGGCCGTGAAGCGGACGGTGTCCGCGCCCGGTACCGCGTCGGCGAGATCTGTCACGGCAACCTCCGCGTGTGCGACCAGGTCCGTGTCTGCGAGGTCCGCGAGTGCGGTGAGGTCATCGGGCGAGCGGTTTGCCGCGGCGAGAACGAGGAGCAGCAGATCCGATGTCCCCCCGCTGCCCTGTGCGTACAGGCGGAGGGTCGTGCGCAGCTCCTCCGAGGGGCTGGCCGCGGAGGCGTGACCTCGCGAGGCGAGCCAGTCACGCACCGCTTCCAGGTCGTACAGCGGGCTGCTGTCCGTGCCGCCGGACGGGGCCGGGAAGTCGTCGTGCCGGCGACGCCAGTTGCTGACGGTGGCGCGCGTGACCCCCGCGATACGGGAGATCTCGGCGGCTGTCACCTGTGCGGATGGCTGGGGCATGGCGGGAGTCCTGGGCCTCTCGGTAGCGAACAGTAAACAACTTACAGCACCCGTCAAATCTGTCAACGTGTTTGACGATGCTTTCATGGCTGTGCTTATCTGGTGATGCTTCCGCTGGTGAGTGGCTGACCGTGGAGGCCGCTCGATCGTCATGCCTTGCCGCCGGTGCGGCTCAACTGCCCCGGCGCAAGGCACCTCAGCTGATCAAGACCCAGGGGGGTCCCTATGCGCCTCACGATGCCGACTGCCGTCGTCGAAGGAACTCAGCTCACCGTCATGCCGTTCCGCGAGGACGCGGTCATCGGCACCATGTCCGTCCCCGCGCTCGTCCAGCTCGTGCCTTCACCCCGCGCTGAGGAGGACGCGAAGAAGCTCAAGGCCGCCTCCGGTCTCGTACGCCGGCACGCCGAGCTGCGCTCGACCGTGCAGCGGACCCTGAAGTCCTCGCAGAAGGGCAAGAACGTCGGCCCGTACGCCGAGTACATCGCCGACGGCCTCAAGGGGGAGCTCGGCGCCGCCTGGTCCACGCCGCCCATCACCCTGTGGCACGCCGGAGCCCTCGCCGCCATCAGCGACGAACTCGTGCCGGGCAGCGGTCTGCGGACCGTCACCATCACGCCGGGCACGATGGTGATTGCCGTCGACGGTGAAACCCAGGCCACCGCCTGGCACGACCTCTACGACAACCCGGAGGCGTACGGGCTGACGTACGCCGAACTCGCCCAGGTGCGCGTTCCGTTCGAGCTGTACGTCGATCTCGCGCCCGCAGATGCGCGGCAGATCTTCTACGACCGCAACGTCCAGGGCGTCGCCGTCGCCAAGAACCTCGCCATGTCGATGGACCAGCGGGACTTCGGTACGCGGCTCGCCCACCTCGTCGCCGACTCCGTCAAGGTCGAAGTCGACGGCAAGCGGGTGCAATTCTCCCAGCTCGTCAACGCCAGCAAGCGGCAGGTCTCGCGCGGCGACCGCGAGGTCATCACGCTGTCGGCGCTGCGCGCGCTCGTCGTCACCGCCGTCTACGGGCGCCCCGGTCTGTCGCGCTCCGCCGAAACCGTCCACGAGGACGAACTGCCCGCGGGTACCCGCCCGGAGCAGGTGGAGGCCGTCGTGGTGCCGCTCCTCGCACGGCTGGTCTCCGACCACTTCCCGCACTTCGCCGACCGCAGCGCCCTTACCGCGCCCGCAGTCCTCGCCGGAGTCGGCATCGCCGTCCACCAGGCCATGCCCTGGAGCGATCCTTCCTCCGCGCTGGACACCGACGGCCTGGACCGGCTCCTCGCCGACATCCGCTGGGAGCGCGAAGCGGCGTACTGGGACGGCATCGCCGCCAAGGCCGGCGCCTCGGGCCGCCTCAACTTCAGTGGTGGCGTCAAGGACTCCGGCGGCCGCGTGGCCGACGCCATTCTCTACCCGGCCACCGAGGCCGGACGGAAGATCCGCGGTCTGCGGCCCTGATTCCGGTGATCGGTGACCGGTGGCTGGTCACCGACCAAGTGGTGACGCCCGGCCCCACGCTTCGCCCCCTGCCCCGCCAAACCAACTCGACTCGACCTGACTCGAACGGAGATCCGTCATGACCACTCCGAACCCCGATCCTCAGTACGGCCAGAGCCCGCAAGGAGGCTGAGGCCCGATTCCTCCCGCCCCGTCCTTCGTTTCCAAGACCCCGAGCCGCCAAAGAGCGTGGATCACCTGGGGGGGCGATCGCCCTTGTCTCCCTGTTCGTCGGCGTCGGCATTGGCGCGGGCGGCGGAAGCGACACCACGGCCGGAAGCTCCGACGGGACGAAGTCCAAGCCCGGCCCACGGTGACCGTCACCAAGACGGCGCGAGCCGAGGCGGCCGAGCCGGGTCCGACCGTCACCGAAACGGTCACCGCCAAGCCGAAGAAGACGAAAGAAGCCAGCCCGGCCAGCAGCTTCGCCGGGGAGGGCGAGTACGTCGTGGGCGAGGACATCAAGCCCGGCACGTACAAGACGGCGGGTCCCGAGGACGAGTTCGGCTGTTACTCGGAGCGGGCCAAGGACGCCAGTGGGGAGTTCGGCTCGATCATCGCCAACAGCAACCTGGAAGGCCCGGGCCGGGTGACGCTCAACAGCGGTGAGTACTTCAAGACCAACCGGTGCCAGGAGTGGCGCAAAGTCGGTTGAGCGGGAGGCGCAGACAGGCGTCCTACCAGGAGTTGTGACGATCCGTCACGTGACGGAGATCACCACAACTAGACTTGGGCCAGCGAAGTCGAAATGGGGAACCGGTCTTCGGCGTCCTGTTCCGGGGCGGTACGAGGCGGTAGAAACACGCACGAACAGAGGGGGCGGGGAAGCATGCCGAAGCGTGCACGACGAACGGACGTGCTTGCCGCGGAACAGCGCGCGGTCGACGATGCCTATCACTGGCTCGAGCGCGCCCGACGCGAGGCATCCGAACTCAAGGGAGTGGCGGCCTCCGCCAGTGGCAAGGACGCGATCGACGTCAACCGGTCCTGGCAGCGCGAGCTCGACAGCCTGGACCTCGGCCGGAACTCCCTGGTGTTCATGCGAGCCGATATCGACGAGGGGACCGGCCGCGAGACGTTCTACATCGGCCGGCGAGCGGTATTCGACGCCGACCGCAAACCCGCCGTCATCTCCTGGAGCGCCCCGGCCGCGATCCGATGGCGGCTGACGAGTGAGCATGATCCCGGCGATGTGCGTCTGTTGCGTCAGATCGTCTGCGACGAGCGCCTCGTCAAACGCTACTTCGACCTGCACGGAGCCGGCGATGGCGACGGGCAGGCCGAGGCCGCGCAGGACGAGCGGGAGAACGCGGTCGTGCCGCAGACCGCCGACGAGGCGGACGAAGTCACTGGGCAAGCCGTCGAAGCCGAGGCCGACGGCAATGAGCAGGCCGCTGCGCTCGAAGAGCAGGAGTGGCGGGACCCGCTCCTCGACGAACTCGACCGTGCCCGCGACGGCGCCATGCACGACATCGTGGAGACGATCCAGCGCGATCAACTCCGGCTCGTCACGGAGCAGCCCAGGGGAGTGCTGATCATCCAGGGCGGCCCTGGCACCGGAAAGACCGCGGTGGGCATGCACCGGGTCAGCTGGCTCCTCGACAACGAGCACATGGCGGCCGACGACGTACTGGTCGTTGGCCCGAACCGAGGATTCCTGGACTTCGCGGGGACAGCCCTGGTCGAGCTGGGCGGCAGCGGTGTGACCATGCTCGAACTGCCCGCACTGTGGTCGGGTGGCACGGCGCCACGGGACCCGCACCACGTCGCCCTCCTCAAGTCCGATGCACGCATGAGCCGTGTCCTCCAGCGGGCCGTCGACAACCAGACGACGAGCACTCGCGAACGGCTCGAAGCACTCGTCGGGGGTTCCGTCTTCACCTTTGAGCTCCGCCGCCGCGAGGTGGTCGTGCCCGTCGCGGAGATCGCGGAGATCGCTGGTGACGCCCTCGCCGGGGACAGCCCCTACCGGGTGCGGCGGGAGCGTTGCGCCCAGGGGGTCGTGCAGTGCCTCACTGAGGCGCATACTGGGCTGCTTCCCGGGCCTGCCGACACCGACTACTTCACCGAGATTCGTCAACTGCGCGCTGTCACAAGACTGCTGCGCCGAATAGCCCCCGAGCTGACGGCCCGTGACGTCCTGCGCAGACTGTTCGCTAGCGGCGTCGCGATGGCCGCGGCGGCACAGGGCATTTTGACCCCGGCGGAGCAGGCGATACTCATTGCGCACCACGAGCGCGCCGAGCGTCCCCGATCCGCAGGCGAGCACAGTCTTGAGGACCTCGTCTGCCTCGATGAGCTGGAGCACGTCCTGTCCGGGCGGCCTGACCAGACCTATGGCCACGTGGTCGTCGACGAGGCCCAGGACATCACCCCGATGCAGGCCCGCTCTCTCGCCCGTCGCTGTCCCGGCGGTTCCATGACGATACTCGGCGACCTCGCTCAGGCAACGGGGCCGTTCCCGTACCAGGACTGGGAACAACTCGGCACCACGCTCACCGGCCGGGACGGCTGGCGGCTGGCGGAACTGCTGACCGGCTTCCGCGTGCCCGGTGAGGTCATGGACTTCGTCCGCTCCTTGGGAGCGCACTGCGCACCCGGCATCGCCATTCCCGACTCCGTCAGGCGCACCGGCCTCAAGGTGACCGTCGCGAAGGGAGCCCGCCCCGCCGAGCGCGCCGCCGAGCTGGCCGGGGATCTCGCCGCAGGATCCGGTGGCGCGGCGGCGGGCCGCACCACCGCGGTGATCGTTCCCGGAGCGGCACCCTGGCGGGAGACCGTCGCCGACGCGGTCGCGGAGCACGACTCGGTGACGGTCCTCACGGCCGACGAGGCCAAGGGGCTCGAGTTCGATCACGTCGTCGTGGTCGAACCGTCCGCGATCGTCGGGGACGATCCGGCGGGGCTGCGCCGCCTCTACGTGGCGCTGACCCGATGCACCCAGTCGCTGACGGTTGTCCACCATCGGCCTCTGCCCCGGTGGATCGGCGGGCCGGTGAATTCGGTTCCGACACCGAAGCAGTTCATGACTCAGGTGAGCAGGCGGAAGACGCCCAAGGGCGGCTCCGGACTGTGCACCCGGTACCGGGCCGATGGCACGCGGTGCAACAACGAGACGCGGGAGGCAGACGGTTGGTGCAGGCAGCCGGGATGCGGCGGTTTCCGCACGGCGGAACCAACGCCTCCCGGCAAAGGCAGCTATCTGCGCGTGCCCAAGGACGCCGTGACCGAGGCACGGCTGGAGCTCTCGCCGGAGCGCATCGCCGACATTCGCATCAGCTCGGCGGCCTGCGGATCGTTCGTCGCGCGGCACAGGGGCAGCCTGGGCGAGGCGGCTGTAGAACTGCACGCGATGCTCACGCCGCTGCTGGCCCGGGGACGTCATCTCCGCTCCGAGGACGGGTGGTTCCTCGACCTGGACGGCTACCGGATTGCCCTCGACGCCGAGGCGCGCGCCGTGACTGCGTACACCAGCGTCCATCCCGAGCGCAGCTATGCCCAGCTCGAGGCCGGGGTCCCCTCCCGCATCGGCCAGGATGCGCGGGCCGGGCGGAGGTCGTCTCTGACACCTCCGGCGGCTGAAGACGGTGTCAGCCTCGCCGACGACGCGGCGGTGCGGAACCTGTCCACCGATCCCCTTCACATCACCGTGCGTGCTTGCGTCGGATACGAGCGGATCAGCCAGCTCCGAACCCTGTCGGACCAGGAATTCGTGCGGCTGCTCCACGACGAGCTGTCAGCCGACTTGGCTGACGGGCGGATCGAGTGGGTGGGGCAGCGCGTCTTCGTCGACGGCACGCGCTGTCAGTGGACGATCCGGTCCGACGGCCGGGTCCTGATCTCGGTCCGCAAGGCAGGATCCGAGATCTACCAGGGTTTTGACGTCCAGGACGCGGACGAACCCCAGGCCGAAGGGAACGACATGCCGGCAACCATTGCCGAGGACGAGGCCTGGACCGATGAGGCCGGGAGCGGCTCGGGTCTGGCTGACGCGGTGGCGGAACGTGAACGTGCGGCACGTGTGAGTCGACTCCACGAAAGCCTGCGTCACCGGCTGCTGGCCGACCTGTACGAGCGGTTCTCGGAGGCCGGGGACAGCGATCACGTGGACGCATGGAGTCTGGGCACCGGCGGCATGACGCTCTTCGAGGTCTTGGGCGAGGCTTCTCACACGTATGCACAGATTCGGGAGGCAGCGCTCCACCTGATGGAGGCTGCCTGCCTGCACCCCGGGGGGCAGGCGGAATACCTCGTCATCGTCCTGCGGGAGCCACCGGCCGAGCCATGGGCCGCCGAGGTCGCCGACCGGGCCTTCAGCGTGCAACTCGCATGGTGGGACGGCGAGGGATGGGCCGGACCCGGCGCACGGCGCATCAATGTCGCGTCCGACGAGGACAGTGCACGATGAGCCCGGCGGGTTCATGCGTGGCCGGGGAACGCGGATGGATGGGCTGCCCCGTGGAACGCGCGACGGGCGAACGGTGCGAGGACCGATGACGAACGACGAAGCTCAGAGCCGGGGCCAGGGGCTGGATGCCGCGATGTCGCGGACGGAGATGGTTGAGTCATGGCGCGAGCAGCGTCGTGCACGTCGCAGTGAGCCGTCTGCGCCCGTGGCGGGCAACGCCGGCCCCGACGGATTCGCACTGCGCAGGTGGCGCCGGGCTGGTGTGTTCGGCACGGACGCGGTGCGACGCGTGGAGTGTCTGTTGAACGACCTTCTCAACGCCAACTCCGGGGAGCCGTCCGTGCCGGACTGGGCGCTCGGGACGCTGCGGCAATGCCGCGACGGCGACCCGGGCCCACAGCTGCCCTCCGCCGTGCGTGCGGTGCTGGAAGGCATGGAACCACACCACACGGTGGAGGCGATGTTCGTGATCCACGACGCAGGATTGCCGTGGCTCACACCATCGGGCCAGCGGTGGCTCGAGCACCTGATGGCCTCAGGCACGATGATCCTCGAACAAGATGCCCGCCCCTCCGCGAGCGAGGATGTCTCCGGCGGCTTCACGTTGCAGTACGCGATACGCAACGGGGAACTCGACGGGCTTTCACCCGCCCTGTGCGCTCGGACCCTGCCGTGGATACCCCTGGGGACCATCGACGACCTGATCGACGCGAGCATCGTGACGGGCGATTCCGAACCCTGGCAACTGCGCACCGCTGAGCACGACCGGCACTACCTGCTGGCCCGGCTGTCACCCGAGCGGGCCGACCCGCGCACCGCTGTCACCCTTGGCTGGACAGACACAGTCCAACGACGGCAATTCCTCGACGGCGAGGACGTTGCGTGGGATGAAGGCAGCAGATACGACCTCCTCCAGTGTGCCGCTGACGGGGATACGAGCGTGCTCAAAGAACTCGAATACCACCTGCCGCGCCCCCTCGTCCTGAGACTGCGTCGCATTCAGGACGGAGCTCTCACGGGGAACTGGGACACGGACATCCTTGCCGACCGCGGCCTCTGGCGCTTGATGTCGGCACTCTGGGAACCCAAAGCTGCAGTGAGCCCTGGACGTAGTCCTTTCCACGCGCTGGCGGCGCTGCGCCATGCCTATGACGTCATCTGCACGGGCGACTTCAAGAAGGCCCGGGCCCAGATAGACAAGCTCGTGGCCTACGAAGACGGCGATCTGCGCCAGCGTGCCGAGGCCTGGAACATGCGCGCCTACTTGGCGGTCCTCGACGAAGACCTGGACAGCGCACTGATCGCGCTCACAAGCATCGCCGACCGTCATCCGAGGGCCGAAGCCAACCTGGACCTGGTCAAACGACGACGTGGCATCCCGCGCAACGACCGGCCGCACCCCTCCAACCCTTACCTCGAACTCGGCCTCCCCAACGGTTCGGGAGTCTGGAGGCAGCGGTACCGCGATCTCCGGCGCGAGTACGTCGACGACCGTGAGGAGGCCGCCCGTCTCAACCGGGCCATGCGCCGTATCCAGCAAGCTGAGCAGGCCGAGGACTGGTCTTCCTTCTTCATCCTGCCGCTGAACGAGGATGTCTTCGAACTGCCCCGCGTGCCGCCCGTCACTCTGGTGCCGCCGGTCGAGGCCATGCCCCGGCAGACTGTCCATGAGGATCCCGCCGATCTTGAGGTCGTACGCCGCCGAGCGGTTGCCGACCTGCTTCCCGCCCTTCTCAACGCGCCTCGGCGCCCGGACCATCAGCACAGGATGAAAGCATGAGCAAGCCCAGGCACTGGACCAGTGGGGCCGATTCGCAGAGCCTTCGCCGACGTGGGGCGAGAGGCAGAACCATCGACGCTGAACTCGTGATGTACCGGCCTGACGAGCTCTTGAATCCGGCGGACCTGCTGAAGCGCTTCTCCGAAAGCGCTCAGCGGCTGATCGAGGAGATTCCCGATCAAGACCGTCCCAAGCGGGGCGAAGTTCTCGCTGCCCTACGGCAAGGCGTGCTCGAGGCGTTCCGAACTCGCGAAGAGCACCTGGCCCGGATGGTGGAGAGCGATCTCGAGGCGCGGGGCTCGGGTAACAGGATGAGCACGCTGAAATGGCAGGTATCCGTGAGAAAGGCGTTGCTCGGGCTGGGTGTTCGCATCGTCGAGGCGACGGACGAGCAGGAATTCTTCGTCGTCGTCGAGGGCGAAGGCGACGGCTTCGAAGTCCTGCGTCCCGCGTATGTGGACCAGGCCACGGGCAAACTGATCCTGTCCGGACAGTTGCGTCGGGTGCCCACCAAGGCGAAGCAGGGGGACTCCGATGCCGAGCAGGTGTCCGAGGGGGAGGACAAGGCGTGACCGCGACGGGAATAGATTTCGGTACCACCAACTCCGTCGTCGCTCAGTGGCAGGGTGACGATGTCGAGGTCCTGCCACTCGACGCGCACCATCTCGACGCCGACTGGCGCCGCCCCGGATTCGATCTGCTCTTTCCCTCCGTCGTCGGTATGAGCTCGCTGCGCCGCGGGCCGCTCTTCGGCTGGGAGGCGAAGCTCCGTTCGGAGGAGGCCGCCGAGGCCTGCAAGCGTCTCCTCAAGAGCGACGAGTACGTGAACGTGCAAGGCCGCCGCTTCGCAGCGACAACCGTTGCGTCCGGTGTCTTCACCGCCATGAAGGAAGGCGCTCGGCACAACCTCACCGAAATCGACCGTGCTGTCATCACCGTCCCTGCGAACGCCACCGGTGCTGCGCGTTACCGGACGCGCGCGGCCGCTCGATTTGCCGGTATCGAGGTTCAGGCTCTGCTCAACGAGCCGACAGCTGCCGCCATCTCGTATGTGCACGACATGCGGGAGGACGCGCAGATCCTCGTCTTCGACTGGGGTGGCGGAACCATCGATGTCACGGTGCTCGACTACGAGGACGGGTTCTTCGAAGAGCGCGCGTCGCGCGGTGTGACGGAGCTCGGCGGGCTCGAGATCGACCGACGACTTCGCAAACTGGTCCTGGACAGGGCGCCGGCACGGCGTGAGTGGACTCCGGCGCAGCAGCGCCAGTTCCGTCTCGATGTCGAGCGCAACAAGATCCTGCTGTCCTCCCAGCCCTCCGTGAAGATCACGACTCCCGACGGAAGGGAAGTGGAGATCTTCCAGGAGGAACTGGAGGAAGCCATCACCGACCTCGTCGACCGCGCCCTGGCTCCGGTTGAGGAGTGCCTCAGGGACCTGCACATGGCCCCACTCGACGTGGACGATGTCCTCATGATCGGAGGCACCAGCCAAATTCCGAGCGTACGAGCCGCGGTGGCGGAGGCCCTGCAGATGGAGCCCGTGCCCACCCAGCTGTGCGATCCGATGACCGCAGTGGGCCGGGGGGCCGCCATCGCCGCCGCCGTCCTGGCAAAGGAGGCCTCCGGCGTCATCCAGGTGGCCAACAGTCACGCACTCGGGACGGTGGTCAAAGGGGCCGACGGGCGCAGGCGGTTCAGCGAAATCATCCCCCGGAACTCGCCCTTGCCGTGGAGCGAACGCAAGAGCTACACACCTACCCGCGACCACGAGCGGAAGCTCACGGTGGAGATCTGGGAAGGAGACCCGGACAAGGAGTTGTCCGACTCCGACAATGTCCAGCTCACGGAGTTGACGCTGCAGTACCCGACGCGTCGTGTGCGCGAGGAGTCCCGGTTCGACCTGGAGTACACCTATGACTCCGATGGCTTGCTTCACGTGAAGGCCACGCTGGAGCACACCGGCGAGGTCGTCGTCGACGAGGAAGTGAAGAGCTTCGGTTCCGGTGGCCCGACGCCCGAGGTACGTAAGGAACTCGACGACCTTCTGATGGCGAACCCCGCGCCATCTCCTCTGCTATTGGTCAACGGAGCGGGAGACCGGACACAGGCAGACGCCCCACGATCGAGAGTGGGCACTTCCGAGCAGAGTGATGACGTGCACACCCTGGTCGTCGACGGATCCAATCTGGCCTGGATCGGCCGCTCACCTGCCCGACCCGGCGTGTACGAGGCGGATGACCGCCCGAGTTTTGCGCAGCTCGTAGGAGCACGTGAGGCACTTGCGAAGAAGTATCCCGGCGCCGAAGTCCACCTGGTGGTAGACGCCAGTTTCAGGCACAAGGTTTCGGAAGAGGAGCGGGACGAGGTCATTGCCGCACTCAGCAAGGGGGACATCATTCAACCGCCCGCTGGAACCGAGGGAAAGGGGGATGCCCTTGTGGTGGCCATTGCGGAAGAATCGGATGCGGTGATCGTCACGAATGACAACTATGCCGAGCTGCAAAGCCGTTATGCGTGGTTGAGGGAGCCTGGACGGGTTCTCGGCTCCACCTATACCAAGGGTGTGTGGATATTTACTCCGCGTACCTGCGTTGCCCCGCGCGGAAGAGGCTGAGAGCAGAGGATTTGATGGACTCCCGGCCTACAGCGACGGTTTTCTGACGACGTGTAGCCAGATATGGGTCCAGATCATGATCTCGCCCAACATCATGCGCCCCTCCCGCGTCGCGCCCCGGCAAGGGCGCGGCGAACGCCACCCGAGGCTCCGGCTGGCTGAATCCGTACGCACGCGAACCGGTCAACGTGGTCGGGCAGCGACGGGGACGCTCGTCCGCGCTACTCAAATGCGTTAGGCCGTGCCAGCCCCAGGTCATACGCCAGGATCACGGCCTGGATGCGGTCGCGTGCTCCCACCTTCGCCAGCACCCGGCCCACATGGGTCTTCACCGTGGATTCCGCGACGACCAGGCGCTCGGCGATCTCGCGGTTGCTCCAGCCCTGGCCGATGGCCACCAGGATCTCGTACTCGCGTTCCGTCAGGGCGCGCACCCTGGGGTCGTCGGCGGCCCTTCGGCTCGACGACTCGTGGGGGAGGTGGCGGGCGTAGGCGTCCAGGAGGCGGCGGGTCAGGGTGGGGGCGATGACGGCGTCGCCGCCCGCGACCGCGCGGATCCCGGCCAGGAGTTCCTCGGGGTGGGCGTCCTTGAGGAGGAAGCCGCTGGCTCCCGCGCGCAGCGCCGCGTGGGCGTACTCGTCCAGGTCGAAGGTGGTCAGGATGAGGACGCGGGAGCGGTCACCGGAGGCGACGATGCGGCGGGTGGCCTCGATGCCATCCATGCCGGGCATCCGTACGTCCATGAGGATGACGTCCGGGCGCAGCTCGGCGGCCTTGCGGACGGCGTCGCCGCCGTGCGCCGCTTCGCCGACGACGGCGGTGTCGGGGGTGCTCTCCAGAAGCATGCGGAAGCCGAGGCGTTGCAGTGGCTGGTCGTCCACGATGAGCACGGTGGTCACGCCGCACCGCCCGTGTCGGCTCCTGCGGTGGGCAGCGGGGTGAGGTCGAGGGTGGCCCGCACCGTCCAGCCGCCGCCGGGGGCGGGTCCTGCGGTGACGGTCCCGTTGTAGAGGGCTGCGCGTTCTCTCATGCCGGCGAGTCCGTGTCCTTCGTCGTGGGTTGGTCCGGGCCGGACGGTTGCGCCACCCGGGCCGGTGTCGTGGACGTCGATGTGCAGCCGCGTGCCCTCGACGCGCACCGCCAGGTCGACACGTGAGTCGTGGCCCGCGTGTTTGAGGGCGTTGGTGAGGGCTTCCTGGACTATGCGGTAGACGGTCAGCTGGACACCGCGGTCCAAGGTGTCCAGCTCGCCGCCGGTGCGGTAGAGGACCTGTGGACCGGCGGCACGGATTCGGGCGCACAGGGCGCCGATGTCCGCCATGCCGGGCTGGGGGCTGAGCTCGGGGGCGGCGGGGGTCTGGGTCTGCTCGCGCAGGACGCCGAGCATGCGGCGCAGCTCACCCAGCGCCTGACGCCCGGTGTCACCGATGAGGAGCAGTGCCTGCTTGCCGCGTTCCGGGGCGCGATCGGTCGCGTACGCGCCTCCGTCGGCGAGCGTGATGATGACGGAGAGGTTGTGGCCGACGATGTCGTGCATCTCTCGGGCCACCCGGGTGCGTTCGGCGGCGGCGGCCAGTTTGCTGCGCTGGTCGCGTTCGATCTCCAGGCGGGTCGCGCGGTCGCGCAGCACGGCGAGCTGGGCGCGCCGGATCCGTACCGCCAGTCCGAGCGCGACCGCCGCGGTGATGGTGCTGAACAGGAAGAACAGTGCGTCCAGGACGGATACTTCGGGCGGCAGCCGGAGCGTGAGCAGGCCCAGGGCGGCTGCGGTGACGGCGCAGGCCACGGGCAGTCGCCGGAGCTGTCCGTGCAGCACCAGGCTGTAGAGGGCGATCAGCAGGGCGACGTCGGCGCGCAGCCAGACGCCCAGGGCCAGCTGGAGGAAGAACACCGCGGCGATCACGGCGAAGGCGAGGGACGGCTTTCTGCGCCGCCACAGCAGGGGCAGTACCAGTCCGGCCTGCAGCGCGAGCGTCGTCGGCCAGGGCAGATGAGTGAAGTTGGTGTCGAAGGCGCGTCGTCGGCCCTCGTCGTCGTGCACCAGGTCCGGCACGCAGAACATCAGCACCACGACAGCGATCACGCCGGCGTCCAGGATCCACGGGTGGTTCCGGTCGCCCTGCTTGAGCCATCGGCCGAGGCGGGTCAGCGCACTGGCCAGGGGGTGGTTCCAGGGGAGGTCCGCCTCCACGGACGGCGGGTCGGGAAGTACCCCCGGGTGGGCGCTGTCGTCGATGCTCATGGCTGTCACTGGTCCGGGCTCGTGGCTGTCACCTGTCCATTGTGGGTCCGTCCGCACGGCGCGTCGGAGCGGCCGACCGGCACGGCACCCGACCCGGTGACCCGGCACGGCGCTCGCCCGGTGACCCGGCGCGGCACCCGGTCCGTATCACCGGGTCGGGCGCCGCACCGGGTCCCGAGGCCGGAAGGCGTCAGGCGTCCCCGCGTGCGAGGCGGGAAGGCGTCAGGAGCCCCCGCGTGCGAGGCGGTACGCGTCAGGCATCCGTGCGTACGAGGCGGTAGGCCGCGCCCGCCAGCGCCAGCGCGGTCCAGCCGAGGAAGACCACGAGCCCGGTCGTGGGCGACAGGGCCGTCGAGTCGTGGGTCAGCGCGAACATCGACTCGCCGGCGTTGCTGGGCAGGTACGGGCTGATGTTGTCCTGCCACGAGCTGGGCAGCAGCGAGATCAGGCCGGGGACCAGCATCAGCGAGGCGACCAGGACCGAGATGCCGCCGGCGACCGAGCGGAGCAGCGCGCCCAGAGCGGTGCCGATCACACCGACCAGGCCGAGGTAGAGACCGGCGCCCAGCAGGCTGCGTACGACGCCGGAGTGGGAGAACGTGAGGGCGGCGGGCGTGCCGGAGACGATGCCGCTCGCGATCGGGAACACGACGACGACGCCGATGAGGGAGACCCCCAGCGCGACCAGGCCGAACACCGCCGACTTGGACCACAGCACCGGCAGGCGGCGCGGGACCGCGGCCAGCGTGGAGCGGATCATGCCGGTGGAGTACTCGCCCGCGGTGACCAGCACGCCCAGGACACCGAGGGCCAGTTGCGCGAAGTTCGTGCCGAACAGGGAGAGGCTGAGCGCGGTGGCGCCGGCGTCGTCCGGTCGCAGGGGACGACCGGAGTTGAGCTCGGACTTGTAGTGCGCGGCAGCGATCACGCCGAACGCGACCAGGAACAGCAGCCCCAGACCGAGGGTGATCCAGGTGGAGCGAAGGGACCACAGCTTGGCCCATTCGGAGCGCAGGACGCGACGTCCGGTGACCTTGTACTGCGGACGCGTCGTCTGCACCGGGCTGGGCGCGGAGCTGTTGGTCACGGTCATGGTGGTGGTCATGCCGCCCTCCCGGGGGTCTCGACGGTGGCGGTGGCGTGGTACTCGACGGCGTCGCGGGTCAGGTCCATGAACGCCTGCTCCAGGGAGACGGCCCTGGAGCTGAGCTCGAACAGCGGGATGCCGTGCTCGGCGGCCTTGAGACCGATGGCACGAGCGGACAGGCCGGTCACGTGCAGCTCCTCGGAGCCGACCTCGCCGGTGATCTCGACGCCGGGGCCGGCGAGCACCTCACGCAGCCGGGCGGGCTGGTCGGACGCCACGGTCACGGTGTCTCCGCCGGCCGTGCGGATCAGGTCCTGCACGGTGGTGTCGGCCAGCAGGCGGCCGCGTCCGACGATGATCAGGTGGTCGGCGACCAGCGCCATCTCACTCATCAGATGCGAGGAGACGAAGACGGTACGGCCGTCCGCCGCGAGCCCGGTCAGCAGGTTGCGGATCCACAGCACGCCCTCGGGGTCGAGACCGTTGACCGGCTCGTCGAGCATGATGGTGGCCGGGTCGCCGAGGAGTGCGGCGGCGATGCCCAGCCGCTGGCCCATCCCGAGGGAGAACGCGCCCGCGCGCTTCTTGGCCACGGACCGCAGGCCGGTGAGCTCGATGACCTCGTCCACCCGGCGGCGCGGAATGCCGTGGGTGTGGGCCTGCACCATCAGGTGGTCGAACGCGGACCGGCCCGGGTGGATCGACTTGGCCTCCAACAGCGCGCCGACCTCCTGCAGCGGCGCGCTGTGCTGGGCATAGCGCCTGCCGTTGACGGACACACTGCCGCTGGACGGTGCGTCCAGCCCGACGATCATCCGCATGGTGGTGGACTTGCCCGCGCCGTTCGGGCCCAGGAAGCCGGTGACCGTGCCGGGCTTGACGACGAAGTCCAGCTGATCGACCGCCGTCTTCTCGCCGTACCGCTTCGTCAGCTGATGTGCCTCGATCATCGTTCTTCCCTCGCGTTCTTGTGCCGCCCGCTCCGGGCTTTCTCACAGGGAACGCTAAGAGCCCGCGGGCCGCGATTCGTGGTACCGAAGGGGTCAATGAACGGAAGCCGGTAGTACCCCGGTACGACTCGGGCCGGGCCGCGCCGGATCTCCGAGGAACGCCGTAGACCCGCAGGGCGGCGGCGCACCCGCGACCGAGCCGCCGGAGCGCCGCCGCATCCGCGGTGCGAGCCGTCGGCCCCGTCGCCGCCGGCCGCTTCTCCGGTGCTACCGACTTCTCTGGTACTACCGACGCATGGCCATTGACCGGTTCATCGGTATCGACCTCGCATGGGCGCCGGGTGGACCCCGAACCAAACCCAATGAGACGGGCGTCGCCGTCATCGACGGATCGGGTGAGGTGATCGACTGCGGCTGGACCCGCGGGCTCGAGGAGACGATGTCCTGGCTCGACGGGGTGGCCGTGGACGGAGCGTCCCTGTGCTTCGTCGACGCGCCCTTGGTCGTCGACAACCCGACCGGTCAGCGGCCGTGCGAGCGGGAGGTCGGCCGGCGGTACGGACGCTGGAAGGTGAGCGCCAACAGCACCAACCAGACCTCTCCCCGGCTGGCGGGGGTGCTCCTGCGTGAAAGCTTGCGGGCAACGGGCTGGGTGTACGACGACGGCAGGGCCGGGCCACCGACGAGCGGCCTGGTCCTGTCCGAGTGCTACCCGTACACAACCCTGGTCGGAGCGGCCGAGTTGGGCTATGACCGGGAGCGCCCCACATACAAACGCCGGCCCGCGCGCGTGCCGCAGGCCCAGTGGCGAGCGGTACGCGCGGGGGAGTGCGACCGGCTGATCGCGCGCATGGCGGGCCTGGCCACAGCCGATCCGCCCCTCGTGCTCGCCTCCCACTCGGTGTCGGGCCGGCTGATGGACGAACCCACGCCTGTGGCGTCGGGAGACTACAAGCACCGCGAGGACCTCATCGACGCGCTGCTGTGCGCGTGGACGGCGGCGTTGTGGTCGCGCCACGGACTGGCGCGCTGCCAGGTCCTGGGCGAGGAGAGCCTCGCACCTTCGGGAGCCGCCGCGACCATCATCGCGCCCGCCCGCCCCGAGCAGCGGCGCGACCGTACGGCTGATTGAGCGGGGAGGCGAAATCTTCCAGGCGCCCCCTGGACATCCTTTGCGTCTGCCGCAACCATGAGAGCAACCCCATACGGTATGCAATCTACAGTATGGAGTCGGGCACGACGGCTACGTATACGTGAGGTGGCGATCATGACGAAGGCTCTTGAGGGCGTGCGCGTCCTCGATATGACGCATGTACAGTCCGGCCCGTCCGCGACGCAGATCCTCGCGTGGCTCGGCGCCGATGTGGTCAAGGTGGAGGCGCCGAGCGGTGACATCACCCGCAAGCAGCTGCGGGACATCCCGGACGTCGACTCCCTCTACTTCACGATGCTCAACAGCAACAAGCGCAGCGTCACCCTCAACACCAAGACCGGGCGCGGCAAGGAGATCCTCACCGAGCTGATCCGCCGCTCCGACGTCATGGTGGAGAACTTCGCCCCGGGCGCGGTCGACCGCATGGGCTTCACCTGGGACCGGATCCGCGAGATCAACCCTCGTATCGTCTATGCCTCCATCAAGGGGTTCGGGGACGGCCCGTACACCAACTTCAAGGCGTACGAGGTCGTCGCACAGGCCATGGGCGGGTCGATGTCGACCACCGGCTTCGAGGACGGGCCACCGCTGGCGACGGGGGCCCAGATCGGTGACTCGGGCACGGGTATGCATGCCGTCGCCGGCATCCTCGCCGCTCTTCTCCAGCGCACCAGTACCGGCCGCGGCCAGCGCGTGAACGTCGCGATGCAGCACGCCGTGCTCAACCTCTGCCGGGTGAAGCTGCGCGATCAGCAGCGGCTCACGCACGGGCCGCTCGCGGAGTTCCCCAACGAGGACTTCGGTGACGAGGTTCCCAGGTCCGGGAACGCCTCCGGCGGCGGTCAGCCCGGCTGGGCGGTCAAGTGCGCTCCGGGCGGCCCGAACGACTACGTGTACGTCATCGTGCAGCCCGTCGGCTGGGAACCGATCAGTGAACTCATCGGCAGGCCCGAGCTGGCCGAGGACCCCGAGTGGTCCACCCCCGAGGCCCGACTGCCCAAGCTCGGCAAGATGTTCCAGCTCATCGAGGAGTGGACCAGCACCCTCCCCAAGTGGCAGGTGCTGGAGGCGCTCAACACCCACAACATCCCGTGCGGGCCCGTCCTGTCCACCAAGGAGATCATCGAGGACGAGTCGCTGGTCGCCAACGAGATCGTTGTCGAGGTCGAGCACCCCGAGCGCGGCACGTACATCACGGTCGGCAATCCGCTGAAACTGTCCGACTCCCCGGTCGAGATCGAACGGTCCCCGCTGCTCGGCGAACACAACGAGGAGATCTTCCTCGGCGAACTCGGCCTGTCCCACGACGAGTTGCCACTGCTCAAGGCGCACGGAGTGATCTGACCGACAGCGGCTCGTGCCGCACCTCCACTCCGTCCCGGGCCCGGCTTCAGCCGCCGCGCCCGGGACGGCCTGCGTTTCCCACTCCCGGCTCGATGGGCGGCGATTGATAGACGGCGTCTATCACGTGGAAGTTGTTCTCTCTTTGACTACCTTTCGCGGCCTGTCCGAAGCTGATCTCCGGGCGGCCGCGGCGCCGGATCCGTCATACGCGCGGGAGCGGTAGAAAGGCACAGGCCAGATCATGAGCAACATCGAAGACCCGGAAGACCTTCTGGAGGTCACCCCGCCCAAGACCTGGGCGACCGGACTGCCCGCGGTGACGCACGCCATGCAGTACTCGCTCGGCCAGACGTCGGTCCGGCGGACGGCGCTGACCCTGCTGAACATCAACCAGGCCAAGGGTTTCGACTGCCCCGGCTGCGCTTGGCCGGAACCCGCTCCGGGGCACCGTGCCAAGAACGAGTACTGCGAGAACGGCGCCAAGCACATCAACGACGAGGCGACCTCGCGCCGGGTCACCGCGGACTTCTTCCGGGAGCACTCCGTCTCGGAGCTCGCGGCGAAGTCCGACTACTGGCTCAACCAGCAGGGCCGGCTGACCGAACCCATGGTCAAGCGGCCCGGTGCGGACCACTACGAGCCGATCGGCTGGGACGACGCGCTCGCTCTGCTCGCCGAGGAACTGCGCCGGCTCGACTCGCCCGACGAGGCCCTCTTCTACACTTCGGGCCGGCTCAACAACGAGGCCGCCTTCCTCCTTCAGTTGTTCGCCCGGGCCTACGGCACGAACAACCTGCCCGACTGCAGCAACATGTGCCACGAGTCCAGCGGCTCGGCACTGCAGGAGACGCTGGGCATCGGCAAGGGCAGCGTGAGCCTGGACGACATCCACCACTGCGACCTCATCTTCGTGGTGGGCCAGAACCCGGGGACCAATCATCCGCGGATGCTCTCCGCCCTGGAGGAGACCAAGCGCAACGGCGGGCACATCGTCGCCGTGAACCCGCTGCCCGAGGCCGGGCTGATCCGGTTCAAGCACCCGCAGAAGGCCCGCGGAATCGTCGGTCGCGGCACCGCCATCGCCGACCAGTTCCTGCAGATCCGCCCCGGTGGCGACCTCGCGCTCTTCCAGGCACTGAACCTGCTGCTGCTGGAGGCCGAGGACGCCAGTCCGGGAGCGGTGCTGGACCACGGGTTCATCGAGGCGCACACGACGGGGTTCGAGGACTTCGTCGAGCAGGCCCGCAAGGCCTCCTGGGACGACATCCTCGACGCCACCGGGCTGACCCGCGAAGAGATCGAGGCGGTGGGCGAGCGGGTGCTGCGGAGCGAGAACATCATCGTCTGCTGGGCGATGGGGCTGACGCAGCACAAGCACGCCGTTCCCACCATCCGTGAGGTCGTCAACTTCCTCATGCTGCGCGGCAACATCGGCAGGCCCGGGGCGGGTGTGTGCCCGGTGCGCGGCCACAGCAATGTGCAGGGCGACCGGACCATGGGCATCTGGGAACGGATGCCGCAGAGTTTCCTGGATGCCCTCGAGCGCGAGTTCGCCTTCACCCCGCCCACCCGGCACGGCCTGGACTCGGTGGATGCCATCCGGGCCATGCGTGACGGCGACGCCAAGGTCTTCGTCGGCGTCGCGGGGAACTTCATCCGGGCCACGCCCGACAGCGAGGTCACCGAACGGGCCATGCGGCGGTGCCGGCTCACCGCCCACATCTCCACCAAACTCAACCGCTCCCACACCGTCTGCGGCGAGGCCGCGCTGATCCTGCCGACGCTCGGCCGCAGCGACCGCGACATCCAGGCGGGCGGGGAGCAGTTCATCACCGTCGAGGACTCCATGAGCGAGGTGCACGCCTCACGTGGCCGCCTGCATCCGGCCTCCCCGCACCTGCTCAGCGAAGTCGCGATCATCTCGCGGCTGGCCCGGCGAACCCTGGGCGACCGCCCGTCCATCCCCTGGGAGAAGTTCGAGGCGGATTACGGAACGATCCGGGACCGTATCTCCCGGGTCGTGCCGGGCTTCGAGGACTTCAACGCCCGGGTGGCCCGGCCCGGCGGCTTCCGGCTGCCCAACCCGGTCAACGAGGGGGTCTTCCCGACCCTGAGCGGCAAGGCCGTCTTCACCCGCAACGACTTCGAGATGCTGCACGTCCCCAAGGGCCATCTCCTCTTGCAGACCCTGCGCTCCCACGACCAGTGGAACACCGTTCCGTACGCCATGAACGACCGCTACCGAGGCATCCACAACGCCCGCCGTGTGGTGCTCGTGAACCCGGTCGACCTGGAGGCACTCGGGCTCGCCGACCGCAGCGAGGTGGACCTGGTGAGCGTCTGGCGTGACGGCGTGGAGCGCCGCGCGGAGAAGTTCCGGGTGGTCGCCTATCCCACCACTCCCGGTTCCGCCGCGGCCTATTACCCCGAGACCAACGTCCTGGTGCCGTTGGACAGCGTGGCCGACATCAGCAACACGCCCACGTCGAAGGGTGTCGTGGTCCGCCTGGAGCTCGCCCTGGCCGTGGGCTGAAACAGGGGGAAAGCCTCGCGTGGACCCTGGACAACGTGTCGAGCGAGATCCAGAATACTGACTACCCCATACTGTATGCATCCCCCATGCCCGGCAGGCGGTTCGAACTCGACCGGAGTGAGGTAGCCCAGCATGTCGACACCAGTGTCCCGTTTCGCCCAGCCCACCAGCAGTGCGCCCGGCACCGAGACGGTCATCGACCGTCTCGTGCAGTCCAACCGCGCCTATGCCGCCGGATTCGTCGACCCGGGCATGGACGCCCGCCCGGTCCAGCGGGTGGCCGTCGTGGCCTGTATGGACGCCCGCATCGACCTGCACGCCGCGCTCGGCCTGCAGTTGGGCGACTGTCACACCGTCCGCAACGCGGGCGGTGTGGTCACCGACGACACGATCCGCTCCCTGACGATCAGTCAGCGTGCGCTCGGCACCCGCAGCGTCATACTCATCCACCACACCGGCTGCGGTCTGCAGAGCCTGACCGAGGGCTTCCGGCACGAACTCGAGATGGAGGTCGGCCAGCGGCCCGCCTGGGCGGTGGAGGCCTTCGCGGACGTCGACCAGGACGTACGGCAGTCGATGCAACGGGTGCGCACCTCGCCGTTCCTGCCGCACACCGACGATGTGCGCGGCTTCGTCTTCGACGTGTCGTCGGGGCTGCTGCGGGAGATCGACCCGCGGCCCTGAGCCTCGGCCTCGGTCGTCGGGCGCCTGAGCCCCCTGTCTCTGCGGCCAGGCGCCCCTGAGCTCCGCCCCCGTGGTCAGGCGCTGCGGCCGGCCACCGCGGCGATCTGCTTGCAGTAGAAGTCGGTGGTGTTGCGGGTGTGCCGGCGCATGAGCTCTTCGGCGCGGTCGGGGTCGCCGTCGGCGATGGCCTCGATGATCCGGGCGTGCTCGCTCCAGGCGTCGGTACCGCGGGGCTTGGCGATGGGCATGTAGTACCAGCGCACGCGACGGTCCACCTGGGGGATGAGCTCGGCGAGGACCGCGTTGCGGGAGAGATGGGTGATGTAGGCGTGCAGGGCGGCGTTGGCCTCCACGATGGCCCGGGCGTCGCCGGCCGCGAGAGCGGTGAGGCCGGTCTCCTGCAGTTCCCACAGCCGGGCCACGTCGTGGGGTGTGGCGTGTTGGGCGGCGCCGTGTGCGGAGTGGGTTTCGAGGACGGCCCGGACGCTGAGGAGCTGGGCGCATTCCTCCGTGGTGGGGGAGTGGACGAAGGCGCCCTGGGCGGGGCGCAGGTCGACCCAGCCGGCGGTGTGCAGCCGCTGGAGCGCTTCGCGTATCGGCTGGCGGCTGACGCCGAGTCTTTCGGCGAGCTCGGCCTCGACGAGGTGCTGGCCGGGTGTGAGGGAACCGTTGATGATCAGTTCGGTCAGGGCGTCGTAGACGGCCTGACGCAGCGGGGCGGGCCGGATGATCGGGCCGCGGGCTGCCACGGTGGGTGTCTCGGGCATGGGCCCTCTCCCTCGTTTGACTGCTGTCGCCAAACCATCGGCTTCGGGATACTGAGTTTAGTATGCAATAGCCACTCTGGTAGGTGACCTGCCGTGCGAAGTTGCGGAAATTACCTTGCCGCACCTCTGGCGCCATGAAGGGGATGCAGAATACTGTATGCAATCATCCCCGCCGCCTGACAGCGGACCAGCAACCGCTCCCGAGGGGGTCACCCCGTGTCGTACCGCACCGCTCTCTCCGAAGTCCTGACCAGTGTCATCGCGCCCTCGGCCGAAGTGACCGGCAAGAAGGGCAAGTTCCCCCGCGGCGCCGTGACGGCCCTCGGTCGCGCCGGGCTGCTGGGGCTCACCGTCTCCACCGAATTCGGCGGTGGCGGAAGGGGTCTGCCGGAAGCCGTCGAGGTGGTGGCGCGGATCGCGGGCGTCTGCCCGGCGACGGCGGCCGTGCTCCAGTCCCACTACGCGGCCGTCGCCGTCATCGAGTCGTACGGCAGCCCCTGGCTGCGCGGCGAGATCGCCGCCGGACGTCACCTCGGCAGCCTCGCCCTGGCGGAGGACGTCACCGGTGAGCAGGGGGTGGAGGCTCAGCTCCTCGTCTCGCGCTCCATTGCCGCCCGCTCCGGTGACGTGGTCGCCCTGCACGCCCGCAAACACCAAGTGGTCGCGGCGGGAGAGGCCGACAGTTATGTCTGGTCCTCCCAGCCGCTCACCGCACCGGACGGCCTGACGCTCTGGGGGGTTCCGGCACACGCCCCGGACCTGTTCGTCCCGGCACGGCCCGGCGGTGCGGGGCCGTACGGCAGTGCGACATCCACGGTCTTCGCCGACCCGGTGCTGGTTCCCGCCGACGCGATGCTCGGCGGGGACGGTGGCGGACTCGACATCGTGCAGCGCACGGTCCTGCCGTGGCTGCTCGAACTGCGGGCCGCCGCCGGCGCCGAGGCCCTCCGTCCCCCGGCTGTCGACGTCGGGTCCGCTCGCCGCCCCGCCGATTCCCTCGCCTCGTCGTGAACCCGGCCCGCAGGGCGGATCGTTCGGTCAGCCCCGGCTCGCCTCAGCGGCGATCTGCTTGAGGTAGAAGTCGGTCGTGCGCTCGGTGTGCTTGCGCATGACCTCGCCCGCGCGGTCCGCGTCGCCCTTGGCGATGGCCTTGATGAGCTGGCTGTGCTCGTTCCAGGCTTCCTTGCCGCGGGGTTTGGCGATGGGCGTGTAGTACCAGCGGACCTTCTGGCCCACCTGTGAGATCAGTTCGGCCAGTACGGCGTTGTCGGCCACGGAGGTGATGAAGGCGTGCAGAGCGGTGTTGGCCCCGACCAGGCGCTCGACGTCACCCTCGGCGAGCGCGTCGACGCCTTCCTGCTGCAACTCCCAGAGGCGTTCGATGTCTTCGGGCTTCGCGTGCTGGGCGGCGAGCTGGGCCGAATAGGTTTCCAGTACCGAGCGGACGCCGAGGAGTTGGGCGGCCTCTTCTTCGGTGGGGGAGTGGACGAAGGCGCCCTGGGCGGGGCGCAGGTCAACCCAGCCGGCGGTCTGCAGCCGCTGCAGGGCCTCGCGCACCGGCTGGCGGCTGACGCCGAGGTGCTCGGCGAGCTCCGCCTCGACCAGGTGCTGGCCGGGCTTGAGCGAGCCGCTGACGATCAGCTCGGTCAGCGCGTCGTACACGGCCTGGCGCAGTGGTGCCGGGCGGGTGACGCGCCGGGATGCCGCGGCCGTGAGTGCCTCGCGCATGGTTGCCCCGTTCTGCCACCGGGTCCGCGAGGGCCGACGGCTCTGCCAAGTGGTGGCCGCCGAGAGGGTTGCCGACGGCGGTGTCAGCATACAGGTTTTGGTATGCAAGATGGCGTGGGCGGTCGGTCGTGACGCCCTGGTGGGCGGCGGATTCCCCTGGGTGCACCGTCTACGGTGCGCGCACCGCTGGGGCGGGCCGTGTTCCGCGCGTGCGCACACCCCGGGAACGGGCCGCGTTCCGCGCGCGCACGCCGCGGTCGGGCCGCGCGCTTCGGCGTGTGCCCGCACGGGATCGGGGGACCTTCTTTGCGATGGAGTTCTGTATACAGAAGCCTGTATGGGGTAGTGTCTCAGTCTCCTGCAACCCTCGCCGGGGACCCGCGTGACGGAAGGCGGAGCGATCATGACGACCAGCGGGAGTGACGTGACGGTCGAGGACGTGGTCCGGAGGGTGGTGGCCGGTCACCGGGGCCAGCGCGGTGCGCTACTGCCCGTACTGCACGCCGTTCAGGCGGAGTTGGGCCATGTTCCGCAAGAGGCGATACCGGTGCTCGCCGACGAGTTCAACCTCTCCCGGTCGGACGTCCACGGAGTGGTGACCTTCTACCACGACTTCCGCCGCGAGCCCGCGGGACGCACCACGGTGCGCATCTGCCGTGCCGAGGCATGCGAGGCGCTCGGGGCCGACGGCCTGGTGGGCTACGCCCGCGAGGCCGGACTGACCCTCGGCGAGACGACGGCGGACGGTTCGGTGACCGTCGAGCAGGTCTTCTGCCTCGGCAACTGCGCACTCGGGCCGTCCGTGGAGGCGAACGGCCGGCTGTACGGACGAGTGGGCCCGGACCGGCTGGGCTCGATCCTCAACGGGACGGTTTCATCATGAACAACTCTTCGCACTCCGCGGCGACGGTCTACGTCCCCCGCGACTCGGCGGCCCGGTCCGTCGGCGCGGACGAGGTCGCGAACGCACTGCAACGCGCGGCCACGCGTGGAGACTTCGCCATCGACGTGGTGCGCAACGGATCGCGCGGCATGCTGTGGCTGGAGCCGATGGTCGAGGTCGTCACGCCGCAGGGCCGCGTCGGCTACGGGCCGGTGGCCCCCTCGGACGTGGAGGGACTCCTGGCCGCCGGGATGCTCGACGGTGCCGACCATCCGCTGCGGCTCGGCGTCGTGGACGAACTGCCCTGGCTGGCACGGCAGACGCGCGTCACCTTCGCCAGAGTCGGGGTGACCGACCCCCTCTCGACGCGGGACTATCTGGAGCACGGCGGGCTGGTGGGGCTGCGCGCCGCCCTGGAGCGCGCACCCGCGGACGTGGTCGCTGAGGTCACCGCATCCGGACTGCGGGGCCGCGGTGGTGCGGGATTCCCGGCCGGCATCAAATGGAAGACCGTGCTCGACTGCGCCGACGAGCTGAAGTTCGTCTGCTGCAACGCCGACGAGGGCGACAGCGGCACCTTCGCCGACCGCATGGTCATGGAGGGCGACCCGTTCCTGCTCATCGAGGGCATGACGATCGCCGCGCACGCGGTCGGGGCGAGCGAGGGCTACCTCTACATCCGCTCGGAGTACCCCGACGCGGTGGCCACGATGCGCGCGGCGATCGACATCGCCCGCGAGCACGGCTGGCTCGGCAAGGGCATCCTCGGCTCCACGCTCGACTTCGACCTGCACATCCGCGTCGGCGCCGGCGCGTACATCTGCGGCGAGGAGACCTCCATGCTGGAGAGCCTGGAGGGCAAGCGCGGCATGGTGCGCGCGAAGCCGCCGATCCCGGCGATCGAGGGCCTGTTCGGCAAACCGACCGTGGTGAACAACGTGCTCACGCTGGCGACCGTGCCCGTCGTCCTCGCCGACGGCGCGAAGGCGTACCAGGAACTCGGCGTCGAGCGCTCGCGCGGCACCCAGGTCTTCCAGCTCGGCGGCAACATCGCGCACGGCGGCATCGTGGAGACGGCGTTCGGTGTCACCCTGCGTGAACTGGTCGAGGACTACGGCGGCGGGACCTTCTCCGGACGCCCCGTGCGCACGGTGCAGGTCGGCGGGCCGCTGGGCGCCTATCTGCCGACGTCGATGTTCGACCTGCCGATGGACTACGAGGCCTTCGCCGCGGCCGGAGCGATGGTCGGCCACGGCGGCATCGTGGTGTTCGACGACACCGTCGACATGGCCGCCCAGGCGCGTTTCGCGATGGAGTTCTGCGCCGAGGAGTCCTGCGGCAAGTGCACACCGTGCCGGGTCGGCTCGGTGCGCGGCGTCGAGGTGATCGACAAGATCGTGGCCGGCACGCACCGGGACGAGAACCTGGCGCTGCTCGAGGATCTGTGCGACCTGATGACCGATGGCTCGCTGTGCGCGATGGGCGGGCTGACACCGATGCCCGTACGCAGCGCCCTCGCTCATTTCCCCGACGATTTCCTCGGCGGGCGTCGAAGCCTGGAGATCCAACCCGTACAAGCGACTGGCGTGAGGACGGAGGGCACGGCATGACACTCCTCAAGGAACCCGACTTCGGCACCCCGGAACGGCCCGGCGAGGCCACGGTGTCGGTGGAGGTGGACGGGCTGCCGGTGACCGTCCCGGAGGGCACGTCGGTGATGCGCGCCGCCGCGCTGGCCGGGGTCGACATACCCAAACTGTGCGCCACCGACAGTCTGGAGCCGTTCGGCTCCTGTCGGCTGTGCGTGGTGGAGATCGACGGCCGGCGGGGCACCCCGGCATCCTGCACGACACCGTGCGCCGACGGGATGAAGGTGAGCACCCAGACGCCGAAGGTGGAGAAGCTCCGCCAGGGCGTCATGGAGCTCTACATCTCCGACCATCCGCTGGACTGCCTCACCTGTCCGGCCAACGGCGACTGCGAACTGCAGGACATGGCAGGCGTGGTCGGGCTGCGGCAGGTCCGGTACGGCTACGAGGGCGAGAACCACCTCGATGCCGAGAAGGACACGTCGAACCCCTACTTCGACTTCGATCCGTCCAAGTGCATCGCCTGCTCCCGCTGTGTGCGGGCCTGTGGCGAGGTGCAGGGCACGTTCGCGCTGACCATCGAGGGGCGCGGCTTCGACTCCAAGGTCTCGGCCGGCGCCGGCGAGACCTTCATGGACTCCGAGTGCGTCTCCTGCGGGGCCTGCGTGCAGGCCTGCCCGACCTCGACGCTGCAGGAGAAGTCGGTCGTCGAACTCGGCATGCCGACCCGCTCGGTGGTCACCACCTGCGCGTACTGCGGTGTCGGCTGCTCGTTCAAGGCCGAGCTGCGCGGCGACGAACTGGTCCGGATGGCGCCGTACAAGGACGGTGGAGCGAACGAGGGCCACTCCTGTGTGAAGGGCCGGTTCGCCTTCGGCTATGCCACGCACCCCGACCGGGTGCTCAAGCCCATGGTCCGTGACACGATCACCGATCCGTGGCGCGAGGTCGAGTGGGACGAGGCGATCGGCACGGTCGCCCGGCGGATGCGCGAGATCCAGGACCGGTACGGATCGAGTTCGATCGGCGCCATCACCTCGTCGCGGTGCACGAACGAAGAGGTCTACGTCGTCCAGAAGATGGTGCGCGCGGCCTTCGGCAACAACAACGTCGACACCTGCGCCCGCGTGTGCCACTCCCCGACGGGATACGGGCTCAAGCAGACCTTCGGCGAGTCGGCCGGCACCCAGGACTTCCGTTCGGTGGCCGAGGCCGACGTGATCATGGTGATCGGGGCCAACCCCACGGACGGGCACCCGGTGTTCGCCTCCCGGATGAAGCGACGGCTGCGCGAGGGCGCGAAGCTCATCGTGGTCGACCCGCGCCGCATCGACCTGGTGCGCTCGCCGCACATCGAGGCCCAGCACCACCTCCAGCTCAGGCCGAGCACCAACGTCGCCGTGGTCAATGCCATGGCGCACGTGGTGGTCACCGAGGGCCTGGTCGACCGGTCCTTCGTGGACCAGCGGTGCGAAGGCTTCGACGAGTGGGCGGAGTTCATCGCCCGCCCGGAGAACAGCCCCGAGGTCGCCGAAGCGATCACCGGGGTGCCGGCCGAGGAGCTGCGGGCCGCGGCCCGGCTGTACGCGGAGGCACCCAACGGCGCCATCTACTACGGCCTTGGTGTCACCGAGCACAGCCAGGGCTCGACCATGGTCATGGGCATGGCCAACCTCGCGATGGCGTGCGGCAACATCGGCCGTGACGGCGTCGGGGTGAACCCGTTGCGCGGTCAGAACAACGTGCAGGGCTCCTGCGACATGGGCTCGTTCCCGCACGAACTGCCCGGCTACCGGCACGTCTCCGACGACGCCGTGCGCAACGTGTTCGAGAACCTCTGGGGCGGCACCATCCTGGCCGAGCCCGGACTGCGCATCCCCAACATGTTCGACGCGGCGATCGACGGAACCTTCCGCGGTCTGTTCGTGCACGGCGAGGACATCGCCCAGTCCGACCCCAACCTCAAGCACGTCACCGCCGCGCTCGAAGCCATGGAACTGGTGGTCGTGCAGGACCTGTTCCTCAACGAGACGGCCAAGTTCGCGCACGTCTTCCTGCCCGGCGCGTCGTTCCTGGAAAAGGACGGCACATTCACCAACGCCGAGCGCAGGATCAACCGGGTGCGCGCGGTGATGAAGCCGAAGACCGGCAAGCACGAGTGGCAGATCGTGAGTGAGATCGCCACCGCCATGGGCTACCCGATGTCGTACGACCACCCGAGCCGGATCATGGACGAGATCGCCTCGGTCACACCCACCTTCACCGGTGTGTCCTTCGAGGTGCTGGACAAGCTCGGCAGCGTCCAGTGGCCGTGCAACGAGTCGGCCCCGGAAGGAACGCCGGTCATGCACGTGGACGAGTTCGTCCGGGGCAAGGGCAAGTTCGTGGTCACCTCCTTCGTGCCGACGAACGAGCGCAGCACCCGGCGCTTCCCGCTGGTCCTGACCACGGGGCGGATCCTCAGCCAGTACAACGTCGGCGCGCAGACCCGCCGTACCGGCAATGTCGCATGGCATCCCGAGGACATCCTGGAGCTGCATCCGCACGACGCCGAGGTGCGCGGCATCACCGACGGTGACCTGGTCACTCTGGCCAGCCGCGTCGGGCAGACGACGCTGCGCGCGGAGATCTCCGACCGGATGCCGACCGGAGTCGTGTACACCACGTTCCACCACCCCGTGACCGGCGCCAACGTGGTGACCACGGAGAACTCCGACTGGGCGACCAACTGCCCGGAGTACAAGGTGACCGCCGTGCAGGTCGGTCTCGCGCGCCCGCTCCAGCAGAGGGAAGCGGAGCCGGCGGCGGACGACCTGGTCACGGTGGTGGACTGAGATGGCGGCCGCCGTGCCTCCGGAACGCCGGATGGCCAACGACATCGCCGCGAACCTCGGACACCTGCCGGGGGAACAGGCCGCCGAGGCGGTCGCGGGCCACATCGGCAGGTTCTGGGACCCGCGCATGCGCACTCGCCTGTACGAGTTCGTCGACGCCGGAGCGGACGGCCTCGACCCCCTGGTGGTCGCCGCGGTGAAGCTGATGCGCTGACGCGCTTGCGCAAGCCTTTCGGGAGGGGGCCCGCGTGCAGCGCGGGCTCCCGATTTCTTATTCCTCACCTATGGACATCTGGATTCACTGGCTCATACCGTATGCAATCCCGGTGGGAAAGGAGGCAGCGCACAGCAAGCTCTTTCACGGCAAGGGAAGACGCGCATGTCAGCAACGCCTCGGGTGGCTCCCCCCTCCTGCCGGGAGGTCACCGACGCGAACGGTCGGGTGTACCGGCTCGGAGAGACCGATCGGTCGATCCTGGGCAGGCCCCGGGCCTGGATGGTCTGGCTCCCGTGGTTCGCGATGATGGGTATCAGCGTCTTCGAGTACGGCTACAGCTCCGCCGAGTCGACGCTGGAGAGCGCCCACGGCTGGACGCTCACGGAGGCGTTCTGGATCGCCGGTGTCTGGGCGGTCTTCCAGGCGGGGGTGGCTTTTCCCGCCGGGCGGCTGAGAGAGAAGGGGATTGTCTCGGCCAGGGCCGCGATGCTCGCCGGCGCGCTTCTCTCCGGCCTGGGCATGGCATCACTCGCCCATTTCGCGAACCCCGCCGTCGTGATCTTCGGCTACTCGGTGCTGGGCGGCACCGGCGCCGGCCTGGTGTACGCGACCTGCATCAACATGGTCGGCAAGTGGTATCCCGACAACAAGGGTGCCCGCACCGGCTTCGTCAACGGTGGCTTCGCGTACGGCACTCTGCCGTTCATCTTCGTCTTCAGCTACTGGTTCCACCCCGGGAACTTCGAGCTGGTGCTCGACCTGATCGCGCTGTTCATGGTCGTCACGGTGGCCGCCTGCGGCATGTTCTTCAAGGACCCGCCGAAGAGCTGGTGGCCGCACGACGTGGACCCGCTGAACCGGCGTACGACCGAGGGGTCCGCCCGGGTCGCCCGGCGGCTGGCGAAGAATCCGCCGGCGGCGCGCCAGTTCACGCCGATGGAAGCGATCAGGACCGGGCAGCTGCCGCTGATGTGGTTCGCCCTGGTGTGCATCGGAGGGGTGTCGCTGTTCGGCATCAACTTCCAGGTGCCGTTCGCCAAGAGCCTGGGCTTCGGGCCGCTGGTGGCCGCGTCCTCGGCGGGTGTGCTCGCCGTCGTCAACGGCGTCGGCCGGGCTGCCGTGGGCCGGCTGTCCGACACCCTGGGCCGCCGGCAGACGCTGACCCTGGTGCTGCTGGTGGCAGGCGTGGCGCAGTTCGGCGTCCTCTGGTCGGGCCAGGCACACAATGAACCCCTCTTCCTGTTCTTCGCGTTCCTGAACGGATTCGGCGGCGGCGCTTTCTACCCGCTGTTCGCCGCGCTCGTCCCCGACTACTTCGGGGAGAACAACAACGCGCAGAACTACGGCCTGGTCTACAGCGCCAAGCTGGTCGGCGGGGTGGGCGGCGGCGGTCTGGCCGCCTCGGTGATCAGTGCCTGGGGCTACACGGGCGGCTACAGCCTGGCCGGAGGCATCGCCTTCCTCTCCGCGGCGATCACGCTGTTCCTGCGACAGCCGGGACGGCCGCGCCCCGAGCCGAGCGCCGGGCAACAGGCCGGTGGTCGCGCCGAGTTGACCGGTGTCGACACGACCGGTTGAGCGGTCCGGCCTCGGGGCGGGGGGCCGGCCTTGTGGTCAGCCGCCGATGGCGGACATCGGGCGCCGGGGCTGGAGGAAGGACGGGTCGTCGAGGCCGGAGCCGGCCTTCTTGCCCCACATCGCGGCGCGCCAGCGTTCGGCGATGTCCTGATCGGGCGCACCCGAGCGCAGGGCCGTGCGCAGGTCGGACTCCTCACGGGCGAACAGGCAGTCGCGGACCTGACCGTCGGCGGTGAGCCGGGTGCGGTCGCAGGCACGGCAGAACGGCCGGGTGACCGAGGCGATCACCCCGACCCGGGCGGGGCCACCGTCGACCAGCCAGCGCTCGGCGGGCGCCGAGCCACGCAGCGAGGAGACCTCGGGAGTGAGGGTGAAGCGGACGCGAAGCTTTTCGAGGATCTCGGCGGCGGTGACCATGTGGCCGCGCTGCCAGCCGTGTTGGGCGTCCAATGGCATCTGCTCGATGAAGCGCAGCTCGTAGTCGTGCTCAAGGGCCCAGCCGAGCAGGTCGGGGGCCTCGTCGTCGTTGACGCCGCGCATGAGGACCGAGTTGACCTTGACCGGGACGAGTCCGGCTTCGCGGGCCGCGCCCAGCCCGTCGACGACGTCGTGGTGCCGGTTGCGGCGGGTGAGGGTGTGGAAGACCTCGGGACGCAGCGTGTCGAGGGAGACGTTGACCCGGTCCAGGCCCGCGGTGCGCAGGGCCTCGGCGGTACGGGCGAGACCGATGCCGTTGGTGGTCAGCGAGAGCTTGGGGCGCGGGGCGAGGGCGGCGCAGCGCTCGACGATGCTCACCAGACCGGGGCGGAGCAACGGCTCACCTCCGGTGAAGCGGACCTCGGTGACGCCCAGTTCCGAGACCGCGATGGAGACCAGTCGCACGATCTCGTCGTCGGTGAGCAACTCCGGCTTGGCGAGCCACCGCAGGCCCTCCTCGGGCATGCAGTACGTGCACCGCAAGTTGCACCGGTCGGTCAGCGAAACCCGCAGATCGGTGGCGATCCGGCCATGGGTGTCGATCAGCACGGTTACCCCCTTCGCTCGGAGCGACGGGCGCCATGTGCCCTGCGCCATGACAAGGCTCCGCGGCTCCCGTCGCCAGGGACTGTACATCCAGCCAGCATACTGCATACAGTATTCATCACTTTCCCTTCGAGAGGAGCCGCCATGAAGATCGCAGTCCTGGGAGCCGGGGCGATCGGCGCCTACGTAGGAGCGGCACTGCACCGTGGTGGCGCCGAGGTCCATCTGATCGCCCGCGGTGAGCATCTGCGGGCGATACGTGCTCACGGCGTCCGGGTGAACAGTCCGCGCGGGGACTTCGTGGCCCGGCCGCACGCCACGGACGACCCGAGCGAGATCGGTGCCGTGGACTACGTGTTCCTGGGGCTCAAGGCACATGCCTACCCCTCCAGCGGATCGCTGGTCGCCCCGCTGCTGGGGGACCGGACCGCGGTGGTTGCCGGCCAGAACGGCATTCCGTGGTGGTACTTCCACAAACTGGCCGGTCCCTACGAGGGGCGGCAGATCGAGGCGGTCGACCCGGGCGGCGATACCAGCAAGGTCCTGCCGCCCGAGCGGGCGATCGGCTGTGTGGTCTACCCCGCCACGGTCATCGAGTCCCCGGGCGTGATCCGGCACCTGGAAGGCACCCGGTTCTCCATCGGTGAGCCGGCGGGCGGGGTCTCCCAACGGTGTACGGACTTGAGCGAAGCCATGATCGCGGGCGGGCTGAAGTGCCCGGTGGAGCAGAATCTGCGCGACGACATCTGGATCAAGCTGATGGGCAATGTCGCCTTCAATCCGATCAGCGCGCTCACCCGGGCGACGATGGTCGAGATCTGCCGGCACCCGCCCACCCGGCGGCTGGTCACCCAGCTCATGGAAGAGACCCTCGACATCGCGGCCAGGGTCGGCAGCACCCCGGACATCTCGATCGAGAAGCGGCTGCGCGGCGCCGAAGGGGTGGGACACCACAAGACCTCGATGCTCCAGGACCTCGAAGCCGGCAAGCAGCTGGAACTCGACGCCATCGTGACCGCGGTGGTGGAGATGGCCGACATCTCCGGCGCCGAAGCGCCCACGCTGCGCGCGGTCCATGCCGCCACCGACCTCCTGGCGCGACGCGCCACGGCGGATACGCGGGCCCAGGGGCCGGTGCCCGCCTAGCGCGCTGACCTGCTACCGAAGAAGGGGGCCGGTTGCCGCGCTGGGTAGGCTTCGGCTGATCACACGGCATCCAGCTCTTCCGTTCGTAGCGCTGGCGCGGCCCCAGGAAGAGAGGAGTCGGTCATGCTGTTCCGGCAGCTGGAATACTTCGTGGCGGTGGCCAGAGAGCGGCACTTCGCCCGGGCGGCGGAGTCCTGCTACGTGTCCCAGCCCGCGCTCTCGGCGGCGATCGCCAAGCTGGAGCGGGAGTTGAACGTCACGCTGATCAACCGCGGGCACAACTACCAGGGGCTCACCCCGGAGGGCGAGCGCCTGGTCGTGTGGGCCAAGCGGATCCTCGCCGAGCAGGACGCGTTCAAGGCCGAGGTGGCCGCCGTGCAGTCGGGCATCACGGGGACGCTGCGGCTCGGCACGGACCCCACGGCGTCGACGACGCTGGCGCTTCCCGTGGCCGCGTTCTGTGCGGCGCACCCACTGGCCAAGGTGCAGGTCCGTTCCCGCTTGTCGACGAAGGAACTCCACCGCCAGCTGCGCGACTTCGAGCTGGATGTGGCGATCGCCCACTTCGACCCGGGCGACCAGGAGGGCCTGCAGGTCGTACCCCTGTACCAGGAGAGGTACATGCTGCTGGTGTCCGACGACCAGCTGACGTCCCAGGCCTCCACCATGACGTGGGCGGACGCGGCCCAGCTGCCGCTCGCGCTGCTGACGCCCGACATGCGGATCCGCCAGATCGTCGACACCGTGTTCGCGGAGAAGGGGTTCGTGGTGACGCCGCAGGTGGAGACGGACTCGATCGCCTCCCTCTACGCGCACGTGGGCGGCGGTGAATGGGCCAGCATCGTGCCGCACACCTGGTTGCGCGCGATGCCGGTGATCGGCAGGACGAGAGCGCTGCCTCTGGTCGACCCGGAGGCCGGGGCCCAGGTCTCGGTGGCGATCCACGCGGCGACCCCCGGCTCGGTCGCCGCCCGGGCGTTCGTCAACGCGGCGACGGGCCTGTCGCTGGACGACTTCTTCGGCCAGCCCCTGCCGACCGAGCATCGCGTGAGGTGAGCGGGCCCCGCCCGCTCACCGCTGCCCGTACCGCGCCTCCACCGCCAGCCGGTCCAGCCCTCCCTTGGCCGTGTGCGGCAGAGCGGCGACGAGTTCGAGCCGGTCGGGCACCTCGAAGACGGCCAGCCGGTCACGGCAGTACTGCAGGATCTCCTCGGCTCCGATGCTCTCGCCCTCGCGGACGACCACGGCGGCGCCGACCCGTTGCCCGTACGTCGCGTCGGGAACGGCGAACACGGCCGCCTCGAAGACTCCGGGGCAGCCGGCGAGGACGTCCTCGATGTACTCGGGCGAGATCTTCTCGCCACCGCGGTTGATGAGGTTCTTGATGCGCCCGGTGAGGGACAGGTACCCGTCCTTGTCCAGTGAGCCCAGGTCACCTGTGCGCAGCCACCCGTCGGCGAAACCGTGCGCGGTCTCGGCCGGATTGGCCAGGTACCCGCGGGCGACGGTGGGACCGTGCACCCACACTTCGCCCTGGACGCCGACCGGGCACACGCGCCCGTTCCGGTCCACGACGCGAAGGTCCACTCCGGTCGCCCGGCCGACCGACCCGTGCTTCAGGGATCCCCGCTGCGGCAGCGGCTCGCTGGTCGCCTGGTGCGTGGACTCGGTCATCCCGTACGCGGACAGCAGCGGCGCGCCGAACGTGCGCTCCAGCGCCCGCTGCGTGGCCGTGTTGAGAGGGGCACTGCAACTGCGTACGAACTTCAGGGGCGGCACCGGCGGGCCGGGGTAGTCGACCTCCGCGCGGTCCAGGAGGATCTCGTGGATGGTCGGGACCGCGGTGAACCAGGTGGCGGCCGCGGCGCGCATGTCGTCCCAGAACGAACCTGCCGAGAACCGTCCCCGCTCGGGCAGCAGCACACAGCCGCCGCTGGCCAGGGAGGCCAGGAGCGCCGCGAACAGCCCGTGGCCGTGGAAGAACGGCATCACCGCGACCGTCGCGTCGCCGGGACCCAGCTCGTAGGTGGCGCAGATGTTCCGCACCGACGCCGCCACGTTGGCGTGGGTCAGCGGGACCATCTTGGCCAGGTCCGTGGTCCCGGCGGTGAACAGGACGAGGGCGTCGTCGGGTACGAGCTCGGCTGCCGCGCCCCGGACATGGCGCACCGCACGCGCGCCGGTTTCGAGCGCGACCTCGGCCGTCCCGGCACGGGAGACGTCCACGCGCAGAGCCCAGGCCGGAACGCGCACCGGTGCGATGGGCGGGGCGTCGGCCGCGGGCGGACCGAGCAGGACCGCTTGCGCGCCCAGCGCTTCGAGCCGGGCGGACAGTTGCGACCCGGGCAGTGCGGGGTCCAGCGGAGCGACCACCAGACCGGCGCGCGCCGCGCCGAGCAGCGCCACGACGAACTCGGCGGTGTTGGCGCCGATCAGGCCGACCGCGTCACCGCGGTGCAGCCCCGTGCCGCCGAGACGGGCGGCCACGTCGTCCGCCAGGGCCGCGAGGGCCCGGTAGGACAGTTGCACCCGCTCCCCGGTGACCACGAGGGCCCGGGCGCGCGGACGTTCGCGCACCTGCCGGTCGAGGAGATCGACGAGACCCGTGATCGCCGGGGGCCGGTACCGGTTCGCGTCGCGCACGGATGCCGCGGCCGGAACGGCCATGACCCCACCTCCTCGCGCCAAGTCCGACGAAGCAGTCCTCTGCTCCGATGAAGCAGTCCTCTGCGAGCCTGCGGTGGTGCGCGGTGTGCGTCCAATACGTACTGGCGAACGGCCGATAGCAGCCGTCTATCAATGGAGTTGCGACGCCTCCACCAGCCATCGATAGATGCTGTTTATCAGCTGGTCGTCGATGGGTCTTGGACGCGGGCGGGCGTGCTGCGGAAGGTGAGAGAAGTAGCCGCACCGGCATGACCTGCCCAAGGAGGACCTCGGACCATGACCGCCCCCTCGACAATGGAGACCGCGGCATCAGCCGACGTTCCGACCGAGCTCACCGACGGGTACCACCTGGTCGTCGACGCGCTCAAGATGAACGACGTCGACACCATCTACGGGGTGGTCGGCATCCCGATCACCGACCTGGCCCGCCTCGCGCAGGCACAGGGCATCCGTTACATCGGCTTCCGTCACGAGAGCAACGCCGGACACGCGGCTGCGGCCGCCGGCTACCTCACGAAGAAGCCGGGCGTGGCGCTGACGGTGTCGGCACCGGGCTTCCTCAACGGGCTTGTCGCGCTGGCGAACGCGACCACCAACTGCTTCCCGATGGTCCAGATCTCCGGCTCCAGCGAGCGCCACCTCGTCGACCTCAAGCAGGGCGACTACGAGGAGATGGACCAGCTCGCCGCCGCGCAGCCGTTCGTCAAGGCCGCGTACCGGGTGAGCCGGGTGGAGGACATCGGCCGGGGCATCGCCCGCGCGCTGCGCACCGCGATCTCCGGGCGCCCCGGCGGCGTCTACCTCGACATTCCCGCCGCGGTGCTCGGCTCCATCATGGACGCGGAGGCAGGCGCCAAAACGCTGAGCCGTCTCGTCGACCCCGCGCCGCGCCAACTGCCCGCGCCGGAGGCCGTGGACCGCGCGATCGAGCTCCTGGCAGGCGCCGAGCGGCCGTTGGTGGTGCTCGGCAAGGGTGCCGCGTACGCGCAGGCCGATGCCAAGATCCGTGAGTTCATCGAGTCCACCGGCATCCCGTACGTACCGATGTCGATGGCGAAGGGCCTGCTGCCCGACGACCACCCGCAGTCGGCGGCCACCGCCCGTTCGATGGCGCTGAAGAAGGCCGACGTCGTGATGCTCGTCGGCGCCCGCCTCAACTGGCTGCTCAACCACGGCGAGGCACCGAGCTGGAATCCCGACGCGCGGTTCATCCAGGTGGACATCGAGCCCAAGGAGATGGACAGCAACCAGCCCATCGCCGCCCCGCTCGTCGGCGACATCGAGTCGGTCCTCGATGCGCTCGCCGAACGCACCAAGCCCGGCCAGATCGCGGCCCCCGCCGCTTGGCGGGAGGAGCTGGGCGCACGTTCGGCGCAGAACGTGGCCAAGATGGCGGAGCGACTCAAGGCCGACCCGCACCCCATGCAGTTCATGGGCGCCCTGAAGGCCGTACGCGATGTCATCCACGCACGCCCCGAGACCTACCTCGTCAACGAGGGCGCCAACGCGCTGGACATCGCGCGCAACGTGATCGACATGCACGTACCGCGCCACCGCCTCGACAGCGGCACCTGGGGCGTCATGGGTATCGGCATGGGCTACGCGATCGCCGCCGCCGTCGAGAGCGGCGCACCGGTCGTGGCCGTGGAGGGCGACAGCGCCTTCGGGTTCAGCGGCATGGAGCTGGAGACGATCTGCCGCTACAAACTGCCCGTCGTCACGATCATCATGAACAACGGCGGTGTCTACCGCGGCGACGACGTCAATCCGCTCGACGACGCCCCGTCTCCGACGACCCTCATGCTCGCCGCCCGCCACGACCTGATGATCGAGGCGTTCGGCGGCAAGGGCTACCGCGCGACCACGCCCGCCGAGGTCACCGCCGCTCTCACCGAGGCGCTGGCCTCGGGCGGCCCGGCGCTCATCGACTGCGTGATCGACCCCTCGGCCGGCACCGAGAGCGGCCACATCTCGCACCTCAACCCCAAGGGCATCACCGTCGGCAACATCACGCCGGCGAAGAAGTGAGCGCCTTCACCCCGAAGTCCCGCCCCGCACGAGATCATTCACGAGAAGGAAACCAACATGAGTGAAAAGCCGCTCGCCGGAATCAAGGTGATCGACTTCACCGGGGTCCAGGCCGGTCCCGCTTGCACCCAGATGCTCGCCTGGTTCGGCGCCGACGTCATCAAGGTCGAGCGCATCAACGGCGGAGACGTGACCCGCCGTCAGCTGCGCGACATCCCCGACCTCGACGCCCTCTACTTCACCATGCTGAACAGCAACAAGCGCTCGCTCGCCATCAACACCAAGTCCGCCGAGGGCAAGGAGGTCATGGAGAAGCTGATCCGCGAGGCGGACATCCTGGTGGAGAACTTCGCGCCGGGCGCCATGGACCGCATGGGTCTTGGGTGGGACCACATCCACGAGCTGAACCCGCGGCTGATCTTCGGTTCGGTCAAGGGCTTCAACGACGACTCGAAGTGGAACGACCTCAAGGTCTACGAGAACGTCGCCCAGGCCGCCGGCGGCGCGGCGTCCACCACCGGTTTCTGGGACGGCCCGCCCACCATCAGCGGCTCGGCCCTCGGTGACAGCAACAGCGGTATGCACCTGCTGATCGGCCTGCTCACCGCGATCATCCAGCGCAACGCGACCGGCCTCGGCCAGAAGGTGTCGGTGTCCATGCAGGACGCCGTACTCAACCTCACCCGGGTCAAGCTCCGCGACCAGCAGCGTCTGGAGAAGATCGGCTACCTGGAGGAGTACCCGCAGTACCCGAACGGGGAGTTCGGCGACGCGGTGCCCCGTGGCGGCAACGCGGGCGGCGGTGGCCAGCCGGGCTGGATCCTGAAGTGCAAGGGCTGGGAGACCGACCCCAACGCCTACATCTACTTCACGATCCAGGAGCAGAACTGGGTGCGCACCTGCGAGGCCATCGGCAGGCCCGAGTGGGCCACGGACCCGGAGTACACCACCGCGCTTGCCCGTCAGCCGCACATCATGGACATCTTCGGCGAGATCGAGAAGTGGCTCGCCGACAAGACCAAGTACGAGGCGGTCGACATCCTGCGCACGTTCGAGGTGCCCTGCGCGCCCGTGCTCAGCATGAAGGAGCTCGCCGCGGACCCCGACATGCGCAAGAGCGGCACGATCGTCGAGGTCGAGCAGAAGGAGCGCGGCACCTACCTGACCGTGGGCAGCCCGATCAAGTTCTCCGGCTTCCAGCCCGACATCAAGGGTGCGCCGCTGCTCGGCGAGCACACCGACGAGGTGCTCGCCGACCTCGGCTACGACGCGGACGACATCCGCAAGCTGCACGAGGGCCAGGTCGTCGCCTGACCCGGAACACCACGGTGCCCCGCGTACGGTTCTCGTACGCGGGGCACCGGCATGTGAGTGGGGGCAGATGCAACCCCGCCGGTCGGTGACTGGCCCTGTTACATGAGGAGGGCCCCGGATCGCTCTGGGGCCCTCCTCTCAATGGATGAGATTTGCCCCCTTGGCTGCCATCAAGAGCAAGGTTGTGCTGGCGACGAAGGTGGTTGCACCTGTCGCAAGGCTGTCTTTCAAACCTGACCCCGTGGCCACCAGGCCAGCGAAGACGAGGGCCCCAAGAGCGAACCCAATGGCAAAGATCAGCGCGATGATCAACTTGCTCTTGCTGGTGTCGGGAGACCCGGTGTGCGTCACTTCGCACTCCCACCGCGAGTGCCCACCGCCGTGCGGCGGACATACTTGGCCGCACCTTCTTCGGCCCTGTGATGGGGCCCTGTCCTGCCACGACCACGGTATGGCCTGTTCAGTCACTCTCAAAGATGGGGTGCCACAGCGACCTATCTACTTGTCGATGATTGCCTGACAGTTGTTGGTGGGGTGTTGGGTCGCGTGCGGGGCCGTTCATCTGCGTTCACGCCGGGTCAGCTGTCCTGACGAGAACCGGCGCGGGCCTGGCCTGAACACCGGTGAACGCGGCTGAATGAAACCGAAACTGAGGCGGGCAGGCTTCCACACATCACCGGGCGGGCGGCAGTTCACGGTGTGGCCAAGAATCTCGCCGGCCCGGTTCCGGGCAACCTGTTCCGTGTCGTGCGTCGCGAGGACACCATGGGGCCATGCGCCGACAGACACCAGACGCCGCCCCTTGGGCCACTGCCCCAGATCCGTTGCTTGCGCTGGCCCAGGATGAACTGGCCTTCTACGAGCAGGTGCGCAACTCGGCTCGAATGTGGCACCGCCTGACCGAGCTGGGTGCCCTCGCCACCTCCTCGTCCACCGTGGTGGCAGCGGGACTCGACGCTCCGGCGTGGCTGACAGCTCTGATCGCCGGCGGAGCGTTGTTCTTCACCGGTTTCCGGCAGGTGTTTGCCCATGGGCCACGCTATGTATTGGCGGCCCAGTCACGAGAGGGCCTACGGAAAGCCATCAACCGCTATCAGTTGCTCCCAGCCTCCGACCGTGGTGAGGAATCCAGGCAAGATCTGCTGGCGGCAATCGAGAATGTCGGTGACGAGGAGCTCCGCCAGTGGGCCGACCAACGACACCGGGCGAGCCCAGCCGCCAGCTCGCCGACGAACGGCTCGGCGCTGCCCTGACCCAACAGCGCCGGGTCATCTCTGCTGGGGAAGCTGAGGTGTTCTGGGGCTGGTTGCCTCGCTCACCTGCAGGGACATGGTGTCCTGGGCGCCTGGCCGTCTCTGCCACTCCCCAGTGTTCCCCGTGGTTCCCCGCACGACTGGCACGCGTCTGGCACGACCTCTTCGCCCCGAAGCAAGGCACACCGCGAGGGCGCGGCACTCTCCCGCGCCCTCGTGGTCATTGTTGGTCGTTGCCGGTTCGCGAGTGGTCGCGGGCCGCGTCGCAGACCGGCAGCAGCGCCATCCTGTCGGCGGGGTGCTCGTGGAGGTAGTGGGCGAGTTCCCGGATGATCTGGTCGTCCCTGACGCTCACGGGGCATCCAGCCCGTTCCGCTCGGCGTAGATCCACAGCAGGCGCCGCGTCAGAAGGGCTACATCGCGGAGGTAGAGGTACGTCCCGAAGGTGGGCGTCTCGGCGGTCGGTCGGTTCGTGAGGTCGACCAGCTTGGTCCCCTTGCGGAGCAGGTCTCTCACCTCGCTGGATCTGTCGGCGCCCAGGTCCTCGCGTAGCAACCGGTTCAGGTCCCCAGCGATCGCCGGCAACCGCCTGTCCATCGCTGCGCGGGTCGTGGTGTCCATCCGCAGGCCGAGGACGGTGTTCGTTCGCGAGGAGATCGCCTCTACGTCGAGCGGGGTGTCGTCGCCCTCAGTGTCCTCGGCCGTCTCGAACATCTTGCCCGTACTTGCCACAGTCATCACTGGCCCCTCCGGAGCACGCTGTCAGCCGTGCCTATAAAGCTAGGAAGGGAGTTGGATAAGGCTCCACGAGTGTGCCGGAACTTGCCAGGCATTCACCCTAGAGATTCGATGGCGGCGGTGATGAGTTCCCGCGCTGCGGGGCCGTAGACGGCAAGTTCGGCCAGCTCGCTGAACGTCTTGGCATACATGGCAAGTTCGTGCTTCTGGACGACGGTGAGGTGTGCCGAGATCAATTCGACATTCACCAACTCGTCGTCGTACAGGAAGAATCCCTCGACGGGCCAGATCCCCGAACGGTCGGCGTCCTGGGGAATGATGCCGATGCTCACCGATGGGAGCGCCATGGCGCTGAGGAGATAGCCGAGTTGGCCCGCCATCACTGCGGTGCCACCGATGCGGTACCGCAGCACGCTCTCCTCCAGGAGGATGGCGAAGGTGTGGTTCCCGTAGACGACCTGTTGCTTCTCCACGCGCACCTTGACGGCTGCCGGCACATCGTCGATGAGTCCTCGGCGCTCACGAATGGACGTCAGAAGGGCGGTGATGTACGAGGCCGTCTGCACAGGCCCGGGAATGAGCCAGGGCGAGTAAATACGAAAACGCTCAGTACGTTCCCACAGGGGGACAACGGACTCCTGCGCCCACTTGAGTCCGTGGCGCTCCATCTTGCGCCACTCGACATACATGCCCTCAATTCCGCGGGCTGTCGAGACGAGATCCTCTGCCTCACCCTCCGCGCCGCACGCGGAACACCAATCGCGAAGGTCGCGCTCCGAGGGCGAACGGGCGCCGCTCTCGAAGCGCGAAGCCTTCGATTCATGCCAACCCAGGTTTTGGGCCAACGCTCGCTTGGTGAGGCCAGCTGCCCGCCGGATCTCGGCCATGCGTTGTCCGAGCGCCCTGCGGGCTTCCTGGACGCTTGAAGACGGTGATGTCATGTCGGCGCGAGGGTGATGTTCGAACTGTCAGGCCAGGTCGAACTCTGCGTGTGTCGTCGCCCGCTTCCACACGGCCTCGAAGGCCGACTCGCAAAGCTTCGCCACCTCCGGGTCCTCCGTGAGTTCGACCTCCATGTTCTCGCCCTCGCCGTCGAAGTGGTTGACGAGGACGAGGCTGGAGTCGAACAGCCAGAAGTCGTTGCCCGGCAGCGCGATGTCGGTGGCGTTGCGCCGTGAGAGCCACCGCACGCTCTCGCCGGCGGCGATGTTGAGTCCGTCCGTCACGTCGTACTCGAAGCGGATGTACTCGCTGACCGGTGTCGAAACGACGCGGGCACGTCGAACCTCGACGCCTCGCGAGGCCGCCTCCGTGACGATGGCGTGCCAGTCGGCCCAGCGCTCGGCGGGATCGAGGGTCACACCGGCCTTCCAGTCGATGAAGGCCGGGTCCGACTTCATGTAGGCGTCACGCATCTCCAGATGGACAGCCGTCCCCTGGCAGTCGCGGAACAACTCCTCAAACGTCGGGGTCCTCGTCATCCTTCTTCACCTCCAGGAAGAACTGCACCATGCGCCGGGGGATCTCCACCACCGACTCGTGGCCAGGGATGTCCATCTGGCCGAGGCGCTCGACGTCCTCCACCTTCCACCCCTGCACCAGGTAACTGTCCTTCTCCTCGTCGAGGTAGATGGTGGGCGAGCCGCCACTGGGACTCTCCGGGTCCTTGCCGAGCTTACGCAGGGCCATGATGTCCTCCTCGGATGCCGGTAACGATCTCTGTGCCAGAGCTTGCCCGCGACTGAGCCCTCAAGCCAGGAACTTGCCGAAACTTGCCAGGACTTCGGGCGGTGACCCTAGCGGTGAAACCTGGTCGACGGGGCAGGGCGAGTGAATGCGGTCCACGTCGACGGATCACCAGTTCGCCGGAGGCAGACAGGGAAGATCCCACAATCACTGGTGCCCTGCGAACAAGCATGTCAACGTGGACGACCTTCCGAACCCCCAGGTCAACGCCCGTCAGTGACCTGTCCCGAAGCCTACGGAGGCGCTTCTGCAGCCGCACTATCCCAGGCGAAGCGGCCATTGGGACCACCCTCGCGGTGTTCCTTTTCGACCGCGTCCTTCGACGCCTTCCAGTCCACGCCGTAGGGCGGGTTGGACATACAGAAGTCGAAGGTCTTGTCGAAGAACTTGTCGTCGGCCAGGGTGTCTCCGAGCCGGATGGTGCCGACGTCCTGCCCCTTGCCGATCATGTCGGACTTGCAGATGGCGTAGGACAGGTCGTTGATCTCCTGCCCATACAGGCGCAGGCGTGCCTGCTTGTTGCGCTCCAGTAGGCGCTCTTCGGCCACTGAGAGCATGCCGCCCGTGCCGGCGGTGGGGTCGTAGATCGTACGGATGGTGCCGGGCTCCAGCAGGGCCTCGTTTTCCTCCGCGAACAGCAGGTCGACCATGAGACGGATGGCGTCGCGTGGTGTGTAGTGCTCGCCAGCCTCCTCGTTGGAGGCTTCCGCGAACTTGTAGATCAGGTGCTCTTACAGGTCACCCATCGCCGCGTTCGGGACGGTGTCCGGGTGCAGATCGACCTCTGCGAACCTCGCGACGATGAGGTACAGCCGGTTCTTCTCTTCGAGTCTGTTGATCTCGGCCTCAAAGCCGAAGCGCTCGAAGACGTCGATGTTGCCGGAGAAGTGCGAGATGTAGTCGATCAGGTTGGCGCGCAGGCCCTCGGGGTCCTCAAGCAGTCGGGCGAAGTCGTACTGCGAGGTGTTGTAGAAGGTCAGGCCGGTCTTGCGCTTGACCTGGACGTCCAAGGCGCCACCGTCGAACCTCTCGGACAGGGCGCGGACATCGTCACGGGTGGGCTCGAGCAGGCAGTCCAGGCGTCGGAGGATCGTGAAATGGGAGGATGATGCCGCCGTACTGGTGCGGCCTGTAGACGCCTCGCAGTTGATCAGCGATCGACCAGACGAAGTTACCCAGGATGCTCAACTCAGCCCTGCTCTCTCACTACCGGTGGTGTGGGCCAAGCATGGCAGAGGCCACCGACACGATCGGTCGGATTGGCCCCGTTGGTGAAAGAGGCCCGACCGCCTCTTCGGTGCGCCCGGCTGTATGAGCCGCATGGCCTTTACGGCCCGGAACCGGTGGTGAAATTGTCGGGTCCGGGCCGTCTGCATGGAAGCTCAGGCCGCAGTGGCCGGGGCGGTGGCCGTCGTCCGTTCAGAGGGGACCCGGTGCAGTAGCTGCAGCACTTCGTCCCAGACGCCGGCCGGATTGTCAGTCTCCAGAACTAGCACGGCAATCACGTCGAGGGCGTGGTCGATCTTTCCACCAGAGTCCTTCTTTGCCTGCTCGATCCGCTTCAGGTTTCGGGCCACCTCCGGCCGGGCGTCGGCGAACGCGGCGGGCAGTCTGTCGAGGGCGTCGGACAGGTCCCAGTCCTCGGGGATGAAGTACGTCGCCTGCGTCGGGTCCTGGCTGAGCACCCTCACCGCGGGTTCCGTGATCCGGGGTCCAGTGGTGATCTCTACGTTTAGGAGCAGCTTCGAGGCAGCACGGTACAAGGCCGTCACGTCCGGGTCGTGGCCTTCGGGGATTACCTCGGAGATGGTGATGCGCTCGAAGGAGAGGAGGCGGCGGGTGAGCACGGCTGCCGTGTCGAGAGAGGCCCGCTCGGGGTCGTAGGCGGCGATGAAGCGGTCCCCGTCACGGCGCAGCATGACGGCCTTCGCCTGCTGGGCATCCCCCTGGTGCATGTGAAGGGACACGGTGAAGAGGCACTCACGAGTGAGGATCGTCATGCCGAAATCTCCGCTCGTCGCCAGTTCCGCCCAAGGGCGTCCCGGTGGTTGCCGGTGTGGCCATGCTGCTGGGTGCACGGCAGGCGGTCGGACCAGGTGTCGTCGGTGTCCGGCTGGCCATCCATCCGATCGCCGGTCAGTGGGTCGCGGCCGGGGCGTCGCTCCAGACACTCGCACCCGACAAGGCCGGTGAGGGCGGTGCGCAGCGGGCTGGGGGCGACGCTGGTGCGCCGACTGACGATCTCCGCCATGTGCTTGGGAATGAGTTCCAGGACCACCTGGAGCGCGGCCTGCGGGTCGTCAGCCTGTCGGCAGACGTCGGCCAGTTCCTTGGCCATCTTCGCGATGACCAGCTCCCCGATCGGGGTGATCTGGCCGTTCTCGGCGACGAGGGTGTCCGGAGGAAGTGTGTCGGGGTCGATATCGGTGGTCACGCGATCGCCTCGTTCTCGGCCTCATCCGATGCGCGTTCGTCCACGGGCCGGATCACGAACTCCTGGAGAAGCATGTAAGCGAGCTTGAGGTCCGAGCCGCCATCGCGCTTGAGGAGCTTGTGTAAGCCGATCCCGGCCTCGACCAACAGGGTCATGACGCCGCAGTACGAATCGTTCATCGCGCGGAGCTGCTGCCAGGAGACTGGGGTGGGTCCGGAGGCGAGAGCTGTGGGAGCGGTGGAGGTGCACTGTCCGTCTGGGGGCGGCGTCGCCGTTGATGCCTCGGGGCTTGCGGCGGTCATGATCGTTCTCCTCCTTGGGGAGCGCGGGTGGAGGGCCTCGCTGGGAAACGTTGGCTGCCAGCAAGTGGGGTCTGCCTTGCTTTCCTAGTCGCCACGCCGGCGGTCGGGCCAGGCGTCCCTCCCCGTTCGAGAGACATGCCGCCTGAAGCTGCTACCCAGCAGTACGATCCGTGTTTTTGGTGGCAGCCCGGGCGGTGGTGGCCAGCCCCGCATGAAGGGCACTTGGGGCCTGCAGAGGTAGGCGACCGGTGTGCGCGGTGAGGCCGCACTACGTGCGGAGCAGGGCTACTCGACCGCTGTGGCTGCCGGGGGAGCTGTGGGAGGACATTCGGGGCGGCGCCCAGCCGGGGCGTGTCAGAGACACCGGCGGATGCAGGCCGTTCGCCCAGGTCCGCGCCCATCCGATCATGGCAACTGAGACCAAAACTGAGACCACAGCACGACGAGGGCCCCGACCCAGATCTGGTCGGGGCCCTCGTTCCCGCTGGTCAGCGGCTGCGGAGGATACGAGATTCGAACTCGTGAGGGGTTGCCCCCAACACGCCTTCCAACTGTGCTGGTTGGGTGTGGGTGTGTGCACGGGGGCGTTCACCTGCGTTCATGGGCGGCTCGCCACCGGATTGGGATCGGCTTCCGGTCTCGGCTGAACGACGGTGAACGAGGCTGAATGAGACGGAAAGTGAGACGGGCGCGGCGGCCGTTGTCAGTACAGCCTCGTCTGGGCCGTATTCGGCTGTTTGGCCAACGAAACGAGATGCCGTGCCGGGCGTCGCGAGTGTCAAAGGTCTTCAACCTGTGATCATGGAGCGTTCATTGAAAGTGATCGACGAGGAGCTCCAAGTCGCGGGGGCCGATGTGCCGCCGCCGCGGGGCGCTCGCGGTAGCGCACTGAAGGTGATGTGGTGAACTGGTTGACCTCGCTGCCGGCGGTGGTGCTGGTTGTGGGCGGGCTCTTACTTGCCTTACTGGTCGCGGCCGTGGCGCGGGTCGGCGTCCGGGCGCTCGTACCGGTCGAGGAACGGGATCGGGTGCCGCAGATCGCCACGCCCCTGATGCCGACACTCGGCGCCGCCTTCGCGATCTTTGCGGCACTCACACTGGCCAGCGAGGCCGGCTACCTGCGCGCAGCCGAGGGGTTGGTGAGCGACGAGGCGGCCGCGGCCTCCCGCCTGGCATGGGCGGCGACAAGTCCGCAAGTTCAGTCGGAGCCGATCCATGCGGCACTGCTGGACTACTTGCAGACCACGCGTGCCAGGGAGTGGGAGGCTACAGCAGCGGCGTCCGGTGACGACCCCGCCACCGCTCGCGCGATCGCACGGCTGGAGCGGAGTGTGCGCACCGAGGCGGCCCGGCCCGAGGTGGGAACCCCGACAGGCACGGAGCTGGTGGTTTCCATGGACGGTGTCACCAGTAGTCGTCGCGCCCGCGTTGCGGCCGCCTCGCGCGACGTTCCCGCGCTCTACGTCGTCACGCTTGTGGTCAGCGGACTGGCCTTGATCGTGAACTCCGGCGCACTGGTCTTCCGCAGCAGCCTGCGAACGTCACTGCTGATCGTAGGTGTTGCAAGTGTGGTCGGGCTGAGCCTGGCGTTGCTCTTCGCACTCAGCGCGCCCTGGAGCGGACCGTTCATCGTCAGCGGGCATCCACTCGACGCCACCATCGCGGACCTGAAGTCCGGCTTCTTCGACGGCGGGCCGTAGGCGACGGGCGCGATCAATACGCCGGCAACTGCTCATCGGCGGCCGTGACCTGCGGCCGCCTAAACGATCAGCGTCCTGACCTGCTGTCGAGCTGTCGGCAGTTGTCGACGTGGGTCATCGTTGAGCGCCCTTCCACGGCCCCAGGACGGCCCGGGAGGGCGCTCGTGCATTGCGAAGACACCTGCCTTGTAAGGGCGGCTGTGACCTGCGACGGGGACGCCCTGGTCACCCCGGCAGTAGCGCCAGCCCAGCTCACCGGCGCACGTCGACTGCGACGAGCCGTCGCTGACCGTGGCTGACCGCCCTATGTGGCACGGCAGTGGCACGGCTCCGCCCCTCGATGAGAACTACGGGCACGACGGTCGCTGAAGGCTGCTGGGCACGTCGGCCAGTCATCCGAGCCTGATGACAGCTGGCTACGGTCGTCGCGGTTGCTGTACTTCGCTGCTGTATGACTTTGGTCGCTTCATCGACAAGGTGAGCACCGAGCATCGCAAGCTCGACGGCTCTGGAACCTTCGGCGGGCTTCAGTAAGACTCATCGAACCGTTGGGACCACCACGGATGACGTCCGCATCGTGATCGTCCTGTCCGTCGTCCTCCCATCCACATACCTCGCACATTTCGAACCCGCCGCGATGGATGAGCGTCATGTGGCGACAACACGGGCAAGGCTCGGCGCCGGTCTCCAGCACCCCATGGTTGTTAATGAATGGAACGGTCACCTATTCATGATGCCTGGTCGGCGTCAATCAGCTTCGGCGGGGATCAGTAGCCGAAGAAGTGAGGGGCCGGACTTCTGACCTGCGGCCGTGCTATCGATCACCGCTGCGACCTGCGGCTTAGTACTACAGCCGTAGATCGTGATCTTCATGCTTGAGCGGCTTGACGCCGGTAGTGGCTGGTCTGGGATCGGGCTTGGTGGCGGCGTCGCCAGACGGACCAGCGAAGTCGGTGGACAGGGTCAAAGACGGTCCGGTTGACGAGCGTGATGAACAGTCGTTGGATCTCGTCACAAGTGAGCGGTATCAGCTCGTCGGGCGAGGGATGACCCTCGTGTTCGTTCGCGCGGAGGACAGCGAGGAAGGCATGCGCGAGCATGGCCAGGGTGACCCAGCGGGACCAGGACGGGTAGCGGCGGACCTGGTGCTCGTCCAGGGCCGCCAGGCCCTTGCCGGACTGGAAAAACTCCTCGACCCGCCACCTTGATCCAGCGACGCGCACCAGGGTGGTCAGCGGCACTGCGGCAGGCGAGTAGCAGCGGTAGTAGGCACGTTCGCCGGTGCTGCGGTTGCGGCGGATCAGCAGCTGCCGGCTCCCGGGCCGGGGATCGGTGAGGTCGATGACGGCCCAGTCGTAGAAGCGGGGGCCCTTGGCTCCGGCCCCTGCGGACAGCTTCTGCCAGGCCCTCTTGGGCACCTTCCTGGCCAACATGTCGGCGCGAAACCTCCCGGCGCCTGTGGTGACTTCGTGCGAGCAGGCCACCGCGAGGACGTAGCCGGTGCCGCGTTCCTCCAGCGCGGTGCGCAGCCTCGGGTTGCCGCCGTAGACCTCGTCTCCCGCGACCCAGGCGGCCCGATGGCCGGCGTCGAGGAATCGGGTGACCATGCGAGCGGCCAGCTCCGGCTTGGTCGAACTCCGTATTGTCACCGAGGCCGGCGGCCCGGCAGCGGTCGGGATCGGAGGTCCAGGAACGCGGAACATAGAGTTCCCGGTCCACTGCGGCGTGCCCGCGGCGGCCGGCGTAGACCAGGTAGACGGCGACCTGGGCGTTCTCGATCCTGCCCGCGGTGCCGGTGTACTGCCGCTGGACTCCAACGGTGTCGGTGCCTTTCTTCACATCGCCGGTCTCGTCGACCACCAGCACCGCCTCGTCGTCGTGCAGATGCTCCACCACGTAGTCACCCACCTCGTCGCGGACCTGGTCGGCATCCCACTTCGCCCTCCCGAGCAGGTGCTGCATGCCGTCCGGGGTCCTGTCCCCGGCCCACTCGGCGATGGTCCAGCAGTTCTTGCGCGGCAGGTCCGACAACAGGCCGAGTACCAACTTCCGGGCCCGGCGTCGGGATTCGACCCGTGTGAAGCGTCCCGCTATCCGGCTCATCAGGCCCTCGAACGCCTCCTGCCAGCAGGCAGGGTCTACGCTGTGACCTGCGGCCACCGCATGATCGTTTGTCTTCACACACCGATGATCAACGGTGGCCGCACCCGTCTCCACACCGCGTCAGGTCGCGCAGCGTCTGCCTGCCGTCCTGTGTATCGGAGGGCTTGTGCAACGTGGCGAAGTCTGGTGGGTCCAGTTCGACGAGCGGAGGTTGGTCGTACTGCTGTCAGGAGACGACGCGTCCGGGTTCCAGGTGATGCAGGTCGTCGCTCCGGCGGGCCTCGACATCAGCGGTCTGGGCATCGAAGTGACGGTCGGCGCCGGTGAAGGGCTGCCGCTCGAAGGCGTGCTGCGGCTCGCGTTCCCGCGTCCAGGCTTCACCCCGTGCACGTGGCTGACCACCGTGTCCCGGGACGACCTGATAGAGCGGGCGGCCGTCCTGTCCTCCAGGAAGCTCAGCGAGATCGACGATGCCCTCCGACTCGCTGAACAAGCACAGGAGCGGACCCCGGCAACGACCGCGAAGCTCAGCGAGATAAGGGACGCCCTCCGTCGCGGTGAACTCGGGTAGACGGAGAAGGAGCCGACGCCCGCGACGGCATGGGCGATCTCGGGCGAGATGATCCACGCTGGACACCTGCCGCCTCGACGCCCCTCACCATCGAGATCACGATCTACGGCTGGAGTACTAATACTCCAGCAGCGTTTCGCTATCTGGCCTGGTCAGAGGCGTCGTCCGGAGTGTAGTTGGCTGATGATGCGTCAGGGGCGGTCTTGCCGGACCGCCCCTCCAACGAGTGGATCGAGCACTGGCCGGGCTGCGTTCCGGGCAGCCTCCCAGCGTGATCGACGACCTTGCGGACGTGACCTGGGACCGTGAACTCGACGACCTCTTCCTCCGCATCGGCCACCACTTCGGCCGCGCCGACCTGCGACGCCGGATGCGGGACTACATCCGCGCCCTGCTCGGCCCGGTCGGCCGCAAGAACGGCTGGCAGCTGGCCGAATACGCCGGGCATCGCACCCCCGACGGCCTCCAGCGACTGCTGAACGGGGCAACTTGGAACACCGACGACATCCGCGACGACCTGCAGACATACGTCGCAGAGAAACTCGGCGAGGACGGCGGGGTGCTCATCCTCGACGACACCGGCTTCGTCAAG
>NZ_JBVHRI010000023.1:0-8830 GCF_055566975.1 Streptomyces sp. NPDC027189
GAGGACCTTCTTCGGGGAGGCGACGACGCGGCGGATGACGGAGACGGTCACGGAGCACCTTTTCTTCGGGGACAAGGGTGTCGTTGTGTGTCGGGGCCACGTGGTGTGTGGCTCTGGCATACGTGGGCGCCGCGGCCCGGGTGGGCTCGTCGGCGCCTGGCGACTGCTCCAGAGAAACAGGCTCGGACCGTGTCCGCAATGACCCCTTTTACTAGTTGTGGCCGCATCGGGGTGGAAAGTCCCTCGTGTGAGCTGGCTCTCAAACCGCAGGTCAGAAGGGGTATGTCTACGGACATATCGGACAAGGTGGACTACGATTCCGCTTCGTAGGTGACGTGCGTCATGTGGGGTGCTTCACCCGTCCCCCAACGGTCCGTGCGCGCGGGATCACGCAGCGGGTGGGTCGAATGTGACCGCGGTCTCGAAAGCGGCCCTGCGGGTGGCCCGGCGCAGCGCCTTGAGGAGGGTCGCGCCGAGGGTGAGGGTCAGGACGACGGTGACGACCGCCCGGCCCAGGTCCCAGCCGAGCGAGGTGGCCAGGCAGTACGCGAGGAAACGGGTCAGGTTGCCGGGGACGGTGTCGTGCGGGTCGAAGGCGACGTTCGAGGCCAGCGCGTCCATGAAGGGCCAGCCGGCCAGGTTCATGACGGTGCCGTACGCGAAGGCGGCGAGGAAGCCGTAGGCGGCGAGCATCACCAGCTCGGCCCGCCCGCGCAGCCGGTCGGGGCCCGGCAGCAGCCCGGCGCCCATGGTGAACCACCCCATGGCGAGCATCTGGAACGGCATCCACGGCCCGACCCCGCCGGTGAGCAGCGCCGACGCGAACATCGTCACCGACCCGAGCACGAACCCGAACCCCGGCCCGAGCACCCGCCCGCTCAGCACCATCAGAAAGAACATCGGCTCGATGCCCGCGGTCCCGGCCCCGATCGGCCGCAGCGCCGCTCCCGTCGCCGCCAGCACACCGAGCATGGCAACCGCCTTCGGCCCCAGCCCCGACTCCGAGATCGTCGCGGCCACGACGGCGACGAGCAGCACGAGCAGCCCCGCGAACAACCACGGCGCATCCTGCGCATGCGCACTGACCTGCGAGCCCGGCCCCGCGAACAGGGGCCAGACGAACCCGGCGACACCGGTGGCACTGACCAGGACGAGGGCGGCTATGGACCGCGGGCCGAGGCGGATGGCTTTGGCTTGGGGGTGCGACGGGGGCTGGGGCGAGCCTGCGGGGCTGCCTTGCGGGGCCCCCGGGGCGGGCGCGGCTGCGGCGCCGTGCGCGGGTGTGGCCGTCGGCTCGGAGCCCGTTCGGCTCACAGGCGCGGGCTTGCCCGTCGGCTCGCTCATTCCTGGGACTCCGGTTCGTTCGCGCGCAGGGCCGTGCGGACCTGGGGGACGGTCAGCCATGGCTGGGGGGCCAGCACCTTCGTGACCTGGGGGGCGAAGGAGGGGGACGCGACGACCACCTCGGCGGTGGGGCCGTCGGCGACGATCTCGCCGTCCGCGAGGATCACCACACGGTGGGCCAGGTCGGCGGCGAGTTCCACGTCGTGGGTGGCCAGGACGATGGCGTGGCCCTCGGCGGCCAGGCCGCGCAGCACGGTGACCAGCCGGGCCTTCGCCGCGTAGTCGAGGCCGCGGGTCGGCTCGTCGAGGAGCAGCAGCGGGGGGCGGGCCGTCAGCACGACGGCCAGCGCGAGTGCCAGCCGCTGGCCCTCCGACAGATCCCGGGGGTGGGTGTCGTCCGCGATCCCCGGCAGCAGCTCCGACACCAGAGCCCGGCAGGTGCCCGGCTCGGCGCCCGCGTCATGGTCGGCGGCCTCGCACTCGGCGGCCACCGTGTCCGCGTACAGCAGATCCCGCGGTTCCTGGGGTACGAGGCCCACGCGTCGTACGAGCTCGCGCGGCGCCGTGCGGTGCGGGACCGCCCCGCCGACCCGGACGGATCCGGCTGCGGGCTCGACCAACCCGACCAGCGCTCCGAGGAGGGTGGACTTCCCGGCGCCGTTCCGGCCCATCAGCGCGATGGTCTCGCCGGGGGCGGCGGTGAGATCGACACGGCGGAGCGCCTCGACGCGCCCGCGCCGGACGGCGAGGGATTCGACCACGGCTGTTTGCGCGGGGGCGGGAGCGGGAGCGGTGGGGGTGGCCCTGCGGAGGAGCCGGGACAAGCGGGGCGTGGAGTGGGGGCGCGCGGGGGAACGGGGAGCGGGAACGGCATGGGCGCGCGGACTCCCCGCGGCCCGCGGACCCGCGCCTGCGGCTGCTTCTGCCTCTGCGCCCGGGGCTGCGCTTCCTTCTGAGTCCGTGCTCGGGGCTGCGCCTGCTTCTGAGTCCGTGCTCTGGGCTGTGCCTGCTACCTCGGCCAACCGCTTCCGCAACGCCCCCGCCCTCCGCCGTGCGTCGCGCACCGTCAGGGGGAGGGGGGACCAGCCGGCGAGGCGGCCCAGGTCCACCACCGGCGGGTACACCGGGGAGACGGCCATTACCTCGGAGGGGGTGCCGAGGAGCGGTGCGGCGCCCGGGGACGGGAGGAGGACGACCTGGTCTGCGTACTGGATGACGCGTTCCAGACGGTGCTCGGCCATCAGGACGGTGGTGCCGAGGTCGTGGACGAGGCGCTGGAGGACGGCGAGGACCTCCTCCGCGGCGGCGGGGTCCAGGGCGGACGTGGGCTCGTCCAGGACCAGGACCTTCGGGTGCGGGGTGAGGACCGAGCCGATGGCGACCCGCTGCTGCTGACCGCCGGAGAGCGTGGCGATCGGTCGGTCGCGCAGCGCCGCCAGGCCCAGCAGGTCCAGGGTTTCCTCCACCCGGCGGCGCATCACGTCCGGCGCGAGGCCCAACGACTCCATGCCGTACGCGAGTTCGTCCTCCACGGTGTCGGTCACGAAGTGGGACAGCGGGTCCTGGCCCACCGTGCCCACCACGTCCGCGAGTTCGCGCGGCTTGTGGGTGCGGGTGTCCCGTCCGGCGACCGTGACCCGGCCGCGCAGCGTTCCGCCCGTGAAGTGCGGGACGAGACCGCTCACCGCGCCCAGCACCGTCGACTTGCCGACCCCGGAGGGCCCCACGAGCAGCACCAGTTCGCCCTCGGGCACCTCGAAGTCCACGCCCCGGACGGTGGGTTCGGCCGCACCGTCGTACGTCACGGAGACATCCTCGAAGCGGATCATGACGGCTCCTTGGGGATCGGGGCGACGAAGGCCGGGAGGAGACCGAGGAGGATCGCCGCCGCGGGCCAGAGCGGGAGGGTGGGGGCCACGAGGGGGACGACGCCCGGGCGCAGCGCCACGGGATCGTACGAGGCGGCGACGATCATCAGCGTCGCCACGGCCACGCCCGACCCCGCGACCAGCCACGCCCGTGCGGCCCACACGTCCGGCCGGTACCGCGTCCGCAGCGAGCGGCGGCCGCCCAGCCACAGGCCGCCGAGCGCCGCGGCCAGCCCGGCCAGCAGCACCGGCAGGCCGTAGCTGCCGCCCTCGGCGGTCAGCAGTCCGTACGTGCCCGCGCAGACGCCGAGCAGACCGCCCAGCGTCAGTACGGCGGTGGTGCGGCGGACGGCGGGCGGGACCTGGGCGGTGCGGCCGTAGCCGCGCGCGTCCATCGCCGCCGCGAGGGCGACCGAGCGCTCCAACGCGCCCTCCAGGACCGGGAGTCCCACATGCAGCAGGCCGCGCAGGCCCCGGTCGGGGCGCCCGCGCAGCCTGCGGGCGGCGCGCAGTCTCTGTGCATCGGCGATCAGGTTCGGGGCGAAGGTCAGGGCGACGACCACCGCGACGCCCGCCTCGTACAGCGCTCCTGGCAGCGACTTCAGCAGACGCGCCGGGTTGGCGAGGGCGTTCGCCGCGCCCACGCAGATGAGCAGCGTGGCCAGTTTCAGGCCGTCGTACAGCGCGAAGACCAGGCCCTCGGCGGTGATGCGGCCACCGATGCGGATGCCTTGGGCCCAGTGGGGGAGGGGGACTTCGGGGAGCGTGACGATGAGGTGCGTTCCCGGGATCGGGGATCCCAGGAACACGGCGAAGCCGAGCCGGATGCCGAGGACGGCGGCCGCCAGCTTCACGAATGCGCCGTAGGAGCGGGCCCAGGGTGCCTCGTTCCGGCGCGCCGCCACGACGTATCCGGCTACGCCGACGAGGAGTGCCAGGAGGAGGGGGTTCGTGGTGCGGGAGGCGGCGGTTCCCAGGCCCAGGGCCCAGATCCACCAGGCGCCCGGGTGGAGGGCGTTGCTGCGGGTCGCCTGCGGCGTGCGGGTACGGCGTTGCAGCGGGCGCTCCGCTGGGTCGGCACCCGGCGCTGGAGGCTGTGCCCACCCTCCCCCAAGCTCTCGGCTTCGCTCGAGCAGGGGGGACCCCCATCGCCCTGCGGGACGGGTGGGCACAGCGGCAGCCTCGGCAGTGGCGGCCGCCTCGGCCTGCTCGTCGTCGTCCGTCGTCATCGTTCCCACCCCCGCGTCAGCCCCGGCGGCGGCGCGCCTGCCAGACGGCAGCCGTGCCCAGCAGGGCCACCGCGGCGGCGCCTGCGAGCAGGCCGACGGATGGGCCGTGGTGGGTGGCCTTCGCCCGGGGACGGGCGGAGGCCGTCGGCTTCGTGGCGGAGACTTGTTCGCCGCAGCCGGTGCGCGGGTAGCCCGCGATGGCGCACAGCAGGGCGTTGGTGTCGTAGCGGAGGGGTTTGGCGACCGACGCGAGGGCGTCGGCCGTCGTCGCGTCGGAGGGGACGCGGGCGCACGCCGTACGCGGGGCCGGCGGCGTCTCGCCGGACGGCGCGTCCGCCGTCGTGCCGAAGTCGATGACCAGGGCTACGCGCTTCTTGCCCTGCTGGGCGGGCGTCTTCGCGCATAGGGATGCGAAGTCCGCCGCCCCGCGCGGCTTCGTGGCGTCCTGCGAGTCCTCGCTCACCGCGAAGCGGAACCCCTCGACGTCGCCGTCGGACGGCCGCGCGGTCGACGGACCCTGTGTCGCGTACGTCCACTTCCCGCCGGTCAGGTCCCAGAAGGACCAGTAGCGGTAGCCGACGGCACGGGCCTGCCCCGCGCCGCCGAGTACGAGGAGCAGCAGGGCCAGGGTCAGGACCGGCGCGGACGTCCGACGGCGGCTCACAGCTGCTGCTTCTTGTTGCGGCCGCTGATCAGGAAGCCGATGCCGATACCGGCGACGAGACCGACGCCGACGATCCACCAGACACCGAGCCCCTTGTCGTCGTCCTTCTTCTTCTCGTCGCTCGGGGCGGCCGAGTAGTCGGACGCGTTCGTCGCCGGACCGGTCGCGCCGAGCTGCTTGACGAGGTCCGCGCCGCCGAAGTGACGAGGGTCGGTGCCGGTCGCGTGGGCGGCGAAGATCAGCTGGGCGTACGCGGCCGGTCCTGCCTTCGCCGCCCAGGCGCCGGAGTTCTTCTCCAGCCAGGCGAGGGGCTCCTTCGCCGACGATGTCGCGCCCGCGGCGGACAGCGCCACGACCGCGTCCGCCGTGTTGCCGTAGTCGGGCTGGTCCTTGGCACCGGCGAGAGCGGACTTCAGGTAGGGGGTCTTCTTCAGCGACTTGGCCAGATAGTCGGCGCCGTTCTGCGCCACGTCCTGCGGTCCGGGCGAGTCCGTGGTGGCGCACTGCGTAAGGTCGTACGCCGCACCGGCCTTCGCCACGAACCCCTTGCCCAGGGCGCCGAGCACCCCCGCCGCCGTCGCGTCCGCGTTCGCGTTCGCCGCGAGCTTGCCCTTCTTGTCGGGCTGGTAGGCGAACGCGCCGCCACCGTCCGAGCCGCACGCGATGGACAGAGCCACCAGGGCGTCGTACGGCGACTTGCCTGCCTTGGCGACATCGGCGGGCTTCTCGCCCACGGCCGTCAGTGCCCCGATCACCACGGACGTCGAGTTGGCGTCGCTCGCCCCGCCCGCGGTGTACCCCCAGCCGCCGTCCTTGTTCTGCACGGACTTCAGCCAGCCGACGGCCTTGCCCGTCTCGGCGTCGTGCCCGCCGAGCGCGGCGAGGGCCTGCACGGCGGCGGCCGTGCTGTTCGTGTCGACCATCGTCTTGGCGTCGCACTTGGCGGTGGCGTCGGCGCGGTACGGAGCGAACGCCCCGTTCGCGCACTGCTGTCCGGTCAGCCAGTCGACGGCCTTGCCGGTGGGCTTGACACCCACGGTGTGCTGGGCGAGCAGCGCGAGCGACTGCCGCCAGACACCGTCGTAGGTGGGGTCGGTGGAGCCGTACAGCCCGGACGGGATCGCCTGGGAGGGAGAAGGGGACGCGTCGGCGGCGAACGCTGCCGGTGCGACGGCCGTACCGATGACGACGGCGGCGGCCAGTACCGCGGCGCTGCGGCGAACAATCATGACTCTCCCTGCGGGGAGCCGGGCAGCACCGGGCGCACGCTGGAGCATCCGGGCGGCTCCGGCTCCGTATCCCTCGACGGTGCCGGCCAGCGGCGGGTTGCCGGTGGCACGAGCCGGTCACTTCCCTTCCGAGGCGATCCGGCTCACCGTCCCTGGTGGGCGGCTCACGGTTGCGGGTCAGCGCCGGAATTCCACCGGCTTCTCCCCGTACGGGTGTGATGACGACGCGCTCACTCTACCGGGCCGTAGCAAAGCGCCTGAGGGCCGCCTGTGAGCCCAGGCGGATGCCGGGCCAATCCGGAGGACAGGCCCTAAAGTCGGCCCATGCGAACGGGGAGACTGCTCGGCTCGGGGCGTTCGGCGGACGTCTATGAGATCGACGATGCGTGGGTACTGCGGCGGGACCGGGAGGGGTGGGGCGACGCCACGGCCGAGGCCGCGGTGATGGAGCATGTGCGCGGGCACGGCTATCCGGTGCCGGGCGTGCGGGCGGCGACCCGCGGCGACCTGGTGATGGAGCGGCTGTCCGGGCCGACCATGCTGGAGGCGTTCGGCGCCGGTCTGCTCTCCCCGCGGGAGGCGGGCGTCACCCTCGCCCGGCTGCTGCGCGGGCTGCACGCGCTGCCCGCCCGGGTCTCGGCGGACCCGGCGGTCCGCGTGCTGCACCTGGACCTGCACCCGGACAACGTGATGCTCACCCCGGACGGCCCGAAGGTCATCGACTGGGCCAACGCCGAGGAGGGCGCGCCCGGCCTGGACTGGGGCATGTCCGCCGTGATCCTCGCCCAGGTCGCCGTCGGCGGTGAGCCGTACGCGGAGGTGGCGCGCGAGACGCTGGCCGCGATGCTCGGCGAGGGCACTCCCGGCGTGACGGAGGACGGTCTCGCCGAAGCGCGCCGGCGCCGGGCGGCCAATCCGACGATGAGCGTGCGCGAGGTCCAACTCCTTGGCGACGCCAAGGAATTGATCCGGACGCTGCTTCACTGAGCGGTACGGCGCCAGAAGTCCCGCATCAGCGGGGTGGGCGTCGGGTTCTCCATGGCGACCTGGGTGAGCAGGACGGTGACCGTGCCGGTCGACTGGACGATGTGGGCCGTCGTGCCGGTGCCGCCGGTCCAGCCGCAGCGGCCCGGGACGTTCCAGGGGTCGGTGGGTTCGATGTCGACCTGGGCGCCGTAGCCCCAGCCCTGGCCCTCCATGAACAGCGCCCCGATCTCGCGCTGGGCGGGGGTGAGGTGGTTGGTGGTCATCTGCCGTACCGAGGCGGGGGAGAGGAGGCGACGGTTGCCCGCCGCGCCGTCGGCGAGCAGCATGCGGGCGAAGGCCAGCCAGTCGTCGGCGGTGGATGCCGCGACATCATCGGCCGGGCACCGATCCGTCCGCCGCGAGCGCGCGCTGGAGCTCGGGCCGGGGGCGACCGTACTGCGCCGGGCGCATGACTTCACGGCACGCGCGCGGGGAGCGTCGTCTCCACGGGCTGGCACAGGACCAGGGCGAGATCGTCGGCGAGGGCCGAGCCGGTGTGGGCGATCAGGCGGGCGTACAGGGTGTGCAAGGCCTCGTCGGGGAGCGGCTCGCGCAGGGCGATCGCGGCCTCGCCGAGGAGGGGGAAGGGGCCGCCCTCCGGGTCGCGGGCCTCGGTCAGGCCGTCGGTGTAGAGGAGGAGCCGGTCGCCGGGCTGGAGCCGTACGCGGTACTGGCGCGGGTCGGGGCACAGTCCCAACGGCGGGGCGGTGACAAGGGGTTCGAGGAATTCGATGCGGTGGCCGGCACGCAGGGGCGGCGGGTGACCGCAGTTGACCAGTCGTACCTCGCCGGGCGCGAACTCGGCGAGCACGGCGGTGACGAAGTCCTCGGGGCCCAGCTCCGGAGCGAGCCGTGCGTCGAGGCCGCCGGCGAGGGTCGTCAAGTCGAGGGCTGTGTAGGCGAGCTCGCGGAAACCCGTGATCGTGTCGGCGGTCAGCCGGAGGGCGTCGAGCCCGTGACCGCGGACGTCGCCGACGAGGACACGCAGTCCGAACGGTGTCACCGCGACGTCGTACAGGTCGCCGCCGACGGTCGATTCGCGGGCGGCGCTGTGGTAGCGGGTGCACACCTGAGTGCCGTTCAGGGTGCGGGAGATGGGCCGCAGGATCGCCTCCTGGGTGATCCGGGTGACCTCGCGGGCCCGGTCGAGCGTGGCGACGAGCCGCTCGCGCTGCCGGCCCGCGTACACGGTGAGCGCGCAGCCGAGCAGCAGGCCGCTCCAGTGGACGGCGAACGCGAAGGTCTGCACGGTGTGGTCGCCGATCCCCATCGCTAGGCCCAGCACCGCGGACCAGCAGCAGGCCAGCATGGTGTGCCGGACGCCCAGCCGGACGCAGGCCAGCAACGGGCCGATGAGCAGCAGCACGATGAGCGGTGGCACCCGGTCGAGGAGAAGATCCGGCACGGCGATCGCCAGACAGGCGGCCAGCGGCACCACCACCAGCCACCGCACCTGCCGCCCGACTCCCG
>NZ_JBVHRI010000023.1:8928-74393 GCF_055566975.1 Streptomyces sp. NPDC027189
CGCGGTCACGTCACCGTCCCGGACGCCGGCTCGCGCGGTCACGTCACCGTCCCGGACGCCGGCTCGCGCGGTCACGTCACCGTCCCGGACGCCGGCTCGCGCGGTCACGTCACCGTCCCGGACGCCGGCGGCCGGCTTGCCGCCCCTGACGCCGACGTCCGCGTTCAGGTCGTCACTCCGGCCCCCTGCGCCTGCGACCGGGGCGCCGCCTTCGATGCCGATCCCTGCAGTCGAGTTGCCGCTTCCGACACCCAGGCCCGCGGTCGGGTTGCCGCCTCCGGCACTGGCGCCTGTAGCCGGGCTGCCGCTTCCGACACCCAGGCCCGCGGTCGGGTTGCCGCCTCCGACACTGGCGCCTGTAGCCGGGCTGCCGCCTTCGATGCCGCTGCCCGCGGCCGAGTTGCCGGCCCCCGCGGCCGGGTTGCCGCCTCCGGCGCCGGCTCCCGCGGCCGGGTTGCCGCCTCCGGCACCCTCGCCCGATTTGCCGCCCTCGCTTCCGACACCCGTGGCCATGTCGCCCCCACCGCCTCCGCCCCTGGCGGCCATCCGTCCCCCTTGGTCCCTCTCGCCCATCACCTGACAATCTCCGAATATCGCCCTTCCCGCCCTCACCAACAGGGAGTTGATCGCATCTCGTCGAAAGCTGCACGAAAGTGACGGGGTGTTGCGGCCTTTCTGTCCGAGTTGCCGGAGCGCGGCATCGCGGGGGCGTGACCCGGTCAGACTGGTCGGCGTGTCTGACAACACGATCGGTGGACGGTCCGGCAATCTGCCCCCGGAGACGCGGAGCTTCGTCGGGCGACTGGACGAACTCGACTGGCTGGACCAGGAGTTGGACCCCGGGATCGGGATCGACCGGCTGGTGAGTCTCGTCGGGGTCGGTGGCGTCGGCAAGACCCGGCTCGCGCTGCGGGCCGCGGGCCGGCTCAGGGACGCGTACCCCGACGGCGTGTGGCTGGTGGAGCTCTCCCCGCTGCACACGGCGGGCCTGGTGGGCCTGGCCGTCGTGGAGGCGCTGCGGCTCGCGGACCAGTCGACGGGCCCGGTCACCGAGGTGGTCGCCGAATGGGCCGAGGGTAAGCGGCTGTTGCTGGTCCTCGACTCCTGCGAGCACGTCCTCGCGGACTGCGCGGCGTTCGCCGAGGCGCTGCTGCCGGTCCTGCCAGGGCTGCGCATCCTCGTCACCAGCCGCGAGCAACTCGGCTTGCCCGGCGAACGCGTGCTGTACCTGGACCCGTTGCCGGTCGCCGACGACGCGGTGGCCCTGTTCGCCGAACGGGCGGCCGCCACCGGCTTCGCTCTCGACGACACCAACCGCGCCGCCGTCGAAGCCGTCTGCCGCCGCCTCGACGGCATACCGCTCGCCATCGAACTCGCCGCCGTCCGGCTGTCCGAGCTCTCCCTGGCCCAGCTGCACGACTGCCTCGGCGAACGCCTGCCGTCCCGGCTCGATCTGCTCGTCGCGCGCGACGGCGAGGGGCCGCCGCGACACCAGACGCTGCGTACGGCCATCGGCTGGAGCCACGAACTGTGCGCACCGCTGGAACGGCTGCTGTGGGCCCGCCTCTCGGTGTTCGCGGGCGGCTTCTGCGTGCGCGCCGCCGAGGAGGTCTGCGCGGGCGGCCCGCTGCCCGCCGGACGGATCGCCGATCTGCTCGCCCGGCTCGTCGCGAAGTCCATCGTGCGCCGCCACCGCGCCGACCCGGACCGCTTCCGACTCCTCGACACCGTACGGGAGTTCGGCGCCGACTGGTTGCGCGCGCTCGGCGAGGAACGGGCCGTACGGCTGCGCCACCGCGACCACTACCGCCGCCTGGCCCGCGAGGGCTGCGCCGAGTGGAACACCGGACGGCAGGTGGCGTGGTGCGAGCGCACCCTGACCGAACACGCCAACCTCCGCGCCGCCGTGGACTGCGCGCTCACCGAAACCGACGGACGCGTCGCCCTGGAGATGGCGGCCGACATCGGCTTCCTCTGGCGGCACTGCGGCTATCTGCGCGACGCCCAGCACTGCCTCGACCTGGCCCTCGCCACCGACCCGGCGCCGGGCCCCGACCGCACCCGGGCCCTGTGGGCGCGCGGCGCGGTGGCGCTGCTCCAGGGCGACCTGGAGGTCGCCGCCGACTGGGCGGTGAGGTGCGCCGACGCGGCGCGGGACCAGGGCGATCCGGCGGCGGTGGTGGCCGCCGGCTACCTCATCGGCGGTCAACTGGCCCTGAGCGGCCGGCTGTCCGAGGCGATCGACGTGCTGTCCGCCACGCCCCGGCTGCCCATCCGGCAGGACGGGTTCGGGGCCGCCCAGCTCCAGGTCCGCGTGGCGCTCTCCTTCTCGCACTTGTTGCGGGGCGATCACGAGCGGGCGCGTGCGGTGGCCGAGGAGGTGCGCGCGGCCAGCGTGGCGTGCGGCGAGTCGTGGGCGGGTGCCTTCGCCGACGGGATCGTGGCCCAGGCGGACCTGGCCCGCGGCGACGTCCGCGCGGCGATCGGCACCGCCCGCACCGCCCTGGCCGGGCACGGACTGCTGCACAACACCGTCGGCGCGGCCATGGCCCTCGATGTGCTCGCCGCCGGTGTCGTCGCGGCCGGCGACGGCCACCGCGCGGCCCGTCTCCTCGGTATCGGCGAGCGCGTCTGGGAACTCACCGGCCGCGCCCAGATGGACTCACCCGACCTCATCGCCACCCGCCGCTCGCATGAACTCCGCGTCCGCGAGGAGATCGGCGACACGGAGTACGAGAAGGCGTACGAAGAGGGCCTCGCCATGCCGTACGAGGAGGGGCTGGACTACGCGGCGCACGGGCGCTGACGGGCCATCTCCAGCCCGTCTGCCGTCCGGGGCCACGGGTTTTCGCCCCCTCCGCCCCTACCCGTCCCGCCCCCCTTTCGGCTGCGGCCCGGTGGGGGCTCGTCGCGCAGTTCCCCGCGCCCCTGAAAGGGGCGCAGCCCCCGGGGGCGAGACGGGCGGGACAAGCTCCCGGTCACTGGCGGGGCGTCGGCCCGCCGAACGGCAGGAACAGTGTCCGGGAGGCGAGCAGCCAGCGGTCGCCGACCTTGCGGAACGCGTCCGCGTAATTCCCGACCTGGACGGGCGGTCCGACCGGAACCATGCCCCCGGTGTGCCCGTCGACGCGGTACGTCGTGAAGTACGAGGTGGCGGTGGCCGTCGTCGGCGAGCCCACGGTGACGAGGACGTTCGCCATCACGCGGCGCGACAGCCGGTCGGCGGGACGGGAGCCGAAGTACTCCCGCAGTGCCTCGCGCCCCCGCACCGTCCGGTCGCCCTCCGGCCACTGCCAGCAGCCGTCCTCGGTGAACAGCTCGGCCACCGAGCCGGGTTCACCGAGGTCCAGACGGCGGACGAAGTCGAGAACGAGCCGCTCACAGGCGCGCTCGGCGAGGAGTTGTTCGAGGTCATCCATGACGCCGTTGCTATCAGCCGCGCGCCCGCCGCGGCGAACGTATTACACAGCCACGTACGTCACCGGATCGCTCCCCGTCACCGCCTCCGCCCGTCCCAGCTTCACCAGCCGCCGCACATGGGCCTCGGCCTCCGAGACCGCGATGTTGCGTGATCCGTAAGGGATCTGGTCCCAGGGCCGGTTCCACTCCATGCGCTCGGCGAGCTGCCAGGGGGTGAGCGGTGTCGAGAGGAGGGTCAGCAGTCCGGTGAGGCGTTCCTCGTGGTGGTCGAGCAACTCCCGTACGCGGGAAGGGGCGTCGGCGAAGGTGTGCTGGTGGGCCGGGAGCACCTCGGCGGGGTCGAGGCGGCCGACGCGCTCCAGGGAGTCGAGGTAGTCGCCGAGCGGATCGGTGACGGTGACGTCGTCGGGATCCTCGTACAGGCCGATGTGCGGGGTGATCCTCGGCAGGAGGTGGTCGCCGGAGAACAGGCGGCCGTGGCCCGGGAGGCGGGCGGGATGGTCCTCCTCCAGGTGGAGGCAGACATGGCCGGGCGTGTGGCCGGGGGTCCAGATCGCGCGCAGGCGGCGGCCCGGCAGGGCGAGGAGTTCGCCGGGGACGATCTCGCGGTCGGGCAGCGCGGGGGAGAAGCCGGGGAGGGTGCTCGGGCGGGCCGACGTCCTGGCGTTGCGCAGGGGCGCCACGTGCTCCTCGGGCGCGCCGGAGGCCGCCAGTTTGGCCGCCATGTAGGCGAACCAGCGCTCGGGCCGGTTCTCCCGCGTCCGCCGGACGATCGAGGCGTCCGCCGCGTGCATCGCGATCCAGGCCCCGGACGCCTCGCGCACCTGGCCCGACAGGCCGTGATGGTCCGGGTGGTGGTGGGTGATGACCACGCCGTGGATCTCGGCGACGGAGGTGCCGCAGGCGGTGAGGCCCTCGGCGAGAGCGTCCCAGGAGGCGGGGTCGTCCCAGCCCGTGTCGATCAGGACGGGGCCGCGGTCGGTGTCCACGACGTACACCAGGGTGTGGCCCAGGGGGTTGTCCGGGATGGGGACACTGATCGACCGTACGCCCCCGCCGTGATCGGTCACCTGCGTCATGGGCTCCCACCAATCGCCGTGTTCCGGTCACTGTCCGGTCTGTCCGGCCACTATAACTAGAACAGATTCCAATGGGTGCCCAAGTCGACCGTTCTCTCTCCGTGCCGATGTCCGGCCCGTGGACTCCGCTGACTGGAACTGGTATCAGTTCTCGTATCTGATGAAGCGTCAGAGAAGGCGTCAGGGAACGGTCCCTCGGGAGGCAGTCAGCCATGACGGAGCTCGTGGAACACGGACAGCTGTTCATAGGCGGGGAGTTGACGGACCCCCTGGGCAAGGACGTCATCGAGGTGATCTCGCCCCACACCGAAGAGGTCATCGGGCGGGTGCCGCACGCTTCGACGGCGGACGTCGACCGGGCCGTCGCCGCCGCGCGCAAGGCGTTCGACGAGGGCCCCTGGCCGCGCATGAGCCTCGACGAGCGGATCGAGGTCGTCACCCGGATCAAGGACGCGATCGCGGTGCGCCACGAGGAGATCGCCCGCGTCATCTCCTCCGAGAACGGCTCCCCGTACTCCTGGAGCGTCCTCGCGCAGGCCCTCGGCGCGATGATGGTGTGGGACGCGGCGATCACGGTCGCGCGCACCTATACGTACGAGGAGACGCGCGCCGGAGTTCTCGGGAAGATCCTCGTCCGGCGCGAGCCGGTGGGGGTCGTCGCGGCCGTGGTCCCGTGGAACGTCCCGCAGTTCGTGGCGGCGGCCAAGCTCGCGCCCGCGCTGCTGACCGGCTGCACGGTCGTACTGAAGCCGTCGCCCGAGTCACCGCTCGACGCCTATCTGCTGGGCGAGATCGCGAAGGAGGCCGGGCTGCCCGAGGGTGTGCTCTCGATCCTCCCGGCGGACCGTGAGGTCAGCGAATACCTGGTCGGACACCCGGACATCGACAAGGTCTCGTTCACCGGGTCGGTCGCGGCCGGCAAGCGCGTCATGGAGGTCGCGTCGCGCAATCTCACCCGCGTGACCCTGGAACTGGGCGGCAAGTCCGCGGCCGTGGTGCTCCCGGACGCCGACATCGAGACATCCGTCCCCGGCATCGTCTCGGCGGCCTGGATGAACAACGGCCAGGCCTGTGTCGCCCAGACCCGCATCCTGGTGCCGCGCTCGCGCTACGACGAGTTCGCGGACGCCTTCGCGGCGGCGGCCGGCGCGCTGGTGGTCGGCGACCCGCTCGACCCGGCGACCCAGGTGGGCCCGCTGGTCGCGAGGCGCCAGCAGCGGCGCAACCTCGACTACATCCGCATCGGCCAGGAGGAAGGGGCCAAGATCCTCACCGGCGGCGGCCGTCCGCCGGGCCTCGACCGCGGCTGGTATGTCGAGCCGACCCTCTTCGGCGACGTCGACAACTCCATGCGGATCGCGCGGGAGGAGATCTTCGGCCCGGTGATCTGTCTGCTCCCGTACGGCGACGAGGCCGAGGCCGTGAAGATCGCGAACGACTCGGACTACGGGCTGAGCGGCAGCGTCTGGACGGCCGACGTGGCCCATGGCATCGACGTCGCCCGCCAGGTCCGTACCGGCACCTACTCCGTCAACACCTTCAGCCTCGACATGCTCGGCCCCTTCGGCGGCTACAAGAACTCGGGCCTGGGGCGGGAGTTCGGCCCCGAGGGGTACGGCGAGTTCCTGGAGCACAAGATGATCCATCTGCCGGCCGGCTGGGAGGCGTGAGCATGGGCGACCGCTGGCAGGTGGAGGTCGACCGCTCCGTGTGCATCGGCTCCGCCCAGTGTGTCCACCATGCCCCGGACGCCTTCCGCCTCGACACCGGTATGCAGTCCCACCCGGTCGAGCCGGAGGCCGACGCCAACGAGAAGGTCCTTGAGGCGGCGGAGGGCTGCCCGGTGGAAGCGATCATGATCACGCTGCTGGGGAGCGGGGAGCCGGTGTTCCCGCCCGAGGACTAGGGAGCCGGCAACTCCGGGGTCCGTCGGCGCCCCTGCCGTGGCCTTCGGCGCGGCGGGGCGTCACCTGCCGGGTGCCCGGTACTCCACTTTCTGCCTTCTGCCGGATCGCCTCGTCGATCTTCTCCGGTAGGGGCTTCCGCCTTTCACTTGTGCCTCAGTAGTCACTTCCGCCCCTTGTCTTCCTTCCGTTGCGTGCCCGCGTCGCGGTCGGAGGCTCGTACGGGGTTACCCGGATGATTTCGGCCAAAAAAGTTGGCATTCGGGTGGTTCTATCCGCCGGTAGACGTTCTATCCTGGTAAGTGCCTACGGGGCGAGTGAGGGAGTTCAACCGGAGTAGCCGACTTTGGCGAGACGCTCAGGCATCCGCTGGGGCCGACGTCGACGGTCGGGCTGAGAGGCCGGAAGGTAGCAGTCAGACCGGATGGCGACCCCCATTACCTGATCCGGGTAATACCGGCGAAGGGAACCCGTCTCGTAGGTTTTTTGTGTGCCCGCGCGCCGGCGTTCTGTGTGCCTGCGCGCCCTTTCTGTGGGCTCGCGCGCCCCGGCCCTAGCCCTGTGCGTCCGGGTCCGTCAGATCGATCAGGCGGCACACCGTCTCGATGTCGATCTTGACCTGGGCGATCGAGGCCCGGCCCGAGAGCCAGGTGATCAGGGCCGAGTGCCAGGTGTGCTCGATGACGCGGACGGCGGAGAGCTGGGCGGGGGTGGGGTCGTCGAGGCCCATGGCGTCGAGGATGATCACCGTGGTCTGCCGGGAGACCTGGTCGACCTCGGGGCTGACGCTGCGGTCCGCGAAGGTGAGCGCGCGGACCATGGCGTCGGCGAGATGCGGCTCGCGCTGCAGGGCGCGGAACGCCCGCATCAGCGTCTCCGCCACCCGCTCTGCCGCGGTGTCCCCGGCCGGCGGCTTCTTGCGCAGCGTGCCGTGCATGTGTTCCAACTGGTCCTGCATCGTGGCGACCAGCAGATGGACCTTCGACGGGAAGTAGCGGTACAGCGTGCCCAGGGCGACCTGCGACGACTCCGCGACCTCGCGCATCTGTACGGCGTCGAAGCCGCCCCGGCTGGCCAGCTGCGCGCTCGCGTGCAGGATCCGGCGGCGGCGCGCCTCCTGCCGCTCGGTGAGCGGGGGAGTGGCCGGGTGCGGGGTGGAGTGCGTGGAGGAGGGCGTGGACGGCTGCGACGCCGACCGCGCGTTCTTCGAGTCCGCCTTGGCTTCCGCAGGCATGGGTCCGTTCCGTGACATCAGCGAGGGGGAGCGACGAGTCAGCATGGCAGGGCTTCCGGCTGCCGTGCGAATCATCGGACCCCGCCATTCCGTCGTGGCGTGAATCACCTGATCCACCGCTCACAGCGGCGCTACCTGCCGGTAGATTCAGTGCTCCTTGAACGATCAAGTCTGAAACTTGTTCTAGATTAGCGTCCCGGCGTAATCTCGCGGGAAAGTGCAGGGAGAAGGGGGCCGGAAGTGACCGCTGAGGCCATGGAGGCGGGCCCCGGGGAGGGTGCGGCCGCCGACGGGGACCGACCTCTGCGCATCGCGCTCCTCACCTATAAGGGAAACCCGTTCTGCGGCGGCCAGGGCGTCTACGTACGGCACCTCTCGCGCGAGCTCGCCCGCCTCGGCCACCGGGTCGAGGTCATCGGCTCCCAGCCCTATCCCGTGCTGGACGAAGGCCTCCCCGAGCTGAGCCTCACCGAGCTGCCCAGCCTCGACCTGTACCGCCAGCCCGACCCCTTTCGCACCCCGAAGGGCGAGGAGTTCCGGGACTGGGTCGACGCGCTCGAGGTCGGCACGATGTGGACCGGGGGCTTTCCCGAGCCGCTGACCTTCTCGCTGCGCGCCCGGCGTCATCTGCGTGCCCGCCGAGGCGAGTTCGACGTCGTCCACGACAACCAGACCCTCGGCTACGGCCTGTTGGGCGACGTGGGCGCGCCGCTCGTCACCACCATCCACCACCCCATCACCGTCGACCGGCAGCTGGAGCTGGACGCCGCCGAGGGCTGGCAGCGCCGCGCTTCCGTACGCCGCTGGTACGCCTTCACACGCATGCAGAAGCGCGTCGCGCGCCGCCTGCCGTCGGTGCTCACCGTCTCCGGTACGTCACGCCAGGAGATCGTCGACCACCTGGGCGTGGCGCAGGACCGTATCCACGTCGTGCACATCGGCGCGGACACCGACCTTTTCTCGCCGGATCCGGCGGTGCGGCAGGTGCCGGGCCGCATCGTGACGACGTCCAGCGCGGACGTGCCGCTCAAGGGCCTGGTCTTCCTCGTCGAGGCGCTCGCGAAGGTGCGAACCGAGCACCCCGGCGCCCACCTCGTCGTCGTCGGCAAGCGCGCCGAGGACGGGCCCGTCGCCCAGGCCATCGAGCGGTACGGGCTCGAAGGCGCCGTCGAGTTCGTCAAGGGGATCTCCGACGCGGAACTGGTCGACCTGGTGCGTTCGGCGGAGGTCGCCTGCGTGCCGTCGCTGTACGAGGGCTTCTCCCTCCCGGCTGCGGAGGCCATGGCGACCGGCACGCCGCTGGTGGCCACGACCGGCGGGGCGATCCCGGAGGTCGCCGGGCCCGACGGCCAGACCTGCCTCGCGGTGCCGCCCGGCGACTCGGGCGCGCTGGCCGCCGCGCTGAGCCGACTGCTCGGCGACCCGGAGCTGCGGGTACGCCTCGGCGTCGCCGGCCGTGAGCGGGTACTGCAGCGCTTCACCTGGGCCCGAGCCGCCGAGGGGACGGTGGCCCACTACCGCGAAGCCATGGCCGGCTCCGCGGGCGCGGCCCCCCGCCGCTTCGCGCCCACGTCTCCCGACCGCTCCGCGGCCACCGAGGGGGCCGAAGCCCCCGCCCCGGACGCCGCCGAAGAACTAGTTGTCGCCAACCGCGAAAGCAGGGCCACGTGCTGACCGTCGACTTCTCCCGGTTCCCGCTCGCCCCGGGCGACCGCGTCCTGGACCTCGGCTGCGGTGCCGGCCGGCACGCGTTCGAGTGCTACCGGCGCGGCGCCCAGGTCGTCGCGCTGGACCAGAACGGCGAGGAGATCCGCGAGGTCGCCAAGTGGTTCGCGGCGATGAAGGAGGCGGGTGAGGCACCCGCCGGAGCCACCGCGACGGCCATGGAGGGCGACGCGCTGGCGCTGCCCTTCCCCGACGAGTCCTTCGACGTAGTGATCATCTCCGAGGTCATGGAGCACATCCCGGACGACAAGGGCGTCCTCGCGGAGATGGTCCGGGTGCTGAAGCCGGGCGGCCGCATCGCGATCACCGTTCCGCGCTACGGCCCCGAGAAGGTCTGCTGGGCGCTGTCCGACGCGTACCACGAGGTCGAGGGCGGCCACATCCGCATCTACAAGGCGGACGAACTGCTGGCGAAGATCCGCGAGGCCGGCCTCAAGCCCTACGGCACCCACCACGCGCACGCCCTCCACTCCCCGTACTGGTGGCTGAAGTGCGCGTTCGGCGTCGACAACGACAAGGCGCTGCCCGTGCGGGCGTACCACAAGCTCCTGGTCTGGGACATCATGAAGAAACCCCTGGCCACACGGGTCGCCGAGCAGGCGCTGAACCCGCTGATCGGCAAGAGCTTCGTGGCGTACGCGACCAAGCCCCACCTCCCCCTGGTGGACGCCAAGTGACCACCCCCCGGACAGAACACCTCGTCCTGCCCGGGGTCCTCACCGCCGAGCAGGCTGCCGCCACGGTGCGCGGGATCCTCGGGGTGCAGCGCCCGGACGGCGCCATACCGTGGTTCCGTGGGCACCACCTCGACCCGTGGGACCACACCGAGGCGGCCATGGCGCTCGACGCGGCGGGGGAGCACGAGGCGGCGGAGCGCGCGTACGAGTGGCTGGCCAGGCACCAGAACGCGGACGGCTCCTGGTACGCGGCGTACGCAGACGGGGACTTCGAGGACGTCACCGACCGCGGCCGCGAGACGAACTTCTGCGCGTACATCGCCGTCGGCGTCTGGCACCACTATCTGGCCACCGGCGACGACACGTTCCTGGACCGCATGTGGCCTGCCGTCTACGCGGCCGTGGAGTTCGTGCTCGGACTCCAGCAGCCCGGCGGGCAGATCGGCTGGAAGCGCGAGGACGACGGCACGGCGGTGAACGATGCGCTGCTGACCGGGAGTTCGTCGATCCATCATGCGTTGCGCTGTGCGCTCGCCATCGCCGAGCAGCGGGAAGAGCCGCAGCCCGACTGGGAGTTGGCGGCCGGCGCGCTGCGGCACGCGATCGGGCTCCACCCCGAGCGGTTCCTCGACAAGGACCGCTACTCGATGGACTGGTACTACCCCGTGCTCGGCGGCGCGTTGACGGGCGCCGAGGCCAAGTCCCGTATCGAGGAGGGCTGGGACCGTTTCGTGGTCCCCGGGTTCGGTGTCCGCTGCGTGGTGCCCAACCCGTGGGTGACCGGCGGCGAATCGGCCGAACTCGCCCTCGCCCTGTGGGCGGTGGGCGAGTCCGACCGCGCCCTGGAGATCCTCCAGTCCATCCAGCACCTGCGCGACCCCAAGACCGGCCTGTACTGGACGGGCTACGTCTTCGAGGACCAGGCCATCTGGCCCGAGGAACTCACCACCTGGACCGCCGGTTCACTCCTGCTGGCCGTCGCCGCGCTGGGCGGCGACGAGCCCACCTGCGCGGTCTTCGGCGGCGAACGCCTTCCGTGGGGCCTGGACCCCGACTGCTGCACGTAGTGGCTTTCCGGGCTCCGGATGCTCAGTGCCGGTGCATACGGTTGGCGATCGCGTGGCCCACGAACAGGTACACGACGGCCGCCAGGCCGTAGCCCGCGACGACGCGCGCCCACGCGTCGTCGAAGGTGAACAGGTCACGCGACCAGCCGGCGAGCCAGGTGGCCGCGTCATGGACGAACTGCACCAGGTCGTTGGCGCGGTTGGCGTCCAGCAGATACATCAGGATCCACAGGCCGAGGATGACGGCCATCACGTCCGCGACGATCGCGATGACCGTCCCCGCCTGATTCGAGCCGTTGCGATATGGAGGGGACATGCCCGGCGAGTAGCCAGTGCATCGTGGGTGAAACCCGAACGGGTTCGCTCAAGTGGCGCAATCGCCGGGACGGGGTGAGGCTGCCGGTAGAGCCGTGTTCTCCCGTGACCAGGGAGAGCCATGTCCCTGTCCAGGGAGAACTCTGTCCCTGACCAGGGGGAACCGTTCCCTTCCCGGAGGACCCCGTGCCCGTACCGAGACGGCGCCTGATCGTGGCGCTCACCCTGTCCTGCGCCCTGCTCACCGGCGCCACCGCCTGCGGCAGTGACAGCACCACGAAGGACACCACCGCCGTGGCCGCGGCCGCCACTCCCAGTCCCACGACCTCCGCGGAGAAGCAGAAGTTCTCCAAGACCCGCTTCGTGGCGAACGCGGGGCTCGCGGCAGGAGCCACCTACCAGTGGATCGTCAAGCCGTGGAAGGCCGGCAACTTCAAGAAGGGTGCGAAGGGGCGCAATCTCGCCCTGGTCAAGGCGGGGCTCGCGGGCACGTTCGCGTACAACCGCCTCAAGGCGGCCGCGAAGAACGCCCAGGGCGACCCGGCGCTCTCCAAGGCCATCGCCCCGCTCACCGCGGGGATCGAAGCGCTCAAGGGCCTGCCTTCCAAGCTGCGCAAGGGCGACGGGACCGACGATGCCGTGAGCTCCTTCGACGACGTCATCAACAAGGTGAAGGACGCCGGTAAGAGCGCGGGCGCCGAGGTCAAGGACCAGGTGCCGTCGGCGTCGCAGCTCACCGGTGGTTAGGGCCAGTCTTTCGGATCAGGCCGACTCCACGAGACGGCGCCTGATCAGCACCGGTGAGCGGAGCTTGGTGCGTGCAGCTGCAAGGCGGAGGAGGGCGACGACGCGATGGGGGTCCCCCCGCTCGAGCGAAGCCGAGAGTGGGGGAGTCGGCACCGACGACAACGCCGCAGACGCGCGTGCCAAGCCCCGCGGCCCAGGGCTGATCCGAAAGACAGGCCCTGGCCGGCTATGAGTTGAGTTCGGCGAGTACCCGTAGCGTGTGTGGGTCCGGGGACAGGACCAGCAGGTCGGTCACCGGACCTTTGCGCCACAACTCCAGCCGCTCGGCGATGCGTTCGCGCGGTCCGACCAGCGAGATCTCGTCGGCGAAGGCGTCCGGGACGGCGAGGACGGCCTCCTCGCGACGCCCGGCGAGGAACAGCTCCTGGATGTGGCGCGCCTCCTCCTCGTAGCCCATGCGCGCCATCAGATCGGCGTGGAAGTTGCGCGCCGCGTGCCCCATCCCGCCGATGTAGAAGCCCAGCATCGCCTTGACGGGCAGCAGTCCTTCGGCGAGGTCGTCGCAGACGTGGGCGCGGGCCATGGGGGCGACGAGGAAGTGAGATTTGCTCGATCCCTCGCGGGCTTCGCGCACGTCGGTGAGCGAGGCCTCGTACGCCTGGGGGCGGGTCGGCGACCAGTACAGCGGGAGCCAGCCGTCCGCGATCCGGGTCGTCTGCGCGATGTTCTTCGGGCCCTCGGCGCCCAGCAGGACGGGCAGTTCGGCGCGCAGGGGGTGCGTGATCGGCTTCAACGCCTTGCCGAGGCCCGTGCCGTCGGCGCCCCGGTACGGGTGGGAGTGGAAGCGCCCGTCGAGTTCAACGGGGGCCGCACGCCTGAGGACTTGGCGTACGACATCCACGTACTCCCTGGTCGCGGTCAGCGGCGACTTCGGGAACGGCCGCCCGTACCAGCCCTCGACGACCTGCGGGCCCGACAGCCCGAGGCCGAGCATCATGCGTCCGCCCGAGAGGTGGTCCAGGGTGAGCGCGTGCATCGCGGTGGTGGTGGGGGATCGGGCGGCCATCTGCGCGACGGCCGTGCCGAGTTGGATACGGGACGTCCGCGCGGCGATCCAGGTGAGCGGGGTGAAGGCGTCCGAGCCCCAGGACTCGGCGGTCCACACGGAGTGGTATCCGAGCCGTTCCGCCTCCTGGGCGAGCGGCACATGGTCCGCCGAAGGGCCGCGCCCCCAGTAGCCGAGTGCGAGACCGAGCCGCATGTCCCCTCCAGGCGCCGATGTCTGATGGACTGTCAGCTGTACGTCCGGCTGGCGACTGTACGACAACGGCCCCCCACCCGGAAGGGCGAGGGGCCGTACGTACGGGAAGCGGGCGTCAGCCGCGCTGGATCCCCGAGGTGTCCTGCAGAACGCCACGACGGCCGTCCTGGGTCTGCGCCACCAGGGTGGCACCGCGCTGCTCGACGGCCAGGTACCAGGTGCCCGGCGCCAGTTCGGCGATCGGCGCCTGCGAACCGTCCTCCGAGAACAGCGGTCGCGGCACCGGCACGGCGAACCAGAACGGCGAGAAGTCCTGGGCGGCGGGCTGCTGCGCCTGCGGGGCCGGCTGCTGCGGCTGGGGCTGCGACGGACCACCGAACGGCTGCCCCTGCTGCGGCTGGGCGCCGTAGGGCTGACCCGGCTGCTGGGCGCCGGGGTAGCCGTAACCGCCCTGGGGCTGGCCGCCGTAGGGCTGGGGGGCGATGGGCCTGGGGGCGCCGACGAGGGCGGCGTTCAGGGCCGGGACCAGCGGGGTGGCGATCGCGGCGGCGGCCAGGACCAGCGCGGCGATCAGGCCGAGGATGAGACCCGAGCCCGCGCCGACGTCCGAGGTGCCGAAGGTGTCGCTGAACGCGCCCAACGGGTCGATGATGGTCCAGAACGAGGTCCACAGGGCGAAGAGCGTCAGGGCCACCCCGAGCTGGCCGAGGTCGAGCCCGATGACCTTCCGCGGCTGCGGGAGCGCGCGGGCGACAACGATCAGAGCCGCACCGACGATGCCACCGATGTACATGCTCATCACAAGGCCCAGGTTGTCCCAGGCGTTGAGAGAGTTGCTGCCGGACGGGTCGTACGTGCTGAGGAACGACGCGATGAACAGCAATACCGCTGCTCCGATCACCACGCCGTCGCCTCGAGTGAGGGAGCGGATATTCACTTCAGGTCCTTCGTCAGTCGTCTCGTCATCGGTGGAGGCGTCGCTGTCACCATGTCGCCGTCAGGCCCTGGTGTGAAGCGCGGGGGTGGCCCCTCATCGTACGGACGACACTATCGCCCGTCCGACCTGGGTGTGCGCCGGGTGTAACCCCGTGATCGCTACCCGCGCAGGAAACTCACGATTCCCTCAGAGATCCCACGCGCCGCCTTCTGCCGCCACGCGCCGCTGGTGAGCAACGCCGCGTCCTTGCTATCGCGCATGTTGCCGCACTCGATGAACACCTTCGGAACCGTTGACAGATTGAGACCGCCGAGATCCTTTCGGACCACGAGACCGGTGCCGTCACCGACGTAGTTGGAGGGCGCGCTGCCCGTTTCGCGGACGAACAGGCCCGCGATGCGCTCGCCCAGATCGCGGGACGGGGTGACGATCGGGCGGGTGTCGGCGGCGCCCGAGTGCACGGACGCGGGAAGGATCACATGGAAGCCGCGGTTGCCGGCCGCCGAGCCGTCCGCGTGGATGGAGACGACCGCGTCGGCGTGAGCCTTGTCACCGATCTCGGCCCGCTCGTCCACGCACGGGCCCCATGAGCGGTCACCGTCGTGTGTGAACTTCACCGTGGCGCCCTGCTGTTGCAGGATCGTCCGCATCCGGCGCGCGACGTCGAGCGTGAACTGGGCTTCCGTGTAACCCGCGTTGGTCGACGTGCCCGTCGTGTCGCACTCCTTCCAGTTCGTGCCGATGTTCACCTTGCGGTTGATCTCGGCGGCGTGCTGGAAGTTGCCCGGGTTGTGCCCCGGGTCGATGACGACGACCTTGCCCTTGAGGGGGCCGGAGGCGGCGGGTGCGGACCCGGAGGGCGTCGAGGCCGAGGTCGAGTTCGAGGTCGGTGAGGTACTCGGCTTGCTGTCGTCCGTGCCGGTGGCGGACGCCGTGGGGGAGTCGGGCGCGGAGGACGACGGCGCCGCCCCCGCCTTGTCGGACCCGCCACCCGAGTCGTCGCCCACCGCCTGCCACACCAGCCATCCGGCCAGCGCACCGGGTACGAGCGCGGCGACCGCGACGGTGAGTGGTCCGCGCCGGGAACGGCGCGGCTGGGGCGGATCGAAGTCAGGGCCTACGTACGACACGTCAGCGACTCTAACCGTGCCCTCAGATCCCCGCTCCCGTTCGCCGCAGGACGCGCAACGAGTCGGTCACCGAGATCTCGGTGAACGCGCCGGACTCCAGGGCCCTGAGGTAGACGCGGTACGGGGCCTGGCCGGTGAACTCGTCGGCCGGGTCGGGGAAGACGTCGTGGATCACGAGGAGGCCGCCTTCGGCCACATGCGGTGCCCAGCCCTCGTAGTCGCGGTTGGCGTGCTCGTCGGTGTGGCCGCCGTCGACGAAGACGAAACCGAGCGGCGTCCGCCAGAACGCGGCGATCTGCGGCGAGCGGCCGACGATCGCGACCACGTGGTCCTCCAGGCCCGCCTTGTGCAGGGTGCGGCGGAAGGTGGGGAGCGTGTCCATCCGGCCGATCTCGGGGTCGACGGTGGACGGGTCGTGGTACTCCCACCCCGGCTGCTGCTCCTCGCTGCCCCGGTGGTGGTCGACCGTGATCGCCGTCACCCCGGCCTCGCGCGCGGCGTCGGCGAGCAGGATCGTGGAGCGCCCGCAGTAGGTGCCGACCTCCAGCAGCGGCAGCCCGAGCCGCCCGGCCTCGACGGCGGCCTCGTACAGCGCGAGCCCCTCGCCGAGCGGCATGAACCCCTTCGCGGCCTCGAAGGCGGCGAGGATCTCGGGCTTGGGTGCCGCGGGCATGGGGTTCCTCCTGCGTGTACGGGACTTCGTGCGGGGCTGCGGGACACATGGTGGCACGGCCTCTCGTACACCCGTGCTGGTGTCTTGACCTCAACCAAGGTTGATGTCAGAGGCTTCTCGCCATGACCGACGAGATCGTTCAGTGGATCAGAGACCGAGCCCGCCCGACCCACCTCCTCCCGTTGGCCGACCTCGTCGGCGACGCCCAGGTCGTGGCGCTCGGCGCGTCGAGCCGCCAGTCCCACGAGCTGGCCACGGCCTCGTACGGCGTCATCCGGCAGCTCGTCGAGGAGCTGGGCTTCCGCTCCGTCGCGCTGGAGGGGGACGACCCGTCGAGGCTCGGACTCGACGAGTACCTCCGCACCGGTGAGGGCGACCCCCGCGCGCTGCTCGCCGAGGCGCGGCCGTTCCTGCGGACCGAGGAGATCCTCGACACCGTCCTGTGGATGCGCGCGTACAACCGCGGTCACCCGGACGACCAGGTGCGCTTCGCCGGTACCGCCCTGCGGCCGCTGCGGAAGCCCTCCGGGCTCGACGGTCTCGCCGAGATCGAGCTGGGCATGGCCGAGGACATGATCGAGTGGCACGCACGGACAGGAGACAGGATCGTCTACTGGGGAGGCATGGTGCACACCGCCAAGGGCGATCCGCGGACCATCTCCCCCTCGGCCATGCCGACGACCCACCGGAACGCGGGCGGCCATCTGCGCGAGCACTTCGGAGCGGGGTTCGTGTCCATCGGCCAGATGTTCCAGCACGGCAAGGTCCCGTACCCGGTCCCCGCCCCGCCGCCGGAGTTCGCCGAAGCGGTCCTGGGAAGCGTCGGGCTGCCCGCCTACCTCCTGGATCTGCGGGGCGAGGCGCCGGAGCCGGTGAGGAACTGGCTGAGCGCGCCGGCCAGGACACGGCTGATCGGGCCCGCCTTCGATGCCGCGGCCAATGCCGACCACTACATGGCCGGCGGATCGCTCGGAGAGTGGTTCGACGCGATCATCCATGTGCGGGAGGTCACTCCGGCCCTGTTCTTCTGAGCAGGGTGGGTACGCGAACACCCCCGCCGCGTGAGCGACGGGGGCGGGGGCGCGACAAGGAGCAGGTGAAGGAGCGAGCAGGCGACCGGTTACGCGGGGACCGTCTCGCCCGGCAGCGCCAGGTCCACCTCGACCGGACGCTCGTCGCCCGCGTGTGTCGCCGAGGAGGCGAGCGGGCCGTGGCCGGTGGCCCTGGCGGCCAGGACGTAGGCGCCTTCGGCGGGCACGACCAGCGCGTAGCGGCCGTCCTCGCCGGAGAGCGTCGCGCCGGCCTGGCGGCCGCGCCGGTCGATCAGGGTGACCTTGGCGCGGGCGACCGGGTCGCCGTCGGCGTTCAGGACGCGGCCGCGGAAGCCGCGGAGCACCTCGTTCGCCCGCTCCAGGGCGGCGTCCTCCTCGCTGCTGGCTCGCAGCTGGGGCTTGGTCGCCGGGCGTCGGCCGGGCAGGAAGAGGGCCATGAGCAGGCCGACCGCCACCGCGCCCGTCGCGATCAGGAAGGAGACGCGGAAGCCGTGCATGGTGGGGATCGCGACGCCGTTGACGTGGTTGGCCGTGTTGGCGAGCACCATGCCGATGACGGCGCTCGACACCGACGTGCCGATGGAGCGCATCAGGGTGTTCAGGCCGTTGGCCGCGCCCGTCTCCGAGGCCGGGACCGCGCCGACGATCAGCGCGGGCAGCGAGGAGTACGCGAGGCCGATGCCCGCGCCCAGGACCACCGCGATGACAAGGCTCTGCCAGGCGGCGCTCATCAGACCGAGGCCCGCGCCGTAGCCGATCGCGATGATCAGCATGCCGAGGATCAGCGTGACCTTGGGGCCGTACTTGGCGGAGAGGCGGGCGTAGACCGGCGCGGTGAACATCATCGTCAGGCCGAGCGGCGCCACCAGCAGACCCGCGGTGACCATCGACTGGCCGAGGCCGTAGCCCGTGGCCTTCGGCAGCTGCAGCAGCTGGGGCAGGACCAGCGAGACGACGTAGAAGGAGACGCCGACCATGATCGAGGCGAGGTTGGTGAAGAGCACCGCGGGGCGGGCCGTGGTGCGCAGATCGACCAGCGGAGCCTTCAGACGCAGCTCCATCACGCCCCACAGGACGAGCACGGCGGCGGACGCGGCGAACAGGCCGAGCGTGGTGGCCGAGGTCCAGCCCCAGTCGCTGCCCTTGGTGATCGGCAGCAGGAACAGGACGAGGCCCACGGAGAGGCCTAGCGCGCCCAGTACGTCGAAGGTGCCCTCGGCGCGCATCGGGGACTCCGGCACGACGAGGAGAGTGAGGACGATCGAGAGGACGCCGAGGCCGGCGGCGCCGTAGAAGAGGGCGTGCCAGTTCGCGTGCTGCGCGACCAGGGCCGCGGCGGGCAGCGCGAGTCCGCCGCCGACGCCGATCGAGGAGCTCATCAGGGCCATCGCCGAGCCGAGCTTCTCGCGGGGCAGCATGTCGCGCATCAGGCCGATGCCGAGCGGGATCGCGCCCATGGCGAAGCCCTGGAGCGTACGGCCCGCGATCATCGGCAGCAGGGTGCTGGTCAGGGCGCTGATCAGGGCGCCGACCACCATCACGGCCAGGCTGGTGAGCAGCATGCGCCGCTTGCCGAAGAGGTCGCCGAGGCGCCCCATGATCGGCGTGGCCACGGCGCCCGAGAGCAGAGTCGATGTCAGGACCCAGGTGGCGTTGCTGGGCTCGGTGCTCAGCAGCGTCGGCAGGTCCTTGATGACCGGGACGAGCAGGGTCTGCATCACCGCGACAACGATGCCCGCGAAGGCGAGCACCGGCACGGTCGCGCCGCTCGGCCTCCGCGTGGGCTGGTCGGTCGTCGTGTGCGTCATGGGGTGGGGCCTCCAGGCCGGAAGAAGAGAAGTACTCGGGAAGTAAGGGGGAGGGCGATCCGTGCGGGATACGGACGGGCGGTCGATGAAACCGGGTCGGGGATCCGTGCGGGACGCAGGTTGAACCCGGTGTGCCCGGGCAACTATTCCGATGCTTCGGCGTACTAACGAATTCTTGACCTTTCCATGGGGATCTGACCTACCGTCAGAATGGAACGTGTTCTAGTCTGGCGCGCACCTTGGGCAACCTTGGGCCTTCGGGGAGGCGCGCATGGGCATCGGGATCACACCGGAGCAACGGGAACTGGCCGAGGCCGTACGCGGCTGGATCGCGCGCGCCGTGCCACCCGAGGAGGTCCGCAAACTGCTCGACGCGCCGGGCGGCGGCAGACCCTCGTACTGGGACGGACTCGCCGCGCAGGGACTGCTCGCCGTGCACCTTCCGGAGCCGTACGGCGGTGGTGGCGACCTCGTCGACCTCGCCGTCGTCGTGGAGGAGGCCGCGCGGGCCGCGTTGCCGGGGCCGTACCTCGCGAACGCACTGGCGTCGGTGGTGCTGGAGCGGGCGGTGGCGGCGGCGGGGTCGGACGTTCTCGTACAGGCGTTGGGGTGCGGGGAGCGCATCGGGGCCGTGGCATTCGACGCGGGGACCCTGACCGCGGTCGCGACGGACGGTGGGTACGTGCTCGACGGGATCGCGCCGCCCGTGCTGTCCGGCGCCGACGCGGACGTCCTGATCCTGACGGCCTCAGGCGCGAGGGGGACGGTGTGGCTGGCCGTGGACGCCGCCGATCTCGTCGTACGGCCCCACGAGAGCGCCGATCCGACGCGGGCGACCGCCGAGGTCCGGGCGAAGGGGGTGCGGGTGGCCGCCGACCGCGTCCTCCCCGTCGACTCCGACCTGGTCCGCGACCTCGCCGCCGTCCTCCTGGCCGCGGACGCCTGCGGCACCGCCGCGTGGGCGCTGGACACCGCCGCGGAATACGCCAAGGTCCGCGAACAGTTCGGCCGCCCCATCGGCCGCTTCCAGGGCGTGAAGCATCTGTGCGCCGACATGCTCGTACGGCTCGAACGGGCGCGGGCGCTCACGTGGGACGCGGCCCGAGCGGCTCAAGGGCCAGACGCTGTGCGGGGGTTGGTGTCGGCCCTCGCGGTCGGTAGCGCGCTCGACGCCGCGTATTCCTGCGCCAAGGACTGCATCCAGATTCTCGGCGGGATCGGGTTCACCTGGGAGCATGACGCCCATCTGTATCTGCGCCGAGCGCTGGTGGCGCGGCAGCTGCTGGGATCCGGGGACGTACACCTGCGGCGGGCCGCCCGGCTCGCACGGGACGGCGTACGGCGGGAGTTGCGCCTGGAGCTGCCGGAGGAGGCGTCCGTGTACCGGGCGAAGGCCCGCGAGGTGATCGACGGCGCGCGCGGGCTCGATCCGGCGGCCGTACGACGGCTGCTGGCGCCCACGGGGTACGCCGCCCCGCACCTGCCCCCGCCGTACGGACTCGGCGCCGGTCCCGTCCAGCAGCTCGCCGTCCAGCAGGAGTTGGCGGCGGCGGACGTACGGATCAGTGATCTGGGGATCGCCACCTGGGTCGTACCGTCCCTTGTCGCGTACGGCACCGAGCGGCAGCGGGAGCGCCACCTGCTGCCCACTCTGCGCGGGGACCTCCTGTGGTGCCAGCTCTTCTCGGAGCCGGGCGCCGGGTCCGACCTCGCGTCGCTGCGGACCCGGGCCGATCGGACCGCCGACGGGCGATGGCGGGTCAACGGGCAGAAGGTGTGGACGAGTGCGGCGCAGTGGGCCGACTACGGAATCCTCCTCGCGCGGACGAATCCGGCGGCGTCCAAGCACAAGGGGCTCACCTACTTCATCGTCGACATGAAGAACACGGACGGCATCGACATCCGCCCCCTGAAGGAGATCACCGGGGACTCCCTCTTCAACGAGGTCTACTTCGACGATGTGCTGCTGCCGGCCGACTCGGTCGTCGGCGAGGTCGACGACGGCTGGCGCGTCGCCCGCAACACGCTCGGCAACGAACGCGTGCACATGGCCGACCAGTTGACGTTCGACACGGGACTGGAGGCTCTGATCGCGCAGGCGGCTCCTGTGGACGAGGCGCGGTTGGGTGCCCTGCTCGCCGAGGCGCACGCGCTCGCCTGCATCGGGCTGCGTACGACCCTGCGGCAGGTGTCCGGGGTGGAACCGGGCGCGGGCGCCTCCGTACGGAAACTGGTGCAGACCGCGCACCAGCAGAAGGTCGCCGAGTTCGGGCTCGAACTCCTCGGTCCCGCGGGCGCGTTGCGCGAGGGTGTCGGCGAGCGTGCCGTGCACGGCTTCCTGCTCTCCCGCTGCCTGACCATCGCGGGCGGCACCACCCAGGTCCAGCTCAATGTCGTCGCCGAGCGCATCCTCGGCCTGCCCAGGGACTGAGAGGGAACTCATGAAGACGTACGTCGTCGGGGTCGGTATGACGAAGTTCGAGAAGCCCGAGACCCGGGAGTGGCAGTACTGGGACATGGCCAAGGAGGCGGGCACCAACGCCCTGGCCGAAGCCGGGATTTCGTACGCCGATGTGGAGCAGGTGCCCGTCGGATACTGCTTCCAGGCCTCGACCGCCGGGCAGCGCGCCACCTACGAACTGGGCCTGACCGGCGTCCCCGTCTACAACGTCAACAACAACTGCGCGACCGGATCGAGTGCGTTGATGCTGGCGCGGCAGTTCGTCGAGGGCGGCCTCGCCGACTGCGTGCTGGCGCTGGGGTTCGAGAAGATGAAGCGGGGAGCGCTCGGGGGCGGGGCGGACGGCGGAGCCGCCGGTGATTGGGGCAAGACGTCCCCGGTGGCCCGGCACTACGGAATCATGGCGGCCCGGCACGGCTTCGAGATGTCCCCGCCCACCGCGCAGATCTTCGGCGACGCGGCGCGTGAGCACATGGAGAAGTACGGGACGACGGAAGCGCAGTTGGCCGCCGTCGGCGCCAAGAACCACCGGCACTCGGCGCACAACCCCTACGCCCAGTTCCAGGACGTGTACTCCGTCGACGAGATCCTCGCCGCCCGGACCGTGCACCGTCCGCTCACCAAGCTCCAGTGCTCGCCGACCTCGGACGGAGCGGCGGCGGCCGTCGTCGCGTCCGAACGGTTCGTCGAGCGGCACGAGTTGGCGGACAAGGCCGTCGAGATCGTCGCCCAGGCGATGACCACCGACACCGAGGAGTCCTTCGCCTCCGGCTCGTGCATCGACGTCGTCGGACAGCCGATGTCGCGGGAGGCCGCCCGCCAGGTCTACGAGCGGTCCGGACTCGGCATCGAGGACGTGGACGTCGTAGAACTCCACGACTGCTTCTCGGTCAACGAGCTGCTGACGTACGAGGCGCTCGGCATGTGCGCCGAAGGCGAGTCCGGCAAGCTCGTCGAGTCCGGCGCCACCACATACGGCGGACGCTGGGTCGTGAACCCGTCGGGCGGCCTGATCTCCAAGGGGCATCCACTGGGGGCGACCGGGATCGCGCAGGTGGCGGAGCTGACCTGGCAGCTCCGTGGCGAGGCTGGGGCCCGGCAGGTGGCCGGCGCGCGCGTGGCGCTCGCGCACAACATCGGACTGGGCGGGGCAGCGGTGGTGACGCTGCTGAGGGCGGGCGACCTGTAGCCACGCGGCGACCGTCAGCGCGCGGCGGGCGCGTCGATCTCCGTGCGGCAAGCTTCACCTCGCGGCGGGCACGTTCAGCTCTGCACAGCGACCTTCAATCCCCGGCGGGTACGTCCAGTTCCGTGCGGCCGGCACGATCCAGCCTGTCCGGCGTTTGAGGACGAGGCCGTCAAGGCCGATGCGGGGGTCTGGGGGCGGCAGCCCCCAGGTACGGGACGGGTAGGGGCGAAGGGGGCGAATACCGCTTCTGACCGACCGGCGGCGACTTCTGACCGACCGGCGGCGACTTCTGACCGACCGGCGGCGACGGGGCCCGCGGCCTCCCCGGTGGCTGCGGCCCCGAGGCCCCAGAACCGTGCGGAGGTCCTAGGTCTCACGACCGACGACCGGGCGCGGCGAAATGCCGATGCAAGGACCGTAATCCGGTTGAGAGCATGACAGCCATGCTCCGAGCCGCCGAAGACGACACCCGTATATCCGGACGCACCGCCCCGCCCACGTGGGTAGTGGTCGCACTCGCCTGCGCCGGCCAGTTCCTGGTCGTACTGGACGTGTCCGTAGTCAACGTCGCGCTGCCGTCCATGCGCACCGACCTCGCACTGAGCGCACCGGGACTCCAGTGGGTGGTGAACGCGTACTCGATCGCCTTCGCCGGGTTCATGCTGCTGGGCGGCCGGGCCGGCGATCTGTACGGCCGCAAGCGGATGTTTCTGGTGGGGCTCGCGCTCTTCACGCTGGCCTCACTCGGCGGCGGCCTGGCCCAACAGGGCTGGCAACTGCTGGTCGCGCGGGCCGTCCAGGGACTGGGTGCCGCCGTACTCGCCCCCTCGACGCTGACGATCCTCACCTCGGCCGTCCCGGAGGGCGCCGCACGCGCCCGAGCCATCGCGACGTGGACCGCGGTCGGCGCCGGAGGCGGCGCGGCGGGCGGACTCGTCGGCGGACTGCTCGTCGACGGGCTGTCGTGGCGGTGGGTGCTGCTCATCAACGTGCCCATCGGCGCGGTGGTGCTGGCCGGCTCCGCCCGTCGGCTGATCGAGAGCCGGGCCGGAGACGGCCGCCGCCTCGACCTGCCGGGCGCGTTGCTGGTGACGGCGGGGCTCGCGACACTGGCGTACGGGATCGTGCAGACGGAGGCCGAGGGGTGGACGGCGGCGGTGACGTTGGTGCCGCTGTGCGCCGGCCTCGCCCTGGTCGGACTCTTCCTCCTCGTCGAGGCACGGACGAAGACCCCTCTGATGCCGCTGAACCTGCTGCGCCTGCGGGCGGTGTCGTCGGCGAACGCGGCCATGTTCATCTGCGGCTCCGCGATGTTCTGCATGTGGTTCTTCATGACGCTGTACGCGCAGAACGTGCTCGGCTACTCGCCGCTGGACGCCGGGCTCGCGCTGGTGCCCAGTTCGCTCGCGGTGGTCCTCGGCTCGAAGCTGGCACCGCGCTTCATGCCGGTGGTCGGCGCGCGCAATGTGGCGGCCCTCGGCACGCTGGTGGCCGCGGCGGGCTTCGGCTGGCAGTCGACGATGACGGCGGACGGCTCGTACCTGACGGCGATCATGTTCCCGGGGATCCTGATGATGGCGGGCGCGGGCCTGGCCGCGACGCCGCTCGCCGCACTCGCGACCTCGGGCGCGGCACCGAGGGACGCCGGGTTGGTGTCCGGGCTGGTCAACACCTCGCGCACGATGGGCGGCTCGCTCGGGCTGGCGGTCATGTCGACGATCGCCGCGGCCCGCACGGGGGACAGCACGTCGGGGGAGGCCCTGACGGCCGGGTACGCGCTGGCGTTCCGGACGAGCGGGGTCCTGCTGCTGGGCGGGACGGTGCTGATGCTGGTGTGGCTGCCGCGAAAGACGTCCGGCATCGCCCGGAGCTGAGGCGACGAGGAATTCGTGTGCCGAGGCGACGAAGAATTCCGGGGCCGAGGCAACGAAATCCGGTCCTCGTGGACTCCTTCAGACATCTAGGAGGTGCCCATGGGGGATCGGAAGCAGGCTCGGGACGAGGAGTTCCAGAGCTTTGTCATCGGCCGCTGGCCGCGGTTGATGCGCACGGCATTTCTCCTTACGGGGGAGCAGCACGCCGCGGAGGACCTGGTCCAGTCGACGCTGGAGCAGGTGTACGCGGCCTGGCGCAGGGTCGGCACGGCCGACGACCCGGAGGCGTATGTGCGGCGCGTGATGATCAACGCGCATGCCCGCAGACACCGCAGAAAACTCAAGGAGTTCCTCGCGCCGAAGGACGACTCGGGCCTCACGCACGAGCTGCCCGACAGCGGCGACCGGATCGCCCAGGCCGACGACCGCAGCGCGCTGCTGAAGGCGCTCTCCCAACTGCCCGCGCGACAGCGCGAAGCGGTGGTCCTTCGCTACTGGGAGGACCTGAGCGAGAGCCAGGCGGCGGAGGCGATGGGCTGCTCGGTGGGCGCGGTGAAGAGCAACGCGGCCAAGGGGATCGCGAAGCTCCGCGCCATACCGGGGCTGGCCGACATGGTGACGCACGGAGGGCGGAAGTGATGAGCGCGGACCGGGAGACGAACCACGACATGGCGACACACAGGGACATCGCCCTGCTGCTGGCCGAGGCCGCGGACGAGGTCGAGATCGGTACAGCCCCCTACCAGGCGGTGGTCCGCGGCGGCCGGCGCCGCAAGTCCCGCCGCTGGGTGGTCGCGGCCGCCGCGGCACTGGTGATCGCCGGTTCGACGGGGACGCTGGCGCTGGCCGGAGGGCTGGACGGCGACGGCCACAAGGTCGCGCCGGTGGCCACTCGGCCGCCGACGGCCGAGGAGCGGCATGTGTATGAGCCTCAGGGGACCACCCTGGCCAGGGGCACCGACCACGGCAAGGACTGGCTGGTGAGCATCGACGTCTGGGGAGCCCCGAAGACCGAGGCGGAAGCGCAGTACCAGCGCACCCTGATGGGCGAGTACGGGGCCGCGCCGGTGGGAGTGCGCACAGCATCGGAGCTGATCGGCAAGGGCTGGGTGTTCGTGCGCATGGTCGTGGGCGACGGGCCGCCGACGACGGTGGTACAGGGACCGGTGGAGAAGGGCGACTCCCTGTCGGGCACGGACATCTTGGCCTACTCGATGCCGCTGGAGTCGGATGCTTCCGACAAGGTCGGGGCATCGGACCGTCTGGTGATCGGCAAGGTCGCTCCGACCGCGCAGCAGGTCACCTGTGCCTGGGACGACGGAACGACGACCAAGGTCGGGAGGGCTGCCGCGGGCACAGGCCTCGGCTCGGACTTCGAGGATCTGATCCGCCCGGTGGACGGCTCCCAGCCCGACTGGTTCGTCTGCCTGGGAGCGGAGGGCAAGAGCTACAAGTCGGCGAAGGTGACGATGCCGAAGTAGGAGTCCGCCGGGGTGGCTGAGGAGTCTGCGGGGTGGCCGACGGCCGCCGGTTACAGCCACCCCTGCTGGCGGGCCTCCCGCATCGCCTCCATGCGGTTGCGGGTGCCCGTCTTGCCGATGGCGGAGGAGAGGTAGTTGCGGACGGTCGACTCGGAGAGGTGGAGCTTGGCGGCGATGTCGGCGACGGTGGCGCCGTCCGCGGAGGCCTTCAGCACGTCGCACTCGCGGGCGGTGAGCGGATTGGGCCCGGCGCTCAGCGCCGCCGCGGCGAGCGCCGGGTCGATGACCGTCTCCCCGGTCAGCACCCGCCGGATCGCCTCGGCCAGATCCTCCACGGGCCCGTCCTTGACGAGGAACCCCGCGGCGCCCGCCTCCATGGCCCGCCGCAGATACCCGGGCCGCCCGAAGGTGGTGAGGATCAGCACCCGGCATACGGGCGCCTGTTCGCGCAGTTCGGCGGCGGCGTCCAGCCCGCTCATCCCGGGCAACTCGATGTCCAGCAGCGCCACATCCGGCCGATGCGTCAAGGCCGCGTCCACGATCGCGTCCCCCGCGGACACCTGCGCGACCACCTCGATGTCCGCCTCCATCCCGAGCAGCAGAGCGAGCGCGCCCCGCATCATTCCCTGATCCTCGGCAAGCAGGACACGAATGGACTTGGCGGGCCGGTGGTCCTGGGGCATCTCGTTCACGGGCCAAGGGTAGGGCGCGGGGGCCGGTGCCGTTGCGGGAGCGGTACGTCGGCGGGAGCGGCGGTCCCGCTCGGCTGCGGACCGGGCCGGTGCCGCCGGTGATCCGATTTCGCGGCCCGGCGCCGGAGCTCAGCGTCCCGTGGTGAGATTGGCTCCGCCGGTGGTGTCCAGGAGGACGCCGGTGATGCCTCGACGAGATCCCGGGCGCCAAGGCGTCGTTCGGCGACTTGGGACTCCCGGCCCGTCTCGGCGGTGGTCCTAGGCCGACGCCTCCGTCAAGTCGGCCGAATCCACCGCATCCACCGCATCCACCGGAAGTTCCGCCCTCACCCGGAACCCCCCGCGCGAAGCCGGCCCCGCCTCCAGGGAGCCGCCTGCCGTGGCCAGGCGTTCGGTGAGGCCCTTGAGGCCGGTGCCGCCGATGCCCTCCACGGGCTCTGCGGTGGAGGTGCCCGTGCCGTTGTCGGTGATGGTCAGGCGGACGCGGTCGGGGGTGCCGTCGACGGTGATGTCGCAGCGGGTCGCGGCGCTGTGGCGTACGACGTTGGTGACGGCCTCGCGGAGCACCCAGCCCAGCAGGGCCTCGGTCTGGGGGACGAGGGGCGGGCCGGACTGCCGTACGACCGGCTCGACGCCCGTCGCGGACAGCGCCGAGCGGGCGCGGTCCAGTTCTGTGGCGAGGCTGCCCTCGCGGTAGCCGGTGACCGCCTCGCGGATCTCCGTGAGGGCCTGGCGGCCGACCGACTCGATGTCCGTGACCTGGACGAGGGCCGCGTCCAGGTCGCGGTGGGCCAGTCTGCGGGCCGCCTCCGACTTCACCACGATGACGGAGAGCGTGTGGCCCAGCAGGTCGTGCAGATCGCGGGAGAAGCGCATGCGTTCCTTCTCGACGGCGCGGCGCGCCAACTCCTCGCGGGCGGCGCGCAGTTCGCGTACGGCTTCGGAGAGGGAGAGGATCGCGGCCGTCACCATCGTCGACAGGAAGGTGCCGTACGCGACGTTCACCGCGTCCCAGCCCGACCGGAAGAAGGAGACCACCGCCGCGAGCGCGGTCAGGCCGAGGCCGATCTGGCCGAGCCAGGGGCCCCGCAGGACGGCCCCGGTGGCGAGCCCCAGCAGCGGGAAGAAGTACAGCCAGCTGCCGCCGTACCCGATGGCCAGCCCGCAGGTGAGCAGGCCCATCAGAGCGAGCGCCACCCGCGTGGAGCGGGACTCGCGCTTCTCCTTCACGAAGGCCCGGAAGGTCACGTAGATGTAGAGGGAGTTGAAGGCGAACAGGCCGATGGCGCCGATCCAGGGCTGCGGGGTCTTGCCCTGGAACAGGTTGGAGAAGGCGCCCATGCCCATCAGCAGCCACGGCAGCAGGGCGAAGCCGGTGGGCGGCGGACCCGGATTCTCCGGCATCTTCCCGCCGCTCTTGCGGGCGGCCTTCTGCTCGGCCTTGAAGCGTTCCATGTCGGCCTTCCAGCGCGCCCGCTCCGCCCGCCACTCCCGCATGTGGCAGGTGACCCCTCGCATCCAGGACATCTCCCGCTCCCCCCGGTTCAGACGGTCCGTGCGGACCGGCGGTACGAGAACACAGCGTACGAACCGAACGCCAGCAGCCAGGCCGTCAGCACCCCCACCACGCCCAGGCCCGGAGCGTGGCCGTCCGCGACCGACACGCCGAGCTGCGCGAATCGGTTCGTGGGGGTGTACGCCGACAGGGAGCGCAGCCAGCCCGGGAACAGGGCGAGCGGGAACCACAGGCCGCCGATCACCGAGAGCCCCAGGTTGCACACCATGTTGGCGACCCCCGTCGTCTGCGCGGTCAGCCGGTAGCCGTTGCCGAGGCCCAGCAGCGTGAAGGGTATCGAGCCGAGCCACAGCAGCACCGCGATCGCCACCCACTGCCAGACGTCCAGCCGGACGCCGTTGACCAGACCGCCCGCCGCCAGTACCGCGGCGATCGCGGGCAGTACGGTCACCGAGCCGGTCAGCGCCCGCCCCAGTACCACTTCGCGCGGCGTCATCGGTGTCACGCGCAGCTGCCGCAGCCAGCCGATCACCTTGTCCTCGGCGACCCCGCCGCCGGTGTTCAGTGCCGAGCCCACCGCGCCGTACGCGGCCATGCCGACCATCGAGGCGGTCTTCCAGCCGCCGTCATCACCGCCGCCGAGGTTGGTGAAGAGGAGGTACATCATCACCGGCATCGCGATGCCGCCGATCACGAAGCCGGTGTCGCGCAGCGTCCGGCGTACTTCGAGCCGCAGATAGTCCAGCATCACACCGTCTCCGAAACACCCGAGAGGGCACCAGGAAGAGCGCCCGAAGGAACACCCGAAACGCCCCCCGGAACGACACCCGAAGTGAGCGCCATGAACGCCTCGTCCAGCGACGCGGGGACGACCTCCAGGCCACGTATCGCGCCCCGTTCGGCCAGCGCGATCACCGTCGCGTCCGAGTCGTCCGTCCGCAGCCGGGCCCGGTCCCCGCGCACCTCCACGGAGACCACTCCGGGCAGCAGGGGCAGCCCCTCCGTGCCACGGCCTGCCAGGTCGAAGGAGACCAGATTGCCGCCCACCGACCGCTTCAGCTGCTCCCCGGTGCCGTCGGCGACGATCCGGCCGTGGTCGATGACGACGATCCGGTCGGCGTGCGCGTCGGCCTCCTCCAGATAGTGCGTGGAGAACAGGACCGTGTGGCCGCGCCGGGCATACGCCCGCATCGACTCCCAGAAGGCGTGCCGCGCCTCCACGTCCAGTGCGGCCGTCGGCTCGTCGAGCACGATCAGGGCGGGGTTCCCGGCCAGTGCCACCGCGAACCGCACCCGCTGCGCCTGCCCGCCGGAGATCCGGTCGACGCGCCGCCCGGCAAGGTCCGCGATGCCCGCGAGCTCCAGCGCGTCGGCCACCGGCAGCGGCGCCGGGTAGCGCCCGGCGACGAAGGAGACCAGCTCCTGGACGGTGACGCGCGGCACCGGCCGCGTATCCTGCAGCATCGCGCCGACTTTGCCGGCGCGCACCGCCTCTTCCGGGGGCCCGCCGAAGAGCGCGACCGAGCCCTCGTCCGGCTCGTTCAGGCCCAGGAGCAACGAGATCGTCGTCGACTTCCCCGCCCCGTTGCGCCCCAGCAGCGCGACCGTCTCGCCACCTGCGATCTCCAGATCCACCCCGGCCACGGCGCGTACGTCCCCGAAGCTCTTGACCGCCCCCGTGAAGGACACGGCGGACGGTGTCCCAGTCGTGTGTGTCATGGGTACGACGCTATGAGCAGGGCGCCGGGCCCGGCAGATGCACATGTCAGCAATCGACCGGGACAAATGTCACGACCCATAGATCTGACATGGCGTCAGTAGTCTTCACAAGTACCGGGCGCTGGGCTATACAAGGGGTCGCCGGACTGGAACGCGTTCTAGAACGGGCGGGTTCCGCGGCCCAATGTCGACCTCGGTGCGGCCGACGGTGCGGACGGCCGCACCGAGGTCTCAGGCCCTAGTGATCAGGAGCCCCATGCCCATTGACGCCGCCAAGGCCGTCGCCGCCGAGCCCCGGACCGGAGAGATCACCTGGAGTCACAAGGACGTCCAGCTCTACCACCTGGGTCTGGGCGCGGGCGTCCCCGCGACCGACCCCGACGAGCTGCGCTACACCCTCGAATCCAGGCTGCACGTCCTGCCCAGCTTCGCCACCGTCGCGGGCGCCGGCTCACCCGGCGTGATCAGCGGCCTCTCCATGCCCGGCGTCGAGGTCGACCTCGCTCGCGTGCTGCACGGCGGCCAGACCATCCGGCTGCACCGCCCCATCCCGGTCGAGGGCAAGGCGCTCGCCACCGGGCGCATCGCCGCCGTGTACGACAAGGGCAAGGCCGCGATCCTCGTCATGCGCACCGAAGTCGCCGACGCCGACGGCCCGCTCTGGACCAACGACGCCCAGATCTTCGTACGAGGAGAAGGGGGTTGGGGAGGAGACCGGGGGCCGTCCACGCGCCTCGAACCGCCGACGGGCGAGCCCGACAGGACCATCGAGCGCCCGATCCGCGAGGACCAGGCCCTGCTCTACCGGCTCTCCGGCGACTGGAACCCGCTGCACGCCGACCCCGAGTTCGCCAAGCTCGCCGGGTTCGACCGGCCGATCCTGCACGGGCTGTGCACGTACGGCATGACGCTCAAGGCGGTCGTCGACACACTGCTCGGCGGCGACGTGACCCGCGTCCGCTCGTACACCACACGCTTCGCCGGTGTCGTCTTCCCCGGCGAGACCCTGCGCATCCGGATGTGGCGGCAGGAGGGCGGGGTCCAGGTGGCGGTGAGCGCCGTGGAGCGGGACGACGCGCCGGTGCTGGCCGACACCATCGTCGAACACTCGTGAGCCCAGCCCATTTCTGAGGGGAGCCGCACCATGCGCGCAGCCGTACAGCACGAGATAGGCCAGGACAAACTCGAAGTACTCGACGACGTCGAGGCGGTGGGCTTCGGGCCCGGCAAGGTAAGGATCCGGGTGCGGGCCACCGGGCTGTGCCACTCGGACCTGTCCGCGATGAACGGCGTACTGCCGCAGCCGGCGCCGTTCGTGCCCGGGCACGAGGGCGCCGGCGAGATCACCGAAGTCGGCGACGGAGTGAGCCACTTGAAGCCCGGCGACCGGGTCGTCGTCTGCTGGCTGCCGGCCTGCGGCGTCTGTCCCGCCTGCAAGCGCGGCCAGACCGAACTGTGCCTGGCCGGATTCATGAACGCGGGCACGCCCAACTTCAAGCGCCCCGGCGGCGATGTCTTCGGCTTCGCCGGCACCGGCACCTTCACCGAGGAGGTCGTCGTCGACGCGGGCTGCGCGGTCCCCATCCCGGACGACGTGCCCTTCGACATCGCGGCCCTCATCGGCTGCGGCGTCACCACCGGACTCGGCGCCGCCCTCAACACCGCCGACGTGCAGGCCGGTTCGTCGGTCGCCGTCATCGGCTGCGGCGGCGTCGGCATCTCCGCGATCCAGGGCGCGCGACTCAAGGGCGCCGCCGAGATCGTCGCCGTCGACCCGGTCGCCTCGCGCCGCGAGGCCGCGCTCAGGTTCGGTGCGACGAAGGCGGTCTCCCCGGACGAACTCGCCGACGCCAAGCAGTCGGTGACCGGCGGCGAGGGCTTCGACTACGTCTTCGAGGTCGTCGGCAAGTCCGCCACCGCCCGCACCGCCTACGACCACACCCGCCGCGGCGGCACGCTCGTCGTCGTCGGCGCGGGCGCCATGGACGACTTCCTCCAGCTCAACATGTTCGAGCTGTTCTTCGACGAGAAGCGGATCCTGCCTTCGATGTACGGCGGCGGGGACGTCCTGCGGTCGTACGAGCGGACCGTCGCCCTGTGGCGCGCGGGCCGTATCGACCTGGAGGGCCTGATCACCCACCGGGTGCCCCTCGCCGAGATCAACGAGGCCCTCGACCAGATGCGTACCGGCACCGCCCTGCGTACGTGCATCGAGATCTGATCCCCCAACCGCTAAGGACCTTGATGTCACTGCCACTTGAAGGTCTCACCGCGATCGTCACCGGCGCGGGGCGCGGGCTCGGACGGGCCGAGGCGCTGGAAATCGGCCGGCTCGGCGCGGCCGTCGTCGTCAACGACTACGGGCAGCCCGGGCGGGACGGCTCCGGCGGGGCCTCGGCCACGCCCGCCGAAGAGGTCGCCGCGGAGATCCGCGCGGCGGGCGGCCGGGCCGTCGCCCACACCGGGGACGTCGCCGACCACGAACACGCCCGCGCGCTGGTCGAGTTGGCGGTCACCGAATTCGGGAAGCTCGACATCCTGGTCAACAACGCGGGCATCCTGCGCGACCGGATGATCTTCTCGATGACCGAGGACGAGTGGGACTCGGTCGTCCTGGTGCACCTCAAAGGCCACTTCAATACGACCCATTTCGCGTCCGTGCACTGGCGGGCGCGCTCCAAGGCGGCCGACGGGCCCGTGTACGGGCGGATCGTGAACACCTCGTCGGAGGCGTTCCTCGCCGGTTCGGCGGGACAGCCCAACTACGCCGCCGCGAAAGGCGGAATCGTGGGGTTGACGACCTCGTCCGCGCTGGCGCTCGCGAAGTACGGCGTGACGGCGAACGTCATCTGCCCGCGTGCCCGGACTCGTATGACGGAGGACGTGTTCGCCGGATTCGGGCAACCGGAGGAAGGACTCGATCCGCTCGCGCCCGAGCATGTCGCCCCGCTCGTCGGCTACTTGGCCTCGCCCGCTGCCGCGCACGTCAACGGCCAGCTGCTTGTCGTGCACGGCGGCATGGTCGCGATCGTCGAACGCCCTCGGGTGGCCGTCAAGTTCGACACCAAACAGGACGTCTTCACGTACGACGAGCTGGACGCGCTGCTCACTCCGCACTACGCGGACCGCCCGAAGGGCGAGACGTTCGCGGCGGTGGAGGTGCTGGGGCTCAAGCACGAATAGCTCTTCGGAGCTTGCGGGCGTCGGCTCCGGTCTCGGGCGTCGGTTACCCGACTGTCGGGTGTCGGCTACCGGCCGGTCTCGGGTGTCGGCTAGCGGACTTTCGGGCGTCGGCTATGGGTCCTCCGGGCTCAGCAGCCGTCCGTCCGTCGACAGGGGCGGGTGCGTCAGCTGCGGCAGATAGTGCCGGAAGCACAGTTCCGCGACCAGCTCGCGGGGGCTGCGCACCCCCACCTTGTCGAGGATCTGCTTGAGATGGTCGGTGAGACGGTCCTGCACCGTGTATGCGGACACGCCGAGATGGTGGGCGATCTCGCTGGTCGAGCAGCAGGTGCCGGGCGATCTGCCGGGCGCGCGTCGACGGTGGAGCACCACCCGGCCCGGCGCGTCCGGCAGCGGCCCGGAGTCCACGCCGGACAACGATACCGGCCGGTCATGTCCCAGGAATCTGGGATACCCCCGCGGATGTCAGCTCCGTACCGTGGGTCTCGATTGTGGGGGTCGGCTCTCACCTGGACAAGGGGGAGTCGCCTCGACGACGGGGGACTTGGACGTCGCCCGCGCGTGGGGCCCGGGGGAGTCCGCACGGAACGGCCCCGCTCGCCATGGTGCGAGCGGGGCCGTGTGCCGGGTTCGGCGTGCCGTCAGGCCGCGTTGTCCTGGTCGGACGGCTTGCGGTGGCGGCCGTGCGGGGTCGCCGCGTCGTCGTGGCCGGAGACCGGGCCACGGTGCCTGCCGTGGCCTTCGGCCTGGGCCGTCGCCTCGTGGGAGTCGGTGCCCGGCGCTTCTATCGTGCTGGTGTCGCTCATTGAAGTGTTCACCCCGTATGCAAGATCCTTCTTTTACAGCCGGGGGATTCTAACTGGCGGTCATGGCGGGGCTGTCGGTGGGTGAGCTTTCGCCCCCTCCGCCCCTGCCCGTCAAGCCACTGGTAGCTGCTGCCCCCCGACCCCCGCTGTCGGCCTTGACGGCCTCGTCCTCAAACGCCGGACGGGCCAAGGGGCGGCGGACGGGGTGGAGAGTGCCGCCCGGGGTGGGCGTGGTGTGGCTCGCGGCCTCGCCCTCGAACGCCGGCCAGGCTGGGAGTGCCTCGGCGGGCTTGTTCAGTTGCAGCACTCCGCCGTTCAGCGGTGCCTGTTGCAGGGGTACCGGGCGTGCCGTGATCCGCCCCTCCACCTGCTCCGGGGGACCCTGACCTCCCTGCTCCCCCCGATCAGGGTCCCCCGCCCCCACCCCCGTGGGCGCTTCCACCCGTGCCACCCCGCACGGCACTGCCATCGTCGCGTACGGCAGTTGGAGCACCCCCTCTCTGGTCCACAGACCGGTGCCCGCCAACCAGCCCTCGGGGGCCGGGAGATGGTGGACCTGGCGTTCGGCGGGGCGCCAGATGCCCAGCCAAGTGCCCGCCGGGCCGTCGATGCGCAGGGCCACCGCGCAGGTCTCGGGGGTGAGCACCTGGCCCGGCTGGATCGCGAAGGGTGTCACCGAGCAGTCGGTCAGGCGCAGGCACTCCGGGAAGCGGATGGGCAGGGTGCTGCCGAGGACGCCCCAGCCGAGGCGGTCGTGGCCCGGGGACGGGGCGTCCGAGCGGATGACGAGGAGGCCGCTGTCGGCGTCCGCGAGGAGGAGACGGTCGTTGCTGTGCTCGGCGATCTGCAGGAGCGGTGACACTTCGCCGCCGCGCGCCAGGTCGACGACGACCGTCTTGGTGCGGCCGTCCTGGCAGCGGTCCAGGGCGAGCAGGTGGCCGGTGCCGTCCAGCCACACCCCGCCCGAGCAGTGGCCCGGCAACTCGGCCAGGCGTTCGGGGCCGAACGCGCCGCCCGCCACCAGCCACACCGTGGTGGAGCCCCGGCCCACGGCGAGGGCGTACGCGCGCTGCCCGCCCGGCGCGGGCGGCAGCAGCCGCAGCCGGGTGTCCTCGTGGGGGCACTCCACGGCGCCGAGCGGCAGCTCGCCGGTGCGGGGCCCGGTCGGGTAAAGGAGCGAGAAGACGTGCCGTCCGTCCGTCACGCGGTGGATCAGCACCCGTCCGTCGGTCAGCGGCAGCACCTCGGTGCCGGGCTCCTCCGGCTGGTGGGCGGGCAGCGGTACGGCGTACGGCTCGGGGCCGTCCAGCGTCCAGCGTTCCGGGTACCAGGACGCGCCGGCCAGGGCGAGGCGCGCCGCGTATGTGCCGTCAGCGGTGATCACACAGGCGGGACGGGTGGTCCAGTCGTTCATGTCGTGGTTCGCCTCTTGGCGCGCGTCTTGGGTCTCGTCCTCGTTCTCCGTCACGGGCTCCGTCGCACAGACCGTCATCGTTCGGTCACCTCCGGCGACGAAGCTAGTTTTCGCACGCACAGACGTGGGACCGACGGGCGGCCGCTTCACACATAAGGGTGGCCATGTCGGGATTCGCCTGAGGGAACGGGGGCGGATGTGCTGGACGGTGGTGGGGAGAGAGGGGTGGGGGACCGGGCGACCGGGACCCGCCCACCGCCGGGCGTTGGTCGACTGGCCCGCGACCGGTCGGACAGGGACGTGAGGCAGGTAGCCTTTCCCCGTGCCCCGTCTGTCTGAAGTCATCGCCGCCCTCGACACCCTCTGGCCCCCCGAGAGGGCCGAGGACTGGGACGCGGTCGGCACCGTCTGCGGTGACCCCGACCAGGAGGTCACGCGCGTCCTGTTCGCCGTCGACCCGGTCCAGGACATCGTCGACGAGGCGGTGAAACTGGGTGCGGATCTGCTGGTCACCCACCATCCGCTCTATCTGCGCGGTACGACGACGGTGGCGGCCACCAGTTTCAAGGGCCGCGTCGTGCACACCCTGATCAAGAACGACATCGCGCTGCACGTCGCCCACACGAACGCCGACCGCGCCGATCCGGGAGTCTCCGACGCCCTCGCGGGCGCGCTGGACCTTCGTGTCGTACGCCCCCTCGTGCCGGACCCCACCGACCCGGACGGCCGCCGGGGCCTCGGCCGGGTCTGCGAGCTTGACCACCCGCTGACCGTTCGCGAACTCGCCGCGCGCGCCGCCGAGCGGCTGCCCGCCACCGCGCAGGGCATCCGCGTCGCGGGCGACCCCGAGGCGCCGGTACGGACCATCGCGGTCAGCGGCGGCTCCGGCGACAGCCTCTTCGACGACGTGCGCGCCGCCGGCGTGGACGCCTTCCTCACCGCGGACCTGCGCCACCACCCGGCGTCCGAGGCCCGCGCCCACAGTCCTCTCGCGCTGCTCGACGCGGCGCACTGGGCCACCGAGTGGCCCTGGTGCGAGCTGGCCGCCGCCCAGCTCGACGAGATCTCCGACCGTCATGGATGGGGCCTGAGGGTCCACGTCTCGAAGACGGTCACCGACCCCTGGACCGCCCACGCGGCCTCTACCGCCCACCCGTCGCCCGCCACCACCCTTCCAAGGAGCGCTGCGCGCGCACCTTTTGATTCATCAGGAGCCCCCAACTGAACGCCGCGCCCGCCGACCAGATCCGACTCCTCGACGTCCAGGCCCTCGACGTACGCCTCCAGCAGCTGGCGCACAAGCGGAGGTCACTGCCCGAGCACGCCGAGATCGAGTCGCTGAACAAGGACCTCACGCAGCTGCGCGACCTGCTCGTCGCCGCGCAGACCGAGGAGAGCGACTGCGCCCGCGAGCAGACCAAGGCCGAGCAGGACGTCGACCAGGTGCGCCAGCGCGCCGCCCGCGACCAGAAGCGCCTCGACTCGGGCGCCGTGTCGTCCCCCAAGGACCTGGAGAACCTGCAGCGCGAGATTACCTCCCTCGCCAAGCGCCAGGGCGACCTCGAGGACGTCGTCCTGGAGGTCATGGAGCGCCGCGAGTCCGCCCAGGAGCGCGTCGCCGAGCTGACCGAGCGGGTCTCCTCCGTCCAGTCGAAGATCGACGACGCGACCGCGCGCCGGGACGCCGCCTTCGAGTCCCTCGACGGCGAGACCGCGACGGCGAACAAGGAGCGCGAGGTCATCGCCGGCACGATCCCCGCCGACCTCCTCAAGCTCTATGACAAGCTGCGCGAGCAGCAGGGCGGCGTCGGCGCGGCCCGGCTCTACCAGCGCCGCTGCGAGGGCTGCCGCCTGGAGCTCAACATCACCGAGGTCAACGAGGTGAAGGCGGCCTCTCCGGACACCGTGCTGCGCTGCGAGAACTGCCGCCGCATCCTGGTGCGCACGTCCGAGTCCGGCCTCTAAGGAGCTCAGCACGTGCGGGAGTTCATCGTCGAGGCCGACGGCGGTTCCCGGGGCAACCCGGGGCCCGCGGGCTACGGCTCCGTGGTCATCGACGCGGCCACCGGGGAGACGCTGGTGGAGCGCGCCGAGTACATCGGCATCGCCACCAACAACGTCGCGGAGTACCGGGGGCTGGTGACGGGTCTGCGCGCGGCCCACGAACTGGACCCGACCGCCTCGATCAGGGTCCGCATGGACTCCAAGCTCGTCGTCGAGCAGATGTCCGGCCGCTGGAAGATCAAACACCCGGACATGAAACCGCTGGCCGCCGAGGCCGCGCGGATCTTCCCGCCCGAGCAGGTCACGTACGAGTGGATCCCGCGCGAGCGGAACAAGCACGCGGACCGGCTCGCCAACGAGGCGATGGACGCGGGGCGACGGGGCGAGCAGTGGTCGGCGTCGGCGTCGACGGCGGAACTGGACGCGAGGGCCGCACGGTCGGCGGCGCCCGAGCCGTCGGGCCCGCCCGAGGACGCGGCGGCGGGCGCGGCGAAGGCACGGGCGGCCCTGAGGCCGCCGGGTTCGGCAGCGCCCCTTGAGGGGCGCGGGGCTGTGACACATGCGGCTCCGCCGCGTGGGCGCGACCAGCCCCCACCGGCCCGCGGTCTGACGACTTCCGGCTCCACCCCGTCACCCGGCGGCGGAGCCGCAAAGTCCGAAAACGATGTGAGAGCCGCGCAGAACGTGGCCGCCACCGCACCGACGGTCGGCTGGGGCGCAGCCCCCGACATGGGCGCCCCCGCCACCTTCGTACTCCTGCGCCACGGCGAGACCCCTCTGACCCCGCAGAAGCGGTTCTCGGGCAGCGGCGGCAGCGACCCGTCGCTGTCGGACGTCGGCCGGGAACAGGCCGAGCGGGTCGCCGCGGCGCTGGCCGCGCGCGGCACGATCCAGGCGATCGTGTCGTCGCCGCTCACCCGGACCCGGGAGACCGCGGGGGCCGTCGCCGCCCGTCTCGGCCTCGACGTGGTCATCGAGGACGGGCTGCGCGAGACGGACTTCGGTGCCTGGGAGGGGCTGACGTTCGGCGAGGTGCGGGAGCGCTACCCCGATGACCTGAACGCCTGGCTGGCCTCGCCGAAGGCCGAACCGACCGGCGGCGGCGAGAGCTTCGCGGCGACCGCCCGTCGCATCGCCGCCACTCGCGACAAGCTGATCGCCTCGTACGCGGGCCGCACCGTCCTGCTCGTCTCGCACGTCACCCCGATCAAGACCCTCGTACGCCTCGCGCTCGGCGCCCCGCCGGAGTCCCTGTTCCGTATGGAACTGTCCGCGGCCTCGCTCTCCGCGGTGGCGTACTACGCGGACGGCAACGCGAGCGTCCGGCTGTTCAACGACACGTCTCACCTGCGCTGATCACATGCGCCGAGCGGCGCGGGCCCGCAGGATCTCCGCCGTCTCCCGGTCCGCCGGGAGAAACGCCTCCAGGTGGAGCTCCGCGAGCGTGACGTCCACCGCCGTCGCGAACGACGTCAGCGTGGTGAGCAGTCTCAACTCGCCCTCCGGGCACCGCAGTCGCAGCGGTACGGCGAAGCCGAGGTAGTCCGCGCCGGGCTCGCTCGCCGGTACGTACTCCGCCAACTCCTCGGCCAGCGCGTCGAGGTGGGGATCCGGGCTGCGTACGGCCCGGGCCCGCAGGTTCTCCACGATGTGCTGCCCCCACGCGTCCAGGTTCACCACCCGTGACGCCATTCCGCGCGGATGCAGCGCGAGCCGCAGCACGTTGACGGGTGGTTCGAGCAGTTCAGGGGCGGCCCCCTCCGTGAGCACGTCGAACGCCTCGTTGGCCGCGACGAGTTCACCCCGTGGCCCCGCCACCACGGCCGGATAGGGCAGATGCCCTTCGAGAATGCTGTCCAGCGCCTCCCGTACGGGCTTCAGCGCGACCGCGTCGAGCGGCGACTCGGCGAACGCGGGCGCGTAACCGGCCGCCAGAAGGAGTGAGTTGCGCTCCCGCAGCGTCAGCCCCAGCGACTCGGCGAGCCTGATCACGATCTCTCGGCCGGGCACCGAACGCCCACGCTCGATGAAGCTGACGTACCGCTGCGTCGTCCCCGCCCGCGAGGCGAGCTCCAGCTGACTGACCCGGCGCGCGGTGCGCCAGCGCAACAGCTCCCGGGCGAAGGGCGGGGGCTCGGTGGAGATGCTGGTGGTCATCTGGTTACCTCCGTGGATATTCCGCCCTTCAGGGCGGAGAGGAAACGGACTCCTGCGGAGCAGGGCAGGGAAATTCGATTCGCCTTCAGGGCGGATCGTCCCTCGGCTCCAACTGCCCGCAGGGGAGCGCGGGTTGATTTGATAGCTTGTGAGTTGTGGAGACCGGCCATGTGAAACGGGCGTATCGGTACCGCTTCTACCCGACTGATGCGCAGGCGGCAGAGCTGTCGCGCACGTTCGGGTGTGTGCGGAAGGTCTACAACATGGCGCTCGCCGCCCGTAGCGAGGCGTGGGCGCGGCAGGAGCGCCTCAATTACGGCGCCACGTCGGCGATGCTGACGGCGTGGAAGAAGACCGAAGAGTTCGCCTATCTGGGCGAGGTGTCGTCGGTGCCGTTGCAGCAGGCGCTGCGGCATGTGCAGGCGGCGTTCACGAACTTCTTCGGCAAGCGGGCCAGGTATCCGCGGTTCAAGAGCCGCAAGAAGTCGCGGAAGTCTGCGGAGTACACCACCAGCGCCTTCCGCTTCCGTGAGGGGAAGCTGACGCTTGCGAAGATGAGCGAGCCGCTGGCGATCGTGTGGTCCCGGCTGCTCCCCAAGGGCGCGCAGCCGTCCACGGTGACCGTGTCCCAGGACAGTGCGGGGCGCTGGTTTGTGTCCCTGCTGTGTGCAGACCCCGACGTCATGCCGCTGCCCGCGAGGGACACAGCGGTGGGTGTGGATGTCGGCCTGGACCATCTGCTGACTCTCTCCACGGGGGAGAAGGTCTCCAACCCGCGGCATGAGCGCCGCGACCGCGCCCGTCTCGCCCACGCTCAGCGGGCGCTGTCCCGCAAAGCCAAGGGAGACGGGACCAACCGGGACAAGGCCCGGCGCCGAGTCGCCAGGATCCACGCCAGGATCGGCGATCGCCGCAGGGATCACCTGCACAAGCTGACCACTCGACTCGTGCGTGAAAACCAAACGCTCGTGATCGAGGACCTGACCGTGCGCAAGATGGTCAGGAATCGCAGTCTTGCCCGCGCGATCAGTGACGCGGCGTGGGCGGAGTTGCGGAGCATGCTGGAGTACAAGGCCGCCTGGTACGGGCGGGAAGTGATCGTGGTGGACCGCTTCTTTCCCTCGTCCAAGTTGTGCTCCGCCTGCGGCAGTCTCCAGGCGGAGATGCCGCTCAGCGTCCGGTCCTGGACCTGTGACTGCGGGACGGTCCATGACCGGGACGTGAACGCGGCGAAGAACCTTCTGGCCGCCGGGCTGGCGGTGTCGGTCTGTGGAGCTGGTGTAAGACCTCAACGGAGTACTCCGGGCAGGCAGTCGGCGGTGAAACAGAAACCCTCACAGCGCGAGCCGTGAGAATCCCCCTCGTTCACGAAGGGGAGAAGTCAAGGGATCAGTTGTACGTCACGGGTACGACATCGCCGCCTCCACGACATGGCTCTCTGTACGACGACAGTCGTCGCTACGACATCGCCGTCCCGGCGGGCTGCCATACCTTGCCGGGAATTGAGCGGCGCACCCCGTCCGAGCAGCATGGACGCATCCACAAAGCAGACCTCAGGGAGCGGACATGCGCGCCTATCACCTCGAAACGCTCGGCACCGTCGACGGCATCGTCCCGCGCGAAGCCGACCGCCCGGAGCCCGGCCCCCGCGAGATCCTCGTCCGCGTCCGCGCCGTCTCCCTCAACAAGCGCGATCTCCTGCTCATGAAGGGGACCTACCCGCTGAAGGCCGTGCCGGACGTGATCCCGATGAGCGACGGAGCGGGCGAAGTCGTGGCGGTGGGAGGGGAGGTGACCAGGTTCGCGGCCGGTGACCGGGTGGCGGGCACGTACTTCCCCAACTGGCTCGACGGGCGGATCACTCCGACCCAGTTCGACCAGCCGGGCGCCACCCTGAACGGCATGCTCACCGAGTACGCCGTCCTGGACCAGCAGGCCGCCGTACTCGTCCCGGACCACCTGACCTGGGAGGAGGCGGCCTGCCTGCCCTGCGCCGGAGTCACCGCCTGGCACTCCCTGACGGGCGGCGAGCCCCTCGCCCCCGGCCAGACCGTGCTCACCCTGGGCACCGGTGCGTTGTCCCTCTTCGTGGTGCAGTTCGCCAAGATGCTGGGCGCCGAGGTGATCGCGACGACGTCGAGCGCCGCAAAGGCCGGCCGTCTCAAGGTGCTTGGCGCGGACCACGTCGTCAACTACGCGGAGAACCCCGAATGGGGGTTGACGGTAAGGGAGTTGACCGGAGGTCGCGGTGCCGACCTCGTCGTCGAGACGAACGGCCCCGACACCATCGAGCAGTCGATGCGCGCCGCCGCGCTCTACGGCCAGATCGTGCTCCTGATCACCGGCAACCCTCGCAGGCAGGGCATCGAGATCTCCAACGCGGCGTACGCGTCGAGTCTGGCGACGATTCGCCGGGTGTTCGTCGGCAGCCGGGCGCACTTCGAGTCGATGAACCGGGCGCTGACGCTGCACGGGACGCGCCCGGTCATCGACCGCGTCTTCGGCTTCGACGAGGTCCACGAGGCCTTCCGCCACTACGAGAGCGGGGCGGCCTTCGGCAAGGTCGTCATCCGGGTGGCGGCCTGAGCCGTCGTCGCCAGGGTGGCGGCCTGAACCGTCGTCATCCGGCTGGTGGCCTGAGTGGTCGTCATCCGGGTGGTGGCCTGAGTGGTCGTCATCCGGGTGGTGGCCTGAGTGGTCGTCATCCGAGTGGTGGCCTGAGCGCCGCGGCCTCCCGCGCCAGGGCCTCGATCCGGCCCCAGTCCCGCCCCGCGACCGCGTCCTGCGGCAGCATCCAACTCCCGCCCACACAGCCGACATTGGGAAGCGCGAGATACTCCGGCGCGGAGGCCGGACCGATGCCGCCCGTAGGGCAGAACCGCGCCTGTGGCAGCGGGCCCGCCAGCGACCTGAGATACGCCGTGCCGCCCGCCGCCTGCGCCGGGAAGAACTTCATCTCGCGCACGCCCCGTTCCAGCAGCGCCACGACCTCCGACGTGGTGGACACCCCCGGCAGGAACGACACCCCGGACGCCTTCATGGCATCGAGCAGTACGTCCGTCCAGCCCGGGCTGACCAGGAAGCGTGCGCCCGCCGCCACCGAGTCGGCCACCTGCTCCGGTGACAGGACCGTGCCCGCGCCGACCACCGCGTCCGGCACCTGGGACGCGATCGCCCGGATCGCGTCCAGCGCGACCGGTGTCCGCAGTGTCACCTCGATCGCGGGCAGCCCGCCCGCGACCAGCGCCCGCGCCAGCGGTACGGCGTCGGCGGCGTCCGTGACCACGACAACGGGGACCACGGGGGCGAGATCCAGCACGGAGGCAGACGGGGACGAGGGCAGCGGCGAAGTCATAGGCCTCATCCTGCCCGGGATGTGCAGCATGCGCAAAGGTCATTGCGCATGCTGCAATGAATCTCGAGTGACCCGTGCTGGCGGGGCGCCACGTCTTGATCGAGCGGCGCTCGCGGAGCGGACCGCGACCTTGGTCGCCGTTAGTCGAGTCGCGCTCGCGGCGCGGGCCACGACCGTGGTCGAGTCGCGCTCGCGGACCCGGCCGCAACCCCGGCCGGGCCCCCCGCGACCCGCAGGGAGTACGTCAGTGGATCTCCGTCACCACCACGTCCAGCGCCCACGGCCGGCCCGCCCTGCCGGGAGCCTCCGCCTCCACCACGTACCCGAGGTCCCGCAGCGCCGCCACCAGCTCCGTCGGGCCCTTCGGCGCCGCGCCCGCGCTGAGCAGGCTGCGCACGATCTTGCCCTTGGTCGCCTTGTTGAAGTGGCTGACGACGGAACGCTTCTCGACCCCGTTCACCATCTGGGAGTGCAGCACCCGCACGGTCGCCGTCCGCCCCGCGAGCTCGCCGTTCGGCTTCCACGCCGACGCGTACGCCGAGGACCGCAGATCCAGCACGAGCCCGGCGCCGGCCGCCTCCGGCAGCGCGGTGGCCATCGGCGTACGCCAGTGCGCGCCCAGCGCCCCGAGCCCGGGCAGCTTGACGCCCATCGAGCAGCGGTACGAGGGGATCCGGTCGGTCACCCGGACCGCGCCCCACAGCCCCGAGAACACGAGCAGCGAGCGCGCCGCCCGCCGCTTTGCCGCCGCGTCCAGGGAGGCCAGGTCCAGGGAGTCGTACAGGACGCCCGTGTAGATCTCCCCGGCCGGGCGGGCGCCCGCCGTCCGCAGGTCCACGTTCTTCGCGATCTCGCCGCGCAGGCCCTCGCTCAGTCCGAGCACCTCACGGGCCTTCTCCTCGTCGGCCGCGCTCAGCTCGACCAGCTCGTCGAGGACCGCCTGGCGCGCCTCGGTGAGGCCCGGCAGGGACAGCGACTCCAGCTTCAGCGCGGTTCCCCGGCCGGAGGGCGCCTTGCCTTCGGAGGGCGGCAGCAGCACGAGCACGGTGTGGTTCTCCTAACGGTGGTGTGGCCCGGCGCCAGCCTAAGCGTTCGGGGTGCCGGGTGAATTCGGAGTGCGGGCGAACTCCGGATACCGGGAGAACTCGGGACGCCGGGAGAACTCGGGACGCCGGACGAACGCGCGGTGTCGGGCAAACTCGAGACGCCGGGCGAACTCGGGGTGCCGGGTGAAGGAGCGCGTCCTACGCTCGCCGTATGCCTCGCCGCCACATACGTGTCACCGGTGCACCGGAGGCTCCCCTGCGAGCCGCCCTCCGCGCGCTGCGGACCGAGCTGGGGGTGTCGGAGGGCTTCCCGCCCGACGTCCTCGCCGAGGCCGCGCGGCCACCGCGCCTGCCCTCCTACGATGCGACGGACATCCCCCTCTTCACCGTCGACCCCCGGACGTCCACCGACCTCGACCAGGCGATGCACCTGGCGCGCCGCAAGAAGGGCGGCTACCGCGTCCGGTACGCCATCGCCGACGTCGCCGCCTTCGTCGCACCCGGCGGTGCCCTGGACGCCGAGGCCCACCGCCGCGTCACGACCCTCTACTTCCCGGACGAGAAGGTCCCGCTGCACCCGTCCCGGCTCTCCGAAGGCACCGCCAGCCTGCTCCCCGACCAGACCTGCCCGGCCGTGCTGTGGACGATCGACCTCGACTCGGACGGCCGTACGGAGGCGACCGACGTACGCCGTGCCCTCGTACGCAGCCGCGCCAAGCTGGACTACACGCATGTGCAGAGGCAGATCGGGGAGGGGACGGCGGAGGAGCCGCTGGCCCTCCTCAAGGACATCGGGGAGGCCCGAGAACGACTGGAGGTCGAGCGCGGCGGCATCTCGCTGAACGTCCCCGAGCAGGAAATCGTCGACGAGGACGGGACGTACGAACTCGTCTACCGCGCCCCGCTCCCCGCCGAGCACTGGAACGCGCAGCTCTCCCTGCTCACCGGGATGGCGGCGGCCGAGCTGATGCTCTCGCACGGCACGGGGATCCTGCGCACGCTGCCCGCCGCCCCGGACGGCGCGGTGGGCCGGCTGCGCCGTACGGCCAAGGCCCTGCGCATCGACTGGCCGCACCATGTCTCGTACGCGGAGCTCATCCGCTCCCTCGACCCGCACTGGCCGCACCACGCGGCCTTCCTCCAGGAGTGCACGACGCTGCTGCGCGGCGCGGGTTACACGGTGTTCCGGGACGGCGTCCTCCCGGAGGTCACGTCCCACTCCGCCGTGGCCGCGCCCTACGCGCACTGCACGGCCCCCCTGCGCCGCCTCGCCGACCGCTACGTCTCGGAGCTGTGCCTCGCGGCAGCCGCGGATCAGCCGGCCCCCGAGTGGGTCCTCGCGGCCCTCGACGACCTCCCCAGGCAGATGGCCGACGGCGCCCGGCGCGCGGGCACCGTCGAGCGCGAGTGCGTGGACATCGTGGAGGCCGCGCTGCTCAAGGACCGCGTGGGCGACATCTTCGAGGGCTGCGTGGTCGACGTACAGGAGCACGAACCCACCGTCGGAACGGTGCAGTTGGAGTCCCCGGCGGTCTTCGCCCGCATCGCGGGCGGCACGGCCCGGCTGCCGCTGGGGGAGCGGTTGCGGGTGCGGCTCACCCAGGCGGACCCGGGAACGGCGAAGGTGCAGTTCGCGCCCGCTTGAGCGCGCGCACGAGAGCGTCGGGGTCGTCCGCGTGCAGCCGCACCCGATGCAGCGAACGCTCTCGGCCCAGGAAGGTGAAGTGGCTTACCGGGGTGGAGAGTTCGAGGGTGACGTCGGTCTGGGAGCCGACCGCGAGGTTCAGTTCGCCCTCCGCCGCCTCGTGCGTGGTGCGCAGCTCGCGGCGGACGGCCGCGACGGCTGTCAGGGGTATCCGCAGATCCACGTGCGCGGCGTTGCGGACCCGCAGGTGCGTGGGGCCGAGGACGTGCGGGCGCGCGTCACACACGCCGCGTGCAGGCCGACGACCAGCAGCACCGTGTACACGTCGAGGACCAGCACCACCGTGTGCGCGACCGGCCACGCGCGCAGCAGCACCGCCATGCCGGCTGTCTCGACGACGCACACGAAGGCGAGCGCGGCCATCGTGGCGCCCTGGCCCCGCGCGTAGCCGAAGGCGCGTCCGTCGCGCGTGCCGTGCGTGCGCCGCGTCGACCACATCAACAGGCTGACGAGCAGGCGCAGTTCATGCCGTACGAGAGCGCGCGCGATCCTCATCGGCGACGCTCCGCGAGCATCCGCATCGTCCGGCGTATCGCCTCCGCCTGGGCCGGTGCGAAGTCGGCGAAGAAGGCGCGCAGAAAGCCGTTGTCGGAGTCCACCTCGGTCTCCTGCACCAAGGCTTCGGGCAGACAGGCGGCGAGGGCCCGCGCGGCCTCGTCCACCCGCGGGTCGGCCGGGTCGGCGTCGGCCAGTGCGTCCAGCAGCGCGTAGGCCTCGTGCGCCCGCTCCACCGCGCCCGGCGCCTCGAACGCGCTGCCCAGCACGGCCAGCAGCCGCTCCCGGTCCGCCGGGTCCGCCGCGGTCTCGATGAGTGCGAGCATCTCGCGGTCCTTGGCGGCCATGGGGGACTCGGGTCCGTCATGGGCCATCTCGCCGAACAGCGCGGCCAGTTCGGGCGAGACGGGACCTTCGGCGGGCAGCTCCTGCTCCAGCAGGACACGCAGCCGAGCCCGCCGTTCCCGGATCGCGGCCTCCTGCCGCGCCAGGTCCTCGTCCAGCTCCCCGAGCACCTCGGCGAGCTCGCGCCCGGCGTCGTCCGCGAGGACATCCCGTACCTCGGCGAGCCCGAGCCCCAGCTCGGTGAGCCGCCGGATCCGCGCGAGGACGACTGCGTGCCGCAGCCCGTAGTCCCGATACCCATTGGGCCGCCGCTCCGGCTCGGGCAGCAGCCCCAGGTGGTGGTAATGCCGCACAGTCCGCGGCGTGACGCCGACGACCGCGGCGAGTTCTCCGATCCGCATGGGATCAGTAGAAACGTTGACGTTGCGGCAGGGTCAAGCGAGGCAGGTTTGAGGCAGGTTCGCGCGGCGAGGCGGCGCACTCCTTGACGGCTAACGCCGTTAGCCATATGGTCATGGCTAACGGCGTTAGCCGCATACGGGAAGTCCAAGGAGGCAGCCATGACCACCCACACCGTCACCCCCTCGCGCTCCGCACTCACCGTGATCCGCCGGACCGCCTGGCTGGCCTCGGCCCTGTTCTGGTCGGCCTTCGCGGTCCTCGAAGCCGTGAACCACGGCTGGCTCGCGGGCACGCTCGCCCTCGCGTTCTTCGTCATCCCGGACCTGACCTTCCTGGTCGCCCTCGACGACGCGCCGCGGATGGCGAAGGGGCAGCTCGCGCCCCGCGCGGTGCCGTACTACAACGCGCTGCACCGGGCCCTGGTCCCGCTCGCCCTCGTGGCGCTCTACACCGTGGCGGCACCGGTGACCTGGGCCCCCGCGTTCGCGGCCCTGTGCGGCTGGCTCGCCCACATCTCGTACGATCGCGCCTTCGGATACGGACTGCGGACGAAGGAGGGCTTCCAGCGTGGCTGAACGACTGACCGCACGGTCCCAGGAGATCGTGACGGCCGCCCGGACCCTCCTGGAGGAGTCCGGCCCCGCCGCGCTCACCATGCGGGCCCTCGCCGACCACCTCGGCATCAAGGCCCCGTCCCTCTACAAGCACTTTCCCGACAAGCAGGCGGTGGAGGTCGAGCTGATCGCGCAGATGCTCGCCGAGTCCGCCGAGGCGATGGAGGCCGCCGAGGCGCGCGAGCCCGGCTCGCTCCCCGCGCTGGCCGAGGCGTACCGCGCGTACGCCCTCGCCCACCCGCACCTCTACTGCCTGGCCACCGAGCGCCCCCTGCCGCGGGCGTCCCTCCCGGCGGGCCTGGAGGACCGGGCCGCCGCACCGCTGATGCGGGTGTGCGGAGGCGATCTGGACCTCGCCCGCGCGACCTGGGCGTTCGCCCACGGGATGGTGATCCTGGAGATCCACGGGCGGTTCCCGGACGACGCGGATCTGGACGCGGCATGGAAACGGGGGACACGGGCGTTGCACTGAGAGCACTGGAGGAACCGGGGGAGAACGACCGTGACCGTACGCGAAGAGGCCCGATGGACCCGGGCCACCCTCGGTCGTGACGGCCGGCCCCTGGACCTGCTGACCGCCCGCTTCGACACGTTCCGCTACGCGCCGCACGCCCACGACGAGTTCACCATCGGCGTCTGCGTCGGCGGCTCCGAGATCATCGACTACCGGGGCGGCCACATCCACACCGGCCTCGGCTCGATCGTCGTCCTGGCCCCCGGCGAGATGCACACCGGCGGCCCGGCTGCCTCCGACGGCTACGCCTACCGGGCGCTGTACGCCGAGCCCTCCCTGCTCACCGAGGGCACCCTCGGCGGCCTCCCGCACTTTCGCGAACCCCTCCTCGACGACGCCGAGCTGGCCGCCGCCCTGCGCACCGCGCACACCGAACTGAGCGTCTGCCCCGACCCGTTGGAGGCCGAGTCCCGCCTCCCGTGGCTGTTCACGGCGCTGGCCCGCCGCCACTCCACAGCCCGCCCGGCGTGCGACACGGTCCCGGGAGCGGCCCACATAGCCCACGCCGTACGCGACCGTCTGGCCGACGAACTCCAGGCGCCTCCCTCCCTCACCGCCCTCGCCACAGACCTGGGCCTGTCGCGCTACCAACTCCTGCGCGCCTTCCGTACGACGATGGGGATACCGCCGTACGCCTGGCTGGCCCAGCACCGGGTGAACCGGGCCCGGAGGCTGCTGGAGTCCGGGCTGCGACCGGCGGAGGTGGCCTCACTCGTGGGCTTCGCGGACCAGGCACACCTCACTCGCTGGTTCAGGCGGGTGCTGGGGGTGACCCCGGCGGCGTACCGCGCGAGCGTGTCACGGGCGGCATAGCGCAACAGCGTTCAAGACCCCTGCCGCCGAGGCGGCCGAAACTGCCCCCATGACTGCACGTGGCTGGTTCCTGTTCTCCCTGATGGGAGTGGTCTGGGGCATCCCCTACCTGATGATCAAGGTGGCGGTGGACGGCGTGTCCCCGTCCATGGTGGTGTTCACGCGCTGCGCGGTCGGCGCCGCGCTGCTGCTCCCGTTCGCGATACGCCAGGGTGGCCTGACCCGGACCGTACGTACCCACTGGCGCCCGATGCTGGCCTTCGCGTGTATCGAGATCATGGTCCCCTGGTGGACCCTGACGGACGCCGAACGTCACCTCTCCAGCTCCACCGCGGGCCTGCTGATCGCAGGCGTGCCGATCGTCGGTGTGGCCGCGGCCCGCCTCTTCGGCGACACGGAACGGCTCGGCGCCCGCCGGATGGCAGGCCTGGCGCTGGGCCTGTCCGGCGTCGCGGTCCTCACCGTCCCGCACCTGACCGGCGGTGACGCCCGCTCACTGGCCGAGGTACTGCTGACGGTCGTCGGCTACGCGACGGCGCCGGTGATAGCGGCGCGCCACTTGAAGGACGTACCGTCACTGCACCTGACGGCCCCGTGCCTGGCCTTGGCGGCGCTGGTGTACGCCCCCGCGGCGGCGGCCACCTGGCCTGCCTCGACCCCCTCCCCCCAGGTCCTGTCGGCCCTGGCCGGCCTGGGGGTGATCTGCACGGCGATCGCCTTCGTGGCCTTCCTGGAACTGATCAAGGAGGCGGGCCCGACGAGGGCCACGGTGATCACGTACGTGAACCCGGCGGTCGCGGTGGCGGCGGGCGCGCTGTTCCTGGACGAACGCCTGACGGCGGGGATCGCCGTGGCCTTCGCCCTGATCCTGGCTGGCTCGGTCCTCGCGGCCGCCGGACCGAGGCGCGCCGCACGCCCGGTACCATGGTCGACACGGCAGACGAGCCGGGCGGACGGCCGCGTGGAGGTTCTTGTGGACCTTCCCGAGGAACGTCCGGGCTCCACAGGGCAGGGTGGTGGCTAACGGCCACCCGGGGTAACCCGCGGGACAGTGCCACAGAAAGCAAACCGCCGGGGGCTTCGGCCCTCGGTAAGGGTGAAACGGTGGTGTAAGAGACCACCAGCGCCTGAGGCGACTCAGGCGGCTAGGTAAACCCCACCCGGAGCAAGGTCAAGAGGAGCCGCTGTAAAAGGTGGCTCTGCGCGGACGTTCGAGGGCTGCCCGCCCGAGTCCGCGGGTAGACCGCACGAGGCCGGCGGCAACGTCGGTCCTAGATGGATGGCCGTCTCCCCGGCCGCCGCGAGGCGACCGGGTGACAGAACCCGGCGTACAGCCCGACTCGTCTGCCGCCAATGGCCTCTGATCAGCGTTTTAGCTGGTCAGAGGCTCTTTTTCGTGCATTCAGGCCCTCGGCTAGAACCCGTTCCGTACGGGTCCATACCGGGGTTCACGGCTACGTACGTAGCCATGAAAGTAGCCATGGCACGGGGGTCTGCGAGCCTGCTTGATTAGGCCCTTCACCTGCGGCAGGACGCCGCTGTCCTGGGCCTTTGATGGGATGGAGCTTCCCGTCGGAACATCGCGCGGCGGGGCGTGATCAGGTTGTACCTCTCTGATTGCCCCGGATAGATCGGCGGTTCCGCGGGGCGCAAACGCGCCAGCGGGGCTGAGGCCGACATCGGCCTCAGCCCCGCTGAGGGTTCTGCGCTCGCGCCCGGAGAGGCGCTGAGGTCACGCCGCGACAGGCTCGGCGGGCCGCGACGGCCGCGCCGTGAGGCCCGCGGCGATGGCGCCGTGCGTGTCCGCGTGGTCCCGCAGGAGGTGGCTGTACGTCCGGCGCAGCTCCTCGACGGAGTCGCCGACCCACGCCGCCACGGTGTGCTCCGGGATTCCGTTCTGAAGGCACGTGGAGATGAAGGTGTGCCGCAGGTCATGGAACGTGGGGAGCTTCCCCTCTTCGTCCTTGATCCCCAGCTTCCGCAGCGTGGGCTTCCACGCGTCGTCATTGAAGTGGTTCCGGCAGACGAGGTTGTTGCGCGCGCTCCAGAACAGGGCGCGTGCCGTGCCGCGCTTGCACTCGGTGAGCGTCTTCTTGTGCTCCCACAGGACGTTCTGGGTGACCCGCGGCGGCTGCCGCTCCATGAACTCCTCCAGGGCGTCCACCAGGTACGGCGGCATCGGGACGTCTTTGGTGTTCAGGCGCGGGCTTGTCTTGAGCCTGTCGACGAGCGTGGGGCTGTAGCGGGTCTCCTTGGTCCGGAGGATCTGCCGGCGCACGGTGAGCAGCTTGCTGTCCGTGTCGATGACGTCCTCGCACACGGCCAGGGCCTCTGCTTGGCGGAGTCCGCACGCGAACCCGAGCATGGGTATGAGGCGGTACCGCTTGGGAAACTCGTCGTAGATCGCCCAGCACTCGGCCGGGCTGAAGACGTAGGAGGTCGACTCGGCGACGTAGGGCCCGTCTACCTCGTACGTGGGGTTGGATGCGATCTTTCCGTTCTGGAGGGCGTCCTTGAGGATCATCTTGAAGACCTTCCAGTGCCCCTCCGCGGTGGAGTTGGCGAGGTCTTTGTTGGCCTCCATCTCCTGTACCCACGCCTCAACTTGGGCCTTCCTGATGGTGCGAAGGCGCTTGCTTCCCCAGCGGGGGTTGAGGTGGACGCGGACTGTGGACTCGTAGCCGGCGACGCTGATCTCCTTGGCGCGTCGTCGGCCCAGCCAGTCGGCTGCCCACTGCTTGAAGGTGAGGTTCGTTTCGACGGGCTCGGGGGTTGCGCCGGGGGCCATTCCGTCGAGGATCGCTTGCGCTTGAGCCTGCGTCAGACCGACTGATTCGGGGATCGTCGCGCGCGTGCGGCTACCTTCGTCAGTCGTGCGGTTGTAGGACCAGCTATGGCCGCACCCGCCCTTCTTCGGCCTGTTCTGGTCAGGGCAGTCGCACCTTTTGTAGACAGTGGGCTTGCGTGCCACGGGACGCCTTTCGCGATCTTGGTCGTTTCTTGGGTGACTCCCTGGCCAGGGGAGTTGGACTGTACGTAGGCGTAGCCATGGCAGGTCAAGTCGTCGCGTCAGAGGCTGTGTCGTCGGTGAGGGCCCTGTATTCGCAGCTATAACTCACGTGCCGGCGCCAGATCTTCATTCCGTGCGTGCGTCTAGCCATGCCTCGAAATCGCGCTCCCGTACGCGGAGAATTCGATCGCTGATGCGCACGACGGGGATGTCCCAAGTTCTGTAGTTGTCGAGCACCGTGCGCTTTGGGACTTCCATGCGCTCGGCAATCGTCTCGAAACTCAGCAATGTATTTGAACCGCCGCGAGCCATGGTCATCCTTGTTCATCCGTAGGTGCCCCCGGGCGGACTGTTCCGGCCGGATGGAGCCGGTTGCGTTCAGTCCGGCACCGGTAGGTACGTGGATCACCGGAATCTGTTACACCTGTGGAGACGTACGGCGCCTGCAGGGGCCTGGCGTGGCTTCGGGGCGCCCGTGGGGCCGGTCCTCGGCGACGAGACCGTGGCGTCTGGAGGCCGGCGTTTGGTGGCCGCGCGCGTGACGATCGACGCTGATCGAGCAGTGCGGGCGGGCGTGTGGTGCCAGGGGTCTGCCTGTGCGGCAGGTTGGTGAGTGGCGCGCGGTATCGCAGGCCTGTTCGATGCGGTCCGTAAAGGATTGGTTATGCTGCCTCAGCGCCGCATCGGAACGTGATCGTCCGTTGGTGGGGGAACTGGGAAGGTGGGCCCGAGTGCGGCGTCGTAGCTGATCACCACAGCACCGGCTTGGGGGGATAACACGCCGTGACCGACACTCTGGAGGCCCTGGTCGCACGCGCCGCAGCAGGCGGGGACGACGGGGCTGACGCCATTGGGGCGTTGTACGACGAACTGAATGACACCGTGTACCACTGGGTGCGGTTCTACATCCGGGACGGGCACTTCGCGGAAGACCTGTGTCAGGAAGTGTGGCTGAAGGTCGCTCAGAACATCGGCAAGTACCGCGCGGGGACGAGTCTGCTGGCCTGGTTGCGCACGATCACGAAGAACACCGCGCTTGATCACCTGCGCTTGGTCCAGCGGCGGCCCTCGGAAGTGCTGTACGCCGATCATCTTGAGCTCGACCGGCCGCGCTTTGACCAGAGCCCGGAGGAGCACGCTGAACGGCGGGCACTGGCTGAGGCCGTTGCCGCCCGCATGCAGAAGTTGCGTCCTGAGCAACGCGAGGTCTTGATCCTGCGGTTCTTCGACGGGCTGACCCCTGGCCAAACCGCGGAGATCATGGGGAAGAGCGACGGCGCGGTCCGTACCCTCACGGTACGAGCCCTACGCAAACTCGCCGAGGTCATGCCGGCTGGGCAGTCGTCTCCCCAGCTGATCGAGGAACTGCTGACGGCGGTAGCGGGCAGAAATAGGGTTGTCGGAACACGGGCAGAGACACGAGAGGCGAGGGCGCATGTCGCGACGCGCTGAGCAGAGCGAGCGCCTAGAGCGGGCGCTGGATGGCGGGCCCACCCCTCACGATGAGGAGACCCGCGAGATGTTGGCCGCCGCTGGTGCGCTGCGGCCCGGTTACCAACGCAGCCCTTCGCGGGTGCGCGATGCCAAGGAAGCGATGCTTCGCGAGTTCGCGCGCGTCCAGAACCCGCAGGAGGTGCGGGAGGACGCCGGATCGGGTGACGGCCTGGATGAGCCGGAGCTCCATCGTGAGGAGATCGAACTCCCCGATGGTGCTCAGCTCGTCCTCACCGACATCGAAGACATCACGCCTGAGCGTGTCGAGAAGACGGCCGCGCGTATCGCTCGGATCTTGAACACCAGGGAAAGGGACCGCCAGAGTTGAGCAGCGCAATATCCGGGGGCTGTGGCGGCTGGGGTCAGTCGTGACCGAGTCGCAGCCTCGCGTCCGAATCCACATCCTGACCCCCGAGGACGAGGACGATGCAGAGCTCACCGACCTGGGCCTTGTAAACCTGGGGGGTGAACGCCTCCTGTTCTTGAAGCCCCAGAGCTTCGACTCAGCCGTACGGCAGGTGCGTTCTGCATTGCCTGATCTCCCACTGGAGCAGGTCGAACGCATGGTCCGTGAGCACCCGGAGTTCAAGGACTTCGGTGAACTGCTGGGAACCGTCAAGCCAGCTCCACCACTCGACATCACCCCCATGCCCGACGAGCCCCTCCTGCCCGGACGCCCGCGCGGCCGAGCGAGGCGGTGGGTAATCGCTGCGGCGTTGGTGCCTGCGCTCGCAGGCAGTTGGGCGCTGGGCTACCTCACCGCCGGCAGCCCAGCAGGAACCTCAGCGAGTGCACCGGACAAGAGCTCGTCGCCGAGTCCTTCCGGCGCCTCGGCAGGGCAGTCCTCGGTGAAGCCGTTCGTAGGCTCGGAGTTTCTGGACTTCTCCGAGGCTGGCCAGATCGACTGCGAGCCGATCGCCAATCTCGAAGCAGAGTGCACGGACGCTGACGGCATGGTGATGGCAAGCAAGGCGGCCATCGGACCGGACAGCACGATCTTCACCTTCTCGTACGGCTCAGAGCGCATAGGGCTGAGGATCTTCGCAGACAAGGACTATGCGAAGACGTGGGTCCGGCAGGACGGTACGACCGAGCTGTACCCCAATCTCTCCCGATCCGGCCGGTACGTGCTCTGGGGCACGGACAAGGGGCGGTTGTCGGAGTACACGGACTTGATCCAAGACACGGAAGCCAACTCGTCGGCGAAAGCGAACGTGTCGGGCTTGGCGGCGCCGCTCCCGCCTCGTCTGGCCGCGCTCACCCTAGGTACGTTGGGGCTGGACAGGCAGGACGTGGAGACCATCCTGTACTCGCCGCACAGCGCGCAGGTCGACGAACCTGTTCTCCTGGCCGCGCAGTCAGTGCTCGGTGTCCTAACCAACCCCCCGTGGTTCACGGGCGGCGACGACATCGTGGCGATCGCTGCTGGTCTTGATCAGCCGCCCGTGGTGTCCTTGCCTGTGCACACTGCGGACATGGAGCCCCCGGTTGTGCCTGTGGTGGACGGCCGCACTGCTTCCACGCCGACAGCGAGCACGGAAGGGACGCAGCCAGCTCCCACGACCACCACCCCGTCGACGGAGCCGAGCACCCCGACAGACCCGACGGAGCCGTCCACCGGGGACACGACGCCGAGCGAGCCTCCCGCAGAGACGACTCCCGCGGCCCCGGAGCCGTCGGACCCTCCGGCCACCGACCCGGTGGAGGAGACGCCGACCGCTCCCGTCGAGGAGACCCCGGCCCCGGCCGACGAGACGCCGACCACCCCGGTCGAGGAAACCCCGGCGCCCGCGGAGACGCCGGCCGCTCCCGCCGAGGAGATGCCCGCGCCTGTCGAGGACACGCCTGCCCCGGTCGAAACGCCTGCAGAAGGCGCCGAGCCCCCCGGGCAGGCGGCAACTCCGCCCGCAGAGACCACGGACCAGGTCGACGACGGCGACCTGCTCATCCTGGACTCCGCCTGGACCGTCGCCGCCGCCTGAACAACCCCGAGGGGCCCCGGACAGCAGCGCGGGGCCCCTCGAGTGCGTAGCGGTCAGAACGGCGGATCTTCAGGCGCTGGTCCCGCCCACGGGTCATCGGCAGCGGGCCACCCCTGCGCCGCGGCGGCCGGGCGCTGCGCGCCGCCTCCGGTCTTGGTGACCTTCGTGGTGGCGTTGCGCAGGCTCGCGCCGACCTCTTCGACGTCCAGCTCGAACACGGTGCGCTTGACGCCCTCACGGTCCTCGTAGGACCGCTGCTTGAGGCGCCCCTGGACGATGACGCGCATGCCGCGGGTGAGGGACTCGGCGACGTTCTCGGCCGCCTGCCGCCACACGGCGCAGGTCAGGAACAGGCTCTCGCCGTCCTTCCACTCGTTGGTCTGCCGGTCGAAGGTGCGGGGAGTCGAGGCGACGCGGAACTTGGCAACCGCGGCGCCGGAGGGAGTGAAGCGGAGTTCGGGGTCGTCGACCAGGTTGCCGATGACGGTGATGACGGTCTCGCCTGCCACTGACAGGGCCTTTCGGGGATGGGGCCGGCCCGCGGGTTGCGGGCCGGCCGGGAACGGTCAGGAGAACAGGAGCTTCCAGGTCTTCGGCCCGGGGATTCCGTCGGCGTCGCCCGCCAGCTCCTTGTGGGCGAGCTGGAAGTCGCGGACGTTCAGCCGGTCCGCCTCGCTCCACTTGGGCCCGGGGCCGGAGGTGTAGTGCTTGCCGTAGCCCTTCCGGACGAGCCGCTGTCCGACGAGGGTGATGCTCGCGTTGGATTTGCCGGGCCCGAACTTGTCGACGCCCGGGAACGGCGGGGCGGGCTTCGGCGCGGCCTTGCCCGGCAGGGTGCCCAGCAGCTTCTTGAGGGAGTCCTCGCCGGGCACGCCGTCCGCGGCCTGGCCGGTGTAGCCCAAAGACTCCTGGTAGTCCTGGTAGCTCAGGGTGTCGGCGTCCGTCCACACAGGGCCGGGGCCGGAGGTGTAGTGCTTGCTGAATCCCTTCGCGACCAGGGCCTTGCCGACCTGGGTGATGTGGTCGCCCTTGGCGCCGTAGCCGTAGACCAGGCCATTGATGGTGACCTGCGCGCGGGAGACGGTGGAGCCGCCCGGGAGGTTGCCGCCCGGGTCCGGGACCGGAACGTAGCTGCCGGCGGGCATCCCCGCCTTCACCCAGGCGTACAGCTTGGTGCCGGGGCAGAGGGTCGCGTAGCCGTCTCGGTGGCCCTTCTTGGCCAGCTTCTGTCCGGTCTTCCTGCACGCCTCGTCGTACAGCGCGCGGCACGCGGCCAGTGCCTTTGCGCTGGGCTCCTGGTCGCCGCCGATGGCGATCTGCACGCCGAAGCCGGAGATGTTGTGCCCGGGGCAGTGGGCGCCCTGCAGGTTCCAGCCGCGGCCCTCGTAGATGTTGCCGGCCTGGTCGACGACGAAGTTGTAGCCGACGCCGGACCAGCCCTCGCCCAGGTGCTCGGCCTCGATCGCGCGCATGATGGCGTAGCCGGTCCGGGCGATGGGGGTGCCGCCGTCGTAGTGGACGAAGAACTCGGTGCGCTGCGACAGCGCGATGGTGGCCGGGGTGCCGTTCCAGGGCTTCGCGCCCCAGGTGGAGCGGGAGATGATGTTGACCATGGGTGGTGTGCCCTCCGGTGCTGTAGATCAGGAGGGAGCACCGTGCAGGGGCGGGGTGGTTAGCGTCGCGTCCTGGAAATGGCGACGGCCCCGGTGGTGAGACCGGGGCCGAATCGTGTGGTCAGTCGACGACTTCGGCGTCGACGACGCTGCCGTCCTCCAGCTCCGGCGGGTACTCGACGGCGAACAGGCTCTTGTCCAGGCGCTCGGCGAGTGCAGACAGGTCGACGGGCTGCTCGTCGTCGCCGGTCGGTGCGCCGAGCCCGTTGATCTCGACGGCCACCACGGCGTCCTTGCCGTAGTGCTCGCGGTGCTGCCGCTCGAGGTACCAGGCGTCCGCACGCCAGTCTGGGGAGGTACGGTCCTCGACGGTCTCCTCGACCACCTCGCCGGTGACCGAGTCGCGGAACCGGCGTGTGGTGACCTTGGTGACGATTCCGCCGTCTGCGACCCTGCGGATGTTGGCCATGGCGCGCGCGGCCGCGGTGGCGCGCGCGGTGCGGACCCTCTCGTACAGGGCCGCGTACTCCTCCAACTCCGGGTCGGGGGCCTCACCTGCGTCGCGGGCCTCGACCTCGGCGCGGCCCTCGGCCATCCACCGGAGGAAGGTGGTGCGGGAGATTCCGGCCATCTCCGCGGCCAACTCGACGGCGACGCCTGTGCGGGAGGCCGCGACGAGCCGCTGCTCGACCTCTTCGGAGAGCAGGCGTGGGCGGCCGCCGCGGCTACTGGGCCGGCGGGCCTTGCGTCGAGTGGACATGGGCGGACCTCTGCGACGGGGTCAGCGGCCGGTGTTGAACATGTGGCCGCAGGCGGGGCAGGTGGTGTGTGCGGCGCCGCCGTCGTCAGGGCTGAGGTTGTCCCCGTGTTCGCCGTCGTCGGGCAGGTGGAGGGTGGGCAGTTCGTCTTCGCGGATGCCGCCGGGCAGGGTCTCGGGATCGACTTGGCCGAGGAGCTTGTCGAGTTCGTCGGCCGGAATGGCGAGGGAGTCGAACAGCTCCATCTCGTTGGTGGCCAGGTCCTCGAGGATCGCGGCGAACTCGCGGGCGTCCCAGCCGCCTTCGCCGGGGAGCCGGTTGAGCTTGATGGCCAGGGCCTCGGCCTCAGCGTCGGACTTAGAGGACCAGCCGCGCAGGACGGGGACGAGCCATCCGCCATCCTCGTCGAGGACGACGCCGCCCGGCAGGGGCATTCCGCGGCTCTGCATCTCTATCAGGGCCTCGCGGCGGCCGTGGCCGTGCAGGACGCATTGGGTCCGTTCGTCGGCGACGGGGACTTCGACCAGGCCGTGCATGCGGATCGCGTCGATGAGGAGTTCCAGCTCGTGCCGCTTGGGGTTTCGCGGCGCCGGCGTGAGGTTGGTGAGCGGCACGTACGCGATGAAGCGCGGCGGTTGGGCGATCGTCTCGGTCACGGCTGCTGCGGTCCTCTCCCATGCGTCGGTACCGGCGGCGGGTGAGGACTGCGAGCCCGCGGACTCCTACCGCGGCGCCCCGCCTCGCAAGCGGGACATGCCGTCATGGCCGGTCCTCGCCCGCTGCCGGGCCGGTGCTGCCCTCGTTCCGGTTGGGGCGGCGCCGGGGCTCTACTGGCTTCTGGTGACGTCGCCGGAAGTGGTAGGGCCGCGGGGGAAGGTAGGTAGTCACGCCTCTAACGTCGCGTTCTACACACGCGAGTCTCATTGCTGTACTATTCGGCGTGGCTGGGAGAGCGACCCAGCTACCTGGGCCTAGGTGTAACAAAAATCGGCGCCTGTCGTACCTCCATGCGACGCCCCGAGACGCCCCGCCCGGGACAGCCCTAAACCCCTGACCCTTTGGTGTCCGGGGAAAGGAAGGAACACCGCATGGCGAACGGCGCCACCGAGGAAACTCGGGCCGGCCAGTCAGTTGAGCCGCCTCTCTCTGAGGTCGGCCTCGTCGGGGCCCTCGCCCGTCTCCTGAACGAGCGGACCGCAAAGATCATCAAGCCGCGGGTGGATGCGCCGAAGGCGCGCCTGATCAAGGCGTATGAGGGCGGGCAGTCCGAGCTTGTTGTCCGAGTCGGTGACGACATCATTGGCCGCTACAAGGTCAACGTGGCGCAGCCGAAGGTCGTTGTGGACCCCGACAACGAAGAAGCGTTGAACGCGTATGCCGACCAGCACGGCGGCACCGAGGTTGTCATCCGCCGAAACGCAAAGTGGGAAGAGGCCCTGCTCACGTACGCGGAGTACGACGAAGAGACGGGCAAGATCGTCGACACCCGCACGGGCGAGTTCGTCCCAGGTCTCAAGTACGAGAAGGGCGGGGAGCCCACAGGCAGCCTGACGTTTACGTGGGAGCAGAAGGACGTCGGCAGGAAGCGGCTGATGCGCCATTACCAGGACGGCACGCTGAACCACCTCCTGGGCGAGACGCCGGAGTTGATGGCCGGCCCCCGGCCCGCCGCCGAAGACGGCCAGCGCTGACCGCCCCGGGCCTGGCCCCCAGCGGCCAGGTCCCGATCTCCCCAAGGGAACACCGATGACCACTCCCACTGACGTGATGGCGCCTGCGCTTGCCAGCGGCATATCTGATCGTGCGTTCCGCGTCCTTCACGTTCTCGCCCTGCACATGGATCGCGGATGGGTCTCCATCCCGCCCATTGCTGAACTCCTCGGGATGACCCCCCATCAAATCCGTCTGCCGCTCGCCGAACTGCGTGCGGCGGGCATGGTCGAGCACGACCGGCGATACGAGACTGGCGACACGGGTCGCAAGACGTGGCACACGTACGTCCGCCTCGCCGACGACACTCCCGCCGAGGCCGCTGCATGAGCCGCAATAGCGCCTCGGGCAGTGTCCGCGTCAAACGGCGGACGCCGTTCGTCATCATCGAGTCGGCAACCGCCCGCGATACACGCCTGAGCTACCGCGAACTCGGGTTGCTGACCTACCTCCTGGACCAGAGCGAGGACTGGCAGGTCCGTTCGGAACAGCTCTCCCAGGGCGAGGGGCGCGAAGGCCGTGACGCCGTCCGCAAGTCCCTTCACAGGCTCGCTGCCTGCGGTTACTACCGCCTTGAGCGGCGCCGCTTCCGCAACGGCAAGACCGCCATGGGCACGGCCATCTCCGACCATCCCGTCGAGCGGTGGGCCACCGACTACGTGACGTTCGGCAACAAGCTCGACATCCCCGTGGTGGAACAGGAAGACGGCACCTTCTGCGTGAAATACGCGGACGGCACCCTCGGCAGCGACGGGTTCGACGTGGCAGCCGAGGACATCGAGCCCCCGGCCGAGGATGAGCCGGAGGAGGAACTAGCCGCTGGTGAACCGGAGCCCTCGGCGGCCGCGCCAAAGGACACCTCCACGACGCAGCCCGCCAAGAAGACGTCCCCCCAGAAGACCGCGGCACATGAGAAGGCGGCCGCGGCCGAGGAGAAGGCCGCGCAGGAGAAGGACCTCGATGAGGCTGCTCGCAAGGTCGCCACGTGGTGGTGGGGACATGCCGAGAAGCACTTGGGTAAGTACGTCGGCCAGCGTGGCGGATTCATGGCCGTCGTCAAGATGGTCCGGCGTGCGCTGGACGCGGGCTACAGCCAGCAGGAGTGCGCCAAGGCACTCCAACACGCCCGCAAGCACTTCCCCGCCGCGCAGCAGTGGCAGGACGCCCTCGGCGTGGTCACCAACCACATCCAGCCACAACAACGCAGTGGACGCATTCCATACAGCGACGAGGCGACCTGGGGCGCAACGAACGACGCCCCTCCTTCGACTGACGACACAGACGACGCCACCTTCGGCGTGGTCGCCCGCACGTAAGGAGCATGACCCCGATGTCTCTCACCACGGCAGCCCCGGCGATTGCCGCCCCTGCCCGCGGTCTCAACGCGCTCGGCGACCTCAGCGAGCACGTTCTCAGCGTGCTCAAGAGGGGCGGCGCGGACCTGTCCCAACTCGGCGTCCCCGCACAGCCGGAACCAGAAGACGGCCTGTGGGAGGACGTAAGCGTGCCGCAGGCCCGTGTCCGTCGCGACGTATGGAGGAACAGCATGCTGGACGCCGCGCACCACGAGTACCTGCACTTCCGGTTCGAGCACCTGGACCCGAACCAGAAGCCGAACACGCTGCGGAACTGGCTCGGTTCCCTGGTGGAGGCGAAGAAACGCAAGGCGCGGCCCGAGGTCCTGAACCTGATCGTGCCCGGGAACATCGGCAGCGGTAAGACGGCAGCCGTGTGCGCCCTGGGCAACGAGGCGTCCGAGCAGGGCCTGGTCGTGCGCTTCGTGAAGCACGCCACCTACCTGACGTGGCGTCGCCCGGACTCCGCCCCGCACAACCTGACCGCACACCAGGTGCGGGAGCGGTTCGTCACCTGCGACCTGCTCATCCTCGACGAACTGTGCGGCGAGATGGACATGACCGCCACGGAGTTCGCCCGCAAGGAGACCATCGACCTGATCGACTCCCGGCTGGCGGCCGGCCGTGCAACGGCGTTCTCGACGAATCTCCGCAGCCGGAGCCAGCCGGGCAGTCCCGGCCTGGGTGTGGTCGACATCCTCGGTGAGCGGCTGCTGTCGCGGCTCGAAGCCTCCGCCCACCTGGTGAAGATCACGGGCCCGGACCGGCGGAAGCCCCTGAAACCCCTCGACTGGTAGCCCTCTCGAACTGCCCTAATCGAGAGCCGAACTGACATGGCGTGAGCAAGGTCAGCGCGAGAGATCAAAAGACGCTATATCGTTTAGTCGACCCGGAAGGCCATGAGCATAAGCCGACCGGGAAGACCCGAACGAAGGGATGGTGTCTTGCCGAAGGTGTCGTTTTTCCACGGCCGCCAGGGCAGCAAGCAGAAGCCGACAAAGCTGCTGAACGAGTCCGGGGTACCCCCGTTTACCCGTTGGGAGCGCTTCGGTGCCGGCTTGACCGCAGTGGGCGGGGCCGCCGTTGGAGGCCTGGGCTTCTACGCATCGTTCGACGCCGTGTCGACCGCCGCCGCGTCCTGGGGCTTCACGGAGCCGTGGGTCCTTCCTACGGCCATTGACTCGGCCATCCCGGTGTTCACCGGGGCATACCTCTTCCTGATCCGTATGGGCATGCCGCTCGCCTGGGCGCGGATCGTCCCCTGGACTCTGAGCCTGATCACCTGCGCGCTGAACGTCGCGGCTGGCAGCTCCCTGTGGTCCAAAGTTGCGCACGGCTCCATGTCCCTGCTCTGGGTTGCCGTCTCCGAGATCGCCGCGCACATCTACGCCGTCCGGATCGGTGCGGCCACCGGGCGTCCCCTCATGGACAAGGTCAGGTGGGCTCGCTGGGTCCTCTCGCCGCTGGCTACCTTCTTGCTCTGGCGTCGCATGAAGCTGTGGGAGCTGACGTCGTACGACGATGCGCTCGACCTGGAGCAGGAGCGCCTCGTCTACCAGGCGCTTCTCCACGGCCGGTTCGGGCGGGCGTGGCGCAGGAAGGCTCCGGTCGAGTCGTTGCTGCCGCTACAACTCGTCCGCCGCGGTGTCCCGCTCGCCGAGACGGCTGCAAGCGGTCTTCGCGCGGCGGGCATCGAGCCCACGGGCATCTTCGCTCGGCCGCCGGCCGAGGAGGTGGCGGCGCTCCCGGCCACGACACCCGCCCCACCCCCGGCTCCGACGGTTCCGGTGGCCGCCAACAAGCCGCGCACGGTCAGGGCCTCAGTGCCCCCGCAGTCGCAGCCGCGGAACCAACAGCAGTGGAGCATCCCGCAGTGGAGCACCGAGGATGAGCTGTACGAGATCATCAAGGACGTCCTCGACAACGGACACCGGGAAGCCTTCAGCGGACCGCTGACCGGCAAGGCGATCGGGCTAGTCCTCGGCAAACACGAGGGCGAGGGCCGTAAGGTCCGTGGCCGCCTCATCAAGACCTACGCCGCGACGAAGGGCATCAGCATCCCGGACAAGGCCACCATGGGCGAGATCTTCGCGTTGTTCGGCCAGGCGCTGACGCCAGTCAACCCGTAAGGCATCCTGCCTCTACCCGTACCGAAGCGGCGGGCTCCCCACCTGGGGTGCCCGCCGCCTGCATGATCGGACCCTTGCATGACACCGGAGATCCTGGCCCGGATCACCGCCGCCCGTGCCGCCCGAGACCTCTCTGACCTGGCCCGTCAGGCGGTTGGCGCAACAGCCGAGACGACCAGCGCCACCGAACGCATCACGAATGCGCGCCGCCTGCGCCAGATGGTGAACGAGTACGTCGACCGGGTAGTCCTGGCCGAGGTACTGGCTGGCGCCGACTGGCCGGAGGTCGCTCAGGCGCTCAGCCGCCGCGACCCGGGCACGGTGGAGGAGGAGTACGCCGACGCCGTCGCGGAGTGGAGCGCGCTCACCGAGGACGAGGCCAACGAGACGGCCGCCGGCGTCGAGGACCTGGACGAGTGGTACGCCCGGCACCGTGAGGATCACGACCCTGACCTCGAAAAACCCGTCGCTGATCTGCTGAACAGGCATTGAGTCGGGCCTTCGTACGGGTAGAGTAGTACAGCAATGAGACCGGCGAGAGCTTAGGGCTGTCGCTGACTCATCCTGCGCGGGAGAGCAACCCGCGGGCCCGAACGAAGGAACACGATGCCTGGTATCACCACGCCCCAGCGCGAGCGCAGATCACGCAAGCCGACCGGTCTCCCGAACCCGCCCATGATCGTGCTGTGCGGACCCGAGAAGTGCGGCAAGAGCTACGAGGCCGCCCTCGGCACCGCATCCGACCTGGTCGGCATGACGTACTGGATCGAGATAGGCGGGTCCGAGGGTACGGCCGACTACTACGGCCGGATTCCCGGCGCCCGGTACGAGATCGTCGAGCACGAGGGCACCTACCAGGACATCCTCGACGCGGTTCGATGGGCCATCGCTCAGCCCCGGGTCAACGGCAAGCCCAACATGATCGTGGTGGACAACGGCACGAACATGTGGGACATGCTCAGCGACGAGCAGGCCCTGTTCGCCCGGCGGCGCGCTGTGAACAAGGCCCAGGAGAACCGGCGCCGGGCGCCTTCACTGAACGACCCTGTCGTCGTCGACCCGGACCTGTGGAACCGGGCCAAGGACCGCTGGGGCGAGTTCCTGTGGCTGCTCCGTCGGCACGCCGGCCCCGTGGTGATCATCGCCCGCCAGGAGATCGTCACAGCGTTCGAGAACGACAAGCCCACGCGCAACACCACCCGGAAGATCAAGGCGGAGAAGAACCTCCCGGCCGCGGTCGACGCCATCGTGGAGCTTCACAGCCTGGGCGAGGCGTACCTGACCGGGGTGCGAACCCTGCACTGGGACGTCAAGCCCGGTGAGACCATCCCGTTCCCGGACTTCTCCATCGACACCCTCTTGCGTCGGCTCGGTTTCGAGGAGGCGGCCGCCGTCCGGCAGGTCACCGAGGCCCGGCCCGAGGCGTACCTGCAGGAGCAGGACCACCAGCGCGCCCAGCAGCGGCAGCCGTCCGCGCAGCAGACACAGGCCCGTCAGCAAGCCGGGCACCCGTCGGGCCTGACGGGGGAGCGGGCCGTCGAGCTGGTCTACAAGGCCCTCAAGGACGAGAACAACCCGGAGGCGTGCCTGCACGCCATCCGCGAGGAGTGGGGTATCCGCACCCTTCGGCAGATCCGAACCCGTACGAAGCTGTGGGGCGAGATGAACGCGGACGCCCTGATCACCAAGTCCCTCGCCTACATCAAGGAGCAGGCGGAGCAGCGCAGGAACGCCGCCGACGGCGGGCAGCCGGCCGGGCCCAGCACCCCGCCGCCCGGCCAGGGGGAGCAGGAGCAGGCACGCGAGCACCAGGAGCAGCCGGCCCGGCCGCAGGCCCCCAGCGAGCCGGGTACCGAGCAGGCACCGCCGGACGAGAACGACGCGCCCCCGCCGCCGGACCCCCAGGCCGAAGCGCCCCCGCCCACGGAATCCCCGGAGGACACCAGCGCGGCCGAGGAGCCGCAGGCCCTCCCGCCCCAGCGCGCCGCAAAGGCCGCCCCGTCCCGGAAGAAGGACGACCCGAAGCAGATCGCGTACCAGGCGCTGATCGAGGAAGCCGAGGTTCAGGCCCGGGTGAAGTTCACTACCGTGGGTGAGCATCTGGGGCCAGTCACCGAGGCCGGAGAACCCGGCCTTGGGCAGCTCCGGGACTACGTCCAGGCCCACCGCGCCGAGGTCATCACTCTCCTGGAGGAGGCCGACGAACCCGCGCTCGCCGATCTCTACCGCAGGGCGCCGATGCCGGATCTCGGCATCAAGAAGAAGTTCGCCGACTACTTCGACCGCGCGCCCTCCCGGCAGTGAGGTGACGTGAGGTGACGCGCGCCCGGGGCCGCTCGGGTTCGCCCACCGCTCTCCGTTGCCTCCCCGCGCTCGTCACCTCACCTCACCTCACCTCACCTCCAGGGGCGCGCCGCGCGCCACGCACTCGCCTGCAGGCGCGCCCTGGGCCGGTGGCTGGCGCGCCCGTGATCGCAGTCCGAGGCGCGCCCGCGCCGCGCGCCACGCTCCCTCGACCGCGCGCGGGGCCGTGGCACACCCCGGCTCCCTGCGTCGCGCGACAAGCTTGGGGTGCATTTAGAAGAACGCATCGAAGGAGC
>NZ_JBVHRI010000023.1:74403-153391 GCF_055566975.1 Streptomyces sp. NPDC027189
CCCCGCCCCCGCAAGTTCCCCCCCCCCCCCACGGCCCCGCGCGCCACGGGCTGATCTTGGCGCGCCTCCAGCCGCGCGCATCGCCGCGTCCGCGCGGACCAGGCGCGCCCCTATCTGGCGCGCGGCGCTCCGGCCTCGCCGCGCCGCGCGCCGCGCCGATCCGAGGCGAGCGCGCCCTGCGCCTGTGTCCGCGCGGCATCGCGCGCGCCGGGGGCGCGCCCCACCGTTCGGGAGGCGCGGGCCCTGTGACCTGCTAATTCGCCCATGGCGCGCCCTCTGCCCGGGTGGCCGCGCGCCTGCCCGCGCAAGTGATCGACAACGGTTGGCGCGGCGCGCGTGCTGGCTAGCGCGGCCCTCGAGGGCGCGCCCTCGACCGTGGAGCGGGGCGCGGCCGCGCTGTCAGGTTCCGCGCGCGGGTTCCCTCGAGCGCGCGGGCTCGGCGCGCCTGCGCGCATGGGCGAGGCGCGCCCGGAGACGATGAAGGGCGCGCCACTGGGCGCGCCCTCTTCGGTGTTCCGGCCTGTTGCCGCGCCCCTACGGCGCGCGCTTCGTCGCGGCTCGGCGGACCGCGCGCGCGTCCCGGCGCGCTTCCCGCTTCCCCTCCTGCAGCTCCGCACGCACCTGGTGCAGGAGGCTCGACAGCTCCTCGGGGTGCTTGTCACCGAGGAGGCGAAGCGCACGCAGCCGGACGTTCGGCTCGCTCGGCATCCGGCCGTAGCGCGCCTCGGCGTACTGGATGGCGTACCGCAGGAAGCGCTGTTCTGCAGCGGCCCGGTCGCGGAGACCACGGACACGGGCGTCGTGCGCCTTGCGGCTCTCGTCGGGCGCGGCCGCAGGCAGGAACCGGCCCGGCTCCTCCGCCATCAGGCGGCAGACCTCGTCCGCCCTGGCCGCTACCCTCGGTGACCGGAAGGCGAGGGCCTGTACCCGCCGCGGCACTGGTCCCGTGACTGGCTCGTCGAGGACAAACGCCGTCCACCGCCGGGTGAACGTCTCGTCGTCGAGCGCTGCGAGGTGCTTGGCCTCTTCGTGCGCCAGGTCCTCGACGACGTCCTGGTAGGGGCGCATGGCCGCCTGCAGGTCGGCTCGGAACGGCGCGATGCGGGCCGCCTGCTGCTTCCTGCTCTCGCCCTCCTGGAGGGGCAGGAAGGTGCGGGCCCGCTTGATGGCGAGCTCCAGCGCATCGAGGGTCCGCGGTGCCATCTGGGGCGCGGCCAACGCGGCGGCCTGGACGTCGTGCGGGGCGTCGCGCTTGTCGGGGGTCCCTGTGACGTGGCGGACGACCGCGTTCATGAACTCGTCGGGCGCCATGCCCGACAGGCGCTTGATCGCCGCCTCGATCTCGTGCGCTTCGGCCATGCGGTTGGTTCCTCCGGTTCGGGTCGGGCCCGCTGCTCTCGGGCCGAAAGTGCGCGTCGTGCCTGGCTGGGGCAGCAAGAGGTGGCCGTACCGAGCCTTGCGACAGCGTGTGCCGGGTCATCGCAGGAGCAACCACTCTCCGGCCCCGAGTGCTCTGCACGCACCCGGTGGTCTCGATGCACTTGTCAGGCGCGCCCTGGGGAAGGAACACCGCGGTGTCTCTGAACCCAACGCCTGACGGCAGTCTCAACGCTTTGTCGCGGCAGCGATACAGCCACCTCGAGTGCTGATGGTACCCGCCGGCGGGGGGCCGGACGGGCGCCGTCGCTCTTATGCGGCCTGCTGAGGCGTCCTCTTGGTCGTCAGGGACTCGATCATCGGTGCGAGCTTGCTGGGCTTCCACAGAAGGTCGTAGCTGGTCTGGGAGGCGGCGAGGACGCCCAGGAAGGTGGCGGCCGTCAGCTTTCCGTGCTGGAACTGGTCCAGGCCCCCGTCCGCGGCCACCGCCGCGACACCGGCGATCAGCGCGGCCACGACCGCTACGACCTTCTTCCATTTCGCCGGCCAGGCCGGGCGCTGCACCACCGCGGTGAGAAGCGGGAGCACAGCACCCACCTGGGCGCCGGTCGTCAGGGACTGCAGAGTGCTCATGGGTCCTGCCCTTCATGCTGGGTTGCGTGACGGGCGGACTGTGCGCGGCGCCGGTGCCTTGCGTCGCGTGCTCGCTCAAGTACCGGGCCCGTCGACCAGGTCCTCGGCGAGTTCGCGCGGCGGCGTGGGTGCGGGACGGTCGTACAGCTTGGCGACCAGGGCGCGGAGCTGGTGGATGTATTCGACCGCCGCGGCCTTCCAGCGGCGCCACTGCCGCTGTTCTTCCTCCAGGCGCTCGACGCGGTTCTCCAGCGTGGTCACCCGCTCGAGGGTCTTGGCGTTCGTCTCGCGCTGCTGCTCCAGGAGCTTGGTGAAGCCCTCGGTCACGGTCTGGACGGACGCCACGAAGGTGTTGGCCTCCTGTGCCTGCGCGTCGCTGTCGGTCTTGCGCTTGTTCCCCCGGTACACCAGCCACGCCCCGCCCAGCACACCGGTCATGCTGAAGAAGGGGGAGAGGACAGGCGCCAGAGAGGTGAGCCACTCCACGGGGCGCCTCCTCGGTCATCGGTCGTCAGCTTGGGTGCGCGGGAGCCGGGGCCCGAAGGCCCGAGGCTCCCCGCAGCCCGGAACGCTGCACCACCGCGAGGCTTTACGTCGTCGTCTCCTGCACCTGCGCGGCCGCGTCCGGCCTGATGCCGGCCACCGCGTTCCACCCTGCGCGGATCGCTTCGAGGATCTGGTCGTCAGTGATGGCGGCCGCCATGGCGGCGGGGTCCGTGGCGCCGGTGCCAGCGGCGGCCGCAAGCATGGGCGGAGAGCAGACGATGCCGACGGCCATTGACGCGGCCTGCGCCGGAGTTGGGCTCAGGACGGTCTTCGCCAGGTTCCAGCGCATCAGGGTGCCGGGCGTATCCGATGCCTCGGCGAAGACCTCCTGCGCGACCACAGCGATGGCCATGCGGATGCGTGGCAGTAAAGACGCCTCGTTCGCGAGACCACACATGACGTCCAGCGGCAGCGGCAGCGCAGGCATTGAGGACTCCTCACTTGGTGTAGGTGACGCGGAGCTTCGGGGGGTTGGTCTGGCCGTAGCCCCGAGCGCGGCCGTAGTACGTCAGACTGGAGTTGTTTGGGTCCAGGGCAATGCCTCGCCACTTCGTCGAGTCGAACACGCTGGTGATGTCGACCCACTTGCCGACGTTCTTGCCCCAGCTCACGGTCTTGGACTCGGGGTCACAGGAGAACGTGGACGGGCGGGACGTGAAGCTGTGGGCCTTGATCACGGCGCTGCCGCCGCTGTTGTAGTACCAGTGATCGAAGTAGAGGTAGATCTCTGCCTTCTGGATGGTTGCGCCGGACAGGTCCGTGCCCAGGGACGAGGAAAAGCCGATCAAGCTCGCTTGCATGCCGTTGGTCGAGCTGTAGTAGCCCTGGTAGCAGGAGTTCCCGTAGTACGAGTTGTACGAGCCGCGGTTCGCGTACGACCCGGACCAGGTCGCCGAGTAGGTCTTGATGTACTGCTGGACCGGCGGGTCCGCTGTGCCGCCGCCCGTGTTGTAGACCCCGGTCTTGGGGATCTCGGCGCCGATGTCCTCGACGATGAAGTAGCAGCTTCGGCCGGTGGTGGGGAGGCCCAACTCGAACGTCTGCCCGCTGGTGCCGCCCTCGTTGTAGAAGGACAGCAGGAACCTGTGCAGGCCCGCGCCTAGGGCGCTCGCCGGGACGATGTGCTCGAGCTCGGCCGTCCAGTACCGGCCCGTGTTCGACGGGGCGAGGATCACGTGCTGACGGAGCGTCGAGGTGATCGTGGGCGTGGCAGTACCGCCGTCACGCAGGTAGACCCGGGCCTCACCGTCGTTGGCGTTGTCGAAGTCGGCCGTCGCGTGGAACTTGATGCGGTACATCCGTCCGCTCACGATCGTGGCGGGCAGTTCGAAGAAGCCGATCTCTGTGCCCGTCGACGTCACCGTCGTAGCCGGTACGCCGTAGGCGATGATGCCGCGCGGTCGCTGATCGAGGATGGCGGCGAGGTCGTCACCGCCGATGGTCAGGGTGTCAGCGATGGCCATCGCCTGGAAGCCGGCCTTGCCCTCCTGGTCGATGGTGGCGACCGGCACGCCATCGGTGCTCATCGTCAGGTAGTTGGGACGGCCTGTGAGGAGCGATACCGCCTCTTCACCGGCGTCGTCGAACAGTTGCAGACCCGCGGGGCTTAGTTCGGCCCGCTGGCCAGCCACGCCGGACGCCATCACGACTCGGCATGAGGTGTTGTCGTACGTGACCGTGCCAGCGGTGCTCTCGACGGTGGAACATGCAACGCGGACCTGCGTGGTGCCTGTTGGGGCTGCTTCGGCGGGTACTCCGCTGACGGTGGTCCACGTGCCCTTCACGGCCAGGCCGTCGCCGGTGGTGATGGTGCTGTAGCCGAGGACCGTGCCTGTCGAGTCGAGCCACTGCCCGTAGATGCTGATGCGGGTTCCGGCCCAGTCGGCGGAGGCCAAGTAGTCCATGGAGAGCCAGAGCTTTTGGCCGGGGACCGCGGGCAGCGTTGCGAGGGTTATCGAGCGGGTGATTGCGGTGCCGTTGGCGGCGTTGACCTGTAGGGCACGCGCGGTGTTGTTGCCGGGGGTGACGATGGACCAGTACGTCTGCCCGGTGACCCGTTGGTCGGAGACAGCGCCCTCGAAGCTGGGGTCGGCGATCACGTTGCCGTCGGTGCCGAGCGCGAGTCGGTCGGCGGTCAGTGACCCAGCCTTGATGTGAGTTGCGTCGATCGTGCCGGCAAGGATCTTCGTCGCGGTGACGCTGTTCGCGGCCAGCTTGTCCGCGGTGACCGCGAGGGCCGCCAGCTTGTCCGTGGTGATCGCCAAAGAGGCGATCTTCTCCGCGGTCACGGCGAGGGCCAGCAGTTTGTCCGTGGTGACCGCCCCGGCCAGGATCTTCGGCGCTGTGATCGAGCCGTCCGCGATCTGGACGCCGGGGACGACGGGGCGTAGCGCTGCGTTGTCGAACCAGGCGTCACCCGCCGTCACGCCCGCGACCTGGATTCGGATGGCGGCCCGGACGGTTCCGGCTGGGGCGGTGACGGTGCCGGACAGCCTCGTCCAGCCACCCAGCACGGGGGTTCCGGTAGTGCCGACGACGCCGTAGCCCAGGATGGTGCCGGCCTGGTCCTCCCAGCGGGCGTGGATGTTCAGCGAGGCGCCGGCCCAGTCCGTGGACGCGAAGTAGTCCGTGGCCAGGTAGAGCTGGTCACCGGCGAGCATCGGGATCAGGGTCAGCGGCACGTCCCGATACACGGCGGTGGCCGAGCGGCAGTCGATCTTGAGGGAGGCCGCCGAGCCGTTGCCCTTGGTCTTGTCCTGCGCTGCGTACGTCAGGCCCAGGATCAGTGAGGCGGTGACGGCGCCCTCGAAGCTGGGGTCGGGCAGGATGTTCGCGCCACCAGTGACGGTCAGTTTGTCCGTGGTGATGGCGCCAGCCGCCACGGCGTTGGCAGTGACCGAGCCTGCCGCCAGCTCCAGAGCCGTTACGGAGTTGGCCTGGAGCTCTCGGGCGCCGATCGCGTCCGCCGCGACCTTTCCAGCCGTCACCGAGTCGGTGGCGAGGGCCGCGGTGGTCACGCTTCCGGCGACCAGGTTGGTTGAGTCGACGAGGCCGGTCTTGAGAGCCTCGATGGTGAATGCGTCGACCTGCATGACGCTGCTCGACGCGCCGCCACCCACCGCGTTGTAGTTCAGCCACAGGTACGGCGAGATGAACCGCACGTCGGCGTGGACCAGCCCCGACGAGCGGGGATCGTTGTTCGGGCCCGCCGAGCCATTGACGCCCGTCGCGGCCCGGTCCTTGAGGTAGCCGACGACGGTGACCCAGCTGTTCGACGTGGTGATGGTCTGCCCGGACGCGGCGACGTAGTAATGGCTGTTAAAGCTGTTTGCCCCGTTGCGGTTGACCAGCGTGGTCTTATCCGCGCCGACGCCGAGCACGCCGACGTAGAAGGTGTCCGAGGCTCCTGCGGGAGCAGTGAGCCGGACGCGGGCGCTGACCCGGTACAAGACGCCCGGCTCGTAGGGGATGAGGGTGGTTCCCTGCTGCTGGACAAACCCCTGGGCCTGACCGACGGTCCGCCCGGTCGGAGCGTCCGTCACTCCGGTGAGGTGGTTCCAGGCAGCGCCTGAGCCCTTGGCGACGGTCGTCCAGGCCGTCGGATCGCCCATCGCGTCGACGTAGCGCTGCGCTGCCGAGTCGCTGAGCGCGCCACCGAGCGCGTTGATCGTGACCGCGCCCGAAGCGATCTTGTCGAGGGTGACCGCGGACTTGGCCAGCTTCTCCTCAAGGATCGCGCCGTCGGCGAGCGCTGTGGTGCCGACAGCCCCGAGTGCGATCTTCGCCGCGGTGACGGCAGCAGCAGCCAGCTTGGTCTCGGTGACCATGCCGTCGACGAGATCCTGCGAGACGGCTTGCCGGGCTTGCCCCTGTACGGCCGTGGACGGGGTTCCAGTGAGCGTCGCGGTGTTCTGTGCGACCAAGCGCACCCACACGGGGGCGTAGCCCTCGATGTGCACAGTGACCGAGCCACCCAGAGAGGCCGTGATCGTGGCGACCTGCGTGGTCACGTCCGGCGTGAAGCCCTCGGTCGTCCCGACGTGAACCTGAATCAGGGCGAAGTCGTTGGGCGCCGCCTCGGCGTCGGCCCACTGGCCATCCCAGCCGATGAGGAGGCCGGCAAGGGCGGACTCGACGGTCGGGGCCGTCGGCGTCGGGGGTGGCTCGGTGTTGACGGGGTCGGGGACCAGGGCGACCGTGCCGTCCGGCTGGACACCGACGGAGCCTTTGAGGGTGCCCTCCTCGTCGTAGATGTCGAGGGAGCCGCCCTCGATAGACGCGTTGTTGAGTTGGTTGGACCGTTCGAGCGCTGCCAGCCGGTCCTCGAGCTGCTTGAAGTAAGAAGCGAACTGCTTCGCCTTCTCCCGCTCGTCCAGGTTGAAGGACGACACCCGTCCTCCCTCCACTGCTTCCGCGGCCGCCGGGATCTCCGGGGCAGGCGGGAGAGTGGAAGGAAGGAGGGGCTAGTGTCGCGGCCTGGTCATCCGTAGAAGTCGCTGCGCGTGAGCTGCAGGACCGCGGTGCCGGCGGCGGGGTCGATCTCCTCGGAGACGACGCGGTGCCAGATGGCGAGCTCGCCCACCCACGGCACCTCGACCTGGAGCAGGATGCGGTCGCCGAGCGCCCATGAGCCGAGCGGGGCGTTGGGGTGGTGACGGATCGCGATGGACGGGATGGTGAGCTGTTCCGAGTGCCGGGCCCGCTCCTTCTTGCCGTACTCGGTCAACGTCCTCGTGTTCGCGGTGCTCTTGTGAGTGATGATCTTCGCGCGGCGCAGCCGCTTGTCGTCGACGACGACGCGGACCCGGGCAGTCTTCTGCCCGGACCCCTTGCCCAGGACGTACACGTTGTTCGCGAAAAAGTCCCCCTGATAGTTGGGGGTTGCGATCTCGATCACATTCTCGCCCTGAGCGAAGCGCAGGTCGGAGCGGGCCTTACCGAGTCGCCGTGTGCCCAGGTCGATGTGGTGAAGGATCTTCTCCTTTGTGCCGTCCCAGTAGTGACGCTCGAGGAAATCGCCCTTCGCGAGGTTCAGGACGTCGGTGATCGTGGAGCCACAGTCGGGGTTGTCCCACCACAGCAGCTCCCACGGGTCCTCGCCGTTCGAGGAGCCCAGCTTGTACCCGGAGTCGTGGCCGTCGAGGGTGACGCCCAACTTGCCCATCTTGTAGTCCTGCAGGTGAGCCCAGATGTGCCGGACGACGTCGTACGCATCCCATCGGGTGCTGACCTTGTCCTTCGGCTTCTTCGGCATCTTCTTCTTGGGGTGCGTGCCGTCGATGTAGCCGTCGTGGTTCTTGTCCTTGCCGTCGTACGCCCATTTCTGGGCGACCTTGGCGCCGGAGCGGATCACCGACCCGAGGTAGGGCATGCCGCTGGGGTAGGCGGTGTAACCGGCACAGGACACCTTCATCGCCTGGCCCTCGAACGACAGGTTCGTGACCAGGCCGCCCCATCGGATGCGGCCCTCGAACTCGGCGAACAGGGCCGTCGACCACTCGGAGATGACCGGTAGACCGTCCGGCTTGGCCATCAGCCGCAGATACTCCGGCTCGATCTTCCCCGTCATCTGGCCGGGCCCGTTCAGCTCCCGCTTGGGCGGCGAGTCCGCGACGAACGGCACGTCCCAGTCGAGGAAGTCACCCGACACCGCGCGCATCGCGATGTACCGCCAGGCCATCAGGCGCTCACCGGCTCTTGCGAGTAGGTCACTTCGAGCGACAGCACCGTGTACGCGTCCGCGCGCAGGACGCCGGTGAAGCCCGCCGTGCCGATGCCCTCGATGTCGATGTCCCGCATCTGCCCGCGGTCGACGGGGTCGAGGAGGAACTTGTGCCCCGCCTGGACGGCGAGCCGACCCGCTTGGGTGGCCCCGTACGGCATGCCGACACCGTGCTGGTCGTTGAAGGACACACGCACCTGCCCGCGGGCCTCCGTCGTGTCCGGGTGCAGCAAGCCCGTGATGAGGACGTGCACGCTCACGTGCGTCGCCCACTCCGGCACCTTCTCCGTCCACGTGGCGCCGAGCGGGAACAGCTCCCAGACGTCGGTGATGGGACCGACGTCGTCCGGGGACGCCCACGCGCCGGGCAGGTAGCGGCGGGAGGTCTGCGTGCGCGGCCGCGCAATCTGCCGCAGGTCGGTGACCATGCCGGCGGTGATGGTGGTCGTCGATAGCGGCAGGTCGACCCGGGCGAGCGTGATGGCGGTGGAATCGGGTTCGATGTCCAGGACGCTCGTGGTGCCGGGCGGCACGTCGGGGATGACCCTGGTGAAGACGTACGGCCCCACCGTCGGGTCTTCGGGGGCTGGCCACGTCTCCCCGCCGTAGGGGTCCTCAACCCTGGCGATGATCAGGTCCGACCGTCCCCCGTCCGAGGACGTCGGCTCGATGTCCACCTGCTCGGATGTCGGCATGCGGGCCGCGTACGACTGATCGCCTCCGCCCGCGGCCGCGCGCCGCTTCGCAACCATGGACCCCGGCGCGACCTGCACGGCGCCGGCCGGGGCGTCCAGCGCGGTGACGAGGAGGTCGGCGGGGGCGATAACGCCCTCACCGCCGCACGCTGCCGCCTCGACGATCAGGCGCAGCGTCTCCTCGGACGCTGCCGTGCCCTCGACGAACCAGGGGATGCCGTCCCACGCCATGACTTGTTCTCCTTCTCCGTACGGGAGAGGAGAGAGTGCGAGGCCGCGGGCGCTACTGTCGCCCGCTCACCACCACGAGTACGCATCCCGCCAGGCCATCCGAATCCGCGGCCCTTCAAGGGCGCGGGCCGACGACTTGGTGTAGGACAGCGACGCCGTCCAGTACCCGGGCGGGAGGAACATCTGCGACAGCCGCGGGCTCGACCGGGTCAGCTTGTCCGCCACCGACTTCGACGACGAGCTCGTGTAGTGCGTGACCGTACGCGCCCATGGGCGGGCGTCGATCGTGACGTGCTCGCCGTCGGGGATCGTCATGGAGAGCTGCACTTCCCACAAAGCCGGCGTCACCGTGAGCTTCGGGTTCTTGCACGGCCCGTGGATCTCGACGTAGGGGTACGTGTTGAGCGTGCCGCGCTGCTGGAACGAAGCGGTCTTCTTCGACGTGAACAGCCAGGAGCCGCCCGAGATCCGGCCGGGCCGACCCGGCAGCCCAATGAACTGGTGGTCGTACAGCTCGACTTCCTTTTCCGTCTGCTCGTAGAACCGATCGTCGACGGCCGCGAACTCGCAGACGACGGGCGTGTAGCCCTGACGGCTCAGGCGGGAGTGGGAGACGGCGAACTTCCGCGGCCGCCCGTACAACTGGCGGGTGCGTCCCCCAGAGCTGTGCACCAGCCAGGCAGCCCGGCCGGCCTTTCCGCGGATGCCGTCGGCCCGCCACACCTGGCGCAGCATGTTCACGCCGTCCAGGCCCCACTGATACGGGCTCTGGTCCTTCTTGTTGTAGGCCGCGAGCACTGCCTCCGTGTCGCTCCAGTCACCGACCCGGGTTCCTCGCGTCCACGGGCGCATCGGCCAATGCAGGTCGATGGGGCCGCCCACGCCGTCGACTCCCAGCTCGAACGTGACCGTCGCGTTGCGCTGGTAGTCGCGGCCCATGCGGACGCCGTCCTCGCCCGGCATTGCCGCGTCGGCCAGGTCCATGTCGGCGAACGTGATGTCCGGCTCGCTCAGACAGTAGATGCCCTGCGCCTCGCGGCCGAAGGTCAAAGATGCCCCGGGGTAGTTGTCGTAGGAGGAGTAGCCGAGGAGCCATTCACCGTCACGCATTGCCTCCACCTCCCAGGCGGATGCGGCGCAGCTCGAACATGGCGTCCTCCAGAGCGGTTCCCGTCGATGCGACCGCACCGATGTTCAGATTGAGGTCACCGCCGACGAGCGACCCGGCTGCCTGCGCGGCCGCCGTTCGCTGCCTGACGGTGGTGGCGCGCGTCCGTACGCCGCCCTGGGCGTACTGGCGCATCGCGCCGTTGGCGAAGTAGATGACCCGGCCGCCGAACATCTCGGCGACGCGCTCGAGGATTGCCTCGCTGCGCTTGCGCTTGCCGGGGGCCAAGGGGATGTACGCCTCACCGCCGGTCTCCGGCTCCGACCACAGCCGCCACTCACCGGGCTTGCCGATCTGCGCAATGTGGTTCTCGGCGCCGGCCGCGAAGGCACGGACGCGGTCCATAGCGCGGCGGATGCCGCCGTTGGCGTACCGCACGATGCCGCCGTCCGCGTGTGTGTGGACCACGGAGGGCTTGCCTGACTCGCTGTACTGGACGGTGACGTGCACGGTCTTGCCGGTCAGGTTGTTGATCGCGGTCTGGATGCGCTGCACGTTCGCCAGCGGCGACTTCGTCGGGGCCGTGATCCTGACCGTCTTGCCGCCCTTGCCGTCAACGTTCTGGATCTTGTAGCCGAGCTCCTTGAGCGCCTTCTGGGCGACCGCGGTGGGCGTCTTGACCTCGATGCTCTTGCCCTTGGGCAGGCCCGCAACCTTCTGCTGGACGTTCTTCAGGTCGCCCGCGGCCTTCTGGATGATCGCCTGGACTGTGACCTTCTTCTTGTCCGGGGCGTTGGCGATGTCCTGCGCCAGGGCGGCGATGTTGACGCGCGCGCCCCCGGTCGGGGCCGAGACGGTCACCTTCTTGCTGCCGGGGATTCGCTGCACGGTGAAGCCGAGGGCTTCGAGCTGTTCGCGGGCGGCGACGGTGGGCGCGTTGATCTGGATGCCCTTGCCCGGCGGGATGCTTTCGAGCTTGCCGCGCAGGGCCAGTACCTCGGCGGTCGCCTCCGGGATGCCCTTGGCGGTGACGAGGGTGGTGATGGTGTCAGGCACGAATCCCATTTGGTCGACGAGCGCCCTCGCCTGGTCCTTCGGGACGCCCATGTCCCGGGCGAGTTCGAGGGCCTTCTTCCGGGCCTTCTCCATGGCGGCCTGGCCCTTGTCCATGGCATCGGACATGGGCATCAAGCCCTGCTCCCCGGCCTCCTGCGCCTTGGTGGCGACGGCCAGCATGTTGTCGCGCAGCTCCGTGAGCTGGCTGTTGAGGGTCTGCCCGTTCTTCGTGCTCGTGTCGACCAGTTGGTCGTTGCCGACGAGTGCCTTGCCCCAGCCGTCAGCGTGGTCGATGTTCGACTTCATCGTGTCGTCGATCTGGAGCATCACGTTGTTGAGCTGGGCCTCAGCATCGTGGAAGCTCTGGGTGTTGCCGCTGAGGGCGTCCAGTGCCCGCTTGAGGGCGTCGGTCCGCTCGTCCGCGCTCTTGGTCTTGTCGGCGAAGCCCTGTACGGCCGTCTGCAGCCGGTCGTACGCCGTGGTGCCGGTGGAGGTGCTGCCGTTCGTCGCGTCGGCGAGTTCCTGCTGTCTCTTCCTCGTCTCCTTGAGGGTGCCGTTCATGTCCCCCAAGGCGTCGGCCGCGGCCTTGTACTTCTCGCCCTGCTCCGTGTAGACGAGTTCGGACGCCTTGTCGGCGGCATAGCTCTTGTAATACTTCGTGGCGTCGGCCAAGCTCGTCAGCTTCTTCTGCAGGTCGTCGACTGAGCCGCCCTGGTCCAGGTAGGCGTTCGTGACGTCCTTGAGGCTCACGCCGGCGTCGCGCAGAACATCGACCAACTTGCCCTTGCCATCGGCGAGCTTGACGTCATACAGGTACGCCGCTGCCTGCGCCCGTACGTTGGCGTCGACCTCGCCGTTCGACTGGGCCAGGGCCTGCGCCAGGTTCTCGACCTGTTCCTCGTGCGCCTCCGCGGCGCGCGCTGCGGCCTCCTGCTTCGAGGCGAGCCAGCCGAGACCGATCGTCGCGGCAGTGATGGCGATACCGAGGGGGCCGCCGAGTGCACCGGTGATGCCGCCGAGTGCCCGTACGGCGACCTTGTTGGCGGCACCGATACCGCGCAGGGTGCCGGTCAGGCGGCCGCCCTGCTGCGAGACGCGGCTGTAGACACCCGACATGCGGCCCCAGAGGCTCAGGCTCGTGCCTGACGCGGTCGCGGTGCCGCGCAGCGTGGTGTTCAGCGTGCGCACGGAGGTTCCCGCGGCTACGACGGATGTGCCGAAGCCGCGCAGCATGGTGGCGACGCCGCTGACGACCTTGAGGGCGAGCATCGTGCCCAGGAAGATGGCCAGGGCGCTGTTCGCCCCGGGGATCACACCCATGATCCCGTTGAAGATCTGCAGCAGGCCGTTGAAGGTCACCAGCAGAACGCCGAGCCCGGAGCCGGCCGCCGACAGGTTCCCGATCGCCGTGGCGATGTTCGAGATCACGGAGATGATCGCGGGCCCCACGGTCTGGCCGAGAGAGCTGAAGAAGGTGCCCAAGGCGGGCATCAGCTCGGTTCGGATCTGCCGGACCAGGTCGGTGATTCCGCCGTCCTTCATGGACCGGCCGAGCCCGCGCATGAGGTCCCCGAAGAGGAGGTTGACCTCGTGGAAGGCGGGGGCAGCGTCGCTGAACATCTGCTTCATCGCCTTCTGCCCGGCGCCCGAGTTGGCGTAGCGCTCGAAGCGCTTCATGCTGCCCTCGAGGCCATCTAGCAGGGCGTTGCCGGTGTCCATGGCCGCCCGGCCGACTCCGCCGAAACCCCGGATCAGGCTGCCGGTTGTGCGGCCAAGCTGTGCGGCCTTGTCTCCCGCGTGATCAAGGAACTTCGCGAGGCTGCCGGTTTCCCGGCCTGCCTGCACAGAGGCCCGGAACCACTGGGTCAGTCGCTTGCCGCCCTGGGCGACCCGTTCGACGAACGGGCCGGAGGCGATGAGGAAGTCGGTGGTGGCGTGGCCCATGTTGGCCAGGCCGTCGACCAGGCTGCCGATGACGCGGGAGTTCGTGCCCGCGATCGTCTTGAAGTCCTTGCGGAAGACGCCGGACTTCATGGCCTTGGCGGCGCGGTCGGCGAGGGAGCCCATCTGTGAGGCGGAGTCGCCGAGGGCGTCCTTCAACAGGGGAAGGACTGACTTCGCCAGGGGCTTGATGTCACCGGCGATCTTGGAGAAGAACCGCTCACTGATGCTCTTGCGGACCTTGCCCCATGCGCCGGAGAGAGAGGAGACCTCGGTGACGGTCTCGCGGGCTGACTTCGACAGCTTGCCGAGGGACTGGTCGAGCTTCTGCTGTTCGGCCTTGGTGACCTTGATCCCGGCGTCATGCTTCTGCTGGATCTTCAGCGTGTCCTTGAGCGCGTCACCGAAGCCGGAGAAGGCAATCTTGGTTCCGATCGCGGCGGTGCCCGCCGCGGCGATCAGCCCGGGGATCGCGCCGAGGACACCGACCGCGGGCGCGGCCGCGGACACCAGGGCGGTGAGTCCGGCGCCGTACTGGCCGATGAGGGCGACCGCGGGCTCCAGCAGGGAGAGGAGTCCGCCGATGAGAAGCCCGCGGCCGCTGGGCATCTTCGCCCGTATCGGAACGTTGACCGGGCGGCGGTCTGCCTCATCCTGGGCGCCGGTGATGAGGTTGCGTAGCCCGCTGAGGAGACCGCCGCGGCGGCCGCCGTTCTCGCCGTCGCCGTCCGGCCTGACGGGTAGGTTCAGGTCGAGGTCGTCGATACTGCGGCGGATGCCGTCGAGTTCGCTGCGGAACCGCTCCTCGTCGACCTTGACCTTGACCTTGGCGGTGACGCCCTTGGACGCCTCCTCCACGGCCTTCTTGAGCTGCTTGCGCAGCCCCTTTGCGTTGACCTCAACCTTGATCTTGGCGGCCAGGCCCTCGGCGGCCGCCTCGACTTCGCTGCGCAGCTTCGCCGCGAAACCCGCAAGGTCGGCGACGACCGGCACGTCGAGGCGGCCGGCCTGCAGGCCCTCAGCCACTGCGGACCATTCCTCTCTGCATGGCGGCCATGAGCATCTGGCGGTGGCCGGTCATGCGGGGCGCCGGCGGCTCCGGTTCGGGCTGCGGCTGCTGCGGCGAGGGGCCGGAGCGGCTGTGCTTCGCTGTGGTGGAGCGCGGCGGGCGAACGATGGTGGTCGGCTCCTCACGCCGCTTGTCTGCGGCGAGGAGTCCGATCTCCTCGACGATCAGCGCCAGCAGCTCCAGGACGCGGTTCCAGCCCCCGAGGGGGCGTGAGCGGACCTGGGAGTCGTCTGGCAGACCGTCGACGAGGGAGATCAGCCGTCGGAGCCCGATGAATCCGGGCTGTCCTGGTCGGAGCCAGACGCGTCGGGCGTCGATTCCGTGGAAGCGGGAGAGGTCGGATTCGACGTCTGCGAATCGTTCGCGGAGGAGTCGTCCGACCGAAAGAGTTTCCCCAGCTCAACCCCGTAGACCCGGATGAGGGCGATCGTCAGGCGGACGTAGTCGCCGATGAACGGGCGCGCCTTGAGGAAGTCTTCGTGCTGGTCGCCGAGCAGGATCGCGTACGTCTGGCGTACGGCTTCCAGGAACTTGAGCGGCAGGGACGGGCGGCGGAAGAGGGCGTTGACGACCTCCTTCACGCCGGCGTCGCCGTCGGAGGACTCGAGGACCTCACCGAGGAGGCCCATCAGGTCCAGTTCCTCGGACAGGATCGGGTCGAGGGCGTCGGCCGGCAGCTCCGCCGGGAAGATGAACTGCTCTCCGCCGAACAGGACCGGGATGCCGTCGGGGTGCTGAACCTCGCGGCGTTCGGCGTCCAGGTCGATGACGAACGACATGGGGGTGACCTCTCGTGTCTGCGTAGCTGAGTCGCGGTGGTGCGGCAGCGCGCGGACAGTGGCAAGCCGTTGGGGCTTGTGTCGCGCGCTGCCGCGAGGGGTCACGTCGCGGGCGCGAAGGCCGGGTCGTCGGTGAGGACGTACCAGGCGTCGAGGTCGTCGCCGCCCTGGACCGCGAGCCTGAGCGGCAGCACGGCCTCCTTGGTCTTGGCGAGATCCTTGGAGACGCCTTCCATCTGCATGCAGCGGGGGACGACGTAGCGGTAGTGCTTGCCGCCGTCGATGACCTCGATGACTGCCATCACCTCGGTGCGGGAACCGATGCGCGGCGGGGTGAACTTGTAGTGCGTTGCCGCGGGCGGCCCGGCGACGCTGATGGTGCTGATCTCTCCGCCGCCGTACACCGCGCGGAAGTTCTCACCGGACCACTGCTGCAGGTCGACCTCGATGGTGGCCGCATCGGAGGTCTGGAAGGTGCGGGTCGGATACGAGGACTGGGCGGACTTGACCTGCTCGAAGTTCGGTTCGCTGTTGAACTTCAAGCTGTCCTCGGTGGTGAGACCGACGCTGCGCAGGGCGGCGGGCAGCGCCGCGGTGGCGTCGGCCGGGGCGGTCGTGCCGACGGGGGCCAGATAGACCCGGGTGATCGACGGAATGACGATCTGGTTGTTGTTGGTGGTCTCGCCTGCCATGACGGGGTTCTCCAAGGTGTCCGGTGCTAGGGCGCGGACACCTTGGAGAGCTGGGGTGATTAACGTCGCGTCGTCACGGGTGGAGGGTCACGGAGAGGTTCATCAGCCATCGAGGTTGACCGTCGACGAGGGGCGACCAGACGAGGAGGCCGGAGGGCTTGACACCGTTGATGACCGGCAGGCCGGGCGTGTGCGGCGCCTCGACGATGTTCTGGGCGGCCTGGGCGCAGCGGACGAGGATGCGGCGTAGCTCCGCCCTGCCTGGCCAGCCGCCCGGGTCTCCGTGCACCTCGAGCGTCACCTCCGGCGCGGTGGCCCATCGCAGGTCGCGCAGGTCTCCGCCGGGGCCGTGGCCGATGACGAGGTGCGGCCAGGGTGCTTCGGGGATGCCGGACACGCGGCCGGGACCACCGAGGGCGTCGGCGGCCTCATCGCTCTGCTGGAGCCAGGCCAGGAGTACGGAGACCGGGTCGGCGTCCGCGACGGTCAGCTCGGTCATCGTGAGCGGGCGGTGAAGCCCTGCACGCGCAGGCGGCGGGCGTAGTCCGGGGACACGTTGATCTCGGTGCCGGGCGTGTAGTCGGCGCCGTCGATGCGCAGGTGATGCGACAGGGTGACGGTCACCGGCTCCTGGTCTTCACCCAGGGGCGGGCCGACGACGGTCGGGGCGCGGCGAGCGCGCTCAGGGCGGGCCTCGGCGGTCTCGGTGACGGCCTCGGTGTTCTCCTCCGCCGCGGTGGCGGGCTTCTTGGTGGTGGTGTTCGTAGCCATGGCGGGCACTGTGAGGGCCCGGCCCGCTTGTGTCGCGCCGTCAGCGGCGGGCGGCGACGATGGCGGCCGCGCGGGACATGAAGTGCGTGCCGTCCGCTCGCAGGTTGCCCGGGTAGACGGTGCCCACCTCGGCCTCGACGACCTTCGGGGCCTGCACGGACACGGTGACGGTGACCCTCTTCCCGGCCACGACCGGCGGTCCCGTGTTGATGTGCCGGGCGAGGCCCTCCGGGTCGCTGTGCGTGGTGCAGCGGCAGTTCTTGAGGTTGGCCACAGCGCGGGAGCTCTCGTCGCGGGGCTCCAGCATGTACGTCTGCGCGCCCACGCCGCGGTGCTTGATGTCCCACTCCATGGAGTTGATCGAGAAGCGCAGGTTCCCGGGGACCTCCTGCCCCTGCGCCGCGACGTGGGTCGGGCGGACCTTGTCGTCGCCGACGGTCACCCATCGCTTGGTGGGCGGGGCCAGCCGCTTCGCCTCGATCTCGACCTGGTGCGCAATGCGCTGCACCGCCGGGGCGATCATGCGGGCCAGAGCCTCCTCGAGCCCCTGGTTCGGCGTGAACTTGGCGCCGGCCATCACAACACCTCGGGCGGGTTCAGGGTCGCGGCGGCCTGGACGTAGTCGACATCCGGGCAGCCAGGAACCGTGTGGTGGCGTGGGGAGCCGGTCAGCGTCCAGGAACGGCCGGCCTCATCGCTGATGGTGTCGCCGTCCTTGACCGGCCATGCCTGCGGGTCGAGCCGTACCGTCCATGAGCCGTCGTCCTGCTGGAGGACCGACCCGGGCCAGGTGCCGCGCGGGACGGGCTTCTGGTTCGGGTCCGGGGGGACGGGCACACCGTTGGCGTCCCGACCCCAGGGGTGGGCGAGGACGTACACGGTCAGCGAGGCGTTCGGGAGGACGACGGCCATGTCAGCCTGCTCCGGCGACAACGAGGGCCTTGGAGATGCCCAGCTTGACCGCGTTGACGTACGCCGTGAAAGCCGCGGTGGTGTTCTTCCGGTTGGCCCGGGTCATGTCGCCGTTCGTGAAAAACGCGGCGCGCTGGGTGGTACTGATTTCGAGCTGGACACCCATGCCGCGGCTATTCCGGTTGCAGATGTTCTTGGGGTCGTTGCCGTTCAGCTCCTCGGAGGCGAGCTGCACGGTGAAACCGGCGTCCCGCAGGCACTGGCCGATCTGGTCACGGAGGTTGAAGTCCAACCCGCCCAAGTACGTGAACGCCGTGGTGCCCGTCGCGCCGTGCCACGACACGATGTGCGTGGCGCCCTGTGCCATGGCGAGGGCCTGCGGCTCGTCGTACCGGGTCGACGTGATGTGCAAGTCGGCGTTGCTGCCGGAGGGCTTGAAGGCGTCCAGGCTGTAGAAGCCGTGGATGTCGGCCGCGGACGCATCGGCGAGTTCGGTCGTGCCGGTCTCGATCCCGCCCCCGTGGATGGCCAGGTGCAGCAGGGTGGACACCTGGGAGACACGCCAGATCCGTTGGTAGTCGATGCCCTCGATCTGGCCGCCGGCCATCTCACCGTAGGACTGGTAGAGGTCGCCCATCGGGCTCGCTCCTTTCGTGTATCAGCGGTACCGGCCACGTGATGTGGAGTACGGCCAGGGCGGGCGCGGTGGGCGGTTGAGTGGCTGGTAGAGGCGGCGGCATAGCCGGTTCAGGGACGCCAGTGTGGGCAGCGCCCCGGCTTGCCCCTCGGTGGGAGCGGCCTCGTAGGAGATCGACTGTCCTTCGGCGCTCACAGAGGACACCCGGCGCCCCGAGTTGCCCACTCCGCCGGGTCGCTGCCGCTCGGACTCCGCGGCGTGCGCGGTGACGTAGCGGACGATGGTCTCCTCGGTGGCGCCGTTGAGACCGACCAGGAAGTCGACGTCGTAGGTGCCATCTGTGTGCGGCCGGTAGGCGATGACTCGAACCGTGTCGTTCTGGTCGGGCAGAGGCCAGGAGTCGGCATCGTCCAGGTCACCGGCGAAGAACGGCGTGACGGCGCGCAGAGTGATGGCCTTCGGCACGACCGGGCGGTTGAGGTAGCCCACCACGTCGGCCTGCGCGTTGCGGATGGCTGTCTCCAGCGCACTGCGCTGCTCGGCCGTGATCGGGAGCGGTACGCCGAGTGCGTCGGCGACGGCTTCCGGGGAGGCAACGAGGCCCATGCCCATGGGCAGGTCGAGGCGCACGCTTGTGTCCTTGACCGGCTGGGCCCCGTCGCTCGGGGTGAAGGTGACCATGCCCCAGTAGCGGCCGGCCGGTACCTCGGGCAGGTCGAACCGGTACACCCCGGGGCGTAGCCGGGTGACCGTGGTCGCCGCGGCGACCACCGGGCCGCTGCGGTCGGCCGTGCCGTATAGGTCCAGGCGGCTGACGACTCCGCCGGCCGGGTCGGGGTCGTAGTGCGCCCCGCCGTACATGGGTTCGTAGTCGAAGACCGACACCCCTGGCCTCCGTTACTTCTCGGTCTGCGTCGCGGCGGCCTGGGCGACCAGGCGCTCACGGATGCGGGCTGCGACGCTCTCGGAGACGTGGGCGCCCTTGGGCTGCAGCAGCCGCTCGACGGGGTTGCGGTGCGGCCCGAGGAACGTGCGCTCGATGAGGCGGACCGTGCACATGAGGGTGGAGCCGTACGGGGTGACGGGCTGGAAGACGGCGTCGACGTCGGCCGGAGGCTGCTTGGTGGCGTCATCGAGGATGACCTCGGCGATGTCGTCGGGGATGACCTCGGTCGGAGAGACATAGCCGGTGGCCGCCGGCGGCTCGGGCGCCTCGTGGACGGTCGGCGGTTCGAGCGGGGCCACGTCGGGCGCCTTGGGGGTGGCGTCAGCCGTGGGCGTCTCCTCGGCGGCCGCCGAGGCGGTGGCGGTCTCCTGCGGGCTGGAGTCGCCCGTGGGCTCCGCGGTGGTCTGCTCGGTCTCGGCGACGGTGGCGTCGCCGTTCTCCGCGGTCTTTGCGGTGGGGGTCTTGCGGGTGCGGGTGGTGGCTGCCATGGGTGGCTCCCTCTCGGGGTGGTGTTCCGGTCGGCGCACACCCTGCACACTGGGCGGCGCTTGTGTCGCGTCCTGTCGCTGGAGGGCGGAGCGCGGACGTACGGTGACACCGGACGGCTCCCTGCCCGAGCTGGGGGCCGTCCGGGCGTTTGGGCTCAGGCGTAGGTGAAGCCGTTGGTCTTGGTGACGTTGCCGGCGTCGTCGGCGAGGACGACGTTCACCGCCCCGGTCGCGCCTGCGGGCGTCTTCACGCGCAGCTCCGTCGCGGACACGACGTCGAGCGATGTCCCGGCGGTAGCCCCGAAGTTCACCGCGGACACTCCGTCGAGACCAGTGCCGGTGATGGTGACCGTGGTGCCGCCCGCGGCCGGGCCGGTGGACGGCGTGATGGTGGTGATGGTCGCCGCGGTGAACAGCCGGTCAATCGCGGACTGAGGGACGATGTCCCCGGCCTGGTAGAGCAGGTGGCGACGGGAGCCCTCGGGGCGTCCGTCGCCGCGGCCGTACGGCTCGGTCTGGTAGACGGTCTCGGTGATGCGCTTGGGCGGGTCGGAGACGTCGACGGCGGGAAATGCCGCCTTCGTGATCCGCTGCCCGTTCTCTCGGTAGAGGCCCATCGGTGTCCTTCCGCTGCTTCCGTGTGTGGTGGCCGCGGAAGGATGGGACATGGGTCAGGCTTGCGTCGTGCCCTGGATTCGGAGGCGCTTGCACAATTGTGCAAGAACGATCTTGGTCGACTACAGGAGCCGAAGGTCGTCCCAGCCGTCCGGGCCGACGCTGAACACCAGGAGGCCGGCCGTGGAGACTTCGCCGCTACGGGCGGTGTACCAGTCAGAGCCGTTGTCGAGGGTGGGGGCCTGAATCCACAGGCGGCCGTTGCCCACCTGCTGTGACCGAAAGTGATGGAAGTGGCCGGTGATCAACACGTCCGCGTCAGCGATCGGCTGACGGCCGAACGTCTGGCCACGCCACCAGTCCACGGCCTTGTCCGGGCGCGGGTACTGGTGCCCGTGCGCCAGGCCCACGATCTTCCCGGCGACGTCCAGCGATACGGACTCCCGCCACCGCTCCGGCATGACGAAGCTGACGTGCCCGTAGGCGTCCTCGTTGCGGGCGTAGGCGTCCGCGATCTGCGACAGCACCTCTATGCCCCAGTCGTCAGTGGGCGGCCCAACTGCCTCGCGGCCGCGCCTGACCCGGCCATGGTTTGAGCCGCACGTCGCGGCGACGACCCGGCCGAAGCGCCCGGCGAGCCGGTCCAGGCCCTCGAAGGTGATCCTTCGGTGTACGCGGATCATCTCCGTCATGGCGAGGTCGTTGGTGTACGCCTGCTGCGCGGTGTTCTCGTAGTTCTCGACGCAGTCACCGGCATCCATCCAGTACGCGGCGGTGGGGCCACGACCGACGGCCTTGAGGTCGCGCAGGTGGTCGTCGAGCCGGTCGAACCGCTCAGCGACTCGGGCGACCAGTTCGGGGGTGCCGCCGTCCCGGCCGACCTTCCCGGCCTGCGCGTCGGCGTAGACGACGACCAGGGCGCGCTCCGCGGTGTCGAGGGCGGGCCGGGTTTTGCGGCGGCGGCGCATCGCGTCGCGTACGAGAGCGTCGACGTCACCGGCGGACAACCACGCTTGGGCGGCGGGCTCGATGACGTACCGGCAGCGCCAGACGGCGCGGGTGACGGCGTCTTCGCCCTGGGCGTCGCGGTGCCATGCGGCCGGGTCGTGCCGGGCCTCAACGAGGCGGACACGGAACCCTTCGGGGATGGCGAGGCCCATCTCCTCGACGCGCTCGCGCCAGTCCGCTTCGCCGGCGGGGGGTGTATCCGCGGGCGGGGCCGTGACGACCATCGTGCCGCCGGGCTCGTACCGCACTCCGCTTTCCCAGCCGCGAGGGGCGGTGGGCTGTGGCCGCTGCACTTGAGCGGCGTGGCTCTGCTCGGGGGCGGCGGGTTCGAGCAGCGCCTGCAGGTCGTTGTTCAGGGTCATCGCTCGCACCGGCATCCGTTGGACTCACCGCGCCGCCGGTGCCGGGCCACCGTGTACGCGGTGATCGGGTCGCCGTACCTGCTGAGAGTGTCGGCGATGGCCTTGGCGGTGACACGGTCGGAGTCCAGTGCCGCGCGGAGGGAGGCCGCTACTTCCTCATCTGCGGCGGCGAGGAAGGTGCCGACGCTGCATTGGGGGCCCCGGTGAGTGGCGGGGGCGCTGGCGAGCGCGTCCAACTCTTCCGCGAGGCCAATGGGTTGCTTCTCGATCACCGGCGTCCTCCGTCGTCGTGATGGTGGTACGTGGAGGGGGTGCACCCGCGGTCGGGCGCACCCCCTCATCCGCGTCTGGATCAGGTCGCGGCCGGCTCGGTCCAGGTGCCGATGACGAACGACTCGGGGCGCGGGACCTCGAGGGCCAGGCGCTCGTCGGCGCGGAAGGTGATCAGGCCCTTCTCGAAGTTGTCCGCGTTCTCCGAGGACACGGTGACGCTGACGTTCTCCCTGTCGTGGAGTTGGGCGCCCAAACCGAAGGCGCCGATCAGGAAGTCGTCATCCGCCATGGCCGTGGTCTCGACGACGTTGAGCCGCCAGACCTTCTTCTCCGCGCCGATGGCGACAGCGACGGCGACGCGGAACGCGCCGTTCTTGTCCTCTTCGACCTCGACGTGCTCCCACATCGTCGGGGACAGGACGATGCCGGTCGGCTCGTACTCGGCGAGCAGAGCCTTGGTGATGGCGCGCCGGATCTGGACGCTGTACTTGTCGGCCGCCAGGCCGGTGTACTGCTGGACGCCGGGCGTGTTGTAGATGCCGGTGAGGGACTGGCCGTCGCCGACGGAGTGGAGAAGGTCCCAGTCCTCTTGGTACTTGACGCCCTCGACCATGCGCCCGTTGATGAACGTCTTGAGGCGCGGCTCGTCGCTCAGGATGTTCTTGTGCGCATCGATCAAGTGCGCGACCTCGGCGACCGGGTACATGACCGGGGTCAGCGACAGCTTCGACCGCGGCGCGCGGCCCCAGGTGTCGGTGTCCGCGCCCGTCGCCGGCGACGTGCCGTCGGCGGCGTAACGCTCCTTCACCTGTCGGGCGTTGTTGGTCCAGCCGGTCTCCCGGGCGCCGTAGAGGACGGCGTTCTTCGTCGAGGACTTCGGGAACAGATCTCGGATGTGCCACTTGCGGTAGGCCCGCTCGGCGATGCCCAGGCTCTGGACGCTACCGAGGGTCTGGTGCGTGACCGTGCCCGCGGACAGGGAGAAGATCGACTTCCCCTCCATCTCGGCACGGACGTACGGCCGATCGCGGAAGCCGGCCTCTGCGGCGCGCTTGAAGGAGTCGGACTCGACGAACAGGTCACCGAGCGACTTCTGCTCCATGGTCGGGGTCTGCCCGTAGTGGGTGGCCGCGGCCGGCGGGTTCTCCGGGGCGTCGAGGTACTGCTTGACCTGGATCAGACCCTGCTCGGCGTCGATGAGGGCCTTGATCTCCTGCGCCTCGCTGGAGACCTTGCGGAACTGGTTGGCCTGCTCGGTGGAGACGACGAAGCCGCCACCGTCCTCGACCTTGAATCCCTTGCTGATCTCCTCGGCCTCCGCGGCCTTCACCTGGAGCTGCCGCTGCAGTTCCTTGATGCGAGCGTTGTCGGGCATTGCTGCTCTCTCCCTGATGCTGGGGTGCGGTTGACGTGCGTCGCTCCGCCCGGCCAGCACCGGGACAGCCTCAACGCGAGGCGGAATGGAAAGGGGAGAGAGGGGTTAACGTCGCGTGCTGCCCGCTCAGTTCGTCAAGAGCGGGCAGCACATAGGTTGTGACCTGCGGTTTCGTACGTTGTGGGCCGGTTGCCTGCACTCGCGGGGCGGGAGCTGAGTCGCGACTCAGCCCTGCAGCAAGGCGAGTGCGGCCTTCACCTCGTCCGCATCCAGCCGCACCGTGTCGGGGTCCTCCTGGTCCTGGTCGACGGCGTCCTCGGGGGTCGTGCCGTTGCTCGACGTCCCGTCCTCGGTGGGCACTTCGTCGTCGCCTTCGTCGTCGTCGAAGGTGTACTCGTCCCACAGGTCTATGCCGGTCGGGCCGGCCGCGCGGTTGGGTGTGGGGGCGGGCTGCTTCGGCGGCGGCTGGTCGACGTCGAGTCCCTTGGCGGACAGGGCGCTGATGAGGGCGCGCACCTTGTCGCGTACGCCTTCGAGCTGGCCGGGGTTCGCGTCCGAGGTGCTGATGCGGGCGGTGGCGTCGCTGAGCGCGTCGACAGTGGGCTGCACGACGCGGGCGTCGATCTCCTCGTTCTCGTCTGCCTCGCGCGGGCCGTCGTCGTCATCGGGGACGACCACGGTTGCCAGCTCCACGCGTTGCGGCTGCCCCAGCGCCACGTCGTCCCCGTCGCCGTCTTCTCCGAGTGTGTACGGGACCAGGTAGTGCTGCTCGTCTTCGCCGTCGGAGTGGACGGAGGCGATGACGTGGTCCGGGTAGGTGCCCTGGATGCATGCCCACGTGCTTTCATCCGCGGCGAGGAGGGTGCGGACGGCTTGGCCGAGTCGGTCGCGGATCTGCTCGAACGAGGCGGGAAGGGGCTGGATCGTGTTCACGGGCTCTCCAGGGGCAGCGAGGCGGGCTTTGGCTTCGAGGACGGCGCGGCGAGCGCTCTTGCTCTCGGCCGCGTGGGTGGCGGGGTAGATCCCCAAGGCGTCTTTGTGGCGCAGGTTGCAGTAGCCCTTGGCGTTGTCCGGGCTCATGTGGCGTCCGGCGATGGCCACGCAGCGGTCGAAGTCGCCGGGGGTGCCCCAGCCGATTTGGGCGCCGCCTTCGCCGTGGACGTACCAGTGCCGCAACTGCTCGGCGTCGCCGCGGTTCTGGTCCGTGCCCCCGGCGGCCTTGGCCTCAGCGACCATGGCGCGTGCCGACTTGTGTTCGACCCGCGATCCGTGGATGCGGGCGGCCGCCACGGTGGCCCGTGCGGACTTCTCCTCTCCGCCGAGGGCGGCGAAGGTGTTCATGACGCCGGCGGCGAACTGCTGGGCTTCTGGGCTGGGCTGTGTGCTCGGCGGGCCCTGGGGCAGGGTGGCACCGGCCAGGAGCAACCAGGGGGTGTCTCGGCACTCCGGCCGGAGCAGCGACATGTCGGGGAGGGCGGTGATGGGCCACCAGGCGGTGACCTCCGTGGCCTCGCCGTCCGGGTCGTCGGGGTTGGCCACGCGCCGCTCACCGTGGGGCCGGTTGAGCGAGACGGCCGACTCGCTGGGGATGACTGCGACATAGCCGCGGTAGATGCCGTTCGGGGCGGTCCAGGAGCCGACGATGCTTGCCGTCCCTGGCAGGTCCGCGCCGGTCTCTTCCTGCCACTCACGCAGTGCCGCGGCGAGGGCGTCTTCGTCCTTCTCCCGGTGACCGCCGGGGAACTCCCACGTGCCGGCCGCTGGATCGTCGTCTTCGAGGGCGCGCTGGATGAGCAGGACGCGGCTGGTGTCGGCTGCCTTGAGGGCCAGGCCCGCGACATTGATGCGGTCCTCGTCCTTGACGGCTTCGAGTTCGACGGGGGTGGGGGTGGCCTTGTACTCCATGCCGGGGTTGGCCGCGGCCTTCACCTCGAGGGCCCGAGTCATGGGGTGCGCACCGTGCAGAACGGGGCTGACCTCGAACAGGTCGAGTCGGTGGATGACGCGGACGCCGTCAGCGCGGCGGGTGGCTCCGTCCGTGGGTACGCGGTAGCCGATGGAGAATGCGGCTTCGCCGTGCTCGTACCACTGCTTGACCTGCTCGTATGTGTCGCGGCCCTTGCTGGTGCGGCGGTTGTACTCGACGGTGGCGACCAGGGCGCCGGCCTCGGCAGGCCAGTTGGGGATTTCGGCGAACCGGGGGTCGCCGGGCATCCACTCCTCGACGTCCAGGACGACGCCGACGGCATCCTTCCATTCGTGGTGCCAGACGGCTTTGACGCGGCGGGTGGCGAGGGTCTGAGCGAAGGCGCCGGGGACGATGAGGTCGTTGACCTCGTCGACCACACCAGTGACGGCGTAGATTGCCCGGCTGGTGCCTCGCAGGGTGCTTGGGTGTGACGATCTTGTAGGTGGAGCGCTCGGCACGGCGGGAAACCTCCGGCGGTGGACAGTGGGCCGCCGGGCACGGTGCCGTTCGCGTCTGTCTAGTGTCCTGTGCTGGCCGCAGGCTCCGCCTGGGCTTCCTCGGCCTCCGAGCGGGCCATGGACCAGCCGCGCGACCAGTAGCGATAGCCGAACTGCTGCTCCGCGTTCCCGAGGCGGTCGTACGGGCTGGCGTCGCCCGGGTCGCCGGCCTGATAGGCGGCCTTGCCCTGCTGCTGCAACCGCAGGGCGGTCGTACGGTTCAACTGCACGTCGTCAGCTCCCTACTGGAACATCGAGTCCTGCACGCCGCGGTCGCTCGGAGGAGCGGCCTGGGGTGGGCTGGCGGCCTCGTCGGCTTTGCTGTGCGTTCGGGTCATGTGGGCGTCGTCGACGTCGATCGCCCACGCGTCTGGGTCTGTGTAACGCCACACCTGTCCCGTCCCATCCCGTACCCACCCGGTCAGTGTGCCGTCGGCGTCCTGATCCAGCCACGCTTGTTCGCCGTTGCTGCCGGTGTAGGAGGCGAAGGCGTTGGCCGGGTCCGTCTCGTCACCCTCGTCGTAGGGATCGCCTGCCCACTGGCGGGCGTCGTCGGACGGCGGTTCCGGGGCATCGGCCGCAGGCTCGTTGCCGGGCGGCTGCGTACCGTCGGCGGGCGCCTCGGTGGGCTGCTCCGGCGGTGCGGTCGGGCCCGGAGCAGCCGGGTCTGCCGGAGGTGCGCCCGGGTCCGTCAGGTCGGCCGGATCGCTGGGCGTCTCCTCAGCGAGCGCCCCGGGGTCGAGTTCCTCGTCGGGCGTCCCCTCGCCGGTGTCCATGGTCTGTTCGTCGTCCTCGTCCCCGAAAGGCTTGGCGCCTTTCTTGGGGAGAGCCTTGATGGCGTATCCGTATCTAGTCACGGGCGCACGATGAAGGCTCTGTTGGCTTGTGTCTCGGCGACGAGGCGTCACAGCTTCGGCAGACCTCGTATCGCCAAGGCGTTGGTGCGGTAGATCTATCTTGTCCAACGTTCATGCAGCGACAGGCGGTTGGGGAGAGATGGTTTCAGGGGCAGAGGTGTCAGTCGTCGCCCGCGCTGGCGGTTCGGTCGTCAAGGGTGTCAAGCAGCGGGCGTCAGCCACACAAGGTTGGCCATCCCTCTTTGAGGGGTTGATGGAGCTACACGCGATCCTTGATGACTGGGTGGAAGCCGCCCGCCAGTCACAAGTCCTGCTCCATGACAAGCTCAATGGCCGTCAGGTTGCTCGCCGTCGGCGTCTTCCCTTCACCAGTCCCATCCCCATGATCCCGCCGAACAACTTCCACATCATTGAAGAGATCAAGAAGGACGTGACTGAGCACCTGACGCCTAAAGTCTCGCTCACGAAGCACTTCACCCCGCAGCAACGCAAGGCTGCCGCCCGCCGGACCCTGAGTCATGCGATGAAGGTGTATTGCCCTGAGCTGCTAGCCGACTTCAACGCCGCCGTTGAGCAGAGATGGGAGTGGGTCGAAGCCAACCGAGAGGAGATCGCGAAGGCGCTCGCGTCCGACACGGTGGATGAGGAGGCCCTTCTTGCCTGGCAAGACGACGCCAGCACAACTCTTCAAGCCCTGGTCGAGATGGCCGACGAGTTGCGCGAGTACATCGTGCAGACCTTTCCGGTGCAGTGGCGAGCCCTGTGGGTGTAGGCGTCATTTCTGTGTAGTGCCAGCGGAGGCTCTACAGAAAGCTCTCCCCGCCGCTGACCTGCGCATCTGCGCCCAGGAAGGGCGGGCGAATGCAAGGCCTGGTCGGCCTTGGAACTGCGGCATCCGAGCTGCCAGAACGCAGCCACCCAGCCACACCAAACCAAGATCATTCTTGCCCAATTGGGCAAGCGCACCGGATCAGCTCTCGGGCACGCTCGCCTGCCTGGGGACCGCGCCGCTCGCCTCGAGTACGTTGGTGTACTCGCGGAGCACCGCAAGGACGGTCGCCTCATCGTCTCCGGCAACGGCCGACATGGGGCCGGTCGGTGACAGGGCGATGCTCTCGCCCTGGTGGAGGCCCACCAGGGCAGCGACTCGGTGCGACCCGATCACCGGGCGGTCGGCCCGCCCGGTGACCTGCACGCTGTAGGTCGCCCCGTCATCGAACGCTCCGGTGACGGTGAACGGCATCTGTGCTCTCCTCATCGTGTGGCGAGCAGGCCCAGGAGGAACGCCCGAAGGTCGTCGTCCAAGTACCAGTCGCCGTTAAACATCGACTGAACAGACCGCGCGAGGGTGTCACCAGTCTCCGGTTGCGTCTGCTGCCGCGACAGGAGACGGCTCAGGGCACTGCGCCGCATACGGCGGGCGCCCGGCTGGCCCGTGTGGGTCTGGGTGAACCAGAAGACCCGCTGAGCGGCATCCAAGTCGTCCAGGTGCTGCGCCAGATGCTGCGCGAGGGCGTGCCCGGCGGTCCCGAGCCCCTCGTCGGCGAGGTCAGCGACCGTGATCCGCTGCCCGTCGGGCTCGTAGCGGCCCGCGTCGCCGTCCACAGCAGTCACACGGCGCGCGGCCGGGGTGTTGAGCCACGGCCGCGGCACGAGGCGCTGCGCGCCCCGTACGGCCCGCTCGGCGTCCGGGGTGCTGTCCGGGCCGAACACGATGCCGGCGTTGTCGCCGGGGCCCATGTCGCGGATCTCGGCGAGCGCGGCCGCGACCGCATCGGGCACCGCAGCGGCGTACCGGGAACGCAGGTTCTCCCACTCCCGACGCGCGGCCGCCGCTTCCATCCGCGCCGCGGCGATCTCCACCTCGAGGTCCGGGTCATCAGGGATGGTGGAACTGGTACGCGCCGCCTGAAGGTTGACCAGGCGCCGCTCGGTGGTGGCCACATAGTCGTCCGCGTGCTGAAGCGTGCCGTGCGGGTCGCCTCCGAAATCGTCGCCGAGAGCGTCAGCGAGACGGCTGGTCACCGCCTGGTCGACGTCGCCGCCCGCCGCCCGCAGGGCAGCCATGTGGCGAAGCCCGGTCAGGCCAGGGCCACCGTCCGCGGCCTGGTCCGGGGACCAGCGGACACGCTCGCTGCGCCCCGGGAGCCGCCCGGCTGCGAGTTGCGCCCACGTCGTGGGCTGCCACCAGGTGACGCGACGCTGCGCCTGGCCGAACCGTCCGGGCTCCGGCAGGAGTCCGGCCCAGTGGGAGACCCGGGCGGCCAGGGACTCGCCATCGGCCTCGGGCAGGTCGAGCGCGCGGTGAAGGCGGGCCAGACGCCGGGACTCCGGCCAGTCACGGACGCGGCGGGCGAGTCGGCCGAGGAACGCGCGCAGTCGAGCCATGCGTTCCTGGGCGTCCCGCCACTTCTCGGCGATCTTCTCGGCTCCGGCCTTCACCAGGAGCGCGATGCGCTTGGCGAGGCGGACGAGCGCCGCGACGATCCGGGCGAGCAGGCCCGGCTGACGGCCGGCCTGCGGCGACGCCGCGGCGACGCGCCGCGCAATCTGGCGGGCGGTGGCCTGCCGGGAGCCATCCATGCGCCGGGTGAGGGCACGGGCGATCCTCTCGGCGTCACCCGGGTCCACGCCCGCGGCCTGGAGCTGCTGCAGCACGGTGTTCACCGCGTCGTCGACGTGTCCCGCGACGGTGCGGTTGACGTCCGCGTCGGCGTCGGTGTCCGGCCCGTTGGGGGCGCCTCCGATCTGGTCGGGGATGAGGCTGAGCAAGTCCCGGGCGCGCGCGGCGAGGTCCTCGTCGCTCTCGTCGGGCAGGGGCTCAAGGTCGTTGATGGTGCGCAGTGCGGCCCGAACCGTCGCGGTGTGGGAGTCCTGCGCTACCGCTCCGAGCGCCATCATGGCGGCGGAGCGCTCGGGACCGGTGACACCAGCGGCATCGAGGGCCGCTCCGGCGTCCTGTCGCGCTGCCGTACGGGCTTCTTGCAGCGCCTCGGGGGTGAGGCGCTGGGCGATCTGCTCACGCAGAGCGTGAATGTCGCCGGGCGGTTCGGTGCCCGCAATGGCCTCGTCGATGATGCGAACGGCAAGGCTACGGGCGTGGTCGCGAATGATCCGATCGGCGTCGGTCTGCGGCGCCGGGTTGGGGTCGCGGGGCGCCCCGGCCGGCGGGAGAGCCGGGGAGTCCGGGCCAGCCGGAACAAGCGCGGTGTTGTCGCCCTCGGGCTGCGGCTCGCCGAGCTGCCACAACGGCATCGCACCGTGGACCACACGCCTGCGCGTACGGCCGTCTTCCCCTTCCAGCAGAAGAGAACGGACTCCGCCGGGACCGTCCTGGACGCCACGAACTCGGTAGACGGTCACACCGTTGCCGCGGCTGTCCGGAATGGCGATGGTGTCGTCTTCGGCGACCTGTGAGGCGTTGGACGGTCGCGGACGGCCGAGTTCAGCCGGGGGTGTCCGGCCAACGGCACGGTCGAGATGATCAGCGGCGCGCAGTGCAGCACGGCCCTCGGGAGTCGACGGGTCTGCCGAGTCGCGGAGCTGCGCGGCGAGTGCGGCCGCCTGCTCCGGGGTGACCGGCAGATCCGAGGTGATACGCACGGCGCCCTGATGGGCGTCCAAGTCATCGTCCGGGCCGTCCGCAAGGTCACCGATGACGTCCCGGTCGCTTGTGGTCAGCTCAGGGTCGACGGTCGGGCCGGTGACCGGCTCGACGCGGCGCGGCGGCTCGTGCACCGTGAGGTCGTCCGGCGTGTCCGGGGCGTCCTCCGGGCCGAGGTCGGGGGCGTTGCCGTCGGCGCCCTGGGCCCGTGGAAGGACCGTGGCGGCGTCGACGTCGATCTGGCCGATCTCGCCCGTGGTGGTGTCGGCATAGTCGATGGTGACCCGGTCGCCGTCCCGCTGGGCGCCGGTGACCGCCACGGTGGTGAGGGTGCCGTCGAGGTCCAGGACCACGACGTCGTCCTCCTTGAGGTCCGCGGCCGCCGGGTCGTCGATGCCGGTCACCGGGGCGGTGGCGGGGTTGGTGTCGTCCCGAACTTCGCCGGCAACGCGGAGGTCTCCGGCGCTGCGGGTGGTGGTGCCCTCAGCGGTGGTGATGGTGACGCGGTCGCCGTTGACTTCGTCGACGGGCCCGAGCAGTGCGCCGTCGGCGTCGGTCACGATGTGGCCGGGGGTGACGCGCTGCCCGGATGCGGTCCAGCCGTCGGGACGGTCGCCGCCGGTCACCGTGAGGGTGGTGGGCGACAGGCCGTCGGCGGTGTCGTCGTTGTCCCAGCGCACAGACACGGTGGTGCTGGTGGCGCCGGTGACGGTGCCTTCCCGGGTGCGCAGCCCGTCAACACCGGTGACGGTGCTGCCCGGGAACAGGCCGCGGCCGTTGCGGTCCGTGGGCACCCTGTCGGGCAGGCTGCCGGTCTGGACGGCGCTCTGGGCGCCGCTGGCCGGAGAGCCGGGCACGGTGTCGTCCGGGGCTTCGGCACGGGCGGCGGTGGCGTTGAGCGGCGTGAAGACGTTGCCGCGCTTGCCGGTGCCGTCCGGGTTCGCCGTGACGTACGTACGCCACATGTGCTCGGTGCGGCCGTTGCGGGTGACCTCCACGCGCACCGGGCCCGTGAAGACGTACCCGGACCGCGTGACGGCGCGCCCGTTCCTCGTCCTGCCGTCCATGCGGACCATGTCGCCGGGCACCAGGTCTGAGACCCGGGCCCAGTTCGCGGGCTGGCCACCTACGGGCTCGGGCTCGCCCTGCGGCTCCTCGGCTGGGACGTCGGGCGTGGCAGGCTCGGGCTCCGCGGGTGCCCTGTCCGGTGTCGGCTCCGGCCGTGTGGCGGGCTCCGGGGTGCTGGTGGGCTCGGCCTGCGGCGTCTCCGCCCGGTCGTTCTGCTCCTCCTCGCCAGGGCGCGGCCGGCGGAAAGCCGTGGGCCGGTCTGGGGTGTTCCGGAAGCCGAAGAAGGGGAACGGGGTCTCCCGCTCCCGCTTCTCCGGGTCCGGGTGATCCGGGTTGACCTCGACTGTCCTGCCCTCGAGGTCCGCCGAGTAGTCCGTCCCGTTCGTGAACGGCCAGGTGCCGGTGCGGTTCATGTGCTGGGCCCGCAGCGGGCCGGTGAGACGACCGCGCTGGCTTATGCGCTCGTCCTGGTCGAGCGCGGAGATGTCGTCGCCCGCCTGAGCGTCGCGGACGTCGACGGGGATGGTGTAGCCGTCAACGTGCTGCTGGGCGCGCCAAGAGTCGTAGTGCTCATCCAACTGCCGCTCACGGTCGAGGTAGAGACGAGCCTTGTCCTGCCAGTGCTTGTGCAGGCCCTCCGCCTCGCCGCGGTCGACGATGCGCTGCGCGACAGCCTCACCGAGGGATTCCCCGTTGGGCCCGCGGAAGGTGCGGGCCTGCTCTGCTGCATCCGGTGCGTCCCAAGGGAAGGGGCGACCGTTCTCGTCACGAACGCCTTCGAGGATGCGCGCATACGCCCTTGCGTCGTCACGGTCGAAGGCACGGGCGACGGGTTCCATCGACCCGGGCGCCATGACGGTCCAGCTCGCCCCGATGTCATCTCTGCCGAGGATGGCCAGGTGTCCGCCCTCAGACAGCTCAAGAGTCGGGTTGTCCGCGTAGTGGTCGCGGAAGCGCTCCTCGGGAACGGACGAGGCGTGGCTTGGCTCGTCGAGTTCACCGCGCCGCCACCGGTCACGAACCTCGTCAACGTTGGCGAAACGTGGAGCGTCCGTGCCCGCTGCTGCATCTGCGTCCGGCGCGGGCGTGCCGCTGGCATTGGGCTCGGGCTCCGTGGTGGCGGTGGGCTCCTCGGGGGCCTCGCCCGCGTCCGTCTGCTGCCGCTGCTCTGCCTCGGCCTGTCGGCGCTGTTCCTCCTCGAAGATCTCCCGGTCCCTGCGGTCGTTGTCGCGGTACTGCAGCTTGAACTGGTTGTAGGTGATCCGGCCGCCGTTGGCGTCGTACCAGTTGATCAGCTCCTCACTGGCGTACTCCCTCCAGCGCCCGAACTTTGCCAGCTCGCCGCCAGAGAACAGCGAGCGCTCGTCGGGACGGTTGTAGCCGTACTTGTGCTTGCGGTTGAAGAAATAGCCGTTCGTCTCCTCGATGGCCTGCTGGTAGCGGGCCTCGTCGAAGTCGGCGAACGCCGCGCGGATGATTTCCTCTTGTGTGCGGCGGGGCCGGGTGACGTCGCTGCCCCCGAAGCCCAGGGCCTCGTCCATGGCCCTGCCGCGGCGTTCCGCCTCTTCGGCGTCGGCCGGCGGTGTGTCCGGGACGGCGTCGCGAACACGTTGGTCGGTGTAGCCGTCGCGGCGGTCCATCTCCTGCATGAGGCGCATCTGGTCTTCGGGGCTGAGGTCGTCGCCCCATGCGTCGACCAGCGCGTCGTCGTCCAGTTCCGTGAGGTCGTCCGGCAGGGCGCGCGGCTTCGGCTCGGTGTCCGCGGTGCGCTGCTGCTCGAAGTCATCGAGGGCAGCGTGGAGGGCGCGCTGCAGGTTGCGGCCCTCGCTGTCGCGCCACTGGGCGACGGTGCTCGGCCCCCACGGCTGGTGCCAGTCGAAGGGCTGTCCGTCGCTGCCGGTGATCTCCTCGAAGCGACTGGCAAGGGCGCGGGCCTCCTCGGGGTTGTCGGTGCGCAGGGTCAGGCCGGGCAGGTTGGTGCCGTTGCGGGCCTGAGCGAACCGCCACAGGGTGGTGCCGTCGTCCTGCGGTTCCGGCCATGTGACCAGCCCACCGCCCGGGGAGAGAACCATGCCTTCCCGCTCGGCGGCCTGCGCGAGGGCGGCGCGCCGCTCGGCGGTGTCCTCAGCCGCGGTGAGACCTTCGCCGTTCCTCCAGGCGCGGCGAAGGGAGTCCACGTCACCGTGGTGGACCGGAGAGCGGCGGTCGCGGCCGTCGGGGGTGTGCCCCTCGCCGTTGCCACCGTTGCCGGTGGCGGCCGGAACGTTGGAGTCGGGCAGGTTCAGGTGCGGCAGGCCGGGCCCGCCGAGGCCACCAGGACCACCGGGGCCACCGTTGCCGCCGTTGCGACGGCGCCGGCGACGCCTACGCCGGTCGCGGTCGTCCTGCTCGTCCTCGTTGTCCTGGTCTTTGGCGTCCGGCTCGTCCTGCTGGTCGTCGGCGTTGTCCGGCGCGTCGGAGCTGTTGCTGTTCTCCTCATCGTCGGACGGGGCGTCAGGGGTGTCGGCTCCGCCCCCGTCAGGGTCGGCGCCGCCGTCGAGGTCGCCGTCACGGCGCTGCCGGCGTTCCTCGTTGCCCTGGTCCTGGTCCTCCTCGGTGTCGCTGTCGCTGGTGTTGTCCGGGACGTTGGTCTCGTTCTCGTCGCGGTTGTTCTCGTCGTCGCGGCGGTCGTTGCTGCCGTCGTCCTCGCCCCGCGCGATCCGGGCGGCGCGGCGGAACCGCTCGGCCGCGCGCTCTCCATCGGGGCCACCCAATTCGTACATCTCCGCGAGGGAGTCGAGCCGGTCGGCGGCGTCACGCAGCTCGGCGTCGGGGTCGTCGGAGTCCGCCGCGCGCCCCATGGCGTCGGTGACGTCGCGGATCTCGGGAAGATCGTCCCCGCCCGCTTCGTCGGTGGCCTGGCGCACCAGGTCGGACATGCGGTCGGTGCGGTCCTTGATGTCGCTTCGGCCGCTGTCCGGGGTGGCCTCCGGCTCGTCGACCGCGGGCTCGTTGACGTCGGGGGTGCCGTCGGTGTCGGGGTTATCGGGAGTGCTGGTCTCGTCGACGTCGGACTCGGAACGCTCGTCCCTGTGGTTGTCGGGGATCTCCTCGTCCGGGTAACGCAGCCTCACCTGGGCGTCGGAGTTGTAGAAGCGCTCCTCACCGTCGTTGGTGACGATGCGGGTACGGCCGCGGCCGGTACGCACCGGCGGCTCGGCCACGGTGTGCGTACGGCCGTCGGCGTCGGTGTACCGGTCGCCCGGCTCCAGGTCGGCGGCGTTCCGCATCTGCGCCGGGCGCAGGTCGCTGGTGTCGCGGCCCTGGGCGGCGGCGAACATGTCCGGTGTGCCGAACTCGTCGGCAGGCCGGTCCTCCGGGTTGTCCGGGTCCGCGGTGCTGTCCGCCTGCCGGGTGGTCGGCTCGTCGACGTCGAAGAGGCCGCCGGGCTCCTCCCTGGTCTGCTTGGGCTTGGGCTCCTGCTTCGGGGCGCGACCGGCGCGGCGGGCCTCTTCTGCTTCGAGAACCTGCAGGCGGGTGCGGTCAACGCCGGACAGTTCCCCGCCGTTGGCCATCTCGCGGCCCATCAGGTCCACGATCTCGTCGCGGATTTCGCCATCGTCCATCGAGGACGGAGCCTTGGACCCCTCGGGGCGTACGGCGTCGAGCTGGTCGGACACCTCGTCCGGAGTCAGGGTGACGGTGTCGTTGCCTTCCTCGCCGTCTGCCTCGCTCTGGTCGGCGCCCTGGTCCTGGTCGTCGTTGCTGTCGTCGCCGAGGTCGCCGGTGCCCGACGGGGTGTCCGCCGGCGGCTCGTCGTCGCCTCCGTCGCCCGCGCTGCCAGCGTCCGGGGTGTTCGTCTCCGCGGTGTCCGGTACGTCGACGTCCGGGGTGGCGTCGGTGAAGTCGCCGTCGTTGCTCTCCCGCTCCGCGCGGCGGCGGCGCAGCTCGACCCCGGCCTCGTCGATGGCCTTGCGGTACGCGCGGTATGCGCGCACCTCGGACGGGTCGGACTCCAGCCCCTCGCCGCCTTCCAGCGTCCACGCCCACTCCAGGAGTGCGCGGTGCACCTCGATGGGGCCCGTCACCTTGAGCGTGCCCTTACGGCCCGGCTTGGCCTCCTTGAGCGCCTTCCGGGTGTCCGGGTCCTCCATGGCCGCGGTCTCGTCGACGTTGAGGAAGTCGACGAGTGCCGCCGGCATGGTCAGCGTGACGAAGTCCTCGGGCTTGTCCCACGCGTACTTGAGCGGTTCGTCGGGCTCCTCCGCGTCCGCGGTGTCCTGGCTCTCCGTGTCGTCAGGTCGGATGCTGGCGAGGGTGTCGCTGACCTCGTCCTGGGAGAGGCGAACGGTGTCGTCGTGCTCCTGGTCGCCGTTCTCGTCGGCGAGATCGCCCGTACTGCTGGCGTTGTCGGGCGCCGCGGTGTTCGTCTCCTCGGGGCCCGATGCGTCGGCGTCCGGGGTCGTGTCGGTGGAGTTGCCGTCACCGTTGTCCGTCTGCGAGGCGTCGTGCGCCGGGGGGTTGGGGGTCAGACGCGCGAGGGTGTCGCGCACCTCGTCCTCGGAGAGGTGAACGGTGTCGTCCCTCTCCGGCTCCGGGTTCTGCTCGTCCCAGCGCTGGAGGTTTGCCAGGGCTTCGTCGACCGCGGCCTGCAGCGGTGCCCGCTCCTCGCGCCTCTCCTTGGCGATCATCTCGCGGTCGTGCTTCTTGTACCGCTTCTTGTCGAGTTCGTCGGGGTCGATCTCGGGCTTGGCGTCGAGGTCGGTGATGCGGGCGACGACCTCCTCGAGCAGGTTGGCCCGTGCGCGCGCGTGGTCGATCTGCGGGGTGAGGTCCGCGGCGGCGTGGGCGGACTGGAGCAAGGCTATTTGCTCGTCCAGCTCGGGGACCTTGGCCCGGTCCGACTCCTGCAGGGCGGGCGCCTTGTCGAGGGCGTTGCCGAGGCGGGTGATCATGCCCGACCCGGCGCCCTTCTTCTGGAGGTCTTCGACCGTGCGCTCAAAGTCGGAGTTCCGGAGGTCCGGGAAGCCGACGTGGGCGACGAGCTTGGCGTCCTCCTTCCTCTCCGTACGGACGCCGAAGTCCAGGCCGCGGAACTGGCCGATGACGTGCCACGGGCTCATGCCCTCGCGGTTGTGGTCCAGGAGCCGGGCGGTCACCTCGCGGTGCAGCGCCTTGCCGGCGTCGGAGCGCTCGCCGTACGGGGAGCCGCCGATGGTCATGGTGAAGCGGTCGCCGGCCTCTTGGATGCGGGGCAGGGCCTGCTCGCGGCGCTGGATACCGTCTCGGGTGGCCTGGGCTTGCTGGCGCAGCTCATCGAGGGCTTCGGCGCGGCGGATTCGCTCGGCGGCCTCGTTGTGCTGGTCGATCTCGAGGTCCTTGAGCGTGCGGCGGGCCTTCATGAGCTGGCTCATGTAGGGGTTGCCGCCGATCTCGGCTTCCATCGTCTCGTAGTCGAACTCGGCGCCGTCGATCTCCTGGACGACGTCGCTGGTGTCGCCGTCCTCCGGCTCGGGCCGCTGGATGTCGACCAGGCCCTCGGCCTTGGCGGCGACGAATCCGGCCTTCCAGCCGTCCATGGAGCCCTTGGTCGCGTAGATGTCGATCTCGACCTCGGGGTTCATGTTGCCGTAGCGCAGGACGCGGCCGTTGCGCTGCTCCATCTGCGCGGCGCCCCAGTCGAGGTCGACGTGCGAGAGGGAGATCATGCGGTCCTGGGCGTTCATGCCCGTGCCCGCGACGGCGCTGGAGCCGATGAGGACCGCGATTTCACCTTCGCGGGCCTTCCGGAACAGCTCCGTCATGTCCTCGGGCTTGCCGGACTTCTTGGCGTCCTGGACGAAGGCGATCTTGTCTTCGGGTATGCCGCCGGCGACCATGAGCCGCTTGAGTTCGGCGTAGGCGTCGAAGCCGCCCTTGTTGTTGCCGCCCGGGACGCCTTCGTTCAGGAAGATCATCTGTAGGGCGCCGCGGACGGGGTGGTTCTCGTCGCTGCCGTACGCGACCTTGTAAACCCGGTCCTTGTTGGCGTGGTACCGCTCGATATGCCGGTCAGCGACGGCCTTGAGCTTGTTACCGGCCGGGGCCTTGGGGTCGATGAGCCGCGGGTCGAGGGCGACGCTGGTGCCCTCGTTGGACACCGCGAGCATGTTGTCCTGGTGGCGGTCGACCTCGCCGTTGTGGATGGCGCGGCCGCGGGCTACGAGCCCCTTGAGACGCTTCTTCTGGTCGGCGGTGGCGTCGACCATGATCAGGTTGGGGGCGTTGCCCTTGAGCTTCGGCCGGGGAATGCCGACGTCGTCGGCGCGCTTGGTGTCCGCGACCAGGCCCCACATGGTCTTCATGGCGCGCTTGTTGTGGAACTCGGAGAAGCGCTCCACGACGCGCAGGCCGGACCCGTCGGGAGCGTTCTCGATGCGCAGGGTCTTGCGGCCGAAGGTGTTGGCCCACAGGTCCGGGGCGCCCGCCTTGTAGGCGTCGAGCACCCACGGCGCCGCGAACTGGAGCATGGTGAACTGCTCGCTGATGCTGTTCGACAGCGGCGTGCCGGTGGCGAGCGTGATCGTGGCGCGGCCGCCGCGGCGGCGGTGCAGGTCGGTGGTCTTCTGGTGCAGGTCGACGCCGCGGATGGACGCGGGGTCGCCGCCGGCCTCCTTGGAGCGGAAGCCGACGCCCTTGTAGCGGTGAGCCTCGTCGACGACGAAGTAGTCGAAGCCGAGGTCATCCCAGTACGTCTCGCCCGGCTTCCGCATGGGCGCGGCGTTCTTGTTGATGTTCCGCTGGACCGTCGCGATGCGCTGCTCGATCTTCGCGACGATGAACGGGTGGTTGGGGTTGTCGGCGTCCTCGTACTGGCGGTCAAGCTGCTCGCGCAGCGCCTCCAGCTCCCGGAACTCGTACTCCTCCTGAGCCTCCGGGCTCATCTTGATGGAGCCGAACGCCTCTTCAGTGAAGATGACCAGGTCCGGCTTGTTGGCGCGCAGCCACTCCAGCGTGCTGGAGCGCCGGTCACTGGCGAGGTCCGCCGAGGTGATCAGGTGGATATCGGCGTTCGGGTACAGGTACCGCGCTTCGTCCGCCCACTGCTTTGCCAGGTGGTTCGGCACCACGGCCATGGGCTTTTCGATTTGCCCGGACGCCTTGAGCGCCTGTGTGCCGATGACGAGCGTTGAGGTCTTACCGAGGCCCACCTCGTGGGCGAGGATCACGCCCCGCTCGAACTGCATCCGGGCGGCTCCGGCGAGCTGCCAGGCGTGCGGGGTCCTGTCGGGCGTGAAGCCTTCCAGGGTGGGCGACATGCCCTCGTACGAACGGACGACGTGCCCGTTCATGATGCGGTTGTAGGACTCGGTGAGGACCGTCAGCCGCTCGGCGTTCGCCGTGGCGTACTTGGCGAACTCCGCCCGCATCTGGTCGGCCTTCTGCCGGATCAGACGGGAGGTCGCCTCGTCGACGTCCTTTCGCTTGTCGTCGTGGTAGACGGTCAGCGATCCGAAGCCGAGGACCGCGCGGGCGATCTCTACGGCGGACTTGCCCTTGGTGCCCTTCTCCGGGTTGGCCGGAACGCCGTACATGACGTTGTTGGCCTCGGGCACGCGGCCGGTGTTGAGAATCCAGCCGTACCGGTCATCGTGCGCAACACGCAGGGTCCGGTCGCCCAGGTACTCGCGCAGGAAGCCCTGCAGCAGCTCCGGAGGCGTCCAGTGCGCGCCCATCTCGGGCGTGAACTGGCCGATGGTCCGCTCCGGCGGCTGTACGGCCTCCAGCGCGGCCACGTTGACCGCGTACGCCGGGTCCTTCTCCGCGGCCTTGCGGGCGGCGTCGAGCTTGTCGCGGACGGCACCAGACAGGTAGGCGCTGGCCAGCTCGAGGCGGCCGGTAGCCGGGTTGGTGAAGACCTCGTTGCCAAGGCGCTTCAACGCCTCCTGCGGGTCGACGTCGAGGAGGCGCGCGACTTCCCCGAGGTCCACTTCGCCGTGCGCGGCGACGACCGCGGCCAGGGCCGCCTTCGGGTCGTCGGTCGACGTCAACTGACGCCGACGGGCCGCGGCGCGCTCGGTGAAGATGCGGGAGAGGACCGGCTCACCGGTCTTGGCGTCCCACCGTTCCAGGGCGAGGACGGCCGCGGCATCCGGGTCGGCGCGGAAGTAACCCCACGCTGTCGGGCGGCCGTTCTTGGTGCGGTGCTGGCCGGGCTTGGACAGCGGCCCGTACTGCTCGACGTAGGCGGCGTGCAGGTCGCGGAGCTGGGCGCGGAGGGCGTCGGCGCGCTCCTCCTCGTCGTTCTTGCGGTCCAGCTCGCGCAGTTCGGCGGCGACGTCGCGGAGCTGCATGAGGTCGCGGAGCTGGGCGGTGTTGCCGTCGGCGGGGTCGATGAGGACCGGCTCAGCGCCGTTGACGTGCTGGTAGAACTGGCCGTCGTCGCCCTCGTAGAGGCGGCCGGTCCAGTCGTTGGCGTGCTTCTCCCGGGCGGTCTGCAGGTGGACCGGGGGCCGGTCGTCGCCGTCGGGGTGCGGCTCGTAGCCGCGGCCGTCGGCCTTCGCCTTCTCAGCGATGTCCTCGAGCGCCTTGCGGAGCTGTTCGGCGGCCTTGGCGGGGTCGCCCTTGACGGTGACCTCCGGTCCGTACGGGCCGGACTGGGTGGTCAGCGTGCCGAGGATGTGCTCGGGGTGCTCGTCGAAGTAGGCGTTGATGTGGTGCGGGGTGCCGTTGAGGTCCCGTTCGGGGGCGTCCAGCCATGAGGTGTCGGCCGGCTCGGTGCCGTCCTCACGGCGTCGGAACACGAGCACGTCGGTGGTGACCCCGGTGCCGGCGTCGTTGAAGACGCCGGAGGGCAGGCGGACGGCACCCACCAGGTCGCCGTACTTGGCCATCTGGCGGCGGGCCTTGTCGCCCTTGGAGTCGAGCGTCTGCCGGGAGGTGATGACGGCTGTGATGCCGCCCGGACGGACGAGGGCGATCTCCTTGGTGACGAACCCGTTGTGCAGGCTCTCCGCCGGGTACCGCTTGTCATCGAACGGGACGCGGGCGAAGGGGACGTTGCCGATCGCCGCGTCGAAGGTCCCCGGCCGGGCGTCGGTCTCCGCGAAGGACTCGTTCAGGACGTTGGCGTGCGGGTAGATCGCCTGAGCGATCCGGGCCGTGGTCGGGTCGAGCTCCACACCGGTCAGGCGCGCGCCGTCGGGGGCGACGCCGAAGAACGTGCCCGCGCCGGAACCGGCTTCGAGGACGTCGCCGCGGTCGAACCCGAAGGCGCGCAGGCCATCCCACATCGCCTCGGCGATGGGCTGCGGCGTGTAGTGCATGGACAGCACGCCGCGGGACGCCTGCCGGAACTCAACCGGCGTCAGAACGCGCTGCAGCTCGCCGCGGATGTCGCTGTACTCGGACCACCGCTCGTGGTCCTTGGCGAACTTGCCGTACCGGGTGCCGCCCTGCTGGTAGCGCGGTTCCTTCTCGTTCGGCTCGCTGGCGAAGATGATCGGCACCGAACCCCACCCAGACCAGCGGGCGAGGATGCGCTTCTCCTCGTCGGTGGCCGGCCGGTTCTCTGCCTCCAGCTTCTTGAGGACCTTGATGGCCTCGACGTTGGCGGCCGCACGCGCGCGTGCGCCCTTTGGCGCGTCGGCCGGGTCCGGCCGGAACCGCGCTACGCGTCGTACATCGCGTCCCTGATCTCCTGCAGGTGCTGCTCCATCGGCGTCTGCTCGGGCGCCTTCTCCGCCTCCGGCTCCGGCTCGGGCAGAAGCTCCCTCAGAACCATCGCCGTCGCGTCCGCCCTGATCTGCTTGAGCCGGCCGACCCTCTCGTCGTAGCCCTCCGGCTCCGGCACCGTCTCCTCCAGCGCCTGCTCCGCGACCAGAATCCGGCTCTCGATCTCCCTGGCCTTCGTCTCCACGAACGCCTCCGGATCGTCCATCGCCGCCCACTCCTGCGGCCGGTACGTCCGCCAGTGATCCCGGACCGTCGGACTGAACATGTTCATCGTCGTCGCCTCCCAGCGCTGCACGGAGCGCGGCCTGCTGTGCCTCGATCTCCTCGCGGGAGATGACCTTCTGGTCGTCGTTCCCGCCATTCTTGCGGACTGCCTCACGGGCTGACTCAATCGCGTGCAGCGCCACGTTGATGGACGCGAGTCGCGTCTTGGCCTTCGCCCGGTCCGACTTGTCCGCGTCGCGGTCCGCGGCCTGCACGGACATGTCCCGCGACAGTTCTTCCGTCACCCGGTGCAGCTCCGCGAGGAGACCCTCGGGAATGACCAAGTTCCGGCCCTTGATGTGGTGGCCCTTCTTGTTGCTGGGCACCAGCGGGTTCACGCCGTCGTCCCAGCCGTACCGGTCCCGGAACAGGTGGAAGAGATACTGGCGTTCCTCGGATGCCCTGGAGAGCCGGTCGCCGAGGCGGGCCGTCTGGTACAGCTCGACGAACATCTTCGGGACGAACACGCGCCGCTCACGGCCCCAGGTGCGCTCACCGCGGGTGTCCGGGTCTTGGTCGTAGGCGCGGACCATCGCGGCCAGGGCAACGGCTCGCGAGGGGTACGACGTGTTGCCGTGGCCCCAGGAGTTCTTGCCCCAGGTCCAGCCGATCTCTCGGCGGTCGCGCCCGTAGCCGACGTTCTGGTTGTAGTCGATGTAGCCGTACCCGGCGCCGCCGTCGATGCTGATTTGCCCGTTGGAGTCGGGGTTGTCGATGCGGGCGAGGAGTTGCTCGACCTCGGGGGTGGTGGCCCGGCGGTTCAGCTCGGCCTCGATGGCGGCCATGCGTGCCTCGCGGGCCGCCTTGACGTCGTCAGCCTCGTAGTTCGAGCGGCCGCGGCGCAGTTCGGTGTACTCGTCGAGCAGCTTCTTGGAGTCGACGGCGTCGGGGGTGTCCCGGTCCGTGATGGCCCGCTTCTCCCGTTCGCGCCGCTCCTGCTTGATGTCCTCCAGGCGGCCCTCGAGGACGCGCTGAGCCTCCGGGGACGCCTTGCGGAAGTCCCGCTTGATGAGTTCGTTGTATTCCTCGGACAGGGCTTCGTCGTCGAGGTCAGCGACCGGCGGCCGGTCGGCGATCTGCTCGGCGCGGCGGCGCTGTTGCTCACCGACGATGGCGTCGTGCCGCTTCTGCAGGGCCTGGCGTACGGTCTGCTCGGCCTCGTGGTCGTCGCCGGCGGCCTGGTGCAGGGTGACCCGGTGGGCGACGGCGCCGCGGGCCTTGGCGAGGTCCTCTTCGGCCATCGTGGTCAGGTCGGTGTTCTCGTCGGATAGAGCCTGGGAGCGGCGGCGGCGCTCGCTGTAGATGGCGCGCTCGACGTCGTTCGCGGTCTCGCCCCTGCGGGAGCCGTACGTGCCGCGTTCCTGCTGCGACTCCTTGACGCGGGCCTCGATGTCGGCGTCGCTGAGCTGGGTGGCGTCGCGGGCCGCGGCTTCGTCCCGCTCCTTGCGCCGGCGCTTCTGCTCCTCGGTGATCAGGTCGATCTCGCTGTCGATGCGCCGACGGTTGGCCTCGGAGCGGGAGGTGCGGTACTTCGTGTACCGCTCGTTCTTCATCTGGTTCAGCCGGGTGTCGGTGGCGTCGCTGATCTCGCGGCGCAGCGCGGCGGTTTCGTCGCCTCTGTCCCCGGGTGCGTCGGGGGTGCCCTGGCTGGTCTCGTCGGTGACGTGGACGTTGCGGCCCTGGCGGGCGAGATTGCTCAGGACCTCCGAGATGCGTTCGTCCCGGGTGGCGTCGGTCATGTTCGCCTGGGTCTGCCAGGAGCCGACGGGGCCCATCGTCGGAGCCCACTTCACGGCCTTGACCTTGCCGACCGCGTCGTAGTCCCGCTGGTCGCCCTTGATGGTGCCGCGGAACACCATGACGCGCTTGGCGGGCTTGCCGTCCTTGCCCGGCTTCATCACCCACGCCGCGGTGACGCGGTCCCGCTTCTGCGGGTTCTGCGCGGCGAGGTGGAGGCGGGCCATGACCTGGGCGCCCTGCCTGGGGTACTGCGGGACGGGGACAACGACGCCGTTGATCGTGGCCTTCGGTGGGTAGCCGCGCTCGCTGGTGGCGGCGACCTGCCCGTCGGGGCCGTACAGGGTGATCGCGCCGCCGTCGTTGGCGTAGTGGTAGCCGTCGACGCCGTCGACAGGCTGTGCGCCGTCCGGGAGTGCCGGTGTGGGCTCCGGCTGGGCCTCCGGCTGCTGAGGGGCGTCGGGGGCGTTCGGGGCCTGGGGCGCGGCTGCCGGGGCGTTCTGGCCAGCGGGGGCTCCACCGCCCTGTTCCTGCTGCAGCTTGGCGAGGGCCTCGTCGACGACCTCGCGGAAGGACTTGTTGTCCTCGGACCGCCACTTGCTCACGGTGACGTGGGAGAGGTCCAGCGGCTTGCCGTCCTCGCCCTTGATGTTGGAGGCGACGAGGAAGCGGCCGAAGCGCTGTGCTTCCTGCTGGGTCTCGAAGCGGGGGTGCAGGGTGAAGCCGCTGCCGGTGGCGACGAGTTGCCAATTGCCGTCTCCGTCCCGGTGGGTGACGAGCTGGCCCCGACCGACGAGCTTGAGGCGGTCGTCGGCGATGAGGCTGTCCAGCTTCTGCAGCGCGGCGCGGGAGGTGGGGTCGGTGTGCTGGCTCAGGCGCTCTCGGATGCCCTGCCAGTGCGTGCGGACGTCCTGCAGGGTGGCGAACCGTCGCCCGTCCGCGGCCGGGGCCGACGGGGTGGCCGGGTTGGTGGTCGGCGCGGGAGTGGCGTCGAACTCCTTGCGGGCTCGGATGATGGCGCCCTGGATGTTCTCGCCCTTGGTGGAGCGCCAGTCGCGGGCGGCGCGGTCCAGTTGCGGGTCGGAGAAGTCGAACGGCTGGCCGAACTTGGTGATCTGCCCGTTGACGGCGGTCTTGTCGAGGTGTTCGGCGAACCGGGCGGCGTCCTGCGGTGTGTCGAAGTCACCGGCGCCGTCCATGCGCTGTCCGGTGCCGGTGGCCGTCAGGTACCAGCGGCCGTTGTCGTCGCGGAGGATCGCGAAGCGGCCGTTCGGGGTCACCTGCAGGTCGTCGTCCTGGGCGACCGATCGCAGGAAGGTGGCCATCTCCGGCTTGGTGCCGGGCTGCTGGGCGAGCTGCGTGAAGTGGCGGCGGACGGCCGCGGTGTCGGCGTACCGGGCTCCGGCTGCGTTCTGCTGGTTGGGAAGCGCGTCGAGGTTGACGGGGTGGGCGCCGTCTTCCGGCTCGTCCTGGTCGTCCTCGTGGTCCGGGCCGTTGCCCTCGTCGTCTCCGATCGGGCGGCCCTGGTCGTCGACGTCGTGGGGGTCGTTGGGGGTGTCCGGGTCGCCGTCGTCGTCCCGGGCAACGCCGTTGCCGCGGCGTGGGTCCTCGTGCCGACGCTCGTCCTCGGCGACGACCTTGTTCTCGTCCTCGGTGGGCGCGGTGCCGTCGGGACGGGCGACCATCGTCACCCACTTGGCACTCGTGGTGTGCCGGCGTCCCCGGAACTCGTTGGGGCCGCTCTGGTCCTGGACGAGGACGCGGTCGTGCGGAAGGGCGCGCACGACTCGCGCGAGCTTGCCGCCCCAGAGCCTGACCGTTCCACCCGTCTCGATGAAGCGGCCCTTGCTGTCGCGGGGGTGCAGGGCAGGGTTCCACGGCCGACGCGTGACCTTGACCTCGAGGTCGCGATTCAGGTCCTGCGACTCAGCCTGTGCAGTGGGGCGATTCAGCATGCCGCGGACCATGCAGAGCGCGGGTGCTTAGCGTCGCGCGCTGGGCATGGTGCGGCTGTGGGGCGCCCCGGGCGCTCACATGGTCTCGGTGAGGATGTGCAGGGCGAACCAGCCGCTGAATCCGAACCAGGTGGCGGCGAATATGGCTCGGCCGACTCTGCTGGTACGGGTGCGGAACATGCGGCGGACGTTCTCCGACAGGGTGTCCTCGTCCCGCTTGTTGGCCAGGGCGATGCCCTCGGCCAGGGCAAACGCGGCGGTCCAGGCGATCCAGATGGCGGCCCACATGGCGGCTACTCCTTCGGTTCGGGGAGGGGGCGGGGGCCGTGGCCGTCGTACGGGGCGGCGTGGCCGGTGTCGATCAGGTCGGTGTTCAGGCATGCGCCGCTGACGGACCTGATGGTGGCGAGCCATCGGCCGTACTTTTCGCGGCGGTGGGTCTCAACGACGAGGCCGGGGCCATGCTGAGCGAGCCAGTCGGTGACCCAGGCATTCGCTGCTTTGCCCTCATCGGTGTTCTTCTCGGGGGTGTTCAGGCCCGTCAGGCGGACGCGTTGGCGTGTGCGGATGGTGAAGCCGAGGTCTATGTCGAGGTCGAGGGTGTCGCCGTCGACGACGTGCTCGAGCGTGGCGGGGTAGGTGTTCACGTCAGTTCGCCTCCTCGGCGGTTGCGTAGTGGAGGCGGCATCGGCAGTTGACCGTCAGGGCGATCGGTGCGAATGGGTCGCCGGGGTAGCGGAGGCTGGAGCCGTCGACGGTGTACGGGGTGCCGACGGGGAGCGTCTTGCCGTTCAGCGCCTTGTGGGCGGGGCGTACGCGGTCGTCTCCGCGGGTGATCCAGGTTCGGACGACGCCGGGGCCGGCGTGTTCGGCGGCGGCGTCTGCGGCGCCGTTGATGGTCGAGATGGCGCAGGTCTCGGCGATCCGGGCGATCAGGGCGGGCTCTGCGGAGTGGTAGTGGCTGACGACGGTGTGCTCCAGGTCGCCCACGTCCTTGGCGTCGTTCTGCGCTGCGGCAAGTGCGTCGGCGAGTTCGGTGAGGAACGCGGTCACGGCCTCGCCGGCGAACGCCGCGGTGACGATGGCGGCCGCGGCCGCGGAAGGGGGAACGTCGTCTGAGCCGGTGAGGGACTGCCCCACCTTGCGGGCGGTGGCGATGGCTGCCTGCTGCAGCATCGGCGTCAGGGTCTGAGAGGTCTCCTCAGCCCAGCGGGCGGCGCTGACGACGCGGTTCTGGTCGAGGTCGGCGTCGCCGTGCCGGACGTCGTTGTCGTTCTCCGGCTGCCAGTACCGCGTGTACTTCCGGATCTTCGGCGCGCGGAGCCGGGCCAGGATGACGCCTTCCTGGCGCGCCAGGAGGGCAGTGACGGCGGCTGCCACGGCCATGGAGAGGGCGTCGAAGTCGTCGTCTGTGACTTCGTATCCGTCGTCCTGGGGGAGTGCCTTGCTCTCGATCGTGTCGCGAGCGGCGGCAACGTCCTCGAAGGCCTCGCCAGGCTGGGTCTGCTCTCGTGCGCTGCGGGCGCGGTCGACGTCGGCGGCCGCATCGCCCGGGGCGGCCGCGGTGTTCGTGGCGCGCGCGGAGGCGACGGCATCCGCGGCGGTGCTGCCTGCGGGCAGTGCGAGGGGGGCCTGCGCTCGTGCCGCGGCGACGGCGCCCGCCGCGTCCTGGCCGGGCCCAACGGCGCGCGCGGCTGCCACGTCCGCGGCCGCGGAGTCTTCCGTAGCTGCGCCCTGGGGGAGCGAGGTGCCGGTGGGCGCCGAGCCGGACATTCCGCCGGTGGCCGGGTCGGGACCGAGGCCGAGAGCCGCGGCGTCCTGCGGGTTGGCGGGTATGGGTGCCTTCTGCGGGCTGATCCACAGGGCGCGGGACTGCGGGACGTTGAACGCTTCCCGGCCCGCGATCTCCCGGTACTCGTCGATGGTGATGAGGCCCTTGTCGAACTCCTCCCGGGCTTCTTGCCGCGCCTGGCGGCGGGGGAACTCGAGGGCCTGAACGCGGGAGGTGTCGAACCGGACGGTCCAGCCGTCGTCCAGCTCAGGGTCGAACCCGGAGGCCACCAGGTTGAGGTGTGGAAGTTCGGTGTGGTCCCAGAAGTTCCACTCTTCCCGGTCAGCGTTGGCATACGTGCGCTCCGAGGCGTTGCCGACGATGCTCTCGGGCACACCGAAGGCGGCCAGGATCTCGCCCTTGGAGATGCCGGCCAGCGTCTCGTACGCCATCTCGCGCGGCCGCGCGGAGGTGTCCACGTACGTGACACCGCCAGGGCCGGTGCCGACGAGGGTGAGCTGCCCGGCGTTGTGCGCGCCCGGGGCCAGGCGCTTCTGGATACGGTCGACTTCACGCGGGTCGACGCCGTCCAGGTCGATACCGACAATTCCGCCCGGTCTGCCGTCATTGTCAATAAATGAGATGTTGTATGTGCGGGCCTTGACGTCCAGGTCGACGGACAATCCCGCGGCCTCAAGCGGGGTGACACCGCAGAACGGATCGGTGGGGTGGGGGTCCCTGATCCAGATGACGTGTTTCGGCTTCAGTTCCCGGACCTGGCCGGCGTAGTTGGTGAACTCGAAGTGCTTGAGGTAGTCGCCGTTCTCGTCGTCCGGGATGATCTGGACGCGGTCCGGTGGCAGCAGATCGAGCCGCGTGAGGGTGCCGCCGCGTGAGTAGGTCTTCTCGATGAACACGCCCTTCTTCGACAGAAGGAGCTGCGCGCTCAGCCGCTTCTTGAAGACGTCGGCGGTCTCCAAGGGGTTGGCCTTCTTGTTCAGCAGGCGAAGAAGCGGGTGGTCGTCGAGGGTCTCCTTGAAGCGCCGTTCGTCGCCTCCCCGGCCTATCTGGATTGGCAGGGTACTGGCGTGCTTGCTGATCGCCTCGATGGACTTGAAGGTCCAGATGCTGCGTTCGTAGCCCTCGACGATGACGCGCTCGAGATCCCAGCCGTCCGCGCGGCCGGGCGTCCCCCAGATGTTCGTGACGCCGGCGTACGTCATCGACACGTACGCGTTGCCCGCCAGGAGATCCTTTGTCTCCGTGGGCGGCGGAGGTGCAGCGGTCCGCGGGACGAGGAGACCGCGGAGTCCGGGGAAGAGTTGGCGGGGCATCAGGCCCCCTCATCGCTGGACAGCCACAGGCCAGCGGCGACAGCAAGGATGCTGATGGCCAGCCATCCGAGCGGCGGCAACAGGTAGAACAGAACGGCGGTCTGCCCCGCGTAGCCGCTGAACGCGGCGATGGCTCCGGCGTCTTGCTGCCATCGGCGCTCGGAGTTGCGGCGGACGAGAACACCACTGGCGCACAGGCCGACGAGGGCGGCGGACAGGCCCGCGGTCCAGTGCAAGGCGCCCAGCGCCCCGAGGCCGCCGAGCACACCGAACGAGAGCAGGAGGAACCCGAACGCCTCCCGGCCGATCTTCGCGTCGGGGAGCACCGACCCAGTGATGTCGGTGGTGGCGACAATCGGGTCGCCGTTCGACGGCTGAGGTTGCTGAGTAGTCACGCCGCGCACCATGAACAGCGGGCGGCGTTAGTGTCGCGTGCTCAGCGTGGGGGCCGTGACACGCCGGACATGTAGGCGCCGATGCCGCGGCGCTGGATGGTGCCGCCGGGGACGACGCGGGCGTTCCTCGGCGGTACGGGGATCTTCCGCTTCGCGCGGGTGCTCTGGTCGCCGCCGATCAGATGTCGGTTGTCGATCTTGGCTGCGCAGTCGTCGCCGCGTACTTCGTCGTACGGGCGTCGGCAGCCCTTGCAGTACACCTCCAGGGCGTCAACGCGCTGCCCTTCGACGGCCTTGAAGCAGCCGCGGTAGTCCGCGATCTTCGCGACCTTGGGCGTGACCTCGATCTCCGCGGCCACCACCCACACGTGTGAGAAATCCGGCTTCTCCTCCGTTGGCGGCGGGGCCGGGGGCTCCGTGGCGGACTCCTCAAGCGTCTTGGTCTCCGCCTTGGGCGCCATCTCGGGCCCAAGCCAGGCGAACAAGCTCTCTTGCAGGTGCGACCGGTGGCCGGTCTCGGATGAGAGGGGAGCTATCGCGGTAGTCACCGTTCCTCCGGAGCGCTGCGGGGTTGACGTAAACCGCAACCCCCTTCACAGCCCAAACGTCAACGGCCGTGATCTGTTACACGTGGCCCGTCTGGGGCAACTCACTGGAGTGGATCAACACCTTTGCGTGATCATTGAAGGTCACAGATGTGATCATTTCCGACGCGCCAGAAGGCCGTGCGAAGCCCCCAGATCTGATCTTCTGAGAGGGATAGGGTGGGGCATTCCACGATCCATCTCGGAGGTGCCCGCCCGGTGGCCGACAGCTTTGTTCACCTGCACAATCACACCGAATACTCGATGCTCGACGGCGCTCAAAAGCTGAAGCCGATGTTCGCTGAGGTCGACCGGCAGGGCATGCCAGCCGTTGCCATGAGTGACCACGGCAACATGTTCGGTGCGTACGAGTTCCATCAGGTGAGCCAGGGCTTCGAGAACGTCAAGCCGATCATCGGGATCGAGGCGTACGTCGCCCCATCCTCGCGCCGCAACCGCAAGCAGGAGTTCTGGGGTCCGGGCGGGCAGCGCGCCATGTCGGACGACGGCGAGGGATCGAAGGACGTCTCCGGCGGAGGCCGCTTCACCCACATGACCATGTGGGCCCAGAACGTCCAGGGCCTCAAGAACCTCTTCTACCTGTCCACCGAGGCCAGCTACACCGGGCAGTTCCCCGCGGGCAAGCCCCGCATGGACATGGAGCTGATCAGCGAGCACGCCGAGGGCATCATCGCCACTACCGGCTGCCCCTCCGGTGCAATCCAGACCCGGCTGCGGCTGAACCAGTACGACGAGGCGAGGCAGGTCGCCGCGGCCTACCAGGACATCTTCGGCCGGGAGAACTACTTCCTGGAGCTGATGGACCATGGTCTCTCCATCGAGAAGCAGGTCCGGGATGGACTGCTGCGCCTGGCCAAGGACCTGAACATCCCGCTCCTGGCCACCAACGATGCGCATTACATCCACGAAGACCAGGCTGACGCACACGACAACCTTCTGTGCATCGGAGTCGGCAAGAACAAGGCCGACGAGAAGCGGTTCCGGTTCGCTGGCGCCGACTACTACCTCAAGACCGCAGAGCAGATGCGCTCGCTGTTCTCCGAACTTCCGGAAGCGTGTGACAACACGCTGCTGATCGCTGAGCGCGTCGAGTCATACGACAGCGTCTTCGAGAATGTCGACGAGATGCCGCAGTTCCCCGACGTGCCGGAGGGGGAGACCCAGGAGTCGTGGCTGCGCAAGGAGTGCCTCAAGGGCCTGGAGATGCGCTACGGCGCCCCGCTTCCCGCCGAGGTGATGGAGCGGTTCGAGATCGAGATGTCGGTCATCGGCCCCATGGGCTTCTCCAGCTACTTCCTCGTGGTCGCGGACATCTGTAAGTACGCCCGCGACAGAGGCATCCCGGTCGGGCCCGGCCGTGGCTCGGCCACAGGCTCGATCGTCGCGTACGCGACCCGCATCACAGAGCTGTGCCCGCTGGAGCACGGCCTGCTGTTCGAGAGGTTCCTCAACCCCGAGCGCATCAACCCGCCGGATGTCGACCTCGACTTCGACGACCGCCAGCGCGACACGATGGTGCGCTACGTCACCGAGAAGTACGGCGACGAGTACACGGCCATGGTCAATACGTTCGGCAAGATCAAGGCCAAGAACGCGATCAAGGACAGCTCGCGCATTCTCGGCTACCCGTTCTCCCACGGTGAGCGGATCACCAAGGCGCTCCCGCCGGACATCATGGGCAAGTCGATCCCGCTCGACGGGATCTTCGACCCGGCGCACCCCCGTTACGGCGAGGCGGGCGAGATCCGGACGATGTACGAGAACGAGCCGGACGTGAAGAAGGTCATCGACACCGCCAAGGGTGTCGAGGGCTTGACCCGCGGCACCGGCGTGCACGCGGCAGCGGTCATCCTGTCCAAGACGAAGTTGACCGACCGCATCCCGCTGCATATGCGCGCCAAAGACGGCGTCAAGATCACCGGCTTCGACTACCCCAGTTGCGAAAACATGGGGCTGGTCAAGATGGACTTCCTGGGCCTGCGGAACCTTGGCGTCATCGACCACGCGCTGAAGAACATCCGCGAGAACCGCGGCGTCAAGCTGGCCACGGTCGACCCCGGCGACGGCGACAACAGCGTCACGGTCATCCCGCTCGATGACAAGAAGACCTTCGAACTCCTTGGCCGTGGAGACACCTTCGGCGTGTTCCAGCTCGACGGCGGCGGCATGCGCGCTCTGCTCAAGCTGATGGAGCCGTCCCGATTCGAGGACATCGCGGCTGCCCTCGCCCTGTACCGGCCGGGCCCGATGGCAGCCAACGCGCACACCAACTACGCGCTGCGCCAGAACGGCAAGCAGACCCCGGACCCCATCCACCCCGATCTGAAGGAAGTCCTCGACCCGATCCTGGGCTCGACCCACCATCTGCTCATCTTCCAAGAGCAGATCATGGCCATCGCACGGACCTTGGCCGGGTACACCCTCGGCGGCGCCGACATGCTGCGCCGCGCTATGGGCAAGAAGAAGCCCGAGGTGCTGGCAGCCGAGTGGCAGAAGTTCCACGATGGCATGGAGGCCAACGGCTACTCGGAAGAGGCCATCAAGGCGATCTGGGACGTCATGCTCCCGTTCTCCGGCTACGCCTTCAACAAGTCGCACACGGCCGGTTACGGCTTGGTCAGCTACTGGACCGCATACCTCAAGGCAAACTACCCGGCCGAGTACATGGCCGCACTGCTCACCTCCGTCGGCGACGACAAGGACAAGGCGGGCATCTACCTCGCTGATGCCCGCAAGCTCGGCGTCACCGTCCTGCCGCCTGACGTGAATGAGTCACTGGCCGAGTTCGCGGCCGTCGGCGACGACGTGCGATTCGGCCTTTTGTCGGTGCGCAACGTCGGTGACAACGTCATTGAGGCGATCATCGCGGCCCGCAAGTCCAAGGGGAAATTCACCTCCTTCACGGACTTCCTCGACAAGGTCGAGTTGCCGGCGCTCAACAAGCGGGCCATTGAATCGCTCATTAAGGCGGGTGCGTTCGACTCACTCGGGCATACCCGCAAGGGTCTGTCCGCTGCGCATGAAATGGCTATCGACGCGGTTGTGCCGCTGAAGAAGGCCGCGGCCTACGGCCAAGATGACCTTTTCGCGGCGATGGGCGGCGATGATGGAGGCGATGGGGCTGGGGTCGGTCTCGATATAAGGATCGACGATGGTGAGTGGCCTCGGAAGCAACTCCTGACGAGTGAGCGGGAGATGCTCGGCATGTACGTCTCCGCGCATCCCTTGGACGGCACTGAGCACATCCTTGCTGCCAATCGGGACACCACGATCGTCGACCTTGTGTCGTCGGGACGTACCGAGGGCTTTGTCCGGCTGTCCGGGCTGATCACCAGCGTTCAGCTCAAGATGACCAAGCAGGGCAACAACTGGGCAATCATCAACCTCGCCGACCGCGACGGGACGCTCGAAGTGCTGTGCTTCCCTGCCGTGTATCAGCTCGTCTCAGGTGCACTGGTCGAGGACAGCGTCGTGACGTTGGAAGGCCGTATCCAGGACCGTGACGGAACTCTAAATGTCGCTGCTCGGGAGTTGCAGGTGCTCGACATCACCTCAGCTGAGCGCAACGGCGCAGCCCCAGTCCAGCTCACGTTCCCCTACCACCGCATCAGCGAGCCCACAGTGAAGGAGCTCAAGCGGATCATGAGGGCCCATCCAGGGGAGAACCCAGTTCTCCTGTCGGTGCGTGGCCCTCAGAAAACCACCGTGTTCCGGCTCCAGTCGACGGTGAACGCGACGACGATTGCGTCTGACATCAAGGGTTCCTTCGGCCAGGACGCATGGCAAGGCGTGGCATGAACGACGACCAGCACAGTGATCCGCAGGGCGAGGACGCGATCCTGCTTAAGGTCGACGAAACCCCCCCGTGTCCGCGCTGCGGCGGCAACACGGTGCTCCTCGCCCGGTACCAGCACTCCTGGAAGAACAACCGCGACGAGGACGTCCCCGGGATCAAGGAAGCAGTACTGTGCAGCGGCTGCGATCAGACAGACCCTGCAGCCGCTGAACTGCTCGCCCTGTTCATCGTGGACGAGCATGTGATGCCGGAAAACCTGGAGACCTTCGGCGGACTAGCGGCCGCCTGGGTGGAGTCAGTCCGTCAGCGGACGGTCGATGAAGCACTCCTCACCGAGCAGCACGAGATGTGGCGCTGCGGCGAGCTCTGATCTAAGCCGTGGGGGCTTCCTGGCTGGACGCCGGGAAGCCCCCACTGGCATCAGATGAGTGCGTTGTGCAGACGCAGCACGTGCGCCACCATCCCGTCGTGCTGCGTTGGCTGTTGCTGCTCCAGCCGTAGGGCGGCGGCCGCCAGCTCTTCCGCGTCGACGAACTTGCCATCGATCAGCGGTGATCCCGTGTCCAGCATCGTGCGGATCGCTGCCGGGCCGAAGCGGGTGAGGGCCTGGTGCAGCACATCGTGGAAGTTTTCCCGCAGCGGCGGATGGGTCACCTCCGGGTCGAAGCCGAGGCGCTGGAGGCGGGTGCGGGCCAGGTGCTTGTTCCGGCGCCATGAGAACGGCAGCCACTGGCCGAACCGCCACAGCGCTGGATCGGCGAGCGGGTACAGCGGCCACACTCCGGCCCGCAGGTACATGGGCGCACCGCAGGCGAGGGCGCGGAGTGTGGAGTCGGAGATCGGGGGTGCTGGGGGAATTCCGCTCTCCTGGTCCCGTAGGGCCTCGAACGTGCTGGGGGTGAGCCAGCGGGGGACGTCTGAGGGCGCCAGCGGCGGGTGTGGTTCCGGCGGCAGGCTCAGCATCTCGTCCCCGCCCACCCCGGCCGCGGCCCAGAGCACGCCGTCGGCCTTCCACTTGGCGAGCAGCCGGCTGTGCCCGGCAATGTAGATCTCCTCGTGGGGTCCCAACTGCACGCGCGGGGCGTGCCGCGGGTCCAGCGGCAGGTAATCGGCGGCACGCAGCACGGTGTCCCGGAAGCCGCCATAGCGGATCATCGCCTCCCGGCGCCGCTTCTGCTGTTCCCCGGCAGCACCTTCCTGGATCAGCGCTCCGCTGAAGAGGACGGGCCCGTGGCGGGTGGCCAACGACATGGCCACGTTGCTGCTGTCCATCCCTCCGGACAACTCGACCGCGGTCCGCTCGGGTACGTAGTGGTGGTCTGCCAATACCGCGTCGAGGAGCCGTTCGTAGCCGTCGAGGACCCTTGCATCCGGGGCGAGTTCGCGGGGCTCATCGTGGCGAGCAGGCTCAGGCATCCGCACGCGGAGTTCCCCATCATGGAACCAGGCGCTAGAGCGTTCGGTGAGCAAAGAGATGCCCTGCCACGCGGTGCGGGTGCTGTAGTGGCCGGTCAGGGCCAACAGCCGGGCGATCTCGATGGGGTCAAGATGCTGGTTGGGCATCGCGCTGCGCAAGCGCGTCACGTCCCAATGCCCGTGCAAGATGCCGTGATTCGCCGTCAAGTAGACAGGAGCCGGAGCGTGCGCTCCGGTGCTGACTGTGATCCCGTTCGGGGTGATCTCGATGAGATGGTGTGCCCGCGCCCACGAAGTCGCCTCACTGAACGCTTCGCTGTAGGCCCGCGTGCTCAATGGCCTTGGTGAGCCTGGTGAGTGGGGCAGCAGTCCGGGCGCTCGCTCGCGTACCTGGAAGACAACACGTTGGCTGTCCTGGGCCGACCAGGTTTCCAGCGCGGGATGATCGTAGGGGGAGATCCAGGAGGAGCCACTGCGCCAGCGGTCACCGGCCCACTCCCATGACGTGCTGATCGACGCGGTATCGAACCGCATACTCAGCATCAGCCGCTCCTTAGCTCGGAGACTGGGACGGGGCCCCTCGCAAGGAGGGGCCCCGTTGAGGACAGAGGGTCAGTCGTCCTCGTTGACGCGCTGGTCACCCTGGCCCGAGGGCTTGCGGTGCCGGGCCTCGGGGGTCGGCGCCGTGGTGCGGGCCGAGGTGGTGAACATCTCCTCCAGGTCGTGGAGCACCGATTCGGCGTTCATCGCATTCCTCCTTGAACGAGTCGGTCCGTGAACGTGCTGACGACGGTTCCTACCCTGTGCAGTGCTGGGATCAGTCCTCGTCGTCTTTGACGTGTGAGCTGATGCTGATGGCGCAGCACCAGATTGGTGCGGGCCCCATCGTCATGCGGGCGCGCTCACTCAGTGGGTGGGGCGGGGACCACCGACGATCCCCGCCTCACGTTCAGCGCGGTTCGGAGCGGTCAGGCTGCGACGGTGGGTGTCGACGGCTTCAGGGTCACGGTGGTGTCCGGGCGCAGCGCCTTGTTGTTCTGGACGGCGCCGCAGTTGTTCGCGCCGGTGCCCACCAGGCCGCCGGCCGCGAGCTCGGTCCACTCCTCGACGTCCGCCGCGGTCACGCCCATGCCGGGCGCGTCCAGGGCGAGGCTCTTCGATTCGACGACGGTGTCGCTCATGCGGGATCTCCTTGTTGTGCGACGGGATACAGATGTCAGGCGGTCTTGCTTGCGACCGCCACCACGACGGCTTGGCCGTCTTCCACTGGCCGGACCGTGCTGGTCAGCCAGCCCGGTCCGACCGCCAGCAGCCCGGGGGAGGGACGGAAGGTGACTTCCCTTCCCCAGGGCAGACCGGGCATCGCGGTTCCCTCGCTCCCCGCGCGGGGGTCGAGGAGAGCCACGGACCCGGAGTCTTCGTGCTTCGGCTGGGTGGCGTGCAGGAAGCACCAGCCGAAGAGATCGGATGATGAGGCGTATTGGGGAAGCTCGAAGCCGCGGCGCCAGACCTGGACGGTCATCTTGATCGTGCCGTCGGGGCGCCTCGCCTCAGACAGCCTCATCTCGTCGGTGGCCGCATAGCTCGGCACACCGCCCTGAAGTCCGTGCTCCTGCTCCAACTCGTCCATCGCGGAGATGAATTCAGCGCGCAAGGTGTCTGGGTCAGTCAGCGCGGTTTCCAGGGGCAGGAACTCCTGCTGCGGGCCTTCGAGGGGGATGTCGAAGAGGCGGATGATCGTCGCCAGGTCGATTCTGCGTACGCCGCAGGCGGTCTCCCACAGGCGGGTGACGGTCTTCTCGCCCGGCTTCAGCATCGTGCTCATGAAAGGGCCTCCGATGTGTCGAATGCGGCGTTCCAGGCGATGCAGATGCGGGTCCCTCCGTCGTGGAGCGTGGCCTTCACACTGTGTGGGAGCCAGGAGGGGAAGCCGACGAGGAGCCCGGGCCGGGGCTGGACGGAGTAAACCCCCGGGGAGCCATGGCGGGCGACGGCGGCCGGCCGCGGGTCAAGGAGTTGGAGGTGCCCGGCGTCTGGGCCCACGCCACCGGTCTCGATGTAGTAGGTGCCGGAGAACACCGAGTCGTGGTGCGTGTGCTGCCGGTGGCTGCCGCCCTCGTGGTAGACCACGGCCCAGCCCTCGGCACGGATCGCGGACTTCTCGAATACCCGCGCCGCCAGATCTTCCTTGTCGGACAGGGCATCGAGGGTGAGGTCGCGGATCGCGTGAAGAATGCGTTCGCGCAGCCAGTCGACGGCCGGGTGGTCCCAGCGCAGGATGTCGAGGCTGGACTTCTGCGCCCCGATGACGCCGAACCGGTACTCCGGTTGCTTCGCTTCAGCCTCAAGGATCAGGGTCCGGAGCTGGGAATTCATCTCCTGGACCGTCTCGAGGCCGAGCCCCGGGCCGTCCATCGCGGTCAGGTCGGCCTGGTAGAAGCCGGTCGGCCAGGCCGTGAAGGTGGTCGAATGGGTTCGCGTCGTCGTCATATCGCCTCCTTGAGTTGGCCGGCGACCGTGCGCCCGGCCGGGGTGAGGTCTGCATCGAGCTCGTCGAGCAGCGCGAGGCAGCCGCGTCCGTACGCGGTGAACATTTCGACGCGCTCTCCGCCGTGCACGCCGAGGGCCTGGTACATGCACAGGGTCGCTGCGGCCACGTGGGCGGCACCGATGACCTCGCGTGGGGCCCGGTTGGGGGTACCGGAGGGCAGGGCGACGCGGCGCGCGTGGGGGACGTCGAAGGGCCACAGCTCCTCGATCAGGTAGAGCCACTGGTGGCACATCTCATGCACGATCAGCTCGTCGAGCGCTTCGTTGCTGTCGAATGACGGGTCCCCGAGGAGAACGTGCTGGGGCCACAGGTAGCTGGAGGCCGACAGAGAGGTGTCTCCCTGCTCCGTCAGATGGAACTCCACGGGAAGAGCCATCAGGGGGCGCCAGTGGGGGAGGAGATCCGCGAGCCGGTTCACGGAGCGCCTGATCCTCCGAAGACGGGCGACGGGGACCGGCCGTACGGGGAGCGGAGAGGCGCCCGGCCGGGTCATGACTGCGACCTCGGGGGTCAGCCAGTCCCTGGGTTCCCCGGAGACGGGCAGCCCTGCGACATTCATCCTCTGGCCGTTCATCAGCCGGACCGCGACCACCCCGCCGAAGAGCATCGGGATGGAGAAACTCCGGTCGGTGAAGGGGACACCATTGAGGACAGTGACGTCGGTCTGTGCTCCGAGCGGCATCAGGCGGTCACCCCCGCGGCCTTTCGTGGCCGAGGCCCGTAGATCTCCCACGGCGGCATGATGACCTCCGGCCGCAGGGGAACCCGGACGAAGAGGTCCGAGCGGGCCAAGCGGCTGGCGTCGAGGCCGGGTGCGAAGTAGCCAGTCCCGGAGCGCCGACCGGTCTGCAAACAGGGCGCCGCGTACTTGGCGTACGGGTTGCCGACGAACAGCTCCTCCGCCTCGGGCAGGCTCTGCGCAACCAGTTCCGGACCGCACACGACGCCGTCGTATTGGTCGTAGCCGAAGCGGTCGTGTCCGATGAAGAAGTCGTCTACGGCCACCACGCCTCGGCGGACGGAGGTGAGTTCGTCCCGCAGTGGCCATGCTTCGAGCCAGTGAGCGTCCAGGTAGACGAGGGGGCGATCCAGGCCGTCCAGGAGGCTCGGAAGAAGGTCAGCGGAGTCACCGTGAAGGACTGTCGCGTTCTGATTCTGCTTGAGCCTGTGCCGTGTGAAAGCCGCGTGGTTCTCGTCAACGTCACAGGTGCGGACGGGTAGTTGCGAGTATCGGTTCGCCAGGTATTCAGTGGTGTCGCCGAGAAAGCAGCCGGTTTCGACGATGCCGTCACAGCCGTACGCGTCGACCAGGAAGTCGACCTGCAGGGCGGTGGTGATGTCGAACCCGAACGGGCCCCCACCGTCGCTCAGTTGCTCCTGACCGAGGCGCGCGGTGGTGTAGAAGGTGAGTAAAAGGGAGGTCAGTCTCAGGTCTTCAGGTGGCGCCATGTACTCCTCCGCGCAGGTGTGCGTCATTTGGCAGTTGGTTCCTCGGTCACCGTCGTTCGAGGAACGAGGTGCTTGAACCCTGCCGCCGAGGGGGAGTTACACCCGGCGGCAGGGAGTTTCATCGGATCCCGCGCTTGCGCTCGATGTCTGTGACGTGTTTGCGCGACCAGGTGAGCTCGGCTCGCGCTGCGTGGGAGTAGTGCCGCACGACGTCCTTGTCGAGCAGGAACTGGGCGACAGTGCTGTGCTCGAAGTACGCGACTGCCTCAGCGAGATCGGCGTAGAGGGGGATGGAGTCCCGGTCCTGGTAGGCGTCGCCGTCGCGGGCCGACCGCACCGTCAGCTTTTCCTCGATGCCGTGGGCCATCGCGGCGACGTAGGCGGTGAGCGCAAGATAGGCGTTGGCGTCGGCGCCGGCGAGGCGGACCTCGAGGTGGGCGCCGTTGCCGTGTCCGGTGACACGGATCGCGCAGCCGCGGTGATCGAAGCCCCAGTTGTAGCGGGCGGGGGCGAACGAGTGCGGCTGGAAGCGCTTGTAGGAGTTGACGGTTGGTGCATACAGCGGGGCCATGTGGGGCGTCGCCGAGATCAACCCCGCCAGGGCGTGCTTCATCACGGGTGGCAGGTCTTCGCCCCGGCGATGGGCGAACGCAGGTTCGTCGTGCTCGTTCCACAGGGACAGGTGCAAGTGCAGGCCGCTGCCGACACTAGTTTCCGGAGCCGCCATGAAGACCGGCGTCATGCCGTGCCGCCTGGCGACAGCAGCAACGATCTGCCGGAAGACCACATAGTCATCGCATGCGGCGAACGCGTCGCCGTAGGCGAACGTCACCTCGGCCTGCCCCGCCGCTCCTTCGGTCTTGATGGCCTCGTAGAGGATGCCGGCGTCGTTCAGCGCGTCGCCCAGGTGGCGGAAGAAGTCATCGACCACAGGCGGGTGCTGCAGGCCGTAGTCGAGGTTTTCGCTCCATGCTGGTACCTGGCCGGAAGGCCCGTCCATGTACAGCACGAACTCGGCTTCTACGCCCGCCTTCACCAGGTAGCCCATTTCATGCAGGCGTTCGAGCTGCGTTGACAGCATGTACCTGGGGGCCACACCCACGGGCGTGTCGTCGTCATGGACAGGAGTGCCGAATACCAGGGCGGTGCCTGGGCGGTGCGGCAGCATGCGGACGTTGTCGAGGTCAGGCGTGACGAGGAAATCACCGAAGCCCTCGGCCCAGCCGGTCAACTCGAATCCGTCCAGCGGTGTCATGTCGACGTCCGTGGCCAGGATGTACGAGCACATCTCAGCCCCGCCTGCCATCCGATCGAGGAAGACCCGGGCGTTGAAGATCTTGCCCTGGAGTCGCCCCTGGATGTCCGGTACGGCCAGCATGATGTCGGTGACCGATCTGTCGTTGAGGAGGCGTTGAAGCGTCTCCCTGGTCGCCGGTCCTGTGGGCCAGGGCGTATCGGTGGTGTTGGCCGGCGCATTCATCAGAAACCCTCCAGCATGGCTTCGCTGCGCTGGGCGGTGTGGGCGGCGGTGAGCTGGTAGTCCCGTTTGCCGCGTGTCAGCCAGTTCCCCCAGGCCAGCAGCAGCGCGGCCAGTAGGGTCACTCCGGCGTAGTTGAAGGAGTCCGTGGTGATGGGCGTCGACTGGGGAAGGCAGAACACGATGGTGATGACGGCGACGTAGGCGACGGCGATGACCCCGATCGGCTTTCGCCAGCGCCCCAGGCTCCACCGGCCGGACTGGTAGGCGCGGCCCTTGCGCAGGGCGAGGAAGACGGGGATGCCGTAGGCCGGCGTCATGCCGACGGCGTTGATCGCGGTGATGGCGCCGTAGGCGGCGGGCGACCACAGGGCCGGCAGGGCGAGCACGAACGGCACGATGATGACGAACCACACCGCGCGTGTGGGCGTTTTCGTGCGGTCGTTCACGATCCGCCAGCTCTGCCAGCCGGGCAGGGCACGGCTGCGGGAGAAGGCGAAGACCATGCGGCTGGCGGCGGCGACCTCGGCGTTTCCGCAGAACAGCATGGCGACGATGACGACCAGGAGCAACGCCTTGGCGCCTGATGCGCCGAGGACGTCGAGGAAGATCTGCGCGGGTGGCACTCCGGTCGCGGAGTTCTGCGTGGCCGCGTAGTCCTGCATGGCGAACAGCAACCCGGCCAGGAGCACGAAGCCGGCCGCCCAGGAGACCCATATGGAGCGCACGATGCCGCGGGGTGCCGACATCTGCGCGTCGGTGGTCTCCTCGGCCACGTGGGCGGAGGCGTCGTAGCCGCAGAACGTGTATCCGGCCAGCAGGCTGCCGATGAGCGCCACGTACAAGGGGCTGGAGAAGCCGGTGTCGTTGTGGAAGTGCGTGAACACGAAGCTCGCCGACTGGTGCTTGGCAGGGGCGACGGTGAGGGCACCGACGATGACGGCGACGCCGATCAGCTGCCAGTACACCGAGATCGAGTTCAGCACGTTGACCAGACGCACACCGGCTGAGTTGAGCAGGCCGTGCACAAGCAGGATGCAACCGAAGATGGTCATGGTGGAGCCGTCGGTGGGGGTGATGCCCCACTGGAGTTGCGCGAACGCCCCGGCGAAGGCGGCTGCTCCGTAGTCGATACCAGCGATCGCGCCCAGCAGGCCGAGCAGGTTCAGCCAGCCGGTCACCCAGCCCCAGCGGGGCCCGCCGAGCTTGTCGGCCATGAAGTACGGGCCACCGCTGGTGGGATAGGCGGAGACGACATCGGCCAGGGACAGACCGACCAGCAGCGTCATGAAGCCGATCACGATCCAGCTGCCGAGCATGACCACAGGCCCGCCGTGGCCCAGGCCGAACCCGAACAGGGACATCCCGCCGGCCAGGATGCAGATGACCGAGAACGAGATCGCGAAGTTCCCGAAGGCGCCCATCCGGCGGGAGAGCTCGGGCTTGATGCCGAGGTCTGCAAGGAACACGTCATCTGAGCTCGTTGGTTCAACCATGCTGGCACTTCTGTGAGACACCAGAGATCCACTTTCAGAGGGGAAGGGAAGGTGTGGGGACAGATCCGGGGAGCGTTGATCACGCCGGGCGGAGGCGCGCGACTGTTCACCACAGCGGCCGCTCCCGCAGGGCGGTGGCGCGGATGCGCAGAAACTCCGTCGTCCAGTCGTAGCTGCGGCCCAGGCTGACGTTGATCGTCTTCCATGGCTCCGGGGTGACGTAGGGGCCCATCGCCGCGAACACGGCCCGCGCGTCCTCACCGCAGGCCACCAGGGCGTGCGCAAGGTGGTTGAGATCCAGCGGCGACAGCCATCCGTGGTGGACGGGCGGGACGGACGCGAACCAGCGGTCCCGCGCCTGGCGTGCGTAGTGCGCGACTTGGGCGGTCTGCCAGAACTGCAGGGCGCTCCCCTGGCCGTTGCCGTGCCGCTCCCGGTAGACGTCCATGAGCGCGTACAGGGGGAGCAGGTCCAACTCGAGGTTGCCCGGTTCGCTTGCGACTGTCCAAGCCGCGTAGTTCATGGCGGCGGCCGGTCCGCCCCGGTAGAGGTGGTATTCCCGCATGCGGTGGTGCCCCTCGCGGCTGCCGGGATCGCGCTTGTTGATCTCCTCCAGAAGCGGCCACGGTCCCCGGTAAGGCATCGTGGGATCGCCCAGCTGATCCCACGGAATTGGGCGAGATCTCCAATGAGGGTCGAAGTGGTACGGATCGAAGGGAAGTTGGGTCAGGTGCAGGAGGCAGATCCACGGCACCGGACAATCTGGCCAGAGGGATATCGCCTTCATGCAGGCCTGCAGCGCCAGACCGGCGGCTCGTGAGACGACGCTCTTGTTCTTGCCGCCGCGGTGGGCCTCGATTGCGGCCCGGGTGAGCACCCGCGCCCACATCATCGACGCGTCCACGCTGTTAGGTTCCTCGTCCAGCCACGTCTTGAAGACGCCACCCGCTCCCGCCTGAGCGGCTAGAAGCTGGCTGCGCCTCGCGCGCAACGACCAGTTTGGGCCCGTCCTGGCCAACAGGTCACGAGTGGCCCGATAGCGCCCCATTTTCAGGTCCTCGAGGGCCGCACGCAGATCTGTGTCGGCACCGACAGGGCTCACTATCAGGTTCATGTCATTGGGTGGTGCCGCTCGGTCTCCGCTGCGGGCGGAGGCGGCACTGGTCGTTAACGAATCGGGCATGGAAGGCCTCGGCGTTGATTGGTGGGGGGAGTTGCAGTGGCGATGCCTCGCTGGAGCGTGGCAACCATGGATGTCAGGGAGTCCATGCGGCGTCCACGCGCTGCGTCCTCCTCCGCCATGGCATGTAGCTGCTGCGGGGATACAGGCGTGATGCCGTGCAGGCTGACCACGGTGAAGTTGGCTAGCGTCCAACGAATCTCTTTGGTGCTGACGTGGACATGTTGGAGCTCGCCGGGCCGCTTCCCGGGGTTGGGCAGCGGAGCCAGCGTCACCGGGTCGTAGACAACGCCGGCCACGCCCCACAGCGGGTTGTACTCAACGAGTGCGGCGGCATGGCCTTGTCGAAGAGGCGGACAATTCTCGGTTGCCTCTATTGCACAGAACGGGTGTACGGGAGGCGCGGCGGTGGTCTCCCCTTCGGTGATCGGGGCATCGCCGCCCAGCAAGTACAGGATTCGCTCGTCAGCCCGCCAGCCGAGAACCGTCTCTCCGCACACCTGGCACAGCTCGTACTTCACCGCGCGCTTCTGCCGGGGGGAACTGATGCGCCGGAAGTCCGGCCTGCCGCGGCCCTGCGCGAGAGCGGAGCGGACCCACAGCGCCTCGTGGCGGCGGTCGGTTACAGGGTCCTCGCCCTCGTAACCGATGCCTTCCCCACCGATGCGAACAACCCGCTTCACCTCCGGCTGGGGAACGGCTTCCGCCGTCCATGCCGTGATGTACGGCACGTGCATGCCGTTCCAATAGTGCTGCTTAGGCATCAGAGGTCCACCGGTCCAGGCGCGAGTACGCCGTTCTCAACCAACCGGGCGACCACCTCGACGGCCTTGAAGACGGGCCCGGCCCAGCCGGGGTGGTTCCATCCGAGCGCGGTATCGCTGCCGCGGTGGGCGAGGGCGAAGGTCACTGGTCGTCCCCCCTCGCAAGGAGGCAGCACCAGACGAATGTGCCGTCGTCGCTGACGCCCCAAGTCCCGCCGTTCGCCTCCACCAGGCCCTCAACCAGCGCAAGGCCCCGCCCCGACTCGTCGGTGTCGTTGGCCTGCTTGGGCTGGGCGCAGCCCTCCATACCGTCGCAAACCTTGATGCGGAGGAAGCCCTCGCCGAGGGTCACGGTCAGACTGATCTCTGAGGTGCCACTGTGCATGATCGCGTTGGTGACCAGCTCTGAGACGATCACCATCACGTCGTCCATCATTGGCCCGAGCCCGCAGTATCTGAGCCGCGCGGCGGTGATCCGGCGCACGACGCCTACTCGGGCCGCGTCCTCGGGCCGAACTGGCTCTCCCAGCCGACGGGGAACAACCGGGAATGTCTCATCCATCACGGCCCCGTCGCGGGGAACCGCGCGAGGCGTCCGTACGGCTGTCGTCGTCATCACGTCCTCTGGGGGGATTGGCCCACTTGCACCACAGGAGTCATATGCCTGTGTGCGGTTGGGCACTCTCAGCGAGGGTGTTGATCAGCGTGGCCCCCCATGTGGTGTCACCGCCATGTCGAGGGACTGACGTCTCAACGCCAACAGAACGGCGGGCTGCCACCTGACTGCTAGACAACTGCCATCTGGCAAAGATGTGTTGCACTGGAGTGAGACGGCGGTATCCCCTTCGTGCAAAGGGATCGATCCGTAGGTGGGCCGCCAACAGGCCAAGGCGCGATATCTGGGGGCGAAGTGACGGCACTACCCGAGACGCTGCTCAAAGTCCTCTGCGACAAGCGCAACCTGGGAGCTGCTGACTTCGTGACGCTGTTCGACAGAACCGCCGACGAGGTCGTCGGGAAGGGCGCGAACAACCCGACCTGCAGCGAGCGGACGGTGTTCCGCTGGAAGGCAGGAAAGGCCCGTCCCGAGTCGCTTTCCGCGGACACCCGGCGCGTTTTACAGGCCATGTTTGGCTGTGACGTCGCGGCCCTGTTCGCCGCTCCCCCCGCCGAGGATCCCCAGGCACCCGCGTTCAACCTGGAGCACGAGATCAACATGACCGCACGCGATGCTCAGGACGATGCCAGCGCAACAGCCGCGGCGTCCGTCTCCGACACCAGCCTTGACCAACTCACCGACGACGTGGCATCCCTCGCGCGCGCTTACGCTTCGCTGCCTCCGGTGGAGGCGTTCCGGCGCGGCCGCGCGCTCCAGGAGGAACTGCAAAGCCAGCGCGACCGTACGCAGATCCCCACCCAGCAGCAACGCCTCCTCGAGCTGACGGGACAGACCATGGCCCTGCTCGCCGCCGCCGCTTTCGACCTGGGTTCCTTCGACAACGCCCGCCGTCTGGCCCGCGCCGCGGATCTCTACGGCGAGAGCACCCGCTTTGAGCCATTGCGGGCGTACGCGGACGGCATCCTCGCGTACATCGCGTACTTCACCGGCATGCCAGGCGAGGCCGTCAGTAAGGCACGGCGCGCCCAGACCTACGGCGGACTCGGCGATGTCGCACGACGCCGGCTTCTGGCCATCGAGGCGCGGGCACACGGCTATCTGGGTGACACGGACTCTGCCCGCCTGGCCCTCCAGCGTTCCTTGGAGGCGGAGAGCGGAGCCCGCGACGACCTTCATGACGGGGTCGGAGGCGAGTTCGGGTTCACGCCGGAGCGACTGGCCATGTCCAGCAGTTCTACCGCGCTCCTCATCCATGACGGACAACAGGCGGAGCAGTCCGCGCGCCGGGCCCTGGACCTGATCAGCCAGAGGCCGCAGGCCGGCCGTTCGGCGCATGTCATCGGTGGTGCCGCTGCCGATCTCGCCATGGCCCGGCTTCTCGCGAACGACGTTGAGGGAGCCGCCGACGCACTGACCCCCCTGTGGGATATCCCGGGCGACCAGCGCGTGACCGGTGTCCTCGTGCGCACGGGACAGATCCAGCAGTTCCTGGCTCAGCCTGCCTACAGGGCGTCGACGCTGCCGCGGGAGCTACGCGACCGCGTCGAGGACTTCACACGCAGCGCGAGCACACACCAGCTCAGCTCACGGTCCGCGCTGCTGCAGTTGGAAGCCTGACGTCAGGTCAGAGAGGCGAGGATCTTCGCTTCCTTCTCCGGGCCAATCCCGTGTTCCGCCCACCTCGGGTGGTCCACGGGACGCCCATCAGCGGCCAACCAGGACCACGTGTCCCGAATGGTGTCGACGATCGGCCGGCACCTCAGACCTGCGGCGACGGCCCGGCTGGAGTCCACCGCCCAGACGCCGGCGTGCGTCCTCCACAGTGGCAGCTCCGTCCACTGCGCGACACCGTGCTGGGACAGGATGCTCGGCTCCACCCACACGGGCTTGCCGGCGCCACTGGTGACCGTGAGGCATTCAGCGATGAAGTCGGCGAACGTGATGCCCTCTGGGTGGGTGACGTTGTAGCCCCCGCTCGTCTCGCTCACCGCCTGGTCGAGGGCGAACTCAGCAACGTCGCGGACGTCGACGGGCTGAATCCGCTGGCTGTTCGGCGCTGGAGCCAGAATCTTTCCGCCGCGTTTGGCCCTGGTCAACCACCAAGGGAGCCGGCCGACATACTCACCCGGCCCCAGGATGACGCCGGGCCGCAGGAACACCGCGGAATCGCCGAACGCCTCGGAAATGGCTCGTTCCCCACCCGACTTCTGGAAGCCGTACACGGTAGGGCTTCCGTCCTCCCCGGTGTAGCCGTACGACTCGTCTGCGTCCGCCGGGCAGTCAAGCAGCGCAGAAGCCTCCGTCAACGGCTGGTGCGGCCAGCCCTGGTAGACGGACACGGTCGAGATGTGCACCCATCGCCGGGCAACGTCGCGGAGGACTTTGGCCGCCAAGAGGACGTCCCGGGGCGGGAAGTCGGAACTGGACGTGTCGATCACTGCGTCCCATGGCCCCTGTTGCGCCAAGCTGCGGAGGTCTTCGCGGGTCGTTCGGTCCCCATGAATCGGTTTGACGCCCTCAACGTCACGCCCGGAACGCCCGCGATTGAAGGTGGTGACGGACCACCCTCGCGCGAGGCCCTTCTCCGCGATGTACTTCCCCAGGAACCATGTGCCACCGATGACCAGAATCCTCATGGGCCGATCCTGCCTGTCCGTGTGGAGATTCGGGAAGCCCACACGGCACCGGTAGAGTGCCTGCCCAACTCTCAGCTTGCTGAAGGAGTGAGATCTTGGTGTCAGGCAACTCGCGCCGCTTGGACCGCTTCTCGACAGGCCCCAAGGTGCTGTTCTGCTACGGCACGCTCCAGTTCGTCGACGTCCTCAAGGCGCTGTTGGGGCGGATACCTCAGCGGACGCCGGCGTCTGTTCCCGGCTATCGCGCAGCTGCGCTTGAAGGCCGCGTCTACCCCGGCCTCGTCATCCATGCCTTCGGCGGTAAGGCGTCCGGCGTGGTGCTCACCGACCTGAGCAATGAGGAGTGGCGCATCCTCGATGCGTTCGAGGACGAGCAGTACGACTTGCGGGAAGTGGCACTCTCCACCGGTGCGAGGGGATGGGCGTACATCTGGCCGGGCGGAGAGGTACGCGCGGAAGACTGGGACGCCGACGAGTTCCAGGCCCGGCACCTGTCGGCCTATGCCGAACGGTGCGCCCGCATCGGCCCTCGCCTGGCTGCGGGTCAGCCGAAGGGCGAGTAACTGCGCGGCATCCGGCGAGCTGCTGCCGCCCGGATGCCGCCGCACCTTCCCTTACTTGATCGGATGGGCGTCGAGCCAGTCGGACAGGTCGTGCGCGGAGCCGAGGACGTCGTCTCGGTTGGTCAGGCTCGTTGCGCCGCTGGCCGGAACGCCCTGGTCCTCACCCACGGCGATGCCTTTCTCCATGGTGTCGATCAGCGCGTACGCATCGGTCCAGAAGTCCGCACCCACGGACTTCTCCACGTTCATCGCCTTCCGCAGAGTGCGCGCCGGCTCCATGAGCGCCTGCATCTGCTCCCAGCACGTACCGGGCTCCTTCTCGAGGCACCCGCCGTCCGTGTCGAACTTCGTCACCGCGGCCTGGAACGTGGTGGTGGCCTTCCCCAGATCCACCGTCTTCGCCTTCGCGGCCGGCTTCGCGTCGGCCTTGGCCTCCGAGCTGCTGCAGCCGCTCGCGGCCGCCACGGTCATCACGGCCAGGACCAGCGCGCCGGCCGTCTTCCCCCAGATGTGTCTCCCCATGACGGAGGATCATCGCATGAGCCTCCGACATGGACACGAAAAGGGCCCCAGCCGCCCGGCCGAGGCCCTCCCCCCGCAGCTTCCCGCGGGCGCCTACTTCGTGGACTCCTTGCCGCTGAACAGGCCGCGGAGCGCCTTCACCGCCACGGCGACGCAGAGCGCGCACGCGCCGCCAGCAATGAGCATGGCTAAGGGTTGTCGGCCCGCACGTGGGGCAGTTGATGGCGGCCGGTTCGGGCGCGGCTTTCGGACGAGGCTTCGCGACCGGTGGGAACGACACCTCGAGCTTCACCAAGTCGGGGTGCTGGTCGGACGGGCCGAGGGCGTCGACCTGGCAGTGCAGCGTGAGGCTGCTCCGGCCCTCCAGCGGCAGCGCGTGGGGCAGCCCTCCGCCCACCAGTTCGGACAGCTCCTTCGCGGTGATCTCGCGGTTACCGGGCCGGTTCGTGGTCACCGGGCCTTCTCGTTGTAGGCGCGGATGATCTCCGCGGCCTTGTCCTTGCAGTCGTGGCAGGCCGGGCCCTTCCCCGTGCCGCATATGGCGGCTGCGAGAGCGTCGGCGGCGCCCGTCTGGGCAATGGTCAGGAGGGCAGCGCCCTTTCCGCGGTGGCTGTCGCAGGCCTCGGTCTTGCCGGGCTTCGCGCCGCACGCGATCAGGGCAATGCGCTCCTGCAGGGCGCTGGTGTCGGAGACGAGGGCGAGAGTGGTGCTCATCGGTTGCAGTCCTTCGGGGCGCGCGACTTGTGGTGTGCGATGGCCTTGAGTTCGCTGCCGACCTGCTCGTACGAGGTCATCAACTGGCATGCCGTGCAGCGGTAGGCGACGTAGCGGCGCAGGGGATCGGTGCGGGACATCGGGTTGCCCTGGCGGCCGCCGGCCATCTCGCCAGGGCCCTGGTCCCCGCACCACCCGCACGACGGGTCGTAGTGGGAGAGGACCGGCGCCGTCTTCCAACCGGACCAGGTGATGGGGCGACCGGCGTGCTCGGCGGGCAGGGGCACCTCGGCGTACGTCGGGAGGTCCGGGACGGCCCGAAGGTGACCGCGGTGGCGGTCCGGCTCGGGTACCGGTTCGGGAAGGGCCTCGGCGACGCCGGCCGGAACGAGGCGGGGCGCCTCGGGCTCCGGCTCTCCGCGCAGGGAGCGCAGGCAGGCCGGGCAGAGGCTCGACTCGGTGACCGGACCGTCCCACGGCCGCACGCCCGGCGCCTGCTCAGCGTCCGGTGTGCACTCCAGCGCCACGGTGAACACCGGCACCGCGGGGGCAGTGACGCCCTCGGCGCCGATGTGCAGGACGGGGCGGCCCGCGGCGCGCACGACCAGGCGGCCGGACCACTCCGGCGCGGTCGGGGCCTCAACGGCGAGAGCGGTCACGACGGTTCACCATCCTCGACCAGGTGGAGGACGCGGGAGACGCCAGCCCACATGTTCGCCATGGTCACCGCCGTGTCGCGCTGTTCCTCCGCGCTGTCTGCGCGATCGTGCCAGTCGCGCGCGGAGGCGCTGTAGCGCTGGGACGCCATCTCGTGGGCCTTCTCTCGGCGGCTCCCTGCCGCCTTGTGGTGGTTCTCTGCGCGCTCCGCCCAGGTAGCTGCGTGGCGCGCGGCCGCGGCCGCCGTGGTGCTCATCGGGTACGCGCCACGAGGAGGGACACCAGGCCGGTCGACTTGGGGTTCTGCCGGTACAGGTCTCGGCGGGTGCCGTGGATGCTGCGCTGGGCGAGGCAGAGCACACCGGCCGGGACATGGCATGTCGGGCACTGCACCGCGTAGGCGCCCTGGCGGAACCGGGCGGCGGTCTCGTGGGCAGCGTCATGCGCGGCGTCGGCGGCCGGGGACAGGACGACGGACGACAGCATGGAGGGGCATCTCCTTGTTCTGGCGAGGGCGGGCCAGCCCTCAGTTCCTGTACGTCGAAGTGCCGGTTCCTGTTACGGTTTCGCCGTTTCCGCTGGTCACCGGCCCGCACAGTTCGACGATGACGAGGGACATGCGGGCGAATCCGGTGGTCACCGGCTGCCCCATGACGGGGTTGGGGCCCAGCAGGTGCTCGTGGTCGTCGTCCGGGAGCAGGTGGCGCTCCTGGGGGAGATGCGGGTTGGGGGTGACGAGTCCGTCGACGTACGCCTTCGCGGTGGGTGCCCAGTTCCCGGGGTCGCGCTGCCGTTTGATCGGGCGGGGGTGCAGCACGTAGAAGATCGCGGCGCGCTGGAGCCGGGGGAGTCGCTTCACGCGGGCCATCTGGGCTGCGTGCGTTCGGAGTTCCCGCCTGATCCGATGCTCTGCCATGTGGTGAAGGCGTTGGTTGCTGGTCAGCATCTCCTCGACGTACGGCATGAGGAGGGTCCAGGTACGGCCGACTCCGGCCAGGCCGGCGAGTAGCGGCTGCAGGTCGGGCGGGGGAGGGACGGACGGCGGTCCCGGGTTCACCGCCGTCTTCTTCGGGGCGGTCTTCTTCGGGGCCGCCGCGGTTGCAGGAACGGGGGCTGGCCGCGGCGGCGTGCCATCAGGGCGCGGTACTGCGCCGCGGTCATCCTGCCAACCAACGGGATCAGCCCTCCAGAGCAGCGGTACCGGCTTCGGTCAGCCGCCAACGGTCGCCGAGGTGGCCCCTTTTCGTCGCGCTGTACTTCGTGTCCTTGCGCACCCAGCCCTTGCCTTCGAGCTTCTTCACCGCGGCGTCGACCTTCCGGCCCAGGTGCCCCCACGCCCCTTTGCTGCGCTGGCTGGTGTCGCGGATCGTGAGGCCGCCTCGGGCCACGCTGAACGTGAACACCTCACCGTCCTGCACGAGTTGCAGCAGCATGAGTTCCGCGGGGGTGGGTGGCGCGGGAGCGTCGAGCGTGCGGACCTTCTCCATGTAGTCGAGGCAGCGCACGCAGTTGGCCGGAGCGTCGACGGGAGTGCTCAGGTGCAGTGGGTTCGATCGGCCGGGCGTCTCGCACAGGCCACGGTCGGGCAGGTGCTTCCGGGAGCGACCGGATACCAACTCGACCGTCGGAACGGCGTGCCGCAGCGATCCGCGCACACCGGTGTGCCGTGTGTTCTCCCGAGCGGTCATCTCGACGCCGGCGGCCGCGAGCGCTGCCTCCCATCGGCGCTGTTCCTTCTCACGCAGTTCTCGGACCTGCTTCTGGCGGGCCTCCTGCGCGTCCTTGCTGCGCTGGCGCACCTCGACGATGTAGGCCGGGAGTTCAGGGTCGAGGCCGCGGGCGTCGGCGACGAGGAGCATCCATCCGTCCTGGGTGGAGACGTGACGGAGGCCGGGGAACGACCGGCCGAGTACGGCGGTGCACCAGTCGCCGCCGCGGCGGTGGACAACGTCCTCCATGAGGTCGATGGTCTGCATGCCGATCGGACCGCCGCTGTTGCGTCGTGCTTCCGCGCGGACATCCTCGTACTCCGGATACGTCGGCTCGGGCTCGGGCTGCGGAAGCAGGGCCGTGACGACGATGCGACGGGGCATCAGTGGGTTCCTTCCTTCGGGCTTCCGGCGGTTGCTCTCCGCCGGATGACGCCACAACGGGCGCCGTACGGTCATGCGGGGCTGAGTGGAGAATCGTTCTCAGCGAAGAATCGAACAGATCGAACGGGGCCGTCGGTCAGGCCGTGCGGGGGAAGACGACAGCGACCGAAGCGACCCAGGCGCGGCCCAACCACCGTGCGGTGCGGCCGAGTCGACCGGGGAACGTCTGCGCCAGGAGGACGCCGGCGGCGATCGTCAGGGTGGGCGACAGGTGCATCAGGGCCCAGGTCGCCACGGCGAGCGCTGCGCCGCCGGCGACGGGAAGCGTTCCGAGGACGGGCGGGACGATGGCCGGGTACGCGAGGGCCAGGAGACTGAGGGCGTACGCGAACAGCTTCAGGTTCCGCATGGCGGGTGTCCTTCGTTCGGGCTTCCGGGCGGTGCTCTCCGCCCTCGGAGAAGACTCTACGGTGTTACTGGTGAGTAGCCGACAACAACTGTGATTGTTATCGCTAAAGTTGGCGGCACGTCAGAACGAGCCCGGGAGGGGCCGGCAGTGGGCATGTTGCGAGAGGTGCACGACTTCCTCGCCAAGCGCATCACCGAGGAGAGCAAGATCGGCCACCAAGTGCAGCCGAACCTTGACGGCGACTGGCCCGCGGTTTGGTACCAGGGGGCAGGCAGTCCCGAAGATCCGCCGGACTTCTCGACGCTCATCCTCGCGGGGCCGGAAGGACCCGACTTTGACGCGGGCACGCGGGAGAGGGCCACCTTCGTCGTGCTGAACGACCCAGCCCACGTCATCGAGCTCACCGGCTACCTGCGATGGACCGTCGCGAACCACAAGCCAGTGCTCCAGCCCGCAGGACAGTACGGCGAGACCGCGGTGGAGGTCTGCCCCATCGACGGAGCTGAGTGCGAGCCGCTGCTCCGCATGGCCAAAATCTGGGAATCCCACCCTGAGTTCAAGAGGGACTGGCGCTGGGAGTCGTCCCTCACCATCGCCGACATCCTCGCGATGGAGGACGAGGAATGAGCTCCGGGAGGTCAGGCATGAACGGGCCGCGCCCCGACATGGACTTCACGCCTGTCCGCAACGGCATGGACTTCCTCCTCAGCGCGTTCGACCATCTGAGTCGGCGGAACGGGGAGCCGGACGCCAGTGACCTCAAGTACGCCGTGCTTCACCTTCAGGCAGCGGTCGAGGTCCTGCTGAAGGCCCGCCTCATCCGCGAGCACTGGAGCCTTGTCTTCAACGACCCTGGAAAAGCAAAGAGGGCAGACTACGAGAAAGGCAGTTTCAACAGCTGTACCGTCCTCGGGGCGATCGACCGGCTTAACAACATCGTAAATCTACAGATCACCAAAGAGCAGAAGCAGGCCATCAGCAACCTAGCCGACACGCGAAATGCCCTTACTCATCTCGGGCATACCGCAAGCGTCTTTGCCGTCGAAGCGCAAGCGACGCTGGTACTGGATTTCCTGCTGCACTTCATTCACACGGAACTACGTCCGACGCTCACGTCGGAAGCTCAGTTCGTGAACGACACTATGGACCGACTCCGCAGCCGCCTGTGGGATGTCCGGTCCTTCGTGGTCCAGCGCTCCAGCCGCCTTGAGCAGGAGCTAAAGCCGCTGGCCGACCGTATAGTGGAGTGCCCCGAGTGTGGCCAGTGGGCGGTCGTCACCGGCGAACAGGCGCCTTCCTGTCGATTCTGCATGGCGCAGTGGGAGACCGCCCACTGGTGTGCTACGGAGTACGCAGAAAACGGCCCAGGCGTGCCCATGTATGTGTGCCCGAATTGCAACGGATACACGGTGGTGAAGGACGCTGTGGTGGCGGCAGACAAGAAGAAACGCATAAGGCTCTGCTTTGAGTGCGGCTCTGATTTTTCAACATGGGGGCTGTGTGAGAGAGAATGCTCTGTCCTCGTGCATCCCGACGACGGGACCTTGTGTCGCGGTTGTAGCTTCGACAAGGAAGTCAATTTCTGATGCTTCCCCGGCCAGAACCGACCTCAACAGGAGAGAGTCGATGACCGCCATCAACGAGGCGATCGCCTGTGCCTGGTACGACTTCATCGCCGAGCGCCTGGCCGACGACGGACGGTAGTCCGGCAGTGGACGAGTACCCGGAGAAGCTGCGAGCGGCGCAGACCGAGCCCCAGGGGTTCGTCGACGCCTGGCAGAGCGGCGCCCCCGCGCGGATCGAGAACGAGTGGTGGGGACTCAAGAGCATCGCCAACGAGTGGCGCACCCACCCCGCTTGCCCTGAGCCGATGGAGGATTGCACGCCCGAATGCTGGAAGTGGCGGAACCAGTGAGCCTGCCTCTGTACGAGGACGCGGAGATCGTTGACGCCGAACTCGTCGAGGACGGGGAGCTGGTGCCCGCGGCGTCGGCCCCCCGGCCGCTCGTCAACGCGCACACGGTGCTGATGCCCGGAGAGGACATCCCGACCAGCGATGATCCGCGCACGACGTACACGGAGCGGGACCTGTACGTCAGCGAGGAGACCGCTCAGGCCCTCAAGGAGGCCGAGGAGGAGGGGTCACCCCAGCGGCGTACTGCCATGCGGTTGTTCGAGACATGGTGTGCGGAGCAGGGCCGGGTGGCGAAGCCGTGCACGACGGCGACGTATACCGAGTATGGCCGTCACTTGATGGCTAGGGGTCTCAAGGTCACCACGATCCGGCACTACATGTCACTGGTCCGGACGTCGATGCCGGCCGGGAAGAAGCCGGACAACAGCCTGTTCCTGCTGCTCCTGACGCAGTATCGGAAGAAGAACAAACGGGCGCTGCGCAGGAAGGAAGGGTTCCCGATCACGCTGCCGTACCTGGTGCCGATGTTGGAGAAGGCGGAGGCGGACGACCGGCCGATCGGCTGGCGCGACTCGGCGATGCTCGCTTTCGGATACCGGTTCCTCGGGCGCAGCATCGAAGACGTCGACCTGGACCTCGAGGACCTGACGATCCTCGACGACATGGTCGTGGTGTGGCTCGCCGAGGACAAGACGCACAAGGGCGAGGAACAGACCATCTACCTCCACGACCGGAAGGACTTGCGGCTGGTCTTCCGGATGCGTCGCTGGGTCGGCTACCTCGCTGAGCAGGGCATCACCACCGGGCCCGTGTTCCGGGAGGTCAAGCGCAACGGCACCGTCGCCTCGTCGGAGACCCGGGCGAAGACGGCCACCAAGCGCGGTGACAACCTCCGCCCGCAGACCGTCAACGAGCGCGTGAAACTGTGGTTCGCCGCGGCCGGGCTCAAGACCGACGGCCGTCCCGTGTCCTCGCACAGCCTTCGCGCCGGCGGCGCCACCGACCTCGGCATGAACGGCGCGACAGACGAAGAACTCGAGGAGGCCGGCCGCTGGAAGAAGGGATCGCGCATCCCTCGGGAGAGGTACGTGCGCCCGGCCAAGGACGCGTCCAAGGACCCCTTCAAGAGGGTCCCGATGCACGACCCGGAGGTCTAAGCACAGGAGTGACCCCACCAACACCACACGATAGGCCCGTTCGTACAGCACAACCAAGTATGGTGATCACAGGCCCGGTACCGCATCCCCCGTCGGTACCGGGTCCTCGATGTTTCACAACGCTGGTCGCCCACCAGGGTTCGGAGCCCGCCGCTATCGTGATCTGCATCGGTTGATCAGCAATCGGGGGCGTGATGGATCAGGGATTGGCAGCCGTGCTCGGGGCTCTCGTGGGCGCGGCAGCAACGGGCGGCGGCGCATTCGTCTCGGCAAGGTCTGCAGTCACAGCGCAAAGACGCCAAGCGCGGCGAGAGGCGTATGGAAGCGTCTTGTCGGACCTGACTCGCGTACGACTTCAGGTCGAGGAGTTGGAGCGATACCTCTTCAGGGATGTTGCGCCGGATGTGACCGAAGAACTCGTACAACTGGGGCAGCGCATTGAGTCCCTGGAGCAGAGCGTTGCAACGGTGCAACTGGAAGGCCCTGACCCGGTGGCCGGGCACGCCGAGAGCACAATCGTGATCGCGGTCAACGCATCGCGGGCCCTGCTTGAGTGGGAGGCGACTCCGGAACGGTCCCGCCAACAGGAGATTGCCGCACTGGTGCAGGAGATGTACAAGGCAGCGAAGCGGTTTGAAAAGGCTGCACGCAAATATCTCTGACGGACCTTGGAGCCGTACCCAAGCTGAGCCGCTATCTGAACGCGGGTTGTCCGGTCGTACTCGAAGCGTATCGACGCCCGCTGACACTCGGGTCTCAGCCGGTGTAGTGGTGCTGAATCAGGTCCGCGGCGGCGCGGCTGGCAATGGTGTCTGCGGCCCGATCGAGGGCGTCGAGGAAGGGGTCCGTGGAGGCGTCGAGGACCGCGGCCCGTAGGAACTCCTCCACGCTCTGTCCGGCAGCAGCCGCGGCGCGCTGCACCCGGTCGTACTCGGCGGCCGTCACGGGCGCGGAGAGGGCCTGAGCCTGGGCGAGATCCATGCGGGGACGGTATCAGCGTCATGCGGGCCGTCCGTGGCGTGGTTCGGCCGGCGACGCACATTAGCGCAGCCTGCAACTGCAGGCGTGGTCGTCGAAGTACGAGCGCAGGCGGCAACTTCTGAGGAGGAGAGTGCGGCTCTTCCTGAGTGACGTGCGCTCCCCCCTCGGCCCGGGAAGGGGCCCGAGAGGGGAACGGTTGAGGTGCGGGACGCTTCTCAGCCGAGTAGTTCGGTGACCAGTTGATCCAGTTCCTCGGCGTCGGTGGAGCTGAGGAGGAAGTCGCGCAGGGCTCGGCGGATCTGGATGTAGCTCTTGCCGCCCTCGAACTTCAGCTCTGCGATCCGCTCGGCCTCAGTCTCACCGATCTCCGCGATTCGTACGTGCTTGGCGTCGGCAGGGTCGAAGTCCGGGATGGGCAGCTCCCATACGGCCTTGTCGATGTGCCGCTCGTCCTTGCCGTAAGACATCAGCGGGCGCACGGCCTCCGTAAGACGTGGGGTATTGAGCAGCGCAAGGAGGTACATGCCCTCCTGCCGGGTGGCGACCGTAGCCCAGTACAGGGCGTGCTCAATAACCGCGTTCGGATCGTCCACCAGCGCGGCAGACATGTGCATTCCGGACGCGCCGTACACCACTCGTAGGGGTGCGCCGGGAAGCTGCTCGGTTAGCTTCTTCCGGAAGTTGAGCTGCTCGGCCAGAGAAAGCCGGGCGCTGGAGCGGTTGTCTTCCCAGAGTCGTTCCGCGTCGCGCCACCACTTCGCCAAGTCCGGGTATCGGTCAAGGTGGTCGTGTTCGCCGTCCATGAGGGTATTCGTCCCTTCGATGGGGAGGACGGCCTTATCAGCACCCATGATCCGGTAGGGAACGACGTGCTCGCCGAGCAGGACGGGCCTGACGAACTGCTTCTCGACCGATCCTTCCCGGTCGGGGAGTTCCTTCCAGGGCTTCTTCTCCATAGTGCTGCGTTGCGAGCGGACCGAGACTCGACCGCCGCCGAGCCCGAGGGGGCTGGCAGCCTGCTCCTGGACGAAGAAGAGCACCTTGGGAACGACGGTTGCCCCTTGTCCGAACCGGTCCCGGTACGGCGAGCTGATGAGCCCATCCTTGGGGTAGCGCAGCTCACCTGCCTTGCGAGTGATCCAGCCCTTGGCGTGTTCCCAACGAGCCGCGCTCTTGGCGATCTTCCCGGTCCAGATCTCGGTCTGCCTGGGCAGTGCGACGGCGCTGTTGCCTTGCTGACCGATGGCGAGGGAGCGGCGGCGGCCGAAGATGACGGCGGAAGCGCGGGGGAAGAAGTGCGGACGTAGCCGGCGCAGATCCCAGGAGCCGGTGAAGTTGACCTTGACGGGGTGGTCGGGGTCGGTCCATTCCCCGCTGCGGAAGCCGGTCCAGTAGGGGCGATCCAGTACGGGGTTGGGGACGACGAAGGCGAAGGAACCGCCCTCGCGTAGGTACTGCTGGACAGCGCGAGCGATGAACAGGCCAGAAAGGTCCTGGTGGGTGGCGACCTCGAAGCCCTTCCAGAGGCCGCGGGCCTGCATCATGTCCTTGAAGGTTGTCTGCATATCGTCCGGCATGTGCCGGTAGGACAGCCAGGGCGGGTTGCCGATGAGAACGTCAACGCGGTTCTCGGCGCGGGACAGCCACATGGGACGGGCCAGGTTTCGAACGTAGTAGGCCCAGATGTGGTTGCGGCCCTCGTCGACGAGATCGCATAGGACACGGAAGTTGTCCGTCAGCTCTTCCCGGTCGTCCGAGCTGGAGACCCCGTGCCGGTTGAAGAGGGCAGCGAGGGAGGGCAACTTGCCTTGAGCCCGGTGTGGGTCGGCTGCCTTGTCGGCGAGTTCGTTGACGATCGCGTCGAAGCGGCTGGCGTCTTGCAGCAGGTCTTCGGAGAAGCGCAGTTCGTTGGTGAAGAGCTGGTTGCCCGTGCCGGTCTTGATGACGAGGTGGCCGTGGTCGATGAGGTCGGTGCGCTGGTCCCACTGGAGGCTGTCGCCCAGGTAGACGGGGACACTTATCGGGCCGCGCTCTTCGGAGGTAAGCGTCTCGCGGCCGATGGCGAGGAGGTACGTGACGCGGGCCAGCGCCACGGCGACGGGGTGGAGATCGATGCCGGCAACATGGTCATGGAGCCCATCCAGCGCCTCTCGCAGAGGCATCCCGATGTCCCGTGCGGCCGCCAGATAGCGGCGGACGCCGTGGAACAGGAACGTGCCAGAACCACACGACGGGTCCATGATCCGCAGATTCAGCGGATCGGGGACAGCCTCGATCACCGTCGCTTCGGCCAGCCAGTCCGGTGTGTAGTACTCCCCCTGGTTCTTACGGGTCTCTGCGGCGATCACCGACTCGTACAGAACCTTCAGTACGTCGTGCTCGACCCTTGACCAGTCGAAGCCGGCGAGGCGACGAGACAGATCTTGGACAAAGCCCTCGCCGGCCTCGACTTCCAGTGGCCAGCCGAAGAAGTCCGATTCGACCACACCCGAGATCCGGGCCTGTGTGAACAGCTGACCGTTGACCAGCGAGGCGGGCGGGGTGTCCTTCACGTCGATGCCCATCACCGCGTGGGCGATGATCGAGGCGGTGTTCACGAGGAGCGTGTGCTCGATGAACAGATCGTCGCTGTCCTCAAACTGGGCGCCCAGGGCACTGCGCAGCAGACGCGACCACAGGTCGCGCTTCAGCTGAACGGTCGGCAGACTCTTGTTTTCCTCGTACAGCGCAGCTAGGACCGCCTTGTCGATGGAGTGGGCGACGCTGTCCGCTCCAAGGCGGGTTGCGATGGCATCCGGCGTGGGTACCGCGCCCTCGGACGTCGCCAGGACACCTTCGAGCCACCGGACCAGGTCCAGCGCCTTGACGTTGCGCTCCCGCGCATCGAAATGGTTTACCTCGTTCAGCTCGTTGTTGACCAGCGTGTAGGCGCGCCAGTCAGCGCCGTCGGTGAGGATGCCGACGTGCCGGCGCTCGCGCTGCTCTGTCCGGGCCCGCACGTACTTCGCCAGTTGCGCGACCGCTTCCTTGCGGATCTTTGGGCGGCTGATGTCCTTCTTGACCTCGATGACGGTCGCGCCCATCTCAATATCGATGCGGTGACCGGTGCCGTCGCCCACCTGCGCTTCCAGCACGGGATTCAGGAGGTCCTGCTCGCCGAGGTTGAGGTCCGCATCCAGCAGGAACTGGCGGATGTCGGCCTGCAGTGTCGCTTCGGCGCGCACAGCCTTGCGCTCGACGACCCGCTTAAACACGGCTTCGAGCGCGGTAGGCGAGGGAGGGACAGAGAGCGTCAAGGCGAGGGCTCCAAGAGCATCAAGGCGTTCAGGGCAACGAGGGGACGTCTGTCCCGTCGGCCATTGTCGTGCAGGCGGTGCGTGTCGCACAGCCTTGCCGAGCGAAGCCGTAATTTTAGCTGGTCGTGGGGTGCAGCTTCCTACAGGAGAGCTGCACCCTTCTGAGAATGCGCGACACATTGACGTGAGACGTCGCGCCGACGATGGACGCCTTGATGAGCTAGTGCCGCATCAGGCAACGTTTGCCCTGTTGTGATGTGACGCGCCGGCTCGATGCTGTGCCGGGCGGCGTGGGTCCGTCACGCTGTCCGG